>CAYXDO010000241.1:0-13092 GCA_964463485.1 uncultured Myxococcales bacterium | reverse complement strand
TCGATCGCAGCAAGTCCGTGTTCTATCTATTCTTTTTGCGAACAACTTCCCCGCAACGCACTCAGATCCAGGCCTCGCTGCACCCAAATGATTGTCTGGGGGGGCGGCGCGGCAGGCGGCTTCCCAACCGATACGGGCGCGCGATACAACCCTTCGACCGCAACCCGGGTCCCGCTCAGCACACTCGGTGCACCCGCACCCAGGTACATGCATTCGGCGGTTTGGACAGGAGATGATAGTCTGGGGCGGTCGCGACACGACGACATACTTTGGAGACGGCGGACGCTACAACCCAGTGAACGATACTTGGACCGCGATTTCATCGGTGGGAGCGCCATCGCCCCGGAACGCTCACAGGGCCCTATGAGTTGAGCGTGTGCTCAGTGACAACTCAGACATCGTGAGTCTGTGTCACGCGAGCACGGCGACGCTCAAGCTCCTTGAGGCGACGTGGGTCCTTGGCGAGAAGTCGAAGCAGGTTGCTCATCGGCGCGCTCACCGACGCCGTTCCCTTCTCGTACTTCTGGAAAGCGCGCGGGCCGCCCCCGAGCACCTCGCCCGCGCGACGCTGCGAGATGCCGAGGCGCTTGCGGATCTCGGTGACCTCGGCGGGGCTCAGCACGTCCTCGACCTCGGCACGCAGCTCGAAGAAGGCCTGCTCGCGGGCTGCGAGCGCCTGCCCGTCGAGGGTCGCCTCGCCGCAGTCACCGCACCACCACGCCGCGGTCTCGACCTCGCGCACCTGGCCCTTGTACTCGATCGTGTCCGGCCGCTTCTCGTATCGCGTGGTGCCTCCGCACTCGCACGTGCGCGTTTCGGTGGCCGCGCTCTTCTTCGTTTTTGTCCTCATCGGGTGGCCTCCTTGAACGAAATGAGCAGGTGTCCGTCGTCGTCGATGGTGAACTTCACGTAGAGCAGCAGCTCGCCGCGCGGGATGTTGTAGACGTCCTGCCAGACGCGGTGGTTCGCGATGCTCGTCATCGACTTCTTGAAGTGGGCGCGTGTCATGCTCTGGATGACGTCGACGACGTCGCTGAGGCGCAGCCCGAGCGCGAAGGCGCAGTCCGCCGCAGTCCTCGTCATGCGCAACTTCTCCGCGGTCGAGAACACGGCCTTGATCGTGTCGAGGTCATAAGTCGGCTTCCGCTTCTCCACGGATGTCGCAAACATGTGGCACCTCTAAGGTGCCGGTCAAGTGCGACGTGCATGAGCCACCCGGTGAATGCTGGCATAACGCGTGCAAAATACGACGGGGATGCGGCGGACCAAGGTGCGAGCAACCGAGAGCGACATTGTGGAGGTCGTGGGTTACGTCCGCGTCTCGACGGACGAGCAGGCGCTCGGGCCAGAGGCCCAGCGGGCTGCGCTCGATCGGTGGTGTGCTGCTCGGGGCGCTCGGCTCGTGGCCGTACACGAAGACATTGGTGTCTCCGGCGGCCCTCAGCTCGACCGGCGGCCCGGTTTGCTGGCCGCGCTCGAAGAGCTTCGACTACACCGGGCCACCGTGCTGCCCGTCGCCAAGCGAGACCGGCTCGCGCGAGACGTGGTCATCGCGGGCACGGTCGAGCGCATCGTCGAGAAGCACGGGGCGCGCGTACTTTCCGCAGACGGCGCGAGCGATGGAGACGGGCCAGAAGTCGGCGTTGATGCGCACGATCCTCGATGTGTTCTCGGCCTACGAGCGCGGCGTCATTCGTGGCCGGACGCGCGGCGCGCTTGCTGTGAAGAAGAGCCGCGGCGAGCGCGTGGGTGGCGTACCGTTTGGGTTCAAACTAAGTGACGACCGAGTACACCTGGTTGCCGACGAAGCCGAGCAGGTCGTGCTCGTCGAGCTTCGAACACTGCGCGCCGCGGGCCACTCGATTCGAGCCGTCACCGAGCGGCTCAACGCCCAAGGCCACCGAGCCCGCGGAAGCCGCTGGCACGCAACCACGGTGGCTCGACTCCTGCGCGCAGCCGGGTGAGTTGGGATCACCTGCGGAACCGCCGTCCCCCCCGACTGAATGCCGCCTCGATAAGTCTGTTGGGGCACCACCAACCCGGCCCTGTCTGCCGAGGTTGAAGGAGCGGAACGGAACGGGTCGACCGTGACATATTCCGTCCGCGCGCCCGCGCGTGCTACGCTCGCGCATACAGCTCGCACAAGTCGAAGGCTCCGAGCCACTTCCCTCCGAGCGACCACGCGTCGTTCTTCTCCCCGTAGGACGTGCGGACGGTGAGTCCCGCGAACCCGAGACGAATCCGCGTCATCAACGACCGCGTCGCAGCCTTCAGGTGGCGCATCCCGGTCTCCGAGGGTGGCGCAACATGGCGCGGTGCGGTTGGTGTGCCGTCATCGTGACCCACGCCGACCTCGGGGGCGAAATTCACGAACTGCATGTGCGTCAGGGCCTCGGCTCGCGTGCGCTTCGGAGCCTTGCGAAGCGAAGGCTCGACCTCCTCGGTGAACGAACGCCGAGCGCGCGCCCCCTTTCCCGGCACCTCCAGCGGCATCTGAAGCGCGATGTCGACGCCGAACAGGGCGGGCCGCTGGCGCCTTCGGCGACGCTCGAAGCGGGTGAGTTCGAGGTCGCTTGGGTGCTGCTGGCACGGCTGGAGCGCCGCTTCGAGCAACTCGACAACGCGCTCTCCATCACGAGCACAGGCGGCGAGGTGGACGTTCACCGCATGGCGCAGCTCGCGGGTCTCGCGAACTCAATGCGCGCGGTCATCGAGACCATCAGCCGGGTCCGAGGCTCGACGGACACTCACGAGGAACTGGGCGAGCCTCGCGTGGAGGTGCGTCTGCAATCGCGCGGGCATCCCGAACGCGCGGCTCCACGACTGTCGCCACAGCTTCGCCTCGCACCTCGTCAACCAAGGCGTCCCGCTGCTCACGGTCCAGAAGCTGCTCGGGCACAGCACGTCGTCGCTGACCGAGCGATACAGCCACCTCTCGAAGGGCACGCTCACGACGCGACCGAGAAGATGGCGGGCGTGTTCCGAGACCTGTCGGATACGGCGCGTGGTCTACACGTTGGTCTACGCGGCGATGTGGGAGAACGTGAGCCAAGCGTGGGCTCGTCTCTAAGTGGCCGGTCATCTGGGTGGAAAGAGAGAGCGGGACACGGGATTCGAACCCGCGACTTCAACCTTGGGAAAGTTGCGAAGCCCAAACAGCCCGCCTAGAAATCTTGCTTTTTCCAACACTTATCGTTTCGTGGCGTTGCCTGCCGTCTCAGTTCGTTGCGAAAAAGTGGGGAAAAGAGTGGGGACGACGTTTGAGGTCAAAGCAATTTCGAGCCTTCCAAAGATGTTGTTCCCATTTTGGGAACTGTGCTACGCTCGGGCCGGATGCGAGTGATGTCTCGCAAGACGCTTCGCGACTTCTGGGAAGCGCACCCGGACGCGGAACAACCGCTGAAGGCGTGGCACTCGGAGGCCGAAAAAGCGACGTGGACGAAGCCCGCCGACATCAAGGCTCGCTACGGTTCTGCCAGCATCGTTGGGAGCGACCGAGTCGTCTTCAACATCGGCGGCAACAAATACCGGCTGGTCGTCGCGATCAAGCACGAGGCGGGCCTCGTGTTCGTTCGGTTCATCGGGACGCACGGGGACTATGACGACATCGACGTGGAGACCATATGACTCTCGAAATTCATCCCATTCGGAACGATGACGACCACGCTCGGGCGCTGCAAGAGATCGAGCGTCTCTGGAATTCGGAACCCGGAACGCCCGAGGCCGACGCCTTGGATGTTCTCGGCACGCTCGTGGACGCCTACGAGCGTGAACGCCACCCCATCGGTCCACCGGATCCCGTCGAGGCGATCAAGTTCAGGATGGAGCAGAATGGACTTCCGCAGAGTGCGCTTGCCGAGATCGTGGGGAGCAAGGCGAGGGCATCGGAGATTCTCAGCCGCAAGCGAAGCCTGACCCTCCGGATGATCCGCGCCTTGAGCGCGAAGCTCGACATTCCCGCAGAGGTGCTCATTCGAGATCCGAAGCCGTTGGCTGCGAAGCGAGGTCGCCCCAGGAAAAAGATGACAAGCGCCAGTCAGGTGGGATGAGCCTACTCCGGAAATGGCTCACCAAGCGGCCACCCCGCCGACGACCCGTCGTCCGCCGTCGTCTCCTCCTCGCCCTCGTTGATCACCCGCCGCAGCCTCGGCAGCCTTCCTCGCCCTCGCCTTGGTCTGGTAGACGCCGACAAGCTCCCCGCAGGGGTCGTAGACGGCCCAGCCTTGGCCTGGGACGTGTTCGATGCGGGTTCGTCGTGTCTTCACGTACCCACTACCCCAAAACAGCCCCCAGCCCTCCGCCGAAAACTTGGTTGAGTGTCTATCGAGGCACCAGATCAAGATGCTCAACGACACCCATCTCCTCGACGACACCCATCTCCTCGACGACACCCTCATCCTCAAGCACCGCGAGGACCCGGACGAGCCCGTCCTCACTCCCTTGCCGCCGCCCTCCGAGGGCATGGCAGAGCCCCGAGCCATGAGGTTTTGGTGGTTGGCCGCCGAGGTTTTGAGAACTCTGCGGGAGGCCCGCCACGACGCCGACGAACTCGTCCTGCTGGCTTGGGCCGCAAGCGATCTGAGGGAGGCTCTGGCTCGGGAGCTTCGGGAGGCCGAACGGGCCAGCCCACGGTCGCTTGCATGGGCGACGACCCAGGTGCCGAAGTGACCGAGCCCGTCTGATCGCCCGGCAGCCGGACAGGAGATCCTCATCGTCCCTGCATGACTTGTCCTTTGGGTGGGTAGAGTGGTTTGAGTCGCACGAGAGCGACTCGGAGGACAAGACATGCAGAAAGTTCAAATCCGCCTGCCCGACGATGTCCGACGGGCGGCCCTGATGAGATCCAGCCAACTGGGCCTGGGGCTGTCGGAATACATTCAGGCGCAATAAGGAACCGCTCGTGCCGCGGACGGACCCGGAGCAGCGTACGGCCACGCTCCGCAAGCCGAGACGCATCAACCCGAGCGAGAGTTCCTGTCGATTTCGGCCCTCCGATGAGATGCATCGTCACTACGGACCCGTTGGCTTGGACGAGAAGCAAGGTGCGGCCCAGAAGGCGTTCGGCCACCTCACGCTCGTTCCCGGTGGGGATGAAAGTGGGGATCAAAGTGGGGATGATTCGGCACCCAGCGACGTGAAGTCGGTGGACGAGAGCGCCGAAGCCGAAACGTCGAGCCCAGCGGTCGCCGGAGCGTGACGTGGCGTTGATTCGAGAACGAGGAAAGGCGGTGAGAGCGATGAAAAAGTGGGGATCGGGTTCGGTTGGAACCCCACTATCCCCGTAAGTGCTTGATTTCTAAGAGCGGGACACGGGACTCGAACCCGCGACTTCAACCTTGGGAAGGTGCTCAGGGGATCCCATGATTCAACTATCTACTGAAAAACATTCAGGTTCGTGGTTGCGGTTCGTTGCGGTTCGACCCAGTTTGTAACAATAGAAGGTACAGTTCAAGGTACAGCTGCTCTCACCGGGGAACGGAGAGGCTCAGTAAACGATCCTACCGCTGTTATCACCACGGTTGTTTCGCCTCACGGTTGATTTTGACCTTGGCCATGTCGAAGATTCGCGTCAGTACCCTCGTGTTTCTGGTCGTTTCTGACATGCCACCGTCCAGCGTTTTGTTCGAGAACACCTTCAATCGACAACTTTGTCAGCCAATCCATAGCTTGATCTCCCAGAACTCCTAATATTTGAGCGAACTCTGTTTCGCTTCGTGGACTCCGTAGAATCGTCATTGCCAACTCTCGTACTTTTGAGAAGAGAATTTCTGCTGGCTGGTTTTTGAAACCACTAAAGTCTTCCAAGACGGGAGGATGGTTGTCTCCCGCGGCTTCCGCATCTTTGAGAGCAGAGATGGACTTCGCATGGCCAGTATCGCAGTGCTGGCCACACGCTTCTTCGGTGGATGCCATCTCCTTCGCGGGCCGAAGCAGCGAGAGTTGCGCCGAGTGCAATCGACCGGCCTCGTCCGATTTTTGGAGACCGCTCGACGCCTTCTCAAAGACGGATTCTATTGCTGATGGCTCCCGTGGATTAGGCCAGTCAATCGCTCCCAGTGCGCGGAGAGCATCTAGACCGTTTGAGGGAGCCCCAGTCGATCTGACATAAACCGTAGAGTAGCGCAAATAACGAAGTTGTTCCGCCGCTCCAGACCAGGTTCCACCTTTCTCAACTTCGGCGTTGACCACAAGCGACGTATCCGCGAACGCATAAATCAGCTTGTTGCGGCCCATCGCGCGACCAGCGTTGAAAGTGGCGTTTGGATCTTGGTCTGATACGAGTACCAGGCGTCCATCCATCAATTGATTCCGGTTCTCGCGGTTTACAGAGGCCCGCTCCAATTGTTCGGCCAATACTCCAACAGCCTTACCACCGCTCTTGATCGCCGCCCACATCCCCGCAACATCGACGCCGCGAGCCCCACCCGAAACGATAGTTCGTCCAGCTCGAGCGACTAAAGCGCCCACCCCTTCCGCGTATTTTATCAGTTCGTCTTCAGCGTTGCGCGGACCTACCAGAGCAAGTCCCCCAGTATGCAAGATATCTGGGGAGCCACAACCATACAGGAGCGGCGGAGCCCGTTCTTTCATGCGCAGCTTCAGGCGCTTCGGATAGGCTTCGTCTGCTCGGCTAAGAACCCAGATTGATCTGGCCTCCCAACGTTCCAGTACTTGGCCTAACAAGAAGCCCCGCTCTAGCAATCGTTGAATTCGGTCTCCGGTGATTTGACTCGTGAGATCCGCCGGAATTGCTTTCGGCCCGTATTCTAGGAGGTCAGAGGGTTGACTCCGGTTCTCATAAAGTGCTTTTGCCAGGAGATGGTACTCCTTGGTCTTTAGAGTATCAGGAGACTTTAACCCAGGCCGGAGAAGGAGAGGGGCCGTCAAAAGCAAGATGGCTTGGGTGTTCGGTGACAGCGTGTGGCTCATGAATCGGTTCCAGTCGGGGCGAATGCTAAAGCAATTGGGTAGACTGGGCCCGAACCGTTGCCCTGAAGGAGCCAAGCTGCCACTGTCAATGTCCACCTCGAATGGACGAGATCGTCGAACAAGAATACCGATTCAGCCGGGATCGTTGCTCCAGGCAAGATCGCCATCGAGCCATCAACATTGCGCGCTTGTTGAACACCATTCGACATGGTTTTTTGCTCGGGACGCCTCTCAGTCTTAGTAAGAACTGCAAAAAACGGAAGACCCAATGCACTTGCAAGCCTTCGGGCAAAATCCGTGACAACGGTGGCGTTGCGAGTAGATGGCATACACGTCAACCACGTTGGTGGAGGTGCTGGCCCCCATCGTTTGATCATCGCAATGCAAGCCGCCACCAACTTATCATCAAGATGACGGTCCTCGTACATTCCTTTCCGGACAAGTCTGCTCCAACCTGCGGCGCCCCAAAGACACAAGGCCCGCCCTTCCTCTGCTTGGCCAGAAATCCTGGAAAGGCTTTTGAGACCATAGAGGGGCATGCCTCCAAAAGGCCACTTCTTGCGTGGAAGGATCGGAACATCACCTTGCTGCAGAAATTGCGAAGCCTTGCGGACGAGAATGGGGCTCACCGCAACTGGCAAAGCGGGCAACAAAGGCGTTTCAATCTCCTCAACCTTTCCATCGAGCGCCTGAATCAAGAATTCCATATGACCGCTGGCGAGCGCCGCGTACTGCTGCATCTGTGTTTGCTCGGCTCGACGAAGCGCCGTCAAACGCTCCGCTCGCGTCCAGAAGGAGCTACTGAGTGGAGCAGTTGTTAGCTGCCACGAGCTGCCCTGTTTTACGATTGGAGCTGGAGATTCCAGTGCAAGCAATTGCACAGCTTTGTTTAGTCGACTCTCGCTGATGTTGAGTTGTGCGAGGATCTCAGCGGTAGAGAGTGCGCTGGGGGATCGCTCCAAAGTATTGAGGACACTTTCGACCTCCTCACGAGAGGGAAAAGCAGATTCGATGAAGAAATCGTTGATGGATTCTTCCTCACCGTAAAGAAGCACCCCATAGGCTGCCGGCAGACCTCTCCCTGCACGACCGACCTGCTGGTAGTAGGCAACTACCGAACCTGGCTTTTGATAGTGAATAACGAAAGCGAGGTCTGGTTTGTCGTAACCCATGCCAAGAGCTGTCGTAGCTACGAGCGCTTTGACCTTGTTCTCAAGCAGAAGTTCTTCCAGGACCTCGCGGTTCTCGCTTTGGCTCGAGTAGACCTCAACTGTTAAGCCCTGGGACTTGAGCCAGGCTGCCACTTGCTTTGCGGAGGCTATGGTCAACGTATAAATGATTCCGCTCCCCGTCAGTTTCGGCAGCCGCTCAGCAAGCCACGCAAGTCGTTCGACGTCGTCTGGAAGCCTAATCGTTTGCAATCTCAGAGAAGGCCGAGCAAGCGTCCCACGCTCAATACTGAGACCTGGACCCAGGACAGCCGAGAGGTCACTAAGCACCCTATTATTCGCAGTGGCAGTAGTGGCAAGGAGCCTCAGGTTCTTCGGCAATTTCTTGATAATGCGTTCCAACAAGCGATAGTGAGGGCGGAAGTCATGGCCCCAGTCGGAAATACAGTGAGCCTCGTCGACGACAAGCATCGAGATTTTGGAAGAGATAGCGCTGAGGACTTCCGAATTGAATCTGTCATTTGCAAGTCTTTCAGGAGAGATCAGCAAGATGTCGACAATTCCCTTTTGGATATTGCGTTCAATCTTAGGCCAATCATCCATATTGTCAGAATTGATGGTTGCTGCCTGGACACCCATCTTGGCCGCCGCCGCTAGCTGGTTCCTCATTAGAGCGAGCAAAGGAGAAATTAGAAGGGCGGGACCTAAGCCAGCGTCTCGAAGTAACTTCGTCGCGATGAAATAGACGAAACTCTTTCCCCATCCGGTTTTCTGAACGACCAGAAGTCTCCCTCGATTCTCGACAACAGATTGAATCGCGGCTTCCTGTCCCTCGCGAAAGGCCGCACTACTGCTCTGGGCGCCTTGCCGGAGAAGTTCTAGGCTCTTAGTCTTATCGTAAGCTACGACCATCCCAACCTCCTCCTAACTCGACTACCAGTGGCACAGGATCCGGTTCACGATCGCGACTAGGCGTCCCTTGCGGCGTCATTGTTAGGTCGTCCTCCGTGCATCTTTTTCCAGCACAAGTAGGTGTTTTCCACTTGGTTCGTAGATAGGGACTCGGGCTTCTTTCAGTCTTGCAACCTCGTCGCTTGTTAGGTGAGTAAAAATGACGACCTGACAACTCGGACGACCGCGCAACCGCTCTAGCGCATCGACAAAACCCGCGCGGTGTTTCGCATCCGGGTTCTGTTGCAGTGGCTCGTCGAGGACTACAAATCCCGGGTGGTTGCCGTGAAAATCAGGGACGAGTGCCGTTTCTGCGAGCGCGAGTGCGTATGCAGCGACAAGTCGTGGATGATCACTTGCAGAGCCAAGCGATCTGACTTTGCGATGGAGCTTTCGGTCGATACTTGTGATGTAGGGTTCATAGTTATCATCTGACTCAACCGTAACCATCTCACTTGTTCGATCGTCAAACGCCGAATGTCCAAAAGCGATAAGATAGCTTCCAAGCTTTTTGGAAAGCACGCTCAGTCGTGGGCGAAGTTCATCCTCCACATCAAGCTTGGGAGGCGTGCCAATCAATGTCGTTCGAGCCCAGGCTCGGAGTTCATCCTGGAGTTCGATCAGACGTTTGAACAAAGCACGAGTCTTCCTCAGATCTCGTTCTGCTTCCGCAAAATCTGTTGCAGCTTTGACAAGCGATTCTCTACTAGAGCCGGCAGTTTGAGTGACAAGCGACAATGCGCGATTTGCGTCTTCAAGTTGCTCTTCAATTTGTGCATGCTTTGACCGTGTCTGTTCGATGGCGAAACCGGTTGCTTCTATGTTGCGTCGAAAAAGAACCTGTTCGGCGCGGAGGGCTCGAATATGCTCCTCGATGCTCTCTTTGTCCTGTGAAGTGAGTCCGAAGTCAGCGAGACCTATGGGACGTGCACACGCGGGGCAATCAACGGACTCCATTCGACCGATTCCTTCTTCCTTAAGTCGAATGAGATCTTTGCTTGAGCGGAGGCGTTGGTCCAGCGTGTCAGCGACACTCGTCTGCTCCTCGTGCTGGCGCCGAAGGTCCCGAAGCTGCTCAAGGAGCGTGTGCCGTTGGGCCTTCAGTTCAACTACACGCTGCGAAGTCTGACGCACGGGGGTTGTTCCTTCAGATTCGGCATCACCGATAGTCAACCTCTCCCGCGCCCGCGACACGCGTGCCTCAAGCGCTTCGATTTCGCGCCCGGGGTCGAAGTTGAATTTTTCGCGAACCAGGCCCACGAGGTCGATCATCGTCCATTCTTGGATGGCGCGCTCGAGAACTGGCTTGCGTTCGAAGATTGGTGGCCACCCTGCTTCCAGGAAGAGGTCCTTAACTCGCGCCACCAGGTTGTCTGCTAGGACTTTCACCTCGAACTTTCGAGAGGTCTCCGTCTGTTCGATTCTTCGCGATTCGAGTGCCTGCTCGGCACCGAGAATAGCTTCGATACTTGCCGCGGCTACTTCCAAAATGCCGTATTTGTAAACCTGAAGGCTTTGGATATTCGCCCAGCCCTGTTCTTGGTCGATCAGAAAATGAGGTGCCAGATTTTCCAGGTAGAGCGGCGAGATCTTGTGTCGCGAGGTGAGTAACTCGTACTTTCTGATTCCAAGCCACTCAAAGAGGAAATTCTGAAGTCCTCCCGATTCGTCCTTGAATGTATTTTGGTGTGCGACGAGCGTAAAAGATCTCGTTGGAATCGCTGCCACTTCGGAGATAAGATCACATTCGACTTTGGAGAGGTCGCCGCCATGAATAGCGCGTTTCAGACGCAATCCATCCTTGGCGGAGCGAAACAGTTCGATCTGGGCGAAGGAGTAAGATACCGCCCACTCATTGCCCTCAAGTTCGATATGATGCTTGACCGCTGGAGGGAATCGGCTGTTGTCATTTGCGGAGAGGCCGAACATCGGCTCCAGTCCGAAACACCAAGCAATGCTGCGCGCGACAAGGCTCTTGCCATAGGCATTGTTCGTCGTGATTACGTTCAGCCCATCTTCGAATCGGAACTCTCCAGAAAAGCGTCCAGCTTCGCAGGTGCCGCCGATTTCCACCCTCTTAAGCAAAGTCATGAACTAGTCAACTCCTGCCCCAAACATTACCTTAGTGACTTTGTGCTGGCTAAGTTCCAGAAGTGTGGCGCGTTCGTGGGTAAAAAGTTCGAATCTCTCGACCTCAGAGATGATTGACTCGGCCTTGGACCATTGAATTCCACGATGGACGTAATCACCCACTTGGCTGATGATCTGGCGGGCAGACAGGAAGTCGCGCACTTGCGATTGTAAGGTGTCTGTCAAATAACCGCGCGGCAGTTCTTGCCAAGCTCCGAGCTCAAGGTGCTTGCGTTGTGATTCCTTCAGCCATGTGTGCAGGCGCGGCAAGAGTCTCGGGCGAGCCGCTACAAACTGAGCTAGTGTCAGCCAAGGAGCGAGGACACGATGCCCCTTGTCGGTCTCGGTGAACGTCTTGATCGCGATAAGCAGAAGACAAATCTGATAGTTTCCGTCATAGAGAATCGAAGGAGCCGGCCTCCGGATCCGAACGGGAGCCTTGGTTTCTCGCAATAATTCGAAGAGTTCCTGAACGGTATCCATAGTTCAGGTCCAGTCCAGGTGGCATTCGCCGATTAGTTTCGCGGTTTCTCCTCGCGTGAGTTTTTCCACGAAATCGACTCCTATGTCCAAGCTTTTGAGTTTTTCTCCAATCAATTTCTGCACTGATTCCATTCGTTCGATCGCTTGGTCGGGCCCCGTCGCAGGAGTAATGGATTTGTTTATGGCCAAGTCGATAGCAGCGTCCCTTATTCTCGCGAGCTGTCTGTGGGTGTCCGGCATCGTCTCTGAAATGGTTTGATCAATCGCGACGGCTTGCGACCAGGTATCACGTAGTCGCTTACGCAGGTCGTCGATTTTCTCGGCCTTGATTTTGGGTTGGCTCAAGAACCAGTCGAGTTTTTGGTCGAATCGTGGAGATGGAGGCACTGGAGGGGCATTCGCAACTGCTGGTCCTATGTTTGCATGAAATGCTGGATATTTTAGTCGGTGAATAGATGCCTCATCGACGGAGCAGTGCTGTGCTATTTCGACAGGCCCCCAGACGGCAAAGTCGATATCACTTTCGACGTGGTCTGCCTTTGTTGCGTTCTTGCATTCATCGAATGCGCTTCTGAGGTCGCCTATGATGGAGGGATCCTGAAAATAGCTAAGCGCCAGATAAAGTTGCTTCAAACGAATCCCTTTTCCGAGAACCCCTGGTAATTTAGTGTTTGGAGTCTGAATAAGTTGTCGTTTGATTCCTTTTCCGCTGGGCGAGACGCCGAAGATGCGCTGGAAATCCGCCGTGTACTTGTTCGTGATATCCTTTGCGAGTTCTTTATTCGCGAGTTTCTTCGTTCTAAGAAGGAGTTTGGGGCCATAGCACAAGTATGCATGTGTGTTTCCGTGGGTGAGGCCATCGACGCCCCCGTCTCCGCTCAAATCTGGAACCGGCTGAAAATTTCGGAACGCGGCCTGCAACTCCCTGCAGACGGCCTGCTGGAACGTTTTACCCTCTAGTTTCGAAAAAAGCGCGGCCACGTCGTCAAACACGCCCAAGGACACGTTGGAGGCACGCTAACCCAAAGGCGCGAAGTTTGCGAGTTCGCACGAGGCTAAAAATATGTGAACATACGTTCAGAGTAAAGTGGAAAGATCGCGGTCAGTACTTCTACCCGAGCAGGTCAAAACACCGCCACGCTCCGAGAGGGGAACGGGGCGGCGCGGCGCACACAGACATCTGCAGAAACCAATATCCGGCGGTCTCGGGACGAGTGGGCTATCATTCGAGGACACCGTGAGCGGTCGCTGGATTCGCAAAAGCGGCATACGCCCGTCTAGGCTTGACCGAGCACTCGGCTGAGTTCAGAAAAACTCTCTAGGCTCCGAATCTTCCTCCACGATCGGATTCGGAAGAAAAACCTCTCCTCATCGGTGACCGATCAGCCAAGGCCGGAAGACATCGGGGCGCGGCTGTGCTTGCCCGGCG
>CAYXDO010000240.1:8957-13268 GCA_964463485.1 uncultured Myxococcales bacterium | reverse complement strand
GGACTTCGTGCCCGTGCCCGTGCCCGTGCCCGTGCCCGTGCCCGTGCCCGATCCTAATCCTGCCTCACGATCCCAATCCTGCCTCCAAAGTGATGACCTATGAACTACAACTAACCAACCGGTCGCTGAGAAACTCCGAGAAACTCATGCCCGTGCCATGGGGTGAGTCGCCGTCGGTGGGTTGCAGCCGCGCCGCGCCAGGGGTTGACTCTCCAGCTGCACGCCAGTATCCGCGGCGCATGCGACTCCTCCAATTCGTCGCACCCGCGCTTTTTGCCGGTTGCGCCGCCACTCCGCCTCCCTGGAGCTCCCCGCAGAGCTTCGAATCGACCTGCAAGGGATCTCTCGCCGAGATCGACGCGCTGCGGGCCGAGAGCAAGACCGCGCCCAACACGCTCGAGATCTACGACCGACTGCTCGCGGAGATCGACTCGACCTTGAGTCGCGCTGGCCTCATCGCGAACGTCCACCCTGACGAGGCAACTCAGACCGCAGCGCGAGCTTGTGAACGCGACGTACAGAGCCTCCTCGGCGACATCAACCTCGACAAGGAGCTCTTCGACGCAGTGGCCAAGGTCCCGGAAGCCAGCCTGGACGACGACACCAAACGCTTCCGCGAGAAGGTCTTGCGAGACTTCCGAAGGTCCGGAGTGGACAAGGACGAGCCCACCCGCAAGAAGCTCAAGAGCCTCTATGACGAGCTCGTGGAGTTCGGCCAGACCTTCCAGAAGAACATCGCCGACGACCAGCGAACCATCGAGGTGGACGCCGCGGAGCTCGACGGAATGCCCGAGGACTTCGTGAAGTCTCACGCGCCGCTGCCGAACGGGAAGCTCGCGATCACCACCAACTATCCCGATTATTTCCCGATTCAAAACTACGCGAAGAAGGAGTCGCTGCGCGCGGAGCTGGTGAAGCAGTTCTTGTCGCGAGGCCACCCGAAGAACGACGAGATCCTCGCCAAGATCCTCGCCAAGCGATTCGAGTACGCCCAGCTCCTCGGCTTTCCGAGCTGGGCTGAGTACCAGGCCGAAGACAAGATGATCGGCTCGGCGGCGAGCATTCAAGCGTTCACCGAGGAGGTGGCCGCCATCGCTCGCCCGCGTATGCAAAAGGACCTCGAGGAGCTCCTCCTGCGCAAGAAGCAGGACGACCCGAGCGCCGCCGCGATCCAGACTTGGGACCGATTCTATTACGTCGATCGCGTCCGCAGCGAGAAGCACGACTTCGACGCGCGGGTCGCTCGAGAGTACTTCGAATACTCCAGAGTGCTGCGCGGAATGCTCGATCTCTACGGGGAGCTGTTCGGGCTCTCGTTCGTGAGTGTCGAGGCGCCGGTTTGGCACGAGAGCGTCGAGGCGTACGACATGCTCGCCGACGGCAAGCGAGTGGGTCGCTTCTACCTCGACATGCACCCCCGAAAGGCGAAGTACGGCCACGCCGCGATGTTCCCGATCCGCACCGGCGTGAAGTCCGGCCGCGACCCCGAGGCGGCCCTCGTGTGCAATTTTCCCGATCCGAAGGCGAGCGCCGAGCCCGCGCTGATGGAGCACTCCGACGTGGTCACGCTCTTCCATGAGTTCGGTCACCTCATTCACCACCTCCTGGCTCGCCGTAGCCCCTGGGTCCGTACCGCCGGAATCAACGTCGAATGGGACTTCGTGGAAGCTCCGTCCCAGCTCCTAGAGGAGTGGGCCTGGGACCCCACGGTCCTCGGTCGATTCGCAACTCACTTCAAGTCGAGCGCGCCCATCCCTGCCGACCTCGTCAAAAAAATGAAGGCCGCGAGTGAGTTCGGAAAAGGAATTCACATCATGCGCCAAGTCTTCTATCAGGCCATGAGCTTCTATCTGCACGCCAAGGACCCCACCGGCATGGACTTGCTGGCCTCGACTCGAGAGCTCCAGGCGAAATACAGCCCGTACCCACACATCGAGGGGACCTTCGAGTACGCGAGCTTCGGACACATCGAAGGGTACAGCTCGATGTATTACACCTATCAATGGTCCCTCTCGCTCGCCAAAGACATCTTCACCCGCTTCGAAAAAGAGGGCATTCTCAATCCGGCCACCGCGCGAGCGTACCGGCAGGAGATCCTCGAGCCAGGCGGAGCCGCTGACGCCAAAACGCTCGTTTCGACCTTCCTCGGCCGAGCTCCGAACCTCGACGCCTACAAAAAGTGGCTCTCGGCGAGCGAGTGAGCCTCGAGCGCCCGGCGGCTCCGCGCTTCCGTCCCCGCATACCTTGCTCCGCGGCCTTCTGATATCATCTCCGAAGCGATGATCGTCGCGGGCCGACCGACGCCGTGCGGCGGCATGAGCTCGTCCCCTAGCTCGATGCGGGTGCTCGCGACGGCGGCCCTCGTCGCGGGCTGCGAAGGCCGTCGCGCCGTCGAGTGGCCGCTCGGAAATGACTTCGCGGCGATCTTCGTGCTCGAGATCGCGTTGTCCGAAGTGACTCGAATTCAGGGCCCGTTTCGATTGGTTGGGGACGAGATCGTCGAAGGAGGCGCCGTCGCGAAGCTCGACTCCGGGGACGAGACCTCCGTGACCCTCGTAGGGATCGACGACCTCGCCGTCGCCGAGCTCGCTCGTCGCAATTTCGCGTTCGAGCGCCTCCTCCGGTCCTCGATGGGACTCACTCTTCGAATTCCGGTGTGCGACGCGGCCCCAGATCGCGCTCCGCTGCCGCCTTCCACGAAATTCTTCGGGCTCGAAGGAGACAGACTGCTCGAGACGACCACGCCGCCCCCCATCGACGTCGAGCTCGTGCTCGCCAAACCCATCTCCCAATGTCACGAATATGACGATCACCTGGTCTCGTTCGATGCAGAGACCCTCTTGCTGCCAAGCGGGACGGAGATCGGCGGTGTTCCGCGTGTTCGCAGCTTCGATTCGGGATCGAGCTACCTTCACCTCGACAAGGTGCTTCGCGTCGACGACGACCTCGTCTTCGCTCGATCCGACCAAGGTGGGTTCCTCTTTCGGCGAGGGCGCCCCTATCGAGACGAGGAAGGGCACCGGCACGTATTTCCGCGCGGAACTCAGTTTCAAGGCAACGCTGCTTGGTTCGGGGATCGCATCGTCGTCATGAAGAGAGAGTCCGTGGCGGGATTGATAAAAGGCGCGGCCATGCTCGAATTCGAGATCGTCGACGACCTCCTCCACCTCGTGCGCACGACGACCGTGCCCGGTCAGAACGCAGAGGATTTCGCGATTTCTCGGAGCGGAACGATCCTCATCACGATCGATGGGGGCAGCGCGGCGCTCGCGGGCTCGCTGGAGACCGGTGAGTTCGAGCCGGTCGACCTTCCGGCCGGCGCCTCGATCGGTTTGGTCCACCTGCTCGACCCCTCCGAAGAGACCTTTGTGCTTTCGGATCGAGGCGCCAAAGCCCTGGTGGGTCCGGCGACCGGCCCGTTCCAATCCTTCGACCTGCGGGCAGCCGGGTCGACGCTGGTTCAAATCGCGGATGTCGCACTCGGAAAGGACCGAGAGCTTTGGCTCGTGGGCCAGGCCGCGGATTCGATCACTGACCAACCCGATCTCGTCCGAATCGACCGCGAGGGGCGCATTTCGAAGAGAAGCCTAGAAATCCCGACGCCCTGCGGATCTCCTGATTCGTGCGGGGCGACCCGGGCGCCTTACGGGCGGTTCGTCGATTTCCGCGATCGCCAAACGAGAGACGAGCTGATCCTCGCCTACGCCGAGTGCCGCGCCATCTTCGTGCTGCAACCCATCGAGGGTTGCCAGAGCTCATTCATTCCAGAGACTGCGACGGAGCTCAAGGGGGCCGAGCGGAATCGAGGCTGGCTGACGGTGGTCGGGAAGGAAGGCGCGGTGCTGGAGCTCCGTCTGCCTGAATGAACATTCGGGGCCTTGGGCTAGTCAACCTTCTGCTTCTGCGATTGACCCGCGTCGACGGCGGTCTCCTGGGAACGCAGGCGCTCCTAAGCCTGGCGGACCCCCTGGGAGCGCAGGCATCTTGCCTGCGCCTAACAGGTCGCTGAAAAAGGCTCCGAAACTCATGCCGTGCCCGTGCCCGTCCGTGCCCGTGCCCGTGCCCGATTCACTCGGTAAGCGCTTGAATTTGCTGATCCATGACGATCGAGCACAGTGCAGCGTTCCGAGAAGTCGACTTTTCAACGACCTGCTAAGCTTCCCGGACCTCGACCGCCTATCCTCCCGTCGGGGAGCTCAGGAGGCGATCGCTCCCGTCCTCGGGATGAACACCATCGACCCCTCGCGTCGATCGCTCCCGTCCTCGGGATGGACATCACCGACCCCTCGGGTCGATCGCTCCCGTCCTCGG
>CAYXDO010000240.1:0-8857 GCA_964463485.1 uncultured Myxococcales bacterium | reverse complement strand
CTCGGGTCGATGGCTCCCGTCCTCGGGATGGACACCATCGACCCCTCGAGTCGATGGCTCCCGTGCTCTGGATGGACACCATCGATCCCTCGGGTCGATGGCTCCCGTCCTCGGGATGGACACCATCGACCCCTCGAGTCGATGGCTCCCGTGCTCTGGATGGACACCATCGATCCCTCGGGTCGATGGCTCCCGTCCTCGGGATGGACACCATCGACCCCTCGAGTCGATTGCTCTCACCCCCCGGGGTGGGCGCGGTCAGCCCCGAGCGCGTCGCGGGCTCCGCTACATCCAAGGAGTCGACGTATCCGCTCTCGAGCGAGGACCTCGCACCGTGCTCCAGCCGCCTCGAGACCTCGGCGCACCAACCTTGCGCTGCCCTTGCGGCGGAGTTGCTCGTTCGAGTCGAGCAAACGTTGGACCGTGCTGACTCCGACATCAAGGCCCGCGCGAGCGAGGGCGATCTTCAGTTTTCGAGGCGCGGACAAAGGGCCTTCAGCCGTTGGATCACGCACCTGCCTGGATGAGGCCTGCCGTGGACACTCACCCGCATCGCGCGTCGCTCGAGATTGTGCGCAACGAGCTCACGCGGCGCTTTCTCGAGCGCGCGACGGCATGCTCGCCATGTTGCTCTCGAAGCAGCTCCGGCGCCGCCTCGAGGCCCGCGAAACCGCTTCAGAAACGGGTCCTTCCCCGGCTCGTGGCCCGTCAGACCGTTTCGAAAACGGGTCTTGCCCCAGCTCGAGGCCTGCGAGACCGTCCGGGAAACGGGTCCTGCCCCAGCTCGATGCCCGCGAGACCGTCCGGGAAACGGGCCTTGCCCCAGCTCGTGACCTGCGAGACCGTCCGGGAAACGCGCCCCGCCCCACCTCGTGGCCTGAGGCTGTTGGCGCGAACGGTCCGCCAAGCCACCTCGTGGCCCAACGCCGCAGGTGCGAGTGGTTACCGAACCCGACTCTTGGCCCGAGGCCCCAGGGAGCAAATCGTCCGGGCAGCTTTTAGTCGTCGTGAAAATACGAACGCGTTTCGAAGGAGGACCGCAGCAGCCAGCCTCCTGAGAGCTGGATCGAGGCCACAGGCGCCCCCGAAAGCTCCTCGATGGGCGAGGGGAACGGTAGGCGAGCTAAATCAAATACAGGGCGAGCTCACGCTCCGCAACGACGCCGTCGTCGCAGGCTTCGAGCTCGGCGCTGGACCCATCCTCCTCGCCGCGAAATCAGGCCCGCAGGACGCCCGAAAACCAAACAAGCCCTACCCAGGCGTCGCCTGTGCAAGCGGCCCGGTCTGCGCGGTATCGACGCCGCCTACCGTCGTTGCCGCGATGGACGACAGCTACTCCACTCCGGAGAGTACGCCTCTGGACGTTGCCGCTCCAGGCGTGCTTGGCAACGACTCGAGCTCCACCGGCGGTGTCCTCAGCGCCTCGCTCGTGGACCCTCCGCAGTTCGGCGTCGTCTCGCTCGCCCCAGACGGCTCGTTCTCAATCCTTCCAAACTCGCTGTACGAAGGTCCGGACCAGTTTTCCTATCGCGCAACTCATCCCTCAGGGGCCTCGGACGTGGCGACCGTCTACCTCGACCTCACCCACGTCAACCACCCGCCGATCGCCATCGACGACCACTACGAGACCCAAGAGTCGACCCCTCTGGTGATCCCAATCCCCGGCGTGCTCGGCAACGACGCCGACAATGACTCGGATACTCTCTTTGCCCTACTCAGCACGCCCCCGACCTACGGCGCGATCAGCCTCGAGGTCAGCGGCGCGTTCTCCTACTTGCCTTACTCTGGTGTCTCCGGCGTCGTGGACTCATTCAGCTACGAGGCGCATGACTCGACGAGCTTCGACTCAGCCACGGTCTTCATCACCATCCCAGCCACACCCCACGCGCCGGTCGCCAACCCCGATGAGTACACCCTCGACAAGAACACGACCCTGTCCGTGCCGGATCCCGGAGTCCTCCTCAACGATCACGACCAGGACGGTCAGGCCCTCACCGCCACGCTGGTGTCAGGCCCCTTCCACGGCACGCTCACCCTGGCCCCTGCGGGGGGCCTCGTTTACACTCCGTTCCCTTTGTATACTGGACCGGATACGGCGACCTACGCCGCCAGCGACGGCGCCCTCTCCGCCACCGCCGACCTCCTTTTCCACGTGCTCGAGACCAACCGGCCGCCGATCGCCGTCAACGACCTCTACACGACTCCGGAGCACGCCACGCTCGGCATTCCAGCCCCAGGCGTGGGTCTCAACGACGCGGATCCCGACAACGACCCGCTCACCTTCCGCTTGCTGAGCGGCCCCGCCCAAGGTGCGCTGACGATCTTCCCGGATGGCAGCCTCTCCTACGACCCCAGCCAACCCGGCACCTACGGCGCGGTCTACGAAGTCTCCGACGGCCAACTCACCGCCACCGCCATCCTCACCCTCGTGGTGACACCCGTCGACGACCCGCCGACCTGCAACCCAGACTTCTACGCGATCGGAGAAAATGACACTCTCATCACCGGCGCGCCCGGAGTCCTCGGCAACGACGCCGATCCCGAGAATGTCGCACTCACGACCCAGGCGCTCAGCCCGCCGGCCAACGCGCCCAACGACCTGCTCCCGACCGGCGAAGCGCCTCCGGCGTCCTTCCACCTGTTCGAGACAGGACTCCTCGTGTTCCGGCCTCCGACCGACTTCACCGGCGTCGTGAGCGCAACCTACGCCTGCTCGGACGGAGTCTCCTCGGTGCCCACCACGGTGACGATCACCGTCACCCCCAAGGACACGCCGCCGGTCGCGCGACGAGACAGCTACCAGACCGAGGAAGCGCAGGTGCTCCGCGTGAGCGCCGAGCTCGGGCTGCTGGTCAATGATCACGACAGCGACGGCGACCTCCTCACCGCTCGCCTCACCCGCTCGCCGCAGCACGGCTCAGTCGCCGTGGAGCCGGACGGATCGTTCGTCTACCGGCCCGACGCCGACTTCACCGGCCACGACGAGCTCGTCTATGAGGCCTTTGACGCGCTCCTCACCTCGACTTCCACCGTGGTCGACCTCGAGATCCTCCCGGTGCCCGAGGCCCCCCGCGCCCAGCCTGATTTGTACGTGCTCGCGGAGGACGAGGCCCTCACGATCCAGGACCCCGGAATCTTGGCAAATGACTACGAGCCCGACCAGGAGCTCATGACCGCCGAGCTCGTGTCGCCGCCAGCGCACGGCACGCTGGTCACCTCGCCCTCGGGTGGCTTTACTTACTCACCCAGCTCCAACTTCCACGGCGTGGACAGCTACGTTTACCGAGCCTCTGACGGCGCGCTCTTCTCGGGCCCCGCGACGGTCACGCTGATCGTGGAGCCTCGCGGAGACGCCGTCCTCGCGGTCGACGACCACTACGTGACTTACGAAGACGAGCCGCTCTCGGTCCCGCCCAACGCCGCGCCCAACGTCACGATCAACGACGTAAACATCGACGGTACGCCGCTCGAGACCGTCCTCGTCACGCCGCCCGAGCACGGCGCCGCGATCTTGTCGCCCGAAGGCCAGCTCGCGTTCGCGCCCGGGCCCCACTTCGTGGGCACGGTAATCATGAGTTACTCGGTCACGAACGGGACCGGCTCCTCGACCGCCCAGATCTTCATCGACGTCCTCCCCCGCCCCGACGCGCCGGTGGCCGTGCCGGACGCCTACACCGCGACCTCCGGCGTGGCCCTCTTCGTGGCCGGCCCCGGCCTTCTGCAGAATGATTACGATCTCGACCAGGGCGACGTGCTCACCGCGGAGCTCCGCCGCCCCGCGCGCTACGGCACCGTGACCGTGAATGCCGACGGCTCCTTCGTCTACACGTCGGTCAGCACCTTCATCGGGATCGATGATTTCGTCTATCGAAACAGCGACGGCGTTTTGACCTCCAACGAGGTCCTCGTCGAGCTCTCCGTCGGCGACGGCAACCCCAACCAAGCGCCCATCGCCCGCAACGACGCCTACGTCGTCGACGACGGCTCCGTGCTCAGCGTCCCCGCGGCCGAAGGTTTGCTCTCCAACGATTCCGACCCGGAGCTCGATGCCCTTTCCGCGCTGCTCCTGACTCCGCCTGCGCACGGCACACTCACCGCCTTCTCGGATGGGTCTTTCGTCTACACCCCGAACCCAGGCTTCACGACCGACTCGTTCGCGTACCGCGCCTTCGACGGCCAGCGTCCCTCCAACGTCGCCTCCGTGTCGCTGACCATCGTCGGCGGTCCGGCCCTCCCGCCCGTGGCCGCGGACGATCACTACTGGCTCGAGGCGCCGTCGAGCGGCGGCACCTTCGGCTTCCCCACCGCCTCCGGCGCGCTGCAGAACGACCACGACCCCGCGGGCGCGCCCCTCTCCGCGACGCTGATCTCGATCGACACGCCTGAGTATGGGTACGTCGACCTGCTCCCCGACGGGAGCTTCTCGGTGTTGCTCTGGGGTGCGTTCGTGGACCCGCAGGACCTCCGCTTCACGTACTCGGCGAGCAACGGCTCGCTGAGCTCGAACGTCGCCACGGTGACCGTGACCTTCGTCGCCACAGAGGCGCCCCCTACGTCGCCGAGCGCCGCCGAAGACTTGTACTTCGTGCGAGCGGGTCAGACGCTCACGGTAGACGCGCTGACCGGCCTGCTCTCCAACGATTGTGAGAGCGACCCTGGCGACCAGTGCGACGCCTTGCTGCTCTTGACCGCGAGCCTCCGCGAGCCGCCCCGGCACGGGACCGTGTCCGTGGCGCCGGATGGATCGTTCGTGTACCAGGCCGATCCTGGGTTCACGAGCGGGACCGATTTCTTCGCCTACGACGCCCACGAGGGCGCGCAAAGTGACACCGGTTTGGTACTCATCCAGGTCACGCCTGGGTGTGAGGTCGTAGAGACGCGGAGCCCCCGCTCGTGTGTCGCCTTGGGCGCCACGTTCGACTGGTCGTTCAATGTGGCCCCTGAGTGTGGCGTGGAGATCGTCGAGGGTCCGACGGAGCTCCTCGTGTACAACGAAGGCTCCACCTATGTGAGTTGGACCTCGACCGACTCAGGAAGCCATCCGGTGACGCTCCGGGTGATTTCGCCGGACGGAACCTCGAGCTTGTTGCGCTTCGACATCTGCGTGGTCGACCCCGCGGTCGACCCGTCGGTTCAGTTCCTCAGCGAGCCGCCGCTCTTCGCGCGGACGGGCTGGGTCTATGAGTACAGCCCGGAGCTCGCGTACGCGCCGCTCGACGGGTTCCTCGACCTCGTGGTCGCCGCCGGTCCGCCGGGACTCTTCGTCAGCTACCCAGGCATCTACGCTTCGGTGACGTACGACCCGCCGCCCGAGGACGTGGGCACGCACTCCGTCGTGCTGCGCGCCGACGTCTACGATACTTTCGGTACGCTCGTCGCGACCGCGACTCAGGCCTACACGTTGACCGTGGGCGCCGACGTGCTCGCGGCCTGTCCTCCGTCGGTCCGCGCCGAGCCGGGCGACACGGTCACCTGCCAGCTCTTCGCGGCCGAACGCGGTCAGGGACCGGTGAGTTACGCGCTGACTTGGGGGCCTGGCGCAGTCGACACCGCCTCCGGTCTCTACACGTTCACACCCACCCCAGCGGACATCGGCAATCACACGATGCAAGCCGAGGCGAGCGATGGGCTCGGACCTTTCCACCCGTTCTTCACCGAGATCTTGGTGGACGGACCGCCGCAAATCCTCGCGTGGCCGCCCCCCAAGGCCTTTGGCGATCAGTTCTTCAGCGCGGAGCTTCGGATCCTCGACCCCAACGGCGAGCCCGTCACCCCGGACGTCTCGACGCCGCCTCCGGACGGCACCTCCTTCGCGCAGCTCTTCAACTGCGGAATTGGCCCTGAGTGCGGCTACTTCGTTTGGTACGACTTCACCCGCGCCTCGGCGGACCTGGTGCCCGTGGGCCTCAGCGCCACCGCCGCCGACGGCGACGTCGGCACCTTCGACTTTCAGGTCGATGTCCGCTGGGCGCCGCGGTTCGTCAACTATCCCCTGCTGACCGCGCCGGAGCAGCAACTCTTCACCTTTGACCCCATCGTCGAAGACCCGAACCTCGAGGTCCGAACGTTCACGCTCGTCGAGGCGCCTGCCGGGATGACTTTGGCCCCGCTCACCGGTCACCTCGAGTGGACACCCACGGCCGTCGACGTCGGTACTCACCGCGTGCACCTCCGCGTCACCGACGCTGACGTGCTCTCCGCCAACCTGATCTTCGACCTCCAGGTCCCCAACGTCCTCGATGACGCGCCGATCATCACGAGTGTCCCGCCGACGTCGACCGACAAGAATGTTTTGTACACCTACGACGTGGACGCCCTCGATCCCGAGGGCCAGCCCGTCACCTACGGCCTCTTGGAAGCGCCCGCCGGCATGGTGATCGATCCGTTCAGCGGCGTCCTCGAGTGGACGCCCGCGACGGCCGACGTCGGCCTTCATCGCGTCTCCGTGCGCGCTCACGATCCAGCAGGGACGATGGCCGTGCAGACCTACGACCTCGAGGTCTTGGAAGTGAACGACCCGCCCGAGCTCGTCTCGCTGCCCGCGCTCAGCGTGCCGGAAGGCTCCGTCTATCTCTCGAGCGTGAGCGCGACCGATCCCGAGCACGACCTCCTCACCTTCGCGATCTCCGGCCCCGGCGGCCTCACGATCACGCCGTACTCCGGCGAGCTCCGCTGGCTCACGCTCCACGAGGACGTCGGCCCGCACTCGGTCACCGTCTCCGTGACGGACTCGGGCGGACTCTCGGACTCAGCCACCTTCGTCCTCGAGGTTCTGGACATCGCGAACGATCGACCTGTCTTCGACTCGACGCCGCCGACCTCGGTCGTGCAGCAGGGCCTCTACAGCTACGTCGCGCACGCGACCGACCCCGATCCGAACGATCTCGTGACCTACTCCCTCGAGCGCGGCCCCGTCGGCATGCTCGTGGACCCGCTCTCGGGCCTCACGTCGTGGACGCCGGAGCGACACCAAGTCGGCGACGTCGAGGTCGGGCTCCTCGCGACCGACATCGAGGGCGCGACCGACTTGCAGCTCTATGTGCTCAATGTTTCGAGCACCAACGATCCGCCGCACATCTCCTCGGTCCCCGAGACCCAGGCGATCCAAGATCGTTTGTACACCTACCAAGTCGAGGCTTTCGACCTGGATCCGGGCGACGTCCTCACGTACACGCTGGCGAGCGGGCCCGCGGGCATGTCGATCGAGGCGCTGACGGGTCGGCTGACCTGGACCCCGAACGCCTCGCAGCTCGGGACTCAGGTCGCGACCCTCGTGGTCACCGACGCCGCGGGCGCCACGGACCAGCAGACCCTCGCGCTCCAGGTGTTGGACTCGCTGCCGCCCGACGCGGCCTTCACGGTGGCCCAGGGCGGGTCGGTCTCTTTCTCTGAGTACGGCGCCACCGTCATCTCGGTCTCGAGCGGCGTGGCCGGTGGGTTGCTCTCCGCCATCCACGACTCCTGGGGCTACCGCAGCGACCCTCGCCAAGTCACCGACCAAGAGGTGCTGATCCAGCTCGTCGGGGACTCGCCGTTGATCGATCGCGTCGTGCTCACCGGAGACGCTTCCGAGCGCAGCCTCGACGCCTTCTCGGTATCGGTGTCGGAGACTGAGTCTGGACCTTTCACGACCGTCACTTCCGGGAACCTCGAGCAGGACGCGGTGCCGCATGAGTTTGGCTTCACGCCGACCCGCGCGCGTTACGTCCGCCTGGAGCTGGTCTCCAACCACGGCGCGGCCGATCAGCTCCGGCTGAATCGCCTGGACGTGCGCGGCCGACCCAAGCAGGGCGGGATCGTTTCGCTGCTCGAGGGCGGAGCGTCCATCGTGTCAGCCTCGAGCGGCAACTCACCCGAGCACGCGATCTCTTACGAGCCGAGGGGCGTGGGCCCCTCGTGGACCTCCGACGGCTTCGCGCCGCAGAATTTGGTGATCGACCTCTCCGGAGACCTTCGCCGCGTCGATCGCTTGCGGCTGAAGTCTCGCATCGCCGGTCGCGGCCCGCGGACGATCGAGCTCCACGCGTCCGTCGCGACCTCTGCGCCCGCGGACTTCGTCCCGGTCGCGACCCTCACGTTCCCCGCGGACACCGTGGAGCACTGGGTCGACCTGACCCCGTTCGACGCGCGCTACGTGGACGTCGTCGTCACGGAGACCTTCGGCGGCGCGGTCGAACTCACCGACCTCCAACTCTACACGCATGACATCGGCGGGCCCGTGGTGTCGTTCGACGATCGGTCGACCGACCCTGACGGCCGCGTCGTGGCGTGGTCGTGGAATTTCGGCGACGGTGAGACCTCTGGGGATCAATACCCAACTCATACCTATCGCGAGCCCGGCGCCTACCAGGTGCGCCTCGACGTGACGGACGACTCGGGGCTCGTGGCCTCGACGACGCGCCTCTACACGGTCGAAGACGCCCCCGCCGTCGACTTCGCGTGGGATCCGCCTCAGCCGGTCGAGGGTGACCTCGTGACCTTCACCCAAGGCTCCACGAGCCCGGGTCTCGTCGAGGCGCGGTGGACGCTGACCGATCCGGACGGCCATCCGCGGATACTCAGCGAGACGCTGCCGACCTCGAACCCACAGACGCACCTCGAGCGAGACGGGACGTGGAAGGTCGAGCTCACGCTCACGAATAGCAACTTGGTCTCGTCCTCCCTGACTCTGCCCATCGAGGTCCGTGCTGGCGCGCCGATCGCGGACGCGGGCCGAGACTACCAAGTCTACTGGGGCCAACCCATCGTCGCGCTGCGAAACGCGCCGCTCCAGGACTCACCCACGGCGACCGACCCGAGCCGCGTGTGGTTGGCCGTCGGCGGATACTCGGCCGACACGATGAGCTGCACCTGGGAC
>CAYXDO010000239.1:0-13546 GCA_964463485.1 uncultured Myxococcales bacterium | reverse complement strand
GAGGGTCTGGCTTCAAGAAGAAGCGGGACTCCAAAGTCCTGGAGGTCACGAACCAAAACTTTTCGGGGGTGTTCTGTCGGATGGGTCGCACGAAGTGGGCATGCACGAACGATCGCAGGAGCGCAATCGTTTGTGCTCCGAAAATCGTTCCGATTCCTTGGGTCCCAGGTGGTCCCAGGTATGTGCGGTCATCGAGCTCCGAAAATCGTTCCGTTCGACGAAGCACGAAGCCCCGATCGCGATCGGCCTCTCGTGTTTCGCACGGTTGCGCGGCGGTCGACGTTTTCGGAGAGACCTGAGCGAAAGCGTCCTCCGAGGGCTCCGCGTGAACCTCGAGCTTCGTGCGAAGCCGGTTCCGCGCGAAGCTCGAGCTTCTCAGGGGATGGGCTCTGCGCTATGTCGGCTCACTGCTTGAAGTCGTGATTCCGTGAATCAGACGCGCCCCCGCCCGCCCGCGGTCGGCGCCGTAACAGGTGAGTTGGTTCGTCATCGGAGTCTCCTTGATGGAAGTCCGCCTCCTGTCGGCGAGTTTTGGTAAGTTCGTGGGAGCCGTCCGGATATATCACTACGTTGGGCCGGAGGAGGTTTTCGCGAGTTCAGCCCATTTGTCGACCGGCGAGCAGATCAGGGACTTGTGGGAATTCGTGGCGTGGTTCCAAAAGCGACGAGAAGAGATGGATAGTGGATTGATCTGGGTGGATGCTTCGGGCCGGTTTTACTTGGCTCCGCGACGCAGCGAGCATGTGAGTTGCGCCCGCGGAGGGCCAGTGAGGGCCGCAGGCGAGATGGCCCCTCTGAGCCATGCCTGACCCTCTGCGATTTTCGGTCGTCGGTCGGAAATGTTCAGTAGGAACTCGCCCGGGTTTCGTGTCACAGCGAGGACCCGCCGTGACGCCCAGGGCCCGGATCCGAGTCGAACACGGCGTCAGGGGGTTGTCGGCCGGTGATTTCGTCGTGCTCGCAAGACCGCTCGCACAAGCCTCGGGTGCACCTCTCCCTTGCGGCGTCGCCGCAGAGTCGATCGAGAGACGATGCGGGGCCTCGAGCCGTCGGGTCTCGCCGGACGCTACGTCGCGCCGAGAAGTCCTCTCACGTAGGTCGAAGGCCGGTGGCTCCAGTCCGGGAATATTGCGTCGAGTCGGCCAGCGCGAAACTTTGCTGACGCTGCGGCGAAGCGGACACGAAAGGCTCGCACGCGCGCGAGGCACGCGTTCCAATACTGGGTCGTCGAGGCGTGGCACAGAGGACGCCAACTTTGTCTCGACTTCGATGGCCGATCGTCGAGGCGCTGCTCGAGAATTCGTTGGCGCCCAAGCACGCGAGGCTTCTTCTTTCGGAGCTCGGCCTCTTCTTTGCGCACCTCGCGTTCGATCACCTGGGCGTCGATCGGCTCGCCGTCGCCGTCGATGAGCGCTGGCAAAGGCGCGACCTCCAACACCTCGGTCTCGATGAACTCCTCGCGGCGGGGCTCGAGGCCAGGCTCGGCGGGGCGCAACGCGATCGCGTGCGCTCGTCGATTGAATCGCTTGACCTCGCGTTTCGTGTTGAAGAGCTGCCAACCGATCAGCCCGGGCCACATTGTGTCGCCCCTTTGGGGCTCTAGATAATCTCGTCTGCAACCCGGGGCGTTGCCCGGGCTGGCTTGTTGCGGACCTTCGGTCCTAAGAACTTTCGCAACAGGCTCTAGCTAGAGCCTGTTGCGAAACTCGCGATTCCTAGCCTTCGAACGACGCTGGGGTGAGACCCGTCCGAGCGGACAATTGCGTCGCCCCTTTGGGGCTCTAGATAATCCCGTCTGTAACCCGGGGCGTTGCCCCGGGCTGGCTTGTTGCGGACCTTCGGTCCTGAGGACTTCCGTAACAGGCTCTAGCTAGAGCCTGTTGCGAAACTCGCGATTCCTAGCCTTCGAACGACGCTGGGGTGAGACCCGTCCGAGCGGACAATTGCGTCGCCCCTTTGGGGCTCTAGATAATCCCGTCTGTAACCCGGGGCGTTGCCCCGGGCTGGCTTGTTGCGGACCTTCGGTCCTGAGGACTTTCGTAACAGGCTCTAGCTAGCGCTCGCGAAGCCCGACGACTCCTCCGGCAAGCTCGCCATCGTGGCCGCGCTATTGAGCTCGTGAAGTCCTGACCCGTCCGTCCGTCGTTTCCTCCGATTTCGTCGACGAACGAACTGCGCGCCCATGAGCGTCCGCGCAGTATCTTCGACGCGTGCGCGTTCTCTTCCTCTGCGTCGGTCTGCTTGGCGCCTGCGACTCTGCTTCGTCCGAGCTGCCTGATCCGACTTGCGGCGGGGCCGCTCCTTATGCGGCTCGCGGGCCTATGGCAGTAGGCGTTCGGACGATCGCCGTGGGCGCGTTGGCGGTAGAGGTTTGGTATCCGGCGGTCGATGCCGCGCGCAACGTATTGTCCCCCTATGACGTGCGCGATTGGCTCACCGAAGAGGGCATGTCGAAGGTGTCGCCCGGCGTCTTGAAGTTTAATCAAGAAGCCGCCCGCGACGCCGACCCGCTCCCGGGACCGTTCCCGGTGCTCGTTTTTTCGCATGGGCTCTCCGCGTATCGCTCGCAATCCACATTCTTGACGACGCACCTCGCGAGCCACGGGTGGGTCGTGTTGGCGCCCGACCACTTGGGCCGTGGGCTCGCTGCGCTGCTCGCCGGGCAGGTCCCCGACTTCGAAAGCGCCCCTCGTGAGCTCCTCGAGGTCGTGGCCTTTACCCGCGGACCGCGAGATCCGCGCCTCCCGGAGCTCGATTCGATGAAGCTGGCCTTGGCCGGACACTCCGCAGGATCGGCGGCTTCAGCTGCTGCCGCGCGAGAAGCCTCCGCTGCCTTTTGGCTCGGGATGGCCGGCAACGCTTCCGATCCGGAACCAACGTCCCGCGCCGTCTTCATGGCCGGGAGCTCCGACGACACGGTGCTTGCCTCGGCTACGCGGTCGGCCTTCGAGACCTATACGAGCACGCGCAGTTACTACGAGCTCAATGGCGCCGGGCACCTCGTGTTCTCCGACATCTGCGAGATCGCCAAGGATAGAGGAGGCTTGGTCGGCGTCGCCAAAGACTCTGGAGTCACGGTGAACCCGCTCTTGCTCGAGCTCGGCAAGGACGGCTGCGAGCCCGGTGAGCTGCCCGCGAGCGCCGCGTGGCCTCCGATCCGGCACTTCGTCACCGCGGCGTTGACGCGGACTTTCGAGCCCACGCGAGAAGTGGTCGACGACGAAATCGCGGCGCAGTGTTTTGGAGCGGTGATCCGCGATCGTCGGTGATCACTTCGCGCGCGACAGCGCGTCGTCGATCAACACCGAGACGAGGTCTCGGAACGACAAACCCGCGACCCCGGCCGCTTGAGGGAGTAGGGACTGAGGGGTGAGGCCGGGGATCGTGTTGGTCTCGAGGATCACGACCTCGCCGTCGTCGCCAACGATGAAATCAGAGCGGCTCATGTCACGGCAATCGAGCCAACGGTGGGCGTCGACGGCCATGGCTTGGATCTTCTCGCGGAGATCGCCGCCGATCTGGGCCGGCGTGACCTCGCGCGTCGCGCCCGGCGTGTATTTGGCCGTGTAGTCGAAGAACGCGAAGCGAGCGCGATCGGGGATGATCTCGGTGACGGGCAAGGGAACCAGTTTGCCCTCGCGTTCGAACGAGAGCACGCCGCAGGTGAACTCGCGCCCTTTGACGAAACGCTCGACGAGCACGAGCGATTGGGAGCTCGCGAGACCCGCGAGGTCGCTCGCCAGGCTCGAAGCGTCCGGCGGAAAGCTTACTCCCACGCTCGATCCCGCGCGCGCGGGCTTGACCACGCACGGAAAACCGAGCTCCTTGCCGATGGCTTCGGCGAGCGGCAGCCCGCCGCCGAGCTCCCGCTGATTCAACGCGCGGAACGGCGCCGACGGAATGCCGACGGCCTTGTACACGAGCTTGGCGCGGACCTTGTCCATCGCGAGCGCGCTCCCGAGCACACCGCTGCCCGTGTAAACAAGCCGCTCGGCGTCGAGGAGCCCCTGGATCGTTCCGTCCTCGCCCAGCTCGCCGTGCATCGCGATGAACACGACGTCTGCTCGCTTCTTCAAGTCGTCGAGCGCGGAGCCCACCGTGGCATGCTCTCGATCGCCTACCGTCCATCGGCCGTCGCGCCCGATCTCGACCGCGATCGGATTCAAGTCGCCAAGCGACGAAAGCACCTGCCTCCCGCTGATCAGTGAGATCTCACGCTCGGAGCTCGGGCCGCCCATCAAGACGGCGATCCGCAGCTTGGAGTCGAGTTTCGGGATGGGGCCAAGGGTGGAATTCGTGGTCACGCTTTCGTCTCCTCGATCGGTTCGATCCGCAGGGAGCCAAGGCATTGAGGCCGTCCGCAGATCTGTCGATCTCAGCAAATGCCATCCTGATCTCGGACGGCAAGTTTCTTTCCTGTGCTTCATCCTGCAACTCGGAAGCCATGAGCGGACGCACCGTCGCCAAGGACGCGTGGCTCCGTGACCACGCCGTCGCCGTGGTCAGCTCAACTCACTGGCTCCGAGCCGGCCTTGTGACTCCAGAAGGTCGCCGCGGGATGCCCTTCTGTGGCGACGACATGCTCGGCTCCTCCGAGCCGGACCGCCTCGCACGAGACGGTTGACGATTCGGACGGTTAGGCGCTCTAGCTTTCGCCCATGTTCGACGGCCTTCAGGACCGCCTCTCCGATACCTTCAAGAAGCTGCGTGGGCACGGCACCCTCACCGAGAAGAACATCGAGGAGGCTCTGCGCGAGGTCCGCATGGCCCTCCTCGAAGCCGACGTCCACTACAGCGTCGTCAAGAGCTTCGTCGGTGAAGTGAAGACGAGATCGCTCGGTCAGGACGTGATGGCCGGCCTCAATCCCTATCAAGAGTTCATTCGCATCGTCAGCGAGGAGCTCACCCGCGTCATGGGCGGCGGCGAGAGCCCAGGCCTCGACTTGACCGGAAAGCCGCCCGTCGTCCTCCTCATGATGGGGCTCCAGGGCTCCGGAAAGACCACCTCGACCGGAAAGCTGGCCCTCCGCCTCAAGGCGGAGAAGAAGACGCCGCTCCTCGTGCCGGCCGACGTTCGACGCCCTGCCGCAATCGAGCAACTCAAGACCCTCGCCAAACAGGTCGGAGTTTCGGTCTACGACACCAAGCCTGACATGGCGGTGCTCGATATCGCAAAAAACGCGCTCGCGCAGGCCGAGCGCCAAGGCCAAGACGTGGTGATCTTCGACACCGCCGGCCGCCTGCACGTCGATCTCGAGCTCATGGATGAGCTGCGCGAACTCAAGGAGGCAACTCAGCCGAAAAAGTGCTTGCTCGTCGTCGACGCCATGACCGGCCAAGACGCGGTCAACGTCGCGCAGCAGTTCCAACAGCAGGTCGGCATCGACGGCGTCGTACTCACGAAAATGGATGGCGACGCTCGCGGGGGCGCGGCGCTCTCCGTTCGTATGGTCACCGGAGCGCCTATCCTCCTCGTGGGTACGGGCGAGAAGCTCGACAAGCTCGAGCTCTTTCACCCGACCCGCGTCGCTCAGCGAATTCTGGGGATGGGTGATGTCATGTCACTCATCGAAAAGACCGCGGGAGTCCTGGACGAGAAGAAGGCCAAGAGTATGGCCAAGAAGCTGAAGAAGGCTGACTTCTCGCTCGACGACTTCCGGGACCAGATGAAGATGATCCGCCAGATGGGCGACATGAAAGAAATCATGAAGATGATCCCCGGCATGGACCAAGCCATCCGCAAAATGGGCGCGAGCGGACCGGATCCCGACAAGGAGCTGCGAAAGATCGAGGCGATGATCAACTCCATGACCCCTGACGAGCGCTCCCGACCGGAAATCATCAACGGAAGCCGCAAGAAGCGGATCGCGTCCGGCAGCGGGACGGACGTGGCCGAGCTGAATGGGTTCCTGAAGCGCTTCAACGACATGAAGAAGATCATGAAGCGCTTCACCAACATGGGGCCGGGAGGCCTGAAGAGCATCATGCGCAAGATGGGTATGGGCTGAGCAAAGCAATCGAGCGCGAGCACGAGGATCCGCGATGACTACGTGCCCGTGAAACCCGAGCACGCTTGCGAGCCACCGCTCCGCGCAAGCTGATCGGGATGTGTGCTCACTCGATGATTCAGCGTCTCGCTCCGCTCGGGTTCGTCTACGCAGCTTATTACGCCGGCGTCGTGGGAACATTGTCGCTCTGGCTTCCCGCTCGCTATCGGGACCTTGGCGCGACTGGAACCCAGATGGGATTCCTCCTTTCGATGGGTTCGTTGGCCGCGTGTGGGGTACCCTTCGCGGTGGGCCGGTTGGCGGATTGGACGCGCCGCCCGGTGTTCGTGCTCAGAGCTTCGCTACTCATGGGTTCCGTCGCGATGCTGGTGCTGGCCCGAGCGGAGACGCTCGCGATCGCGTCGGTTTCGGCGGTCGCCATGTCGATTTCGCTGTGTAGCGTGCCCACGCTGACCGACTCGCTCACGCTCGAGGCCGTCGATCGATCCGCCGAGAAGTACGGCCGGGTGCGGTCGCTCGGATCGCTGGGATACGTCCTCGCGACGGCCGGTTACCCGATTTGGACGAGCTCCGCGCCCGAGGTCGCGGTGGGTTTGGTCGTCCTCGGGCTCGCCTCCGCCTGCACGGCGCGCTCGGGCGCCTCCGAGCGGGTGAGCTCGGCGGGCGCCGGCCCGGGCGCCGTGGCCCGGCTGATTTCGGACCGCAGACTCATGGCGCTGTTGCTCGTGTTCTCGCTGCACTGGGCAGCGGTGGGTCCGTACCACTCGTTCTTACCCATCGTCACCTCGGATCTCGGGTTCTCTGACGCGGCAGCGTCTCGGGCCTTCGCGCTGGCGGCGACCGCCGAGATCGCAGGGATGTGGCTCGTGCGAGGCCCGCCCGGTCCGTGGCTCCTGGTGACCTTCGCGCTGTCGAGCCTCAGGTGGCTGCTGACCGGCACCGCGACCAGCGAGACCTCGCTCCTCGCCGTACAGCTCCTTCATGGGTTCACGTTCGGCGCTTTCGTCACGGCCGCGCAGAAGCTCGTCGTGGCCCGCGTCCCACAGAAGCTGCGGGCCACCGGTCAAGGGCTGTTCTTCTCCGTCGTATTCGGCGTCGGCGGTGGGCTCGGTACGATCGCCAGCGGAGTGAGTTACGAGGCGTTGGGCGGCCGCGCGATCTTCGTTGGCGCCGCGATTCTGGAGTTGGTCGCGGCCGCAGCGCTCCTGTTGACTCTCGGCCCGAGGCTCACCGATCAACACGCCGAGTGACCAGGCAGTGCGCTGGACCGCCCGGCTGCAAAGACATTGCTCGGCAGTGCTCCAATGGGGAATCGCGTCGGGCACGGGCACGGTGCGAAACCTCGCTTCGCTCGGTTTCAGCCATCGGTCCGCTGGGGATCCTGAAACTAGCTCTCGAACTGAAACGGTGACCACGGCACTACCTGCAGCACATGTGCACAGATGTGGAACCGTGTCTCCGGTCAGGAGTCTGGCACTCGGCCGTGCTTCGGCCAAGACTCAGAAACCGATGAAGACTCTGCCCTCATCGGTTTCGACGAGAACGTGACCGTCCGAAGTCCTCGCCGCTGACTCGGCGCTCGTTCCGTCCCATCGAAAACGCCCGGACGCTCCGATTCGATGGGCGGAATCGCGAAACACGAGTACCAAATCGTGCATGGGTCCAACGAGCGCGATCGGCCGCTCACTTTTGATTCGGTCAGAGGAAGCGGCGCGGTTGTTCGCGGGCTCTTCGACGATCTCGATGGCGCCGCCCCCGACCGTCGCCTCGCCGACGCTCGGAAAAAGTCGCCAGACTCGACCTTGTTCGAAATCCCCCGAGCTCGAACCCTCCGAGCCTACCGCGCCGGAATCCGCGCAGTCCAACGCCGCCGCTTCGAATTCGGGTGGACGCCCAGCGTCAGGGAAGTGAGCGATCGCCGCCCGCGGAGGGACTGAGTACAGGTTGACGCGCGCGATGAGCCCGGCGCACCCGGTCGCGATGGCTCCTCCCTGGCCGGCCGCTGCCCCCAGAAACGTGTCACACAGGCGGCTGGGCTTCGACTCGGCCTCCGGCGTCGTGGGATCGTCCCACTCGATCTCGACCTCGCTGATCTCTCCATCCACGACGGCGAAGAGGCGGAGATCAGCCGCGACGAGGAAGCGGCCAGGACCGGCGCCAGCGACCGCGGTGGGCTTCGGACACCCGAGCTCGGCGGGCCAAGCGATAGGTTGGACACTCAAATCGTCGGTCGAAAGGCGAAACACCGTCCTCGGACACGGACCGAGTCCCGAATAGAGTGCGACAATCTCGCGGCCTTGGGGGTCTGCAGCGACGGCGATCGGCGAGCCCGCGAGCTGGGGTTCCGGAAGGCGCGTGGAGGACTCGCCGTCGAGAGTGCCAACGAACCCATCGCCGACCTCGATCACTCGATCTCCCACGCTCGTGACTCTCGCTCCGCGGCGAAGCTCCCCATAGAGGCGTGCGAAGTCGAGCCTCGGGGGGCGGCGCAGGAAGGCCTCCGAGCCGCTCCACGCGAGCTCCGTTCCGTCAGGAAAGGTTTCGAAATTCGTCGGTCGATCCACGCCCGGTGCCACCTCGTCGAGATCGATCTCGTCACAGCCGCCGCGATCACACGCCAAGCCAGCGCCGCTCGAGAATACGATCGAGGCTCCCGTCGACGTGGCCCTCACGCCGTGGCATTGTGACCGTGGGCGGGTCGCGAGCGCCTTCCAGTCCCAACCCTCATAACTCAGGCTGGCCCAGAGAACCTGGGCGCCACCCTCGACCTGAACGCACGCGAACGCGTCGTCTCGACGAATCGCCATCACTGGCTCCCTGAACGCCGTCCCAAAGCCTTGCGCGGCGAAATGCCAGCGCACGTTCGACCCGTCGGCGCCTCTGAGTGCGCCGTAAGCCGACGTGCCCGTTTGAATCGGGTCGATCACCTCGACCGGGCCCGCTGGCAGGCCCTCCAAAGTCAGCAGCCCCCCGGCGTCTCCTTCGACGACCAGCGCGCCATGAGTACCGCGATGAATGTCTTCGAAGCGATAGTCGATCGAAGGGAGGAAGGGATCAATCGCCGCACAACTCGTCGCTTCGAACGGATCGGCGCAGACTTCGACGCTCGGGTTTCGAGCTCCGCGAGAGCCCACGATCAACGCCGAGCCGCTCGGCGATACCTCGATAGCCCAGGGCCGAGCTCGAAGGCTACTCGATCGCCCAGACTCCTCTAGCCCGTCCTCCAACTCAATCAGCCGCGAATGCGAGTCCGGTTCTCCCGGATCGTGCACGGCGACCACGAACCCGCTCGAAGTACCTTCCGCAGCAAGGACCGCACCGGGAAGGAGCGACACGCCCTCCCTGAGTGTCCGCTCGCCCCGTTCGGTCTCCCGAACCAAGAGATGCTGTCCAAGCACCGAGGCCGTTCCAAGGTCATCCACAGCTACAGCAGAGATCGGCCAACCCTCGAGGCCCGTCGCTTCGAACGAAATGGGCGGCGTCACCCCGGTAATTCGTTGGACTTCACATTCGCAAGGGCCAGGCCATTCGATCCTCACTGCGGACCGGAGCAACGCGCTGTCCATGGTCCCGACCGATCGAGCGAACGGCGGGACTCCACAAGTCGTTCCACGCGCCATCACCTGAGGCGGGTCCACGGTCGAGAGCGGACAGCGCCGGCACCCTACGTCTCCACTGCCCGCCACGAACCCTCGAAGCTCGTCATCCGTAAACGGACGACCGTCGATCCCGACGAGCTCGTCGCGCGCAATCACCCAAGCACCCACCGCGTACTCGCCATCGAAGTCCCCCTCGAGGGTCGTCGCCCCGTCCACGATGAACGCTCGGGCGGCAATTCGGCCGGACTCGGGTTCGATCAGCGCGGCGAGCGCAAGCTCGTCAGGCAGTTTGGGTATCTCGAAGGACCGGCTGTTCGAGCAACCCGCCGATGGAGACCCGATGGAGAGTAGCGAGAACAGAGTCGCACGCTGCACTCGCACTGTTCGCATCTCCGAGACATTCTACCGCAAACGAGACCATCGAGCGGTCGAATCTACCCAACGCCCTCGGCGAGGGTGTAGGCCCAGTCGGTGGAATGAAGGGTCGGGTCGAACCAATGCCCTCTGCGGTCAGCGTCGTCGGCCGGTCTTTCGACGCTTCGAGCTGACCGATGCAGACGAGAATCCGGCGATGCCGAATGCAACGAGCAGATATCCTCCGAGTTGAATCATCGCTGGCGCCGCGTCATTCGGCAGAAGTTGGTGAGGGTTGCTCACGTGAGCACCCATGTGAAATAAGATCGCGATGAGTAGGCTGCCGCGCGTACGTTCATGAAGCGAGGTCATGACGATGCTGCCGGGGACGAAGAACAAGACGAGCGGCAGCAACAACGGCCATGACACACCCTGAACGAGCAGAAATGGGACGTGCCACGCTCCCCAGGCTATGCCCAGCCAGACGCTCGCCCGGGTCGAGCTCATCCGATCCAAGAGTCGTGGAAGCGCGAACCCTCTCCACCCCACCTCTTCGGCGATCGGCAAAAGGACCAGCGCGACGAGCCGGCTCGGCTCGGTAGGGGGAAAGAAGAGGCGCCCGTGATACTCACCGAGCAGGTTGGCCAAGAGACAGGCACCAGCTACGATCAGTGAGTTCGCGCCAAGCGCGACGAGGTACCACCAGGTCTTGATCCGCTGCGGGCGGAGCTTCGACCAGAGGCGCCGAAGTGCACCTTCACCTTCGTAGAGGCTCGCCACGACCGCAGCGATCGTTGGGCTCAGGACGACGATACCGAGGAACGGAAGGAACCGATCCGGCGGACCCGAGATGGCGCCAATCGTCGCGAGAGCCGCCGGGAGGCCGCAGCCGAAGCTGAGGCCCAAGACGGTCGCGAAGAAGACGACCGTGCTAGCGCGACGACTTCCGCTCGCGGCAACACGATCGACCATGTTTCGATGTGCCACTCGCACGACGCAAAGTCGAGCAACGTCCCACTTCGGTTCGACTACCCAACTTCGACATCGGTCGTGGGCCCGGTAGGGTTCGTGACCTCGTCGCAGCTTGCGCATGGACCGCGAGTCCATGATCCTATCCCCCATGCGAACGCTCGCTCCGGCGTTGGCGCTCATCGCCGCGTGCGGCCCGGTGTCCATTCAAAGGCAGGAGGATGGTCTTCTGCTGGTCCTCCTCTCCGACCGGGTCGAAGTCATTTCGCCCGAGAGCTCCGTGCGCATCGAGCCTCCGGATGAGTCTGACCTGGTCGTCGTCACGCTCGCTCGTCGGGACTTGGTGAGTAGCGCCGGCGAGCCCCTTTCGGCCGAAGAGCTGACGAGAGTGAAGGCCGGGTACGACCTCGAAGGGGGTTGCGGCCGCTGTGCCATCGAGCGTTCGGAACCCCCTCAAATCGTCGCGTCGGGCGACCTGTGTCGGGTCCCTCGGTTCGCGCGGCTGGAAGCCTTCGACACCAACGGGAACGCCGTGGAGCTCTCCGCAGAGCACCACGCCCGAGTCGAGCGTCTGAGAGCTCTCTTTCCGGGTGAGTGCGACTGTCGCGAGTCGGAGCCTCGCCTGGCTTCCGGTGCGCATTGCTGCCCGGTCGCTCCGGCTCGCCCCGTGCTCGTCGACGCCATCGGCCACCCGAGCGGAGAAACCGTACTCATCTACGACTCGCCCAAGGACGGCGCCGAGCTGGAGTGGGTGGCAGAAGACTTGGAGACGCGACGCCTCGGGATTCAAAACTGGGCCGGAGCCTACGTGATCCCCGGGCCGGCAGCCGGAGGGGCGAGCTTCTTCCGGGTCGCTCTGGTCGACAGGCCGAACGACGACCCTGTGCTCGACGTCTCGCGACTCTCCACAGGCGGACTGGTCGGACAGCAATTGGTGGGTGAGACCTCGATCAATCCCGTGGGCGCCTTGTTCGTGGGGGAGCGGCTGGTCGTGTACGGGCGGATCAGCAAGTCGCTCGGGGAGGTCGCGGCCATCGTCGTTTGTGCTCAACAGGGTGGCGACCTCATGAGCTGCAAGCAACACTTCGACTTCGGCTGTGTAGGGGACGATCGCGTCACCGCGGGCGCCGCGGTCGATGACGATCAGTTCCTCGGGCTCGTGGGTTGGAGCCTGCTTCGAGTCGACCTGGCCAGAGACCCTCCGGCGAGCACGTGTGCGCTCGCTTCGGGACTCGAAGGGGTCGCTTCCGCTGGCAGCCTGCGCGCCGTCTTCTCGTCGGGGACCCACGACTATTACTGCGCTCGAGTGGCCAATTCTGATGGGTTTGGGACCGTGCTCGGGTCGACGGACAAACTCATCGAGCAACTCGACGAGGCCGTGGAGTGTCATTTTTTCCTCGACGCGGCGAACGGACACACCATCGCGATCCTCGGCGATCGAGCGCTCGAGCTCGACGGCGATTCGGTCGTCTCCCGGTTCGACGGGCTCGGCGCGGGCTCCGGGCGGGTGCTGCTCCCCGAGCTCGGCCGGCCGTTCACCAACGTCGAGCGCTGGGGCCAGCGACTATGGGCCTACCGAGATCGCCGGCCCGTCGCCCGGTCCGACCCCGACGGAACTTGGCGAACGCTCGGACCTCCGTACTCGCCCAGGAGTCATCTGGCTTTCGCCGTCGGCACCGACGGAGCGCTCGTGAGCTTCGCGGGTCCGGCCCTCGCCCGGAGCGTCGCCGGGTCGAAGTGCGCCGAGCTGAGTTTGGACGAGACCGCGCTGTCGACGGAGTTGGAGGGCGAAGTGACCGCGCTGGCTGCTTTGCCCGGGGCTCGTGAGTTTGTGATCGCCACCTCCACCACCGAGTCTCGGAGGATTTCGATCGCGGATCTCGACGCAGAACGTACCCGTCCGATTTGGGACCTCGGACCCGGGCCCGAGATCGTGGCCGTGCTGGCCTTCGGCAGCGGCCGATGGGTGATCGCGGATCGCGAAGGGACGACCTGGGAGTGGTCCGACGGGACGCTCCTCGATCCGCGCCCGTCGGTCGGAAGACTCTCGGGTGGATCGGCGTGGAATGGCGTTGGTTGGCTGTATGGCGATCGCGTGCTCTTGCGGGTCTATCCCGTGAGTCGATCGACGCTCGTATACGAAGTCATTCCGCTCGACGAGGAGAGCGTTTCGAATCGGCTCATCGCGACCCATCAAGTCTGCCCGGCTCGTGTGGCCGCGATGATGACGCGATTCGAGCGCAACGTGGGGGACAACGAGCCAGATCGAGCGATCGATCTCTGGGCGACCTGTCCTCGAGGACTCTGCAAGGTCGAACACTCGAGGTACCCGATCGATCCGACGGACGAGGGTGTGGGTGTGATCGGCGAGCTGGGCTCGCTGGCGTTCGTCGTCAAAGGCAGTGGGTACGTCCGAGGCGAGGAGCGCACGACGCGCAGCGTGCCGGGAGCCCTGCGCGCGGGGGGTCGCGGCGCGATGAGCCTGGTCGGAGGGGCCGAGTCACAACTCGCTGCGTGCTGGGTTGAGTAGCGATCGTGGACTTCCGCGGTGGGTACGTTTCGGTCAGAATCGGAGGTCAGAATCGGAGGTCAGAATCGGAGGTCAGAATCGGAGGT
>CAYXDO010000238.1:0-13591 GCA_964463485.1 uncultured Myxococcales bacterium | reverse complement strand
GACAGCCGCCGAGGTCCCGAAAATGCCGTGCCCGTGCCCGTGCCCGATCCTGAGGATCGAGCTCAGGGGCACGCAAGCGCCACATCGATGTCGGCCTGGCCTCCCGCGACGAGCATCGCCGAGGTTCGTCCCGAACATCCTCGGGCTGTCGCGGCTTCCACGACCACGGTGCCAGGAGGCACGCTCACGTCCGCGAACGCGCCCCGGCCGACCTCTCTTCCATTCACCTTGATGACCGCGTAGCTCGCTTCGGAGCCCAGAACGTCGACGTGCAGCCTCGAGGGGATCGGGACCAGGTCCACTTCGATGCTCGTTGATTCACCCGCTGACCCTACTCGCACTTCGGATCGGTGCTCTTTGTACCCAGCGAGCTTGAGGGTCACGAGGTGAACGCGCCCAGCGCTGACGGGAACGCTCGCCGGTGTGGACAGGCTGAGGTCCCCGTCGAAGGCCTTCCGCTCGGCCAAGTAGATCGCCGCTCCGGGAGGATTCGATCGCACGACGATGGTCGCGTGATCGTCGCTCGCCGACTCGCGCGTGAACATCCCGCTCATCGCTCCGTCCGGAAGCGGTGCGAACACGGCCACCGACAGAATGCCTCCGGCGACGAGCGCGAACGCGAGCGTCGAGCTCCTCAGCTTCCAAGAGACCTGAGACTCGTTGGCGTCTCCGAGCGCGCGCAGCATACGGCTCTGGGTCGGTGCGACCGCGGGCTCGGCCTTCGCTCTCAGCACCTCGGGCCGCGGCCGAGTCTCTGCCTCGCGCCGCACGGCCTCGAGCTTGGTGAGGAATTCGGTCATCGAAGCGAACCGCTCCTCCGGGCGCTTCTTGAGCATTCGCAGCACGATCGCGGAGATCGATTGCGGGATCTCCGGTCGAATCGCGCGCGGGTTCGGAGGCTGGGCAGAAGCGTGTTGGATCAGCACCTGCGCGATCTGTTCGGCTTGGAAGGGAGGTCTCCCGGTCAGGAGCTGAAAGAAGAGCACGCCGAGCGCGTATTGGTCGGATCGCGCATCCACACCGGCAGGATTGAGCGCTTGCTCAGGAGGCATATACGTGGGCGTTCCGACGAGCGATCCGGTGTGAGTGACCCGCGTGGACTCGAAGGACTCGCCTGGTTTGGCGATCCCGAAGTCCATGATCTTCACGTTTGGCTGCGTCGAAGGCGGAGCGTCTGCGCGCCGCACCGCAGGGGGTTGGGGCCCGCCGTTCACCAGAAACACGTTGGACGGCTTGAGATCGCGGTGGACGATCCCGCGCGCGTGAACGGCCTCGAGCCCTCTTCCGATTTGGCTTACGAGCTCGATGGCTCTCGGGATGGGGATCGGGTCGGCAGAGAGAGATTGTTCGAGGCTGGATCCTTCGAGGAGCTCCATGCGAACGAACAAGCGCCCGGTCGAGCTCCGCTCGAGACCGTCGATGCGAACGACGTTCGGGTGGCGGATCGTGGACGCGGTCTCGGCCTCGCGCTTCAGGCGCGACACGACGTTCGCGTCTCTCTCGAAGATCGGCAGGAGCAGCTTCGCCGCGAAGCGCGCTCCCTTTTCGTCTTCGACTTCGTAGACCTCGCCTTGACCGCCGACGCCGAGCCTTCGCACGACGAACAACCCGGCCGCGAGCTCCGTGCCGGCCGCGAGCTCGGTGGACGGGAAGAGATGGGCGAGCTCTGCGCTGACTCCGCTCACGGGCCTATCTTGAGGTCAGCTCCATTGCCTCGGCAACAGTCCGGCACCTCCGCTCGCACGAGCGCGACGACCCGGTTGAGCTTCGTCAAGAAGTCAGCCGTCTCGTCGACGAAAAAACGTCGCGGATGCGCGTCCCACGCTCGCTCGATGGCTTCGTCGATTCGACGTGCTTCCGCCCACGACTCGATCCGCACCGGGTTGTCGTGGTTGTAGCCGGCGCTCGGCACACGAAGGTGGATCACGGTCGCGTATCTCGCGAGCTCGGACTCGACCGACGCCCCTCCTCCCTCGAAGAGCTCTCGAACGTCGCCCGGCCAATACGCCGCGCCATCGATGGTCCCTCGATCACACAGCGCGACGGCGGCTCGGCCTTCGTCTAGCACCATCTGCTCGAGCTCCCGTTCGACGCGGTAGATTGCCCGCTGCGCCGATCTTCGAGCGTAGGGCTCGGGTCGCCGAGGAAAGCCTCCTCGAAAAACAATCGTGGCCGCCTCCGGAAGTACGACCACGTGCTCGCAGAATCGACGTCGAATCACCTCGAGCGACGCCGTCTTCCCCGCGCCGGGCCCTCCGGTCAGCACCACGAGCCGTGGGGTGTGGGCCTTCGTACACGGACATGCCACCTCGCTGGCCTAGTTCGTTCGCACCACGGGATCAATGACCGGCGGATCAATGAAATCGGCTGGAGCCCTTTTCACGCCCTTCTGCTAGGGTTCGGGCCGGCGTGGTGACCGAGACCGTCCGAGCTCTCCTGGGAGATCGAGCGACCCGGGTCGTCCGCTCGATCGCCGACCCCCTGCTCGCTTCGCGCGTCGTGCGCGCCCTCGACGCCTGCGCCGACACGCTCCAAATCCTCGACGCCTTCGACCTCACTCAGCACGAATCCCCGAACGGACGAGCGATCACGACCTGGGGCGCCCTCGCCCCTCACGTCGGTCGAATCTTGGTCGCGATCCAGCGGACCCATGACCAAGTCGTTCAGCTCTTCCCTTCGAACGACGAGGAGCCGCTGCCTGCGCCTCAGGAGGTCGACATCGACCAGGCGTTCGACTCCATCACCGGCGAGTCCGCGGATTGGGGTCGCGTCGATCGCAGCAAAGAAATCGACCGCGTCGTACACGGCGACGGAACCCCACTCCCTCCCGCTCGCTTGATCGAGCGCGCCGTCTCGTCGCTCACCACGATGCTCCAAAAAGACATTTATGACTTCAGAGAGCAGCTCAAGATCCCCGCTGTCCTCGGTGACCCGTGGTCGTTGATCGCCGAGCTCCATGAGTTCAAAGGCAAGTGTACTCAGTGTCTCGAAGCGGTGGTGGCAGCCATGGTCGGCCCCTTCACCAGCGACGCCGTCGAGACGCTGCTCCCGCGCTACAGCGGCGCGGTCACGCGGGCGCTCGTGTTGAGGTCGGGCCTCGTCGATCTCGCCTTCGAGGTCGAACGAAAGAACCAACTCATCCAGGCGGCGGGACCCGAAGAGACCGTCGCCCTCTGGTCGGAGCTCCTGCACGACCTCGAGATCTTCGCCGGATCCCGCGCCTACAAGCTCCTACGACCCTCCGACAAAAAGGAAGTCTTCGCGTTCCGAGTGTACCTTTCCGATTGGGCAAAACGCGGAGCGGACGTGGTCAACCTCAGGATGGCGATGGAAGGTTTCAGCCGATTCCTCGACTTCCGGCGAAAGATCAACCGCCGGGAGGAGCTCGTCGGCCACGACAAGAGCCACCTCGAGCGGGCCCTCGCCGCGCTCGAAGGCGCGAACGTCTCCAACGCCGTCGAGGCCGCCGGCGAAGCCTACGGCCGCTTCGACGTCCTCGACGAGATGATCCGCGAGGCCAAGAGCGGGTCCTCGCCGACGATCGATGCGCTGCGCTCGGCCATTCACGAAGCGCTCGTTCCACTCAACCTCTGACTGGGTTGCACGCCCGACCGATAAGTCTTGCGATCAACCGGGTATTGACACGACCAGACCAAGAATGTTGGGAAATCAGCCGTACCCACTCCGGAGGGTGGGTCGTCGAAGGATCTAGATATGACGATGGAAAAGTATGAGTTCCAGGCCGAGGTCCAAAAGCTCCTCGACCTGATGGTTCACAGCATTTACTCCAACAAGGATGTCTTCCTGCGGGAGCTGATCTCGAACGCGTCCGACGCGATCGACAAGCTCCGCTTCCTCGAGCTGACTCAGCCGGAGCTCCGAACGGGAACCCAGGACCCGGGGATCCGCATCGAGCGAAACGAAGCGGCCCGAACCCTCACCATCTCCGACGATGGCATCGGAATGTCACGCGACGAGCTCGTCTCGAACATCGGTACGATCGCGCGCTCGGGAACCAAGGCCTTCATCGAGTCCGCCAAGCTGGGCAAGGAAGGACCCACCCCCGATCTGATAGGTCAGTTCGGCGTCGGCTTCTACTCCGCCTTCATGGTGGCCGACGAGATCACCATCTCCACTCGTAAAGCGGGCGAACCGAGCGCGACCCTGTGGAAGTCGGTTGGGGAGGGCAGCTACACCGTAGAGGAATCGCATCGTCCCGCGCACGGCACGACCATCACCCTGAAGCTCAAGCCGGTCGACGACGAAAACGGGCTTCACGATTACGCCGACGAGCGCGTGATTCGCGGGATCGTAAAAAAATACTCTGACTTCGTCTCCTACCCCATCCGTATGCCAGTGTGGCGCGAGGAGAAGGCGAAGGTCGGCTCCGAGGGCGAAGCGTCGACCGGCACCAGGGTCCTCGAAGACGTCGTGCTGAACTCGCAAAAGGCGATCTGGGCTCGCGCCAAGGACGACGTCACCGAGACCGAGTACACCGAGTTCTACCATCACATCTCCCACGACTGGGCGCCGCCGCTCGTCAACCTCAGGGTGAAAATGGAAGGGACCTTCGAGGCCACCGCCCTGCTCTTCGTCCCCTCGGAGGCTCCGTTCGACTTGTTCCACCGCGAGATGAAGCGCGGCATTCAGCTCTACGTGAAGCGCGTCTTCGTCATGGACGAGTGTAAGGACCTGATCCCAGATTGGCTTCGGTTCGTGCGAGGTGTGGTCGATGCCGAAGACCTGTCGCTCAACGTCTCCCGCGAGATCCTCCAAAAGAACCGCCAGATTCAGGCCATTCGAAAGCAAATCACCCGCCGGGTGCTCGAGACCCTCACCGAGCTGCTCGAAAAGGACCGTGAAAAGTACGGAAAGTTCTTCCTCCAGTTCGGGCCGGCGCTCAAAGAGGGGTTGCTCGCCTCGGACTCCCGCGAGCAGGACAAGCTCCTCGAGCTCCTGCTCCTCGAGTCCTCCCACGCCGCGGCCGGCACGACCACGACGCTGGCCGAGTATCTCGGCCGCATGAAGGAAGGTCAGAAGTCGATCTACTACCTGACCGGACCCTCCCGCGAAATCATCGAGTCGTCTCCGCACCTGGAGGCCTTCAAGTCTGAAGGCTACGAGGTCCTCTACCTACCCCACGCCATCGACGAGATGTGGCCTGGACGCGTCGCCGAGTACAAAGACAAACCGTTCATGTCGGTGGCTCAGGGCCGCGCGGAGCTCGGCGGCGCCGCGAGCGGCAGCGCGCTCGAACGAGCCGAGCGCGAGACCAAGCTGCACGACCTCATGAGTTGCCTGCGCGTACATCTCCAGGACGAAGTCTCCGAAGTTCGACTCTCCGACCGACTCACCGCGTCGCTCGCCTGCTTGGTGGGGGAGGCCGGTGACTTGTCGCCGAGACTCCTCAAAATGCTCGAGCAAATGGGTCAGCAGGCCCCAAAGACCAAACGAGCCCTCGAGCTCAATCCAACTCACCCGCTGCTCGACAAGCTCGACGCCATCTTCGCCAAAGACCAAAAAGACCCCCGACTCGGATCCTATGCCAAGCTGATTTACGCCCAAGCCGTCCTCGCCGAGGGCGGACAGATCGCCGACCCAGCGAGCTTCGGGAGACTTCTGTCGGACGTGATGGTCAAGGCCGTCGACGTCGCTTGACGCATCTTAATCTCGCTGCGTCCGTACTGGCGCAACGATTGCGCCCCGGTCTTCCCCGCCCGCGATGACGCAATTGTCACGCCGGCCGGATCGATCCGTGCATGCCCCAGACTGGCTCATGAGGCCAGTTTCCCATGCGGTTTGGCGGGTTGTCGGCCCCTACGCCGTGCTCGCCGCACTCTGGATCTTCTTCTCGGACGTGGCGCTGCAGTCGGTCGCCGCCAACGTGCGGGACGCCGCGCGAGCCTCCACGCTCAAGGGCTTCGCGTTCATCGTGGTGACTTCCGTGATCCTGGGCCTGCTCGTTCGCTCGGACGCCAAAGAGCGAGAGACGGCCGCCGAGGCCTTGGCAGAAAGTGAAGCCCGAGTACGAACCTTGGGCGACAACATCCCGAGCTCCTACGTGTACCTCTATACCCTGGCACCCCGCCCACAGTTCCTCTACGTTAGCGCAGGCGTCGAGCGTGTTCACGGCCTGACGCCCGCGGAGATCATGCGCGACGCCGAGCTCCTCCTCAGCCAAATCTCCGGACGAGACGACCTCGTCGCCGCGGAGCGACAGAGTCAGGAAACACGAGATCCTCTGGATCGACTCATTCACCTGCGACGCAGCGACGGAGAGTGGCGGTGGGTTCACCTCCGATCGCAGCCTCGCTCGACGCCTTCAGGGGAGACCGTCTGGGACGGGGTGGCGGTCGACGTGACCACCGAAAAAACGGCCGAGGAGCAGGTCGAGCACCTCCACCGCGCGCTCGAGGGCTACACACGAGAGTTGGAGCGCCGGGTCGAGGAACGCACAGCCCAGCTCGCTGAAGCCAAAGACCACGCCGAGGCGGCAGACCGAATGAAGTCAGCTTTTCTCTCAACCATGTCCCACGAGCTTCGAACTCCGCTCCACTCGATCCTCGGCTTCACAGGGATCCTGCTTCAGGGCCTAGCTGGGCCTCTCGCCGACGAGCAGGCCAAGCAGCTCGAAATCGTGAAGAACAGCGCGGATCACCTGCTCGCGCTGATCAACGAAGTCTTGGATCTGTCGCGGATCGAGTCGGGCCGCCTGGAGCTTTCGAAGTCGCCGTTCGATCTCGCCGAGCTCGTCCGGAGGTCGACCGTGTCGGTCCTCCCGCTCGCCCAAAGAAAAGGGCTGACTTTGTCGACTCACTTTCCGTCCGAGTATTGCGAAATAAACTCCGATCCGCGACGAGTCGAGCAAGTCCTCCTCAACCTCTTGAGCAACGGCATCAAATTCACCGCGCGTGGAGGAGTCTCGGTCAGCCTCGACGTGTCCCAGAAAAGCGTTCGCGTTTCCGTGGCAGACTCCGGGCCAGGGATCGCGCCGGAGCAAGTCTCGCGCCTATTTTTGCCCTTCTCCCAGCTCGACGACCGTCTCGCGCGCGCCCACGAGGGGTCGGGTCTGGGTCTGGCGGTCAGCAAGCGACTCATCGAGCGCCTCGGCGGGAGCATCTCCGTTCAGAGTGAGCTCGGGGCGGGGTCCACGTTCAGCTTCAGTCTGCCCACCGAGGAAGGCGCGCCATCATGAACCGTCGAGTGCTCGTGATCGAGGACAACGAACAGAGTCTCTACCTGACGACCTACATCCTCGAGCGCGATGGCTTCGAGGTCCTGAGCGCCAGAGACGGCCTCGCGGGCCTAGAGCTCGCCAAAGCGGAGCGGCCCGACGCCGTTCTCCTCGACATTCAGCTCCCTGGAATGGATGGGTACGAGGTCGCAAGAACTCTCCGCCAAATAGAACCGCTCGCAAACACGCCGATCCTCGCCATCACCGCTTGCGCCATGGAGGGTGACCGGGAACGTGCGATCGAAGCCGGATGTGACGCTCACCTCGAGAAGCCCCTCAACCCCGAAGAGTTCGTCCGTGAGGTGGCCCGATTCCTCGGCGTCGCTCCGGCCAAAAAGATCCTCGTCATCGACGACCGAGATGAGAATAGACAGCAGGTGCGCGCGTTATTTCCCACGGGAGGCTTCCGGCTCATGGAAGCCTCGAACGGCCGAGACGCCCTCGCCCTCGCCCGCCGAACGCCTCCTGACCTCGTCATCAGCGACGTGCTGATGCCCGTGATGGACGGGTTCACGCTCTGCAGAGAATGGCAGCAGGACCCGAATCTCAAGCCGATCCCGTTCGTGTTTTTCACCGGAACGTACGGCGACGAGCTCGACCGAGAGCATGGGCTCGCCCTCGGAGCGAGCGCGTACCTCGTTCGGCCGCAGGACAACGCGAGGCTCCCGGTCGTCGTCTCCGAGCTGGTCGGTCGGCCCGTCACCGAGCTCGTCCGTCACGGCACCGCCGACGAACGAGTCTTCCTGCGCGAGTACAACGAAGCGCTGATCCGAAAAATCGAACAGAAGATGGAGGAGCTCGAGCGACTCAACTCCGAGCTCTCGACGAAGAACGCGGAGCTCCAGCGGAGTCGCTCGCTCATGGAACTGCAAACCCGCGCCCTCGAGGCCTCGGCCAACGCGATCGCCATCACTGATCGCAGTCTCCAGGTAGAGTGGGTCAATCAGGCGTTCAGGACACTCACCGGATACTCATTCGACGAGCTCAAAGGGCGAGACCTGAGGAACCTCCTGCGGTCCGCTGATGAGGAAGATCCAACCGACCTGATCGCCCTGAGCTCGGCCGTCTCCGCCGGACGCAGCTGGTCCGGGGACGTGATTCGGCGGCGGAAAGACAGCACGGTCTTCAACGCGCGCCTCACCGTAACGCCCGTCGAAAGCGATGACGAGGGCACCCACCACCTCATCGCGGTCGCCAGCGACATCAGCGAACGAGTGGAGGCCGAAGCTCGCATCATCGAGCAAGCCGCGCTCCTCGACAGCGCCAGCGAGGCAATCTACGTCCGGCAGTGGAACGGTCCGATTCGGTATTGGAATCGGGCGGCCGAGAAAATCTACGGCTGTCCGGCATCGCGTGCGATCGGTCGGGGGCTCGCAGACATCGTCCCTGCGGTGGGTGAACAACTCATCGAAACCGCCCTGGAAGCGCTTCTGACGGCGGGTTCATGGTCGGGTGAGCTTCGAATGCAGACAGCCGGCGTGGAGCGCGTCACCCTGTGCCGATGGACACTCATCCGGGACGCGGAAGGACACCCCAAAGAGATCTTGGCCATCGACGGTGACATCACCGAGCACCGCACCCTCGAGAGCCAGTTTCGGCGCGCCCAGCGGCTCGAAGCCATCGGGAGCCTGGCAGGAGGCATCGCCCACGACCTGAACAACGCCCTCGCACCCATTCTCCTGATGGTGGAGGTCATGCGAATGGACCACCCCGAGGACGCCGAGGTCCTCGACACCGTGTCGGACGCCGCAAAACGTGGCGCGGGCATGGTGCGACAACTCCTGAATTTCGCCCGAGGAACCGAAGGAGAGCGGGTGAGTGTTCAACTCAGGTACCTCTTGAAGGAGCTCCAGGGGTTGGTCAAGAGTACCTTCCCCAAAAACATCGACGTGAAAGTCTCCTACTCTCAGGATTTGCCTCCGGTGAAGGGTGACGCGACTCAGCTCCAACAAGTCATGATGAACCTCTGCGTGAACGCGCGCGACGCCATGCCGCAAGGAGGCCACCTCACCATTTCAGCGAGCGTCGTCCAGCGCGGCAACGAGCCCCTGGTAGCCATCGAGGTCACCGACACCGGCACGGGCATCTCGGACGAGGTCCTCGATCGGATCTTCGACCCGTTCTTCAGCACCAAACCAAGAGACAAAGGCACCGGACTGGGTCTGGCCACGGTCCTCGGGATCGCTCGCGGTCACGGAGGCTCCGTCGAGGTCGACTCCAAGCTCGGCGAGGGTTCCACGTTCACCGTCTTGCTCCCCGTAAGCTCGACGCCCTCCAGTCCACCTCCGCCCTCCGAAGTTCCCGAACCCTTCCACGGTGACGGTGAGCTCGTCCTCTTCGTGGACGACGAACCCGGCATCCGAGAGGCCGCCCGCCGCGTGATCCGCGGAATGAGCTTGCGCGTGGCTTCGGCCTCGGACGGCGCGGACGGCCTCCTGCGACTCATGGAGCTCAAGCACGAGGTGGTCGCCGTCTTGACCGATCTCCAGATGCCTCGAATGGACGGGATCACTTTCATTCGCGAGCTCCGGCGGATTCTGCCGAGGATTCCCGTCATCGCGATAGCGGGTCACCTGGACGAGTCCGTCGCAGAACAGCTGCGCGAGCTCGGCGTGGGTGGAATTCTCGAGAAACCTTTCGCCGAGGCGGACCTCGCTCGCGAGATTCAGTCGATCATGACACGGCGGCGTGAGTCGCTGCGGACACCCCACTCATGAGTGCGCCGAGGAGTCTCACCAACGGAGGGCGAGTTTGAGCATCTCCCAAAAGCTCCTTGTCTTGTGCGCGATCGTTCCCGCGGCGCTCCTCGGCTCGCTGTGGCTGGCGGGCGCCCACACCCTCGAGCTCGCCGTCGGCGCCACGGTGAGTCTCGGCGGGTTTGCCGCGGTCGCCTGGGCCGCCCGGTCGATGATCAGCGCCCGGATCGAGAACCTCGTGCGCGTGGCAAATCAGCTGCGAAAGGGTGACTTCGCCGCACGCTCGAACGACCGGGGGTCCGACGAGCTCGGGACGCTCGGAGGCTCGGTCGACGCCATGGCGTCCGAAATCCAGAGGCTCCTCCAGGAAACCGACCAGCGCCGTGAGTACGCCGAACGGGTGATCGCGGCCATGCCCGTGGGTCTGGTCGTGGTGGACGCGGAGTTGAAGATCCTGTCGATCAACCCGTGGTGCCTCACCCGTTGCCACCTCACCGACGAATCCGCCGTGATCGGCGCCGAGTTGGGCGAAGCGCTCGCCATGCCGGAGCTACGGGAAGAGATGCGCCGCGTGCTGGAGACAGGTGTCGCGCGCCTCGGGATGAGCGCCGAAGTTCGGTTTCCTTGTTCCGTGGAGCGATCCCCGGTCCTCCTGACGATCGTGCTCGTAGGAGAGCCGCAAAGCGCCGCCGAACGAAGGCTCCTCGTACTCATCGAAGAAAAGTTCGGCGAGCGCGCGCTCCGGGCGTCGGAGGAGAGCTTCCGCGTACTCATCGAGCGCTCGCCGGACATCGTGGCGATCCACCGTCAAGGAAAGCTCATCTACATCAACCCATCAGGGATCGAGACACTCGGGTACGATCGGGCCGACGAGCTCGAGGGCAGACCCATCTTCGAGCTCGTGGCCCCGCAGGACCGAGAGCTCGTGGCGGCCCGTGTGAAACAGATGATGGAGTCCAACCGCGCGGCGCCCGCGCGCGAGGAGCACTTCGTTCGAAAGGACGGCTCGATCGTGGCGGCCGAGGTGATGGCCGCGCCGATCACGTTCCAGGGCGAGAAGGCCTTCGCTGTCCTCGCCCGGGACGTCACGGCACGGCGTCAAATGATCGCGCGGATGATGCAAATCGACCGGATGGCTTCGGCCGGATCGCTCGCCGCGGGCGTCGGACACGAAATCAACAATCCCCTCGCCTACGTGATCTCGAACCTCGACGAGTCCATCGAGCGCGTGCGAAAGCGCGCGGACCCATCGCTTCACGGCGTGGATGAGTTGCTGTCGGAGGCTCGAGAGGGCGCTGAGCGCGTGCGGAAGATCGTGGCGTCGCTCCAGAGCTTTTCCCGAACGGATGACGCGATCGAGCTCGTGCAGGTGGAGCGAGCGGCAGACTTCGCGATCGCGGTGTGCGCTGCCGACGTCCGGCACCGAGCTCAGCTCATCAAGGACTACGCCGTCACCCCGCCGGTACGTGCGAGCGAAGCAACTCTGAGCCAGGTGATCCTGAACGTGCTGATGAATGCAGCCCAAGCCATTCCGGTGGGACAGGCGGAGACGAATCAGATCCGGCTGCGCACGCGCGTCGAGGGCCCGAACGTAGTCCTCGAGGTCTCGGACACGGGCCCTGGGATGGCACCAGAGGTTCTGAGTCGCGTGTTCGAGCCCTTCTTCACCACCAAGCCGATCGGTCAAGGCACCGGGCTTGGTCTCAGCATCGTGCACTCGAACGTGACGAGCATGGGTGGCGAGGTCACGATCGACAGCGCGGTCGGAGTAGGCACGACGGTTCGGATCAGCGTGTCGGCGGCCGTGCTCGAGCCGAGCGTGGCGGCGGCGCCTCCACCGGCCCTCGAAACCGCGGCGCCCGCGCGGCGCGCGAGTGTGTTGGTGATCGACGACGAGCAGCGGTTGGCCAAGGCGATCGTGCGCACCTTGTCGGAGGACTTCGATGCCGAGTTCGTCACGAGCGGATACACTGCGCTCGAGATGTTGCGTTCGGGTCGAAAGTTCGACGTGATCGTGTGTGACCTCATGATGCCGGACCTGACGGGCATGGATTTTCACGCGGAGCTGCTTCGCTCCGATCCCGAGCAGGCGGGTCGCACGGTGTTCTTGACGGGCGGCGCCTTCACGGAGAGCGCGCGGACGTTCGTCGCAGAGCGCCCTGACCGTTGGCTCGAGAAACCTTTCGAACCTTCGGCTTTGATCTCGATGGTGACTCGTTTCGCTCGCTGAGGTGAGTGTGCTCGACCGGATCGAATCGTCGTTTGTTTGGGGCCTCCTCGCGTTCGTCGGGTGCGGAGGACCGGCTGCGCCGATGACTCTGCGGTTGCCCAGCAGCGAGGCCGCAGCGTCCTTCTTGCTGCTCGTGGACCAGCGTGTCTTGTACGCGGGCTCGGTCGACACGCCATTGAAAGTAGAGGAGTCCGAGGCAACCCACCTCGTACTGGCTTATTACTCCCAGGGTCTGGCTGAGTTGGGGCTGGGCGCCGGTCCCGTTTCGCGCGCGAGCTGCCGCTCGTGTGCGCTCCTCGAACCCCTCGAATGGTTCGCTTCCGATGGGTCGGCCACGGCATGGAGAGTCGCCGAACCCTTCGACCAACTAGTCTCCCTGGCGATTCCGGATGGGACCCCGAGGTGCCAGTGCCCGACCTTCGAGACCGAGATCGTACCCGTCCCAGGGTCCGATCTCGGAGACGTCGCGGCGGCTCTGAAAGAATCGCCGCGCTCCGTCCTCCTCGTGTACACGGATGGAGCCGTCGTCAGGATCACGGATGACTTGCAGTCCGAACGCCTCTGTTCGGCTGGCTCGCGCGGAGTCCGCGCGGCCGCCCTCGGCGGACGTGGCCTCTGGGTCACCTACGGGCGCGAGGTGCTCTCGCTCGACCTCGACTCTCCGGTGAGCAGTCCTTGCACGGTGACCTCTTCGGCGGCAGCGATGACACCGGACGGGACGACGATCTGGCACATCGCGGCCGACGCTCGAGACGTCGTGACGATCACTCGGTCGGGTGAGTTTCAGCGCCTCCGCGACGGAGCATGGACGGAGCTCGGAACGATTCCGCCCTCGGCGCCGGACTCGAACGCAGCGAGGGCACTGATTGTGTCACCGGGAGTTTACTTGGCCGGCGCGGACCATGCCGAGGTGATTTGGCACGAACGCGGCGTAAGCTCCCGCGAGGTCGTGGAGGAGCGGTCGTCGATCGAGGTGCTCGCGACTCGCGACGGAGTACCCGTGGCCGCGACCTCGCGCGGCATCGCGGTTCGCGACTCGAAGGCCTGGAGGTCCATCGACGTGGCCCAGTGGACTGGGACAGCTGCGCTCGAGCCCTTCTTGGATGGGTTCTTGATCACGCTCGACAGCGGAGCCTTCACCCAACTGAGCTCCGAGTGGGAATTGTGTGAAGGAGAGACTGGCTTTGGAGCAAAACGGGTCTACAACCTCGCGCGACTCGGGGACGCCTCCGCCGTGTTCGCCGACATCTACTCAGCCTCCGAGCCTGGCTCGGTCGTGGGAGTCGCTTCTGCCAAGGACACCTGCCAGTAAGGCACCGTAAGGAAATAACTTGGGTGCAGCCGGGCCTGGATCTGAGTGCGCTTCGGGAAAGTTTGTCGAAAAAAGAATAGATATAGCGCTGACTTGCGGCGATCGATCGGTGTGCGATG
>CAYXDO010000237.1:0-13614 GCA_964463485.1 uncultured Myxococcales bacterium | reverse complement strand
ACGCCAGCCCCGCCTTGTCGATCTTCTATGGTACCGGCTAGGCCGGGTTATGTACTCAGGGTGCTCGGGCTTGAAGATCCAATTCAAGTCGAGCCGCGAACCCGGGAAGGCCGATTGGTTGGGGAATTGGGCGATCACGAGCCGACTCTGCTCTCCGTTCTTCATGACGAATTCCGGCAGCGCCGTCTCGAACCGCACGTCGACGTTCGACTTCGTCCAGCCCGGAGGAAATGGGTCGATTGACGGGGTCGCTCCGCTTCGCTACGGCATAGGGTCGGCGGTCGTACGAAGCCGCTCGAAGGTGCTCATGAGTGACGTATTGATGGGCCAGGCGTACTTCCTGAAATTCGACCCGAAGCTCCTGGCCGATATGCGCCCCTATCCTCCCCTCGGCTCGCTCCTCGCCGCGGCTATGGTGCGCGAGGCGGGCTTTTCGGTCTCCTTTTTCGACGCGATGCTCGCGGAGTCCGAGCTCGAGCTCGCCGCCAAGCTCGACGCCGAGCGGCCGCGCATTTTGGTGTTGTTCGAGGACAACTTCAACTACCTCTCCAAGATGTGCCTGAGTCGCATGCGGGACGCGGCGATTCGGATGATCGGCATGGCTCGGGCGCGTTCGACCACGGTGATTGTCGGCGGCTCGGACGCGAGCGACGAGGCATCGACCTACCTCGGGGCTGGCGCGAGCTACGTGTTGCTTGGAGAAGGAGAAGCGTCCCTCGTCGATTTGTTGGTGGCGCTTCGAGCGGGCGAGGATGTCGCACTCATTCCCGGAGTCGCCCGGAATCTGGACGGTGCGATCGTGTCGACTCAGAGGCGGCCGGTCATGAAGGATCTCGACGCGTTGCCGATGCCGGCCTGGGATCTGGCGGACCTTTCGCGATACCGCCGGATCTGGAAGCGCCGCCACGGGCGATATTCGGTGAACGTGGCGACGACGCGCGGTTGCCCATATCACTGTAACTGGTGCGCGAAGCCCATCTGGGGGCAGCGTTACAACGTTCGGAGCCCGGGACGCGTCGCCGAAGAAGTGGAGCTGCTCGTCCGAACCTACGGGGCCGAGCACCTTTGGTTTGCCGACGACATCTTGGGTTTGAAGCCAGGGTGGGTCGCTCGGTTCGCAGAGGAGCTAGCTCGGCGTACTGTCCGCGTCCCGTTCAAGGCACTCAGTCGGGCTGATCTGTTGCTGCGCGAGGGAGAGCTGGACGCATTACGCCTAGCCGGCGCGGAGACGATTTGGATGGGCGCCGAGTCTGGGTCTCAGAAGGTCCTCGACGCGATGGACAAGGGCACGACCGTGGAGCAGATCCGCGAGGCGCGTCATGGTCTCGGTCGACGCGGGATTCGCGTCGGATACTTTCTCCAGTTTGGGTACCCTGGCGAGACCTTCGAGGACGTCGAGGCGACGTTGAGGCTCGTGCGAGAGACTTGTCCTGACGAGATCGGGATTTCGGTCTCCTACCCGCTGCCAGGCACGCGATTCTACGAGTCGGTGCGGGAGGAGCTCGGCGCCAAGCGGAACTGGGTGGACTCTGACGACTTGGACATGATGTACGAGGGACCGTTCACCTCGGCCTTCTATAGGCGGCTCCATCGCGCCGTGCATCGAGAGCACCGAGCGCGACTCGTGACGAGGGAGCTCGAGTCCGTGTTGGCCGCGCCGACGAAGGCCCGGCCGAGCCATCTGCGTTTGGCTGCAGGCGCGGTCGCGAGGTGGGCCAAGATCCCGGGCGACCGCATGGCGCTTCGGCGGCTGGCCGCTCGAAAGCACGGAATCGGTCCGCTCCGATCACGAATGACTTTCGATGAGGCGCGTCGGCCCAGTGAGGATTCAGAGTGACTTTGGACGTACTGCTCACGCATGGGTATTGCTTGGCCGAAGACTCCGCAGAGCGAGAGATCATGCGGCCCCATCCGCCTCTCGGACTCCTCTACGTGGCCGCTCACTTGCGCGCCAAGGGCTTCACGGTCGAAGTCGCGGACACGACTTTTGGGAGTCTCGAGGCGACGGCCGCTCGGATTCGCGCGACACGCCCGAGCGTGGTCGGGATTTATGCGAATCTCATGACTCGCAAAAACGTCTTGAGGCTGATTCGCGAGTGCCGCTTGGCGGAGCTTCCGGTCGTCGTGGGGGGGCCGGACCCTGCTCCGTGGGCGCGAGAGTATCTTCGCGCGGGCGCCGACTTCGTGGCGGAAGGGGAGGGGGAGAGGACGCTCGAAGAGCTCATCCCCAGGCTGCAGCGAGATGGCTCGGACAAGGCAGGCCTGCTAGCCGTGTCCGGACTCTCCTGGCTGGCAGGGGGCGAAGTCGTGTCTTCGGGACCGCGTGACAAGATCCGCGAGCTAGACGCGCAACCTTTTCCGGCGCGGGATTTGATCGAGGTTTCCCAATATTTGTCTGCTTGGCGGGACCGGCATGGGTATGGTGCCGTGTCGATCATCACCGCGCGCGGCTGCCCGTTTCGCTGTGACTGGTGTAGCCACACCGTCTTTGGGCATTCCCATCGCCGACGTTCGGTCAAGAACGTCGCCGACGAAGTCGAGCTGATTCGAGCGACGTTTGCGCCCGATAGACTTTGGTACGCCGACGACGTGTTCACGATCAATCGAAGGTGGTTTTTCGAATACGAGGCGGAGCTGACCCGTCGGGGACTGAATACTCCGTTCGAAACGATCACTCGCGAGGACTGTCTCGACGAGGACGTCCTGGCCGGGCTGGCCCGAATGAGCTGTCAGAAGCTTTGGATCGGCGCGGAGAGTGGGTCTCAGCGCGTCTTGGACGCGATGTCGAGGAAGACGGACGCAGCCCGAATGCGCGAGATGGTGAAGGCGGCGCGTCGACATGGGATCTCGGTGGGTACCTTCGTCATGGTCGGGTACGAAGGCGAGGAGCTCGCGGACATCGAGGCGACGGTGGAGCATCTCGTGGAGGCGATGCCGGATCAGGTGTTGACGACGGTGGCCTACCCGATCAAGGGCACCGGCTACTTCGAGAAGGTGAAAGACCGTGTCGTCCCTCTACGGGCTTGGTCGGAGGGGTCGGACCGGGACCACACGGTCTTGGGGCGGAAGTCTCGTCGTTATTACGAGCACGCGCGAGACTGGATTGTTCATTCCGTCGAGCAAAAGAGGCTCGAGTCGGAGGGTCGAAGGTTCTCTGCGGCGAAGCACTTCGTGCGGGCGACGAAGGCGAAGCTGGCGATGGCGGCGGCCGAACACGAGGTCGAGCGCGGTGAGTGAGTCTTCGGCTTGCGGTGCTTCGGGGTTCGTGTGTCGAGTGTGCCGGCAGGTGATGAAGGGAGGCGACGAACGAGTGAGTTGCCCGGCAGGGTGTGAGTCCATCCCGAAGGTCGACGGTATTTGGCGTGCGCTCTTTGACACGGACGGTTCGAGGTTCGCGAAGTTCCGGCGGGAGTATTCGATCGTACGCGATGCGGAGGGGCGGCGGTTCGATTCGATGGAGTCATACAGAGCGCTGCCCTTCGGTGTCGAGGGGCCGCGAAGGGACGAGTGGAGGGTTCGCGCAAAGAGTTACGAAGCTTTGATTCGGGAGTTGGTCGACCCGCTGACTCGTGATCGCGCCAGGGTGCGATTCCTCGATCTCGGCGCGGGCAACGGTTGGCTCTCCCATCGCCTGAGCGCGTTCGGGCTCGTGTGGTCCGTCGATATCTCCGACGATCCCCACGACGGCCTTGGCGTGTGCGCGTGCTACGGGCCCATGGTCGTGCCGGTGATGGCTTCCAATGACGTGCTACCGTTTGGGGACCGGTCGGTGGACCTCGCGATCTTCAATGCGTCGTTTCATTACTCGGAGCGCTACGAAGCGACGCTCGCTGAGGCCCTTCGGGTGGCGGGCGAGGTCGTCGTGATGGACACGCCTGTGTATCGGGATGCAGAGTCCGGTCGTCGGATGGTCGAGGAGCGCAGGTTGGATTTCTTGAAGAGGTATGGGTTTGCGTCGGATGGGTTGAAATCGGAGGGATTCTTGACGCACGACAGGATCCGCGAGCTCGCTCTTGGCCAAGGCGTGCGGGTCGAGCTCATTTCGCCGGTATACGACGCGAAGTTTGCGCTACGGCCGATCACGGCGCGATTCAAGCTGGGTCGGGAGCCAGCTCGGTTCTTTCTCATTCGATTCAGTCGATCGGCATGAGACTTCCTGATTTCTCGTCAGTATGAGACTTCCTAATTCGCGTACCGATCGTGCGCGTCCTTGACCTCAGTCCTCTTCTCGAGGCTCGTGCCGCCGAGCTCCACGTTGACGGCGACCCCGCCGGTCACGCCTTCGAGCTCGGAGGGATCGAGCTCGCCCTCCTCGGTGGCCAGTTCGGTCAAATTTGTGTCAGTCACGCGCTAGTTGTCGCCGGTTTTTCGACGCGGCGCAATCCGAGGTCTGTGCAGACAGGTGGGCAAGGTCGCCGCGACTCCCGCTCGCCCGGCGACTCGGCTTGTGGCACCGTGCCTCGGGCAACGTGACGTCGATTCTCACTCGTGAAGCTGCCGGCGCGGCGCTCGTCGTGGACCTCGCTCGCATCGTCGGTGCGGGCGCGGTTTCGGTACACGACGTCGATCGGCTGGCGTACGCTCGGGACTGTTGGCCGCGCGACTTGATCCGCGCGTACGCTGGAGAGCCGTTGCAAGGGCCGATCTGCGTTGTGTGGCCCGAAACGCGGGAGGAGGTCGCGCGGGTCCTCGCGCTCGCCAACGACCTCGAGATCCCGATCGTCCCGTACGGCGCGGGCTCCGGCGTGGCCGGGGGCGCTCGGCCTTCTCGCGGTGGGATCGCCGTCGACGTCAAGCGTATGCGCGCCTTTCGTTCGATCTCCGACGCCGATTTGACCGCCGAGTGTGAGACCGGCTTCATCGGCGAGCGCCTCGAGCGAGCGCTCGAGGAGCGCGGCTACACCCTCGGTCATTTTCCGTCGTCGATCGGCTGCAGCACGCTCGGGGGTTGGCTCGCAGCTCGGAGCGCCGGTCAGTGCTCGACTCATTATGGGAAGATCGAGGACATGACGCTCGGCCTCGAGCTCGTGGCGCCGGGCCGAATCCTCACGCACGCGTTCGGCTCACACGCGGGCCCAGGGCCGGACTACACCGCGCTGATCCTCGGATCCGAAGGCACCTTCGGCGTGATCACCGCGGCGAAGCTTCGTATTCGTCCCGTTCCCGAAGCGCGCAAGCTCTGGGGCTTTTCGTTCCCGAAGGTCGACGCGGGGATCGAAGCGATTCGACTGATGCTTCGCGCGGGCCTGAGGCCTGCCGTCGTACGGCTCTATGACGGCCTCGATACCTTTCTCGGCCGCGGTCACGGATCGGGCGAGGACGAGGCAGGGTCGCTCGACGCCCTCGCCAGCAGGGCCAAGGGGCTCTTCGGGGAGCTCGTCTCTCGTATTCCGGGCTCCGGTCGGCTCGGGCCTGGTGGGTTGGCCAAAGCCATCGTTCGCGGAACGGTCCGCTCGGTGGTGGGGTCCCCGCTCGTGTTGAACACGGCTCGGCGAGCCGTGCCCGAGGAGTGTCTGCTCGTCTTGGGTTTCGAAGGGCAGCCCGCGAGGGTCGCCGCGGAGATGGCCGAGGCGGAGCGGATCTGCTTGGGGGCCAAGGGTTCCGACCTCGGTCCGGGTCCTGGGGAGCATTGGTACCAGAACCGCTACAACGTGAGCTTCAAACAATCGAAGGCCTGGGAGAACGGCTTGTTCACCGACACCATGGAGGTCGCGGCCACGTGGGACCGACTGCTGCCCACGTACAACGCCGTCTCCAAGGCGATCGGCCGCGACGCGTTCGTGATGGCGCACTTTTCACACGCCTATGCGGAAGGCTGCTCCATCTACTTCACGTTCGCGAGCGCGGCTCCCGACCAGGGCGATACATCGTTGGTTCTCCAACGATATGATCGCATCTGGCGCAACGCGCTCGCCGCAGCGCACGAAGCCGGCGCGACCGCCTCGCATCACCACGGAGTCGGCGAGCTCAAAGCGGACGCGATGGCCCGCGAGCACGGGCCCGGAGGCATGCGGCTCTTCGGCGCGCTCAAGCGTTCGTTCGACCCGCGCGGGATCATGAACCCCGGAAAGCTCGGACTGGCCAACGCGCCGCCTCGCACCGGGCGCCGTCGCGTGAAGAGCACCTACGGCCTGCCCGACGAGATCCGCATCGCGGTCGGAGAAAAAAATTTGTTGGGTTCTGGGAGCCGCACCACCGTGAGGCCTCCTGACGAGAACGCGCTCGCCTCGGTGCTCCGCATCTCTCACGTCCGCGGCACGCCCGTCATCACCGACCAAACCGGCCACCGAGCTCCGGGCGCGGCCGTTCGGGTCGATCTCTCCAAGCTCGCTGGCATCACAAGACTCTCGGCGATCTCTTGTTTCGTCGAAGTCGAAGCGGGCGCGGTCGTGAGTGACCTCGAGGCGATGCTGAACCGCCAGGGGCTGACACTCGGGCGCATCCACCCTCGCGCGGTGGGCCGCTCGGTCGGCGCGGGCCTCGCGCGCAACCTGCTCGTGCGCCGCGGGACCCAACACGGCGATCTCGACGATCTGTGCTTCGCTGCGCGCGGCTTACTCGCGGACGGATCTCCGATGGAGACGCGCCCCGTCCCAAGATCGGCGACGGGCCCCGAGCTCGATCGAGCGCTGATCGGCGCGGAGGGGCGTTTTGGCATCCTCACCCGCGCCACGCTTCGCATTGCGCCGGTCCCGAGGTGTCGCGAGGTCGTTTCTTTCACGTTCGACTCGATGGCGCTCGCGATCGAGCACGCGCGGCTGGTCTTGCGTCGAGGGACGCGGCCCGCGGCTGCACGACTCACTCTCCCGAATCGAGTGTCCATGGAGCTTGCGGCTTCGAGTGACGAGCTGTTGCGCGCGGAGCTCGCGATCGTCGGGTCCACCGCGTCCGAGCTTTCTGGGGCGCGCGGGGAGGGCGACGACCCGCTGGGCGGCCGCTTCGACGCGGTCGTCGAGATCGCGACGCCGTGGAGTCGGCTGGAGCAGGTCCTGATGGTCTCGCGCGAAGCCGGCGGCGGTGAGGCTTGGGTGGATTTTCTCACGCCGGAAGAAGCCGTGGTGGTGGCGCGTGTGGTCGACCGCAAGACGCGGGTCAACGCGGCCGAAGCGGGCGAGGCCGCGGGCGGGCGACTGCTCGCAGGGCGTCGACTTCGCAAGCACGACGTCTGGGAGGATCTCGCGCGCGCGATCTCTGCGGACATCGATCCTTCGGGTGTGTTGCGCGGCCGGGGAGACGTTTGGTGAGCTTGTTGAGTCAGTTGTCCCAGAGAGAAGACGCCGGAATCGCGACCTGCGCGAGCTGCCCCCGGCTTTGTCGTCACGCCTGCCCAGTAGCCGAGGCCCAAGCCAGAGAGACTTCCTCGCCGTGGAATCTCGTGGTCACGAGTGGGTTGTTGAAGCGCGGACGAATCGAGGCCGAGTCGGTAGGAGCGCTGCCGTGGAGCTGCTCGTCGTGCGGCGCTTGCACCGAGGCGTGCCTCCACAAAAACGACGTCTCGCTGTGGGTCATGCTGGCTCGTTCGCGCGTGCTCGCCGGCCACGCCGCGCCGTCGGTCGTCGAGGAGGTTCGCGGCCACTTCGCCATCGCGGGCAACCCGACGGGAGTCCCGCTCGAGCCGGTGCTCGAACAGGTCGTCGCGGCCGCGTACTCATCGGTGAGTCCGCGTGCCGGGCATGACGTCTATTTTCCTGGCTGCACGACTCTGTCGGAACGGCCGGAGGCGGCCCAAAGCTTCCTCGAGACCGTGTTGGTTCGAGGCATTCAGGAAATCCAAATCACCGAGGCTTCGTCGGCCTGCTGTGGGTTGCCTCTTCTCTGGGCGGGGGACCTGGAGGGGTTCGTGGCCCACGCCAAGCGAGTGGCCCAGAGGCTATCCTCCTCAAAGCGCCTCGTGGTGCACGACCCCGCCTGCGCCGAGACCTTCGCGCGTCGATATGCAGAGTTTGGGGTGACCCTCGAGCCCGAGGTGATCTCGGTCGTGGAGCTCCTCGCCGAACACTTCGGGGTGAGTGAGTCCGCGCCGATCGAAGCTGGAGCTGCCCACCGTCGAGACGATCGTGCGAGCGAGGCGCCCAAGCTCGCGTACCTCGACACCTGCGCCACCGCGCGCCGCCTCGGTCGTTCGGGTTTGGTGTCCACCCCGCGCAAAATCCTGGCGCTCGCGACCGGATCCATTCCGGCGGCGGTGCCGGGGCTCTCCGGCAGCAGTGTGGACTGCTGCGGCGCCTCGGGGCTCCTGCCCCTGGTCGCTTCCTCCACCGCGCTTGCGATGGCCGAAGCCCGAGTGGCGGCCTTCCGAGAGAGCGGCGCCCAACGCTTGGTCGTGGCGAGCCCGCGATGTGCCGCCCACTTGGCTCGTGCGGACGCATCGATCATCGTGAGGGATCTGACTTCCGAGCTCGCCAAGCTGCTTTGAGTGCGCGGCCGATCCGTACTCAGCTTCGGTCGTCATGAGTTGACTAGAAGCTCCCACGATCCGAGGGTGTTGCCATGGAACGCCCGACAGGTCTTCGCGAATTTCGTCCGCCGTTGGTCAAGTCGAAGGTCCCCGGCATCCTCGCGGTGATTCTCGTCTTCGTGCTGGTCGTGCCGCTCGGATTCACCTTTTCGCTGCTGAGCGGCAGCCTCGCGGCGACCTACGAGATCACCTCGGAGAGCCTCCTCGTGACTACGGGATCCATCTTGGACGGAAAGAAGATCGTTCGGCTGAGTGACATCACCACGAAGAGAGCGGTGGACTTGGGTTGGGGCCGACGCAGCATGGGTACGTCGCTCCCCGGTTACTGCGCCGGTCGTTGGACGTACGGGTCCGTGGGCACGGTTTGGCAGGCCACCAACTGCAACCGATTCGGAGTGCTCCTGACGGTGACGGGAGAGGAGCGCCCGATCTTTCTCACGCCGCCCGACCCCGAGGCGTTTTTGAAGTACCTCGAATCCAGCACCCCGATGAAGGTAGAGCTCGATCGACCCGTCTCGACGGGCATCTCTTTGATACTGGGGATCGTGTTCCTCTTCGTCGGCGTCACCGTCGTCGCGCTGGTGGCGTTGCTGTTGAGGGGCCCGCGGCGTCTCAAATACGAGATCGGAGGAGGGCGTTTGTACGTGCAGACGATGTTTTCCAAGAAAGACTGGGCAACGAGCTCCTTGCGCGTCCGAACTCATGTCCCCGAGGGCGCCTGGAGGCTTGCAGGCACGGCCGTCAATGGATATTACACCGGCATCTACCGAATGGACGGCAAGAACACGAAGGTCTACGCGACGACTCTGGCGTCCGGAGTACTCATCGAAGGTCCCGCCCGAATTTTCGTGACCCCGGAGCAGCGGGACGAATTCCTCGATGCGTTGGAGGCGGCAGGAGCGACCATCGAGTCGCGACGATCGACCTGAGACGCCGGTGAATTGTCGGCGCCCGGTGGAGTGAATCCGACCGGCCGGCAGGTTCGCTTCGCTCACCGCATTTCGCGCGGTCCCGGACGGCGGCAGGCTACGGGCCGAACCAGGGGTTGCGAGCTTGCGGGGACTTGTAGTTCGTGCGTCTCTGCTCCAGGTGAGGTAGTCGGTCGCCGTTCGTGGAGCTTCACAAGACCGACGTCGTCGAGGCCTTGCTGCGGCTCGAGACCACGACCGAGGGGCTGTCGGCGGAGAGCGCCGCCTCGCGGCTTCACGAGCACGGGCCGAACGAAATCGCGCGCCTGGCTCGCACTCACCCGGTTCGGGTGTTGCTGGCTGAATTCTTCAACTTCTTCGCGCTGATTCTCTGGGTGGCTGCGGGCCTGGCATACTTCGCGGCGAGCGCCGACCCGGCGTCGGGCATGGCGGCCCTCGGCCACGCCATCCTGCTGGTGATCGTCGTAAACGGCACGTTCTCCTTCTGGCAGCGGCACCGGGCCGAGCGAGCGCTGACCGCGCTCGAGAAGCTGCTTCCTCCTCGAGCGCTACTCACACGAGGGGGCGAGCCCATCGAAGTGGACGCAACTCAAATCGTGCCGGGGGACATTCTGCGTCTCGAGGCTGGGGATCGAGTCTCTGCCGACGCCCGCGTCGTGGAGGCGTTTGGGCTCACCTCGGACGTCTCCACACTCACGGGTGAGTCCGTCCCCCTGAGTCTCGAGACTCGCGCCAGCTCGGAGACGGACCTCCTGCGCGCCTCCAACGTCGTGCTCGCTGGGACCACGATCGTCGCAGGCCATGGCTTGGCAGTGGTCTTCGAGACCGGAAAGAGCACTCGGTTTGCTCGCCTTGCTCACCTGGCTCAGGAGACTCGGCAGGGACCAACGCCCCTCGAGCGAGAGATCCAGAGGGTGTCCCGGTTGGTCGCGATCCTCGCTACTCTGTTGGGCGTCGCCTTCGCGGCGATCGGGATCGCGCTTGGCCTGCCCGAGGTCGAAGCGCTCCTCTTCGGCGTCGGCATCATCGTGGCGAACGTTCCCGAGGGACTCCTTCCGACGGTTACGCTGGCCCTCGCGATGGGTGCGCGGAGGATGGCCAAGAAGCGGGCTCTCGTGCGGCACCTGCCGGCCGTCGAGGCGTTGGGATCCGCCACCGTCATCGTCACCGACAAGACCGGCACACTCACCGAAAATCGAATGCGCGCGGAGAGAGTTTTCGGCCGGCCTGACGAGGACCGAAGCGTCGGGAAATTGCACCACGTGGACTCGTTGGGCAGTGATCAAGCAGATATGCTCGCGGCGTGCCTGTTGTGCGAAAACGTCGACTCGCGGGTGGGCGCCAACGGACGCACTCACTTCGGCGACCCTACTGAGGTCGCGCTCGTGGAGCTCGCCGAGCGAGTGTTGGGTGAGTCCGCGTCGGCCGAGCTTCGGGCTGGCCATCCTCGAGTCGATGAGATCCCTTTCGACGCGGATCGGCGGAGACTCTCGACGATTCACAGGACCCCGGCGGGCCTCGTGTTGTTCGCCAAAGGCGCTCCGGAGTCCATCTTTGCCCTCTCGACGGCATACGACCTCGGAGCCGGGCGTCATCCCCTCGACGATCGAGCCCGCCGCGAGCTCGACTTTGCGGCTGATCAACTCAGCCAGCAGGGCCTGCGCGTGCTCGCGGTGGCTCGACGCGAGCTGCGGTCGCCTTGGGACGGCGCCGAAGGAGACCTGACCGTGGTCGGACTCGTGGGCCTGCTCGATCCCCCGCGACCGGAGGTGCCCGCGGCCATTCGCAGCTGCCGATCCGCTGGGATTCGAGTGATCATGGCGACCGGTGACCATCCGAAGACCGCGGTCGCGATCGCGAAAGAGATTGGGTTGGTGACTTCCGACCGAGCGCTCGTCCTCACTGGAGAGGGGCTCGAGCGCAAGCACGACGCCGAGCTGATCATCGCGCTCGCCCGCCCGGAGATCGTGCTCGCGCGACTGGACGCCGCCCAGAAGATGCGAGTAGTGAGCCTCTTGCGTCGGCGAGGGGAAGTTGTCGCAGTCACCGGAGACGGTGTAAACGACGCGCCGGCCCTCCGGGCCGCCGACGTCGGGGTGGCCATGGGACGCGGCACCGACGTGACCAAGGAGGCCGCCGACATCGTACTCACGGACGATAACTTTGCGACGCTCACCACGGCGATCGAGGAAGGTCGCGCGGTCTACGCGAACATCGAAAAGTTTCTCACGTACATCCTCACTTCGAACGTCCCCGAGATCGTCCCCTATTTGGCGTTCGTGCTCGCGCGGATTCCGCTGCCGCTGACGATCGTCCAAATCCTCGCCGTGGACCTCGGGACCGATCTCGTCCCGGCGCTCGCTCTTGGTGCAGAGCCTCCTGCGCCCGACGTGATGAAGCGACCCCCGAGGAACAAGAAGGCACGTCTGCTGTCGCCCAGATTGTTGCTGCGCGCCTACGGTCTGCTGGGAATCGTCGAAGCCGCCGCCGCGATGACGGCCTTTTTCGTCGTGCTCCATCGAGGCGGCTATGCGGGAGGGTCCCTCCCCGCTAGCGACCCGCTCTACCTTCGCGCCACCACCGCGTGCCTGGCCGCGATCGTGGTGACTCAGGTGGCCAATCTGTTCGTTTGCCGCCGCAGCCAAGACTCGTCGGAGTCCCCGCCGCTCCGTGGAAATCGACTCATTTGGGTGGGTCTCGCCGTGGAGATTTTGACAATTTGCGCCGTCGTCTACTCGAGCGCTGGTCAAGCGCTCTTCGGAACGGCGAGCCTCGAGCCCACTGACTGGTTGATCGGAGTACCCTTCGCCCTCGGTCTGTTCGTGATCGATCGCGTCCGAGGTCGGCTCTTCACGGCACCAGTGAGCTCCGGGCCGTCGCCCAGACCCACATGATTCCGACTCCGATTCCGCCGAACGCGAAGATCATGAGGAAGGAGGGGGTGATCCGTTTCGCGAAGGCCTTGCCGCCGAGGATTGCGCCGAGCACTCCCTTGGTGAAGGTGTTCGAGACTGCGGCGAGCAAGATCGCGGTAGAGGCGACGCGGCTATCGACGCCTTCCGAAGCGAGCCTCGCCATGCCGAGCGCGACGGCGTCGGCGTCCGGAGCTCCTGCTATCAGGCCCGTGAGGTAGGCACCACGATCCCCGGCGTACTCGTTGGCGAGCTTCGCCACCACCATCACGGCGGCGAACAATAGACCAAACCGGATCGCCGAGCCGAGCTCGAACGGATTTCTCACCTCGATGCGTTCGGAGGTCGCCTCGACGGAGCGGCTCGAGAAGTACAGGCGCGCGCTCGTCAGGGCGCTTCCGATCATCAGACTCACCATCGGAATCCATAGATCGCGAATCAGTTGGTGGTTCACCAGCGCAACCACCAAGAACAGCCGCGCGAACATGATGGAGGAAGCAAGCACTACGGCGAGCGAGGCGGGCGCGACCACGGCGGGCTCTCGCTTGGCTCTGGCCGCCATCGAGAGGGTCACGGCGGTCGACGACACCAACCCTCCGATGAGTCCGGTGACGCCAAGCCCCTTACCCGCTCCGAGCGCCCGGCTGGCCACGTAACCGACGAACTGCACGGCCGCGATGAGTACGATCATCGTGCCGATGTGGAAGGGGTTGAGCGCTCCGAGCGGACCATAAACCTGATCTGGCAACAGCGGCAGGACGATCACCGCCGCGACCAAGAACTTCATCGTCGCGACCACGTCCTCGCGCGACACTTTCTTGGCGAACCCATGCAGAGTGGGTTTCAGGGAGAGCAGGGTCGTCGTGATGACTCCGATCGCCACCACCGTGATGAGTCGCTTGGAATCAGGGACGATGACGGAGTGGGTCATGACCAAGCCTCCGAGGAGGAACGCCATGACGAACGCGGCTTCGGAGGTCAGTCCTCGATCTCGCTCCTTCCTGACGTCATCGGCGTAGGCAATTCCGACGAGCGAGAGCACGCCGGCGAGGACGACGCCGAACACCCAGACTCCGAGCTCGCGGCTCATCATCATGGACACGGCCCCGGCCAGCGCGAACATCGGGTGAGTTCGCGCTCCAGCCAGGAGAGTGGCTTCCTCGTCGGCCGGAACGCTGCGCTCGCGTTCGAGCCCGATGAGGAGTCCGACCCCGATGGCGACGAAGAGGGAAACGAAGGGCTCGTACGCTTCCACGAGGAGAGCATAACCCGGCCTAGCCGGTACCATAGAAGATCGACAAGGCGGGGCTGGCGT
>CAYXDO010000236.1:8856-13859 GCA_964463485.1 uncultured Myxococcales bacterium | reverse complement strand
CCTTCGGAGCCATCGAAGACCGAGTTGATCCGGTAATTCTTTAACGGGCCCTAAGCTTCGCGGACTCAACCTCCCCGTGCTCTCCAAGGGCCCCAGCGTCTCGACGATGATGTCACTGACCACCCACGACGAACGTGGCGGCGTTGTCCTCGTATCTCACCTTCGAGAGGTACGCACGAAGGTCTTCGTCGGCGCCACGAAGCTCTAGGCCGACGCGGTGCCCTCGAACGACCCCTTCGCTCACCTCGAGACGGCCCAAGCGTGAGCCCGTCATGGAGCCCGCGAACACGAGGCCGCTGGAGTCTCCGTCCTGCAACGAGAAGCGGTGCAGCGAGAGTTGGCCGTTCTCGGCGGCGACGACCGCTCCGCCGTATGTTCCGAGGCGAGTCCCCCGAATCGTCACGTCTTCTGCGAACGCGGACGAGTCGTCGGTCGCCAGAATCCCCGCGCCAGCCGCGTTCGCGATCGATACCCTCGAGGCTCTCATATCGGCGAGGTGAAAGGCCGCAATCCCGGCTCGGCGCGACGCCGCGACCTCGACGTTCGTGGCCACCAGACCGTCCTCCAAGACCATGTCGGGTCGGCCGACGTCGGAGCTCGTCAAGATGCCGAACTCACCCCCTTCTACCGAGACCCGGTCGATCGTCATCGGTCCTCCCCAATTCTCTATGGCGGCGTGGCCAAGGTCGGGATCCGACTCCACACGAAAATCGCGAAGCTCCATCGCGCCGCCGAAGGATCTGAACAAGGAGCTTCCGTGACGGCCCCAAAGTCGCACTCTCTCGAAGCGCCCGGTGGTTCCACGCTGGGCAAATACGGCCACTCCGGAGCCCTCCACGGTCGGTGTGATGTCGTCGATTTCGAGGTCGGACCCCGACAGCTCGCCCGCGTGAACGGCCACTCCGAACCCGGCAAAGCGTGAGATCCGGGCACGCCGAAGAATTGTCGCACCTTGTGACTCCACACCGGCTTCCCCGACCATCTCTCCCGTCGCCGTGAAGTCCGAGATCGTCGCTCGCCCGCCTGGCTGGACGCACACGCCGATGTTGACGCCCGCGACCCACGCGTGGTCCAACTCGAGCTCCGCGCCTTCCAGAACTTCCACACAAAAGCCAACCCGACGGCAATCCAGGTCGGACGCCCGCGCTTTCGCTTGCCTCACATCGAGTCCGACCGGGACATCCGAGATCGAGATTCGTTCCAGCTTCACCGGCCCCCCGCAAGCCAGTATGCCAGTGCCGCTGCTCCTGCTGACGACTGCATCGGAGACGGTCGCGGTCGCCCCGCAGAGCTCCATGCCGCGAAAGACATTGTCCACGTGAAGCTGCCGAGCAACGACGGTCGCACCGTCCGCCGTCTTGACTCCGATCCCCGCTCCAACCGTCGAAGACAAGACGACGTCGTCGAGCTCGAGGTGGGCGCCGGCGGCCCGAATCATCTCTCCTGAGCTTCGTACCGACCCATGACTCAGCACGAGTCTCGCGCCCGTCAGCGCGATGAGTCCCTGGGTCGCGTCGCGGAGGTCGAGGTTCGTGGCGCGCACCTCGGCGCCCCGCTCCGCGAGCAACCCATAGCTGGCGAGCTGACTCATCGACAACTCCGAGATCTTCGCTTCCGCAGCTCTGAGGGCGAGGCCAACTCTCGCACGCCGCAGGTCCACGCGTCGAAGCTCGACCGAACCTTCGGCCGCCACCCCGACGTCGACGTCCGAAATCACGACGTCAGACACGGTGAGGCTCCCCGAGCTCGCCACCGCGAAGGCGTGATTGACTCGTTCGATGCCCAGATTTCGAATCGTCACTCCGGGAGCGATGACGACAAACGCCGAAGCCAGCGGATCGTGGGACTCGAGGACCGTTCCGAGCGGACACGCTCCCATGACCGTCACGGGCACTTCCACGGGCACGGGAGGGGAGTAGCGACCCATCGCCAGCGCGATGACCTCGCCAGCCCGAGCGGCGCTCACTGCCGCTGAGATCGTTCGAAAAGGACGGGCCCGCGATCCATCGCCGGCGGGCTCGGCGCCGACGGAGACGAAGAGGGTCGCACCGCTGGTGTCTCCAAATTCACCCACGGCGGGACACTCGGAACCCACGGGCGCGCAGGTGTCGGAGCCGAAGCGCGCCGAGCCCGGCGAACAGACCAACTCACTCACCGCGGGCGGCGAGCAAATCGCGGAACCCTCGGTGGCGACCGCTGCCCATCCAAAGGGACAGGGAACAAGACGCGGAGACTCTACGGGTTCGGGTGGGACGGGAGGTTCCGGTAGGGCGGGATCCTCGACCGCGCAGGGCTCCATGCAAAAAAGATCCTCTTCGGTGATGGCGTTGGCGGGAAAGCAGCCGCCCCGACCTACGCACCGACGACGATCGACGATGGGCAACCGAAGATGGGTGAGAGTGGCCGGGTCGGCTCCGTCGACCCATTCGTTCGCCTCTTCGGTGAGCTGGTTCGCCTGGATCCACACTGGGACCTTTCGCGCCACCTCGGTCCCTTGAGAGAGAAGATGAACGTCGCCCTCCGGGAGATCCAGCTCGACGAGCGACCGATCGAAGAAAAATGCCGTGAGCGTCCCTGGGTCGAGCGTTCCGGTCCAGTCTGAACCCATGCTCGCGTGCGCGATGACGCGATCGGCGGTGCGAGCCGCGAGCAGGATCGATTTGGCTCCCTCGGGCGCACTCAGCGGAGGAAGCTCTCGCTGTCCGCAGGCCGAAAGGCAGACGCCGAAGGCAGCCAGAGCACCGGTCCTCGGGGATGTCATCCGCGCCGCAGCTTACACCATGAGCCGGCGATCTTCTGAAGCCGCTGACTTCGACGCGGGATTCTCTGGATGCGCCGCGCGGCTGAGTTGCCTGGATTTCGAAGTCAGCGGCAGGATTCGAATCAAGGCGCTCGACACAGGGCGGTCGCCTGGCGATGATCTTCGAGTTGTCGGGCTCCGTGCTCATTTGCGTGGGGGACATTTCGCTCCGCGCTCTCTTCGGCCAGGCGCTCCGCGACCGTGGCTTTCTCGCTTTGGAGGCGGGCAGCTTGGAGGTAGCCAAGAAGCTCGCGGAGCAGCACCGGATTGATCTCGTCGTCGTTTCGAGCGCGGGGTCGGAGCCCACGACGTCGTGGCTCACGGCGAAGCTGAGGGAAGGGAGCGCAGAATGCCGGGTCGTAGTGTTGACGAGCGAGCCCTTGAAGGGGCCGGCGCGACAGGCTTTGGCCACGCGTGTGGGCGCCGACGCGGTGCTCGCCTCCCCGCTGAGCGCGACGGAGCTCGTACAGTTCGTAGAGCGCGCGCTTGGTGTCGAGGTCGAGGAGCCGAAGGACGCGCTTGGAACTGCGGACCTCGCAGGCTGGTCGGCAGGAGTCAAGAGCCTACTGGCCGAGTATGCCCAGACACTTCGACAAACCATCGCGGGCCTCGGAGAGTCCATCGAGTCGGCGGTGGCGACCGCGGACGTCCCCCGGCGGGCCAATGAGTGTTTCATCGAGGCGCAGCGGCTGCACCACGCGGCTGCAGCGCACGGGTTCTCCGGCGTCGCGCGTGAGGTGAGCACGATAGAGCACTTGCTGTCTGCGCTCATGCAAAATCCGAGTCGTCACGCCGAGCTGGTGCGGCAGATTCAACGAGCCGAGCAGCGGGCGCTCGAGGAGCTTGGCGTCGAGATAAAGAGCTTCGGCGCGAACCCTCCTCCGCGACACGAAGTCACCCAGGTTCTCTACGTCAGCACCGACGGCCCGACTCATGCGAGCGTCACCGCCATGGCGCGGCAGACCTTCGCTCAGGTGAGGTCGGCCCGCACGCGAGAGCAGGCCATCGACCTGGCACGCGAGAACCGCTTCGATGGGTTTCTCGTCGACATCGACCTCGAGGTCCCAGGTTCCGGCTTTCAACTCGTCGAGACCCTGCAGGCAATTCAGTCCGGCGTTCCCTGGGCCTGCGCATCGGCCGACTTGAGCCTCGAGCGACACATGATGGCCATGCGCGCGGGCGCCGCCGTATTCCTGGCGGCACCGGTTCAGAAGCAGGACTTCGAAGAAGCGGTTCAAGCCTTTCTCAGCGCGAACACTCCCCGCGCCAAGCTCGTACTCTGCATCGAGCCAGACCAGGCCTACGCTCGATCCATCGAGCCTGCGATGAAGCAGGCGGGCCTCGAGCTTCGCGTGATCGATCACCCGCGCGGATCCCTCGACGGGTTGCTCGAACACCTCGACCTCCTCTTGGTGAACGTCGACATGGGTGACGGAGGCAGCGGAATCGAGCTCTGCCGTGTGATCCGAATGGCCCCGTCTTGGAGAGATCTCCCCGTGGTCTTTCTGGGTTCCACCGCGAGCTCCCAAACTCGCACCGCCTGCTTCAGGGCCGGCGCAGACGACTTCATGGACAAGTCCATTCCGCCAGATGAGCTCGCCGCGCGGATCGGTGCACGGCTCGAGCGCTTCCGAACTCTGCGCTCCAGGTCCGACCAGGACGCACTCACCGGCGCCTTCACCCGCAGAGTGCTCTACCGTTTGGCGTCCATCCGAATCGCCGAAGCGACCCGAGAACGACTCCCTCTGTCGCTGGTCGTCATCGACCTCGACCGCTTCAAGGGCATCAACGATACTCATGGCCACCCCGCCGGAGATCGCGTCCTGAGGCAGCTCGCGAGGGTCTTGGCCGGTCACCTTCGAACCGAGGATGTGCAGTGCCGTTGGGGTGGGGATGAGTTCGTCGTGTTGTTCTTAGGACAGACTCCGAAGGCTGCGCAGTGGATCATGACTCGATCGGCCCAGGAATTTCGCGCGTCCGTTTTCCACGGGGCCGACGGAACACCGTTCCAGGCCACTTTCAGCGCCGGCGTCGCCTCCATGCCGCACGACGGTGCCTCGCTCGAAGAGCTCGTGCGCGCCGCCGATCGACGGCTCTATCGAGCCAAACAACGCGGTCGCAATCGAGTCGAAGCTCCGCGTGAAGTTGCCCCGGACAAGGACGAGGTTCTGCACGTGACTCGCGGGAACGCGTGAGCCGCGTG
>CAYXDO010000236.1:0-8756 GCA_964463485.1 uncultured Myxococcales bacterium | reverse complement strand
ATCAAGCCGCGTGATCAAGCCGCGTGATCAAGCCGCGTGATCAAGCCGCGTGATCAAGCCGCGTGATCGTTCGCGTCGACTCGTCAGAGCCATTTCTCGATGGGTAGCGCAAACAAGAGTCGGAATTTTTCCTCGAGCCGGTCCGGGTGGGCGAATCGCTCGGCGTCCTCGCTCGTGACCGCCCGCGAAAGCGACAGGTCGCGCTCCTCGAAGACGCGGACCAACTCAGCCACGAGCTCGGATCCTCGAAGCACCACCGCCGTCTCGCTGTTCCACGTTGCGCTCCGCGGGTCGAGATTGTACGAGCCCACGAGGGCGTCCTCGTCATCGAAGATCGCGTACTTCGCGTGGAGAGTACCCTCGCCCCGGGACGGACCGATCCACTCCCGAATCTCCAGACTGCCCTCGACCGCCGACTCTCGGTTCACCGCTAGGAGTGATGAGTACGTCGCACGGGACAGGACCGCGATCTGCGCGATGTCGTTGGTCTCCGGGCTGTTCGTGATCAGCCGAACCTGAACCCCACGACGAACCGCCGCGTGAAGGGCGGCGATGAGCGGCCTCGAGGGGATGAGATAGGCGTTGACGATGCTGATTCGCTTGCGAGCTCGCTCGATCAAGCGGACGTACGTCTGTTCGATCTGGCCCTGCCCCAACCTGGGCCGACTCTGAAGAAACCTCGCGGCTACTGGATGAAAAACGAGTGAGCTCGGCGTCGCAGCGGACCGCTCGACGAGCGCCTCGATCTCCGAGCGTCGCCAAAACGGAACCGGCGCGCCGGCGATCTTCTTCAGGACCTTCGAGCTCAGCTTCCATGAGTTGTCGGGATTCACGAGGGCCGGCAGGTCTCGCTTGATGGACTTGAGGTAGCCGTAATTCCGCTCGAACGCAGCCACGACATCGGACACGATCGGCCCGCGGAGCGCCACGTCTTGGTCCCGCCAACGCCGCAGCGGCGTGGGTTCGACGCGAAAGTACTCATTGGCGATGTTCAAGCCGCCGACGATGGCGACTCCTTCGGGAGCTTCACCGTCAATCACCCACATTTTGTCGTGATAGCGTTTGTTGGCCACGAGCGGGTCCGAGGGGTCGATCTTTTCGCCGAGCGCCTGCAGGTACAGCGCCTCGTAACCCTCGACCTCGACTCCGTGTCTTTTGAGGTCAAAATACATCCACTGCGTTTGCCAAGAGAGGTTCGAAAGGGCATCGACGATGACGCGGACGTCGAGGCCAGCTCGCTGCTTGTCTTTGAGGAGCTGCGACAGGAAGAGGCCGGACTCGTCTCCGGAGAAGATCAGCGCTTGGATTCGAACCGATCGTCGGGCGGCCCTCAGGGCCGCGACCCTCGCCGCGAACGAAGCCTCTCCGTTGGTCAACAGCGCCGCCTGCGTGGGGCCGACGCTTCCGGTTCGAACGGGGAACCAACCCGGGGCTCGGTCCGAAGGCTCGGCGGAAGAATCGGCCTGAAATGATGGGCTGAGCACGTCGTTGGGGTCGAGCTCCGCGATCGCGCGCCGCGCCGATCGCGCGAGGACTCCCGGGTCCGCGGCATAGTCGTCGAGCACCGTCATTCCTTCGAAGCGCTCCGGAGAGTCGTCGCCGCCGGGAGCCCGGCGAATGAACACGCCGACGACTCGACCAGGAAACTCCCGCGCGACGGCCCGATAGATTTCGGGATCTCGTTCACCGCTGTCACCCACGAGGAGGAACCGGAGCGAGGGGAGCGTCGTCATGATTCGCCGGATCCTCCCGAGCTTGTACTCGTCTTGAACGAAGACTCCGTCCCGCTCCAGGTTCTTGAGCAGGATGGGACCGCGGGGCAGCGAGTTGAGCTCGAGGAACTGCGCGACGCGATCATGCAAGCTGTGGGGGCTGCCGCTGACGTAGAAGAACGCACGAGCGCCCGCCGATCGAGCGGCGCGATATGCGGCCGGAGCGCCCTCGACGACCTTTCGTTGCCGCGGATTTTCGAGGAGAGTCTTCGCGAGCATGGCCTGAGTGTCGGTCACCATCGTCTCGGCGACCGTGTCGTCGAAATCGGAAATGACTCCGACACCGCGATCCGACCCAAAGACGTGAACCAGGCCCACAGCCTCGGGCGTGCGGTGTCCGCGGTCTTCGGAGAGCCGGACGCGAACACTGACCGTGCCCGACAGGGTGTCGGGTAGGACCGACTCGAACTCGAAGCGCCCGTCGCGATCGGTCGTGGCGGAGAGTCGTGTCGTACCCACTTCGAGCTCGACGATCGCGCCGACGATCTCATCGGACTCGAGGGTGGCGAACGAGTCTCTCAAGTTATCCAGCTTGGAGGCATCGCTTCGGGGCGGCGCGACCCCGGGGTCTTCGACGACACGACCGGACACGTGGAGGTCGCGACCGGTAGACCACCCGTCGAACACGAAAATTCGCCCCGGATCCTTGCACGATCCGGCGACGAGGAGGCACGTGATCCAGGCCAGGCTTCGTCGCGACGAGCTCATGTTCTTTTCCATCCGAGTCGTACCCGCGACCGCGACTCGCAGGAGTCTGGGTGGAGGGCGGTGCGACAGATTGTCCCGCCAACGACCGGTCAGCGCAATCTCGTGCGCGCGGAGAAACCACCGAGAGCGAAGCCCGCCACGTCCTCATGGTCACGGCACACGATCTCTGCTAGACCGAGCCCATGCTCGAGCTCTCGGAGAACATGACCGTTCGCGACTTTCGACTGGAAGCTTCTTACACCTCGGCTCGGTTGTCCGCCGTCGACGAGGCATCTCACCTCGCGTCCGAATATCAGCAGGCCTCGGAAAAGCTCGCGGAGCTCGAGGCGGAGGGCGCGGGCCTCGACATGGCGAAGATGCAATCTCAGGCCATGGTCGAGATCGCTGACGATGCCTGGGATGAGGTGGCCCTCGAGTTTCAGGCGAAGCTCCTCTCCCTCTCGGGCGGAAGCGTGGACCACGAGCTGTACCGAAAATACTTCGCGGAGATCCCGACCGAGATGACTCGGCTCTCGTACAACGCCGAGATCATGATTTCGAAAGATCTGGAGGAGGACTTGGCCGACGAGCCGGCGACCGAGTTGGCCGCGTTCCGCGGTCGCTTGGAGCTCAAGCGTCGCACTCTCGAAGCTGCGCTGCGCGAGCGCACTCGGTTGGAGGTCGAAGCCGCGAAATACCAGAATCGGATCTCACTGGCGAAACAGCTCGTGAATCGCCTGCGCAAGACGACCTGGAACGACTTGCTCGACCTCGCGCGAGACCGCGGTGAGCCGTGGGCGCTGCGCTTCTTCCGACAAGAGAATGCCGTGCTCGACGCGGTCGACGCCGACGGAACGCCGAGTGCGCGGCCGCAGACGATGCGTCCGATGAGTATCGTCGCTCCCCATCACACGGACTGACGGCGTGTTCTTCGCGCGGTCGCGATCTGGGTTGCCGCGAGCACCGATCCTGGCCGCGTGGGCTGCGCTCTCGAGCTGCGCCGAAAATTCGGAGATTCTCGAGCTGCCGGAAGACGTGGACTGGGTGGCCCTGGTCGGGCCCAAGCGAGCCACCGGGCTCCATCCGCGGGAGGACCGGTCGCTGAGCCTGGACGGTGACGGGCTCGTCCTGATCGGCTACTCGAGCGCGGATCTGGGCGCGACGCCCGAGGACGCCGAGGCCCTCAGCGACCCCCTCGAACGATCGACGGAAGCGTGCGACGCGCTTCCGCCGCCGAGGTACGCGGTGGCGGTCGAGACTCGGTTGCCCAGAGACCCGCCCCCCCTGAAATCGCGATGGTCGGACGGTCGGTGTCGTCGCCTCACCGAAGGTCTGGCGCTCGAGAGCAGCTGTGCCTCGGCCCCATTCGCCGCGCGGGTGGCCCAAGCCGAGTGCGAGCTGAGCTTCGACTTGGAGCTCCCGTGGGCGGCCCGCCTCGAACGGGCGCGGATAAAGAGTGACGGGCGCTTGTGCGTTCCGGCGGGCCAGGGGTGTTTGGGGACACCGTCGACTTTGGAGATGAGTTGTGAGTACGAGATGGAGTCCTGTCAGCTCTGGGTTCGGGAGCCCGAGCCCCTCTTCTTGGTCCACTCCCGCGTCGAGCTCGCACCTCCGAGCTTTCCTCCGACGTTCGATTGGAAGACGCCCGACACGGTGGCTTCCGGCGCGCTGATCGATCTCGAGCTGGCTGGAGATGACGTGGCGGTGTTGGTCCGCGAGCCAACCGAGACGACGGTTGCCTGGGTAGCTCGCGCTGACTTGAGCGTGCGACGGCAGCATGGCTTTGGAGCGGCGCAGCGGATCGCGATAGACCCTCGAGACTCCGATTTGGTGTTCGCGGCGTCGGTCACGGGCTCGACTCTCGTAACACGCGCCTTCGGGGCCGGTCGCGTGAGGACGGCGAGCGTTGGGCTCACGATCCAGGAGGGCTTCAGGCCCTTGGTCGCCGACATGATCTTCGTCGATGAAGGCGAGCCGACGTTGCTGATCCTCGTGCACTACACCGTGGAGACGTCGGCCGTGAGGGTGGCGCCGCTCGGTGATCGGCTCGTGAGTCTGTCGGCGGACGACCTGAGTGTGCGGCTGATTTCGTCGCTGGAGCGGCTCGGCCCGACTCGGTTGATGGAAGGTCCGCCGAGCGGCCGAGGGCTGTATTTATCCGACGACATCAACGATTCGACTTACAGCCTGGGTCCACTCGGCGACCTGAAACCGACGATCGGCCTAGCGGACGTCGAGGCCATCGATTGGCAGGGCTTCGGCTCGAGCCGACTCTTCACGATCGGATCGCTGGGTCACTCGGGGGCCTTGTTCGTCGGGGACTCGCTCGTGATGTCGTTGGTGGGCGACGTGACGGCGGCGATCGCGCTTCGTGAGGGTGAGGTGACGAGCTTGGCGCCGGTCTATTCGGTGATCGCCAATCCGGATGCTCTGACGGTGTGGCCGGCGCAACCAAATAGAGTATTGGTCGGAATGCGAGACCGCGAGGCACCGACGGCCAAAGCGAGAGTTGGGCTCTTCGACCTCTCGACCCGCCACGTCCGCCCCGAGACTCTGGAAGTGGGCCGAGGCGCGGTGACCGAGGCAGTCACGGACGAGGCGGGGAACGCATGGCTGCTGTTGTCTTGGGAAGGGGTGCTGGTGCGCGTGAGTCCGGCGAAAGGGTGAAGCAGCCGCCTAACCGCGGGACGGCGGGACGGCGGGACGGGAGGGGTGGCGTTCGACACGGATCTGCGGTACAACGAGAGTCTGTCACGGATTCGCTCATGAAGAGGGTCGCATCGCTGCTCACGGTCTTTGCGCTCTTGCCGGGTACGACCGCCTGCGAGGAAGACACCCTCAACACGAGTGGCAACTTCGATCCAGCCGAGTGTGAGACTTCGCCCGCGTCGTGCAACCGCGGGCTGCGCCTCGACGCCGGCTCTCCAAATGGCGTCCCGACCGACGGGGGTGCGAATGGGCAAGGCGATGGCGACGGGAGTACAAGTGGAGTCACCGACGCGGGCGCGAACCCTTCGAGCTCGGGCGCGGACGCCGGCTCCTCCGGCCCGCCGCTCGTGTTCCTGGATTTGAGCGGACAATACGCCACCGCTTACGAGCTGGAGGCACCCTCCCTCGGCGATATCTCCGACGCCACCGGCTTCGTGTACTCACTGCTCACCGGGATCTCCACCGGCAACCCAGTCGTCGACGTCGTGCTCGGACCCATCCTTCGAAGCATCGTCAACCCCAACGCGCCGTGGGTCGCGACCCTCGCTGGCGCGCTGAACGCGCTCACCGCGGTGCTCTCCGACACCACGGCCCAAGGCGTCATGCGCCTGACCCAAGACCCTCCCGCCAACGGCACGGTCCGGCTCCACGGACGCGAGTCGTGGAGCGTCATGACCGTGCTCGTCGTCGACCGATGCGTTGGCCGAAATCCCAGCAACCCTCCAGGCTGCGCCGAGCTCCCCATCAACGTGAGCGGATCGAGCGGTCCTCCTCGCGTCGACCTCTATTCGGGTCAGACCCTCACCATCGACGTCAACGTTCATGACTTCGAAGGCACGCTTCAACCCGTGACGATGAGTCTCCCCCACGAAGCAGACTTCGAACTCAGCGACCGCGACGTCGACGTCGATCTCGCCGGCATCCTGCACATCGCGATCGACTTCATCATCGACGCCCTGACCTTCTACAACCCTCCGCACTTCACGTCGCTCCGAGATCTGATCGTCTACGGCTGCAACGACATCTCGACGGGGATCACGAATGCCCCGGTCCGGATCGCGTTCCTCGGCGCCTGCGTCAACTACGTGGCCGACGGAATCGACGACCTGATTCGGCAAATCGTGGTGGGAACCGGCTATCACCTGGATCAGCGCGGACACGCGGTCGACAGCGCACCGTTCAGCGGCCACGCCGATGTGCTCCAACAAATCTCGGTTCGGCACTCCATCGACGGGGAGCTCGATGTGGGCCTAGGAAGTCCGTCGGCCGAAGGGCAGTGGTCAGGGAGCTACATCGGACCGTAGCCCGCCGTAATCCTGCCTAATCCTCATCCTGCCTCAGGATCGGGCACGGGCACGGGCACGGCATTTTCGGGGCCTCGGCGGCTGTCGAGGAGATCAACCACGGTCCGCGCCACGCGCGAACCACGTCAGGAACCCAAGCCGTCTTTCGATGAGTGAGACCCTGGCTCGCTAGCCAGCCAGTAGCGTCGAAATCCGGCGCTGCTCTGCGAGGACTTCGTGCCCGTGCCCGTGCCCGTCCGTGCCCGTGCCCGATCCTAATTCTGCCTCACGATCCCAATCCTGCCTCTAAAGTGATCACCTGTGAATCCTGCTTAGCCCACCGTAGCCCGTTGGAGGTGCCCCCGCCGCTTCCGCCGCCCTGGCTCGCACACCTTCGGTGAGCCGCAAGCCGAGCCGCACGATCAGGTCTCCTCCGAACGGCCCGAAGAAAGTCATCACCTGAGTTTCGTACTCCGTCATGTCGGTTCGGAGCGGCTCCGGCAAATCGTACGCTCGCCGGGGGACGACATATCCGAAGTAACTCCCGTTGAACGGGAAGATGACCAGCTCGGACCCGAACCTCCGCGCCCGGTTGCGGGCCGCGGCGGTGAGCTCTCCGCTGACCTCCGACGGCGCGAACAGAAACGAGGCGTCGCCAATCGTGACGGTCCCAAACGGGAGTCTCTCCTCCGGTAGCACCGCCTTGATGAGCCCTGGCCAAATCATAGTCTCTTTTGTAACTCGGTAGCGAAGCGTGGGTTCGGAGACTCTGAGGGCCGAGCTCGCGAGGGCTCCGCTCGACTTCGCGTGTTTGCTCGCCGACTCGATCGCCGAGGCGAGGCCCCGCTCGAGGGGCTCGACGATCCACGACGGGTCGTCGCGTTCGTGAAGCGGATTCGAGCTGCCGACACCTCCAGCGGCGAAGCCGACGACCTCGGCCGAGCGACCCTCGAAGTGAGAAGCCACGAAGCCTGGGTAGTCGGCGGAGAGTTTCAGGTTCGTCGCCGGCAAAGTCACCGCGTGGCATCCAAAGCTCCACAAAACACCCGTTCGGCCTTCTTTTTCGAGGACCATGGCGAAGAGCTCGTCATCGGTTCGCCCGCCCTTTTCGATTCGATTGGCGATCAACCCGGGCACCGTGGACCGCCCGATTCCGACCCGCGCTGGGCCGAGATCGGCCAAGGCCCGCTGACCGGCGAGCACGTGCGCGGTCACCACGGACTGGAATGCGGACTCATCGAAGGGACCAAAGACGAGCTCGAAGAGTAAGCCGGGCGCAGACCCTCCGGGTCCCGAATGAGTATGGCTCGCGGTGAAGAACACGTGGTCGGAAGGCAAGACATCGGAGAGGCTCGCTCGAATGGCCTGGGCCGCGCGGGTGTGGAGCAACAGAATATCCGCAGTGAAGATCAAGACCCGCGCGCGACCTGCGCCGATCGCGAACGCGCGGACGTACGGCTGATCTTTCACCCCCACGCTGGGGACTCCGTCTCGATCTCCATAGCCTGCGAGGGGCACGCCCTCTGGCGAGTCGATCGGGACGCGCGCGAAGCCGGCGAGGAAGGGGCCCGCATCTCGGTCCGCGCGTTCGATTGCCAGATCGATCGCGGTGAGCTCGTCCAGGAAGGACTTCGCGCGGTGAGGGTGGCGGCGATCGAGCGGAGCGCACCCCGAAGCGAGCGCGAGACAGACGAGCCTGAGTAGCCATGCCCGTGCCCGATTCCTGTCGTTCGCATGAAAGCTCTCCCGGCTCCCGGCACGGGGGCGACGGTCGGCGCGACCCCGTGACGCAGTGCGAACGGTAGGGAGTGGGGCTGGGGCTTCGGACACGCAGGGAAGCTACTCCGAGAAGGCTTGGGTGTCTCGGTCTCCTTCGCCCCGCGGCTGAGCTGATGGTCGCGCCAAAGCTCGAGTCGAGCGGATACCGCGGGACTCGGTCCTCGTAAACGTAGGCGCGAAGCTATCAACCGCAGCCCACGATCCAATCGTCGCTGAGTGTCGCACCCACTCCACCTGGGCAGCGGCCAATATCCGTACAACGACACATGGGTTCGCAAAGCCTCGGCGCCCGGCGAGGGTACGTGAACGCACTGACTGAAGGCACGGCGGGAACGCGGCTGGGAGACTCACGACGGCGCCTTGTTCTTCATCCCTCGAGTCTCCGTCTGCGTCAGATCGTCGGCGTCAGATCATCTGCGCCAGATCGTCTGCGTCAGATCGTCTGCGTCAGATCGTCGGCGTCAGATCGCCGGCGTCAGATCGTCTGCGTCAGATCGTCTGCGTCAGATCGTCTGCGTCAGATCGT
>CAYXDO010000235.1:0-13872 GCA_964463485.1 uncultured Myxococcales bacterium | reverse complement strand
GACTCGGGCCCGGTGACGGACTCGGACTCGGGGACGGAGACCCGGCGACGGACTCAAGCTCGGCCACTGACTTGGTTATCGGTCACGGGCCGATTCGAGCAGAGACTCAGATACACGCACGGATTCAGACCGCCGCGAAGCGGCTTCGTTCAACGAAGCGCCCGCTATGCCGGCGCCGTGGCGTCCCAGTGACTTGTTTGGTCACTGCGCCACGCCGCTGTAACTGATCGGGTTACGGCGAGAGAATCCGAGTCATCCTGGGCATATGCCATCGGTTCGACAACTCCGGGTCGATCGTTTGATCACGGCGAAAAACCAGCGCGCAAATCGGGCGGTGATCGGGGCTGAGTTTCGAATTCGAGCGCACCGCTTGCGCACGTTTGTCACGAACGGAGCCCATGCGCCGCGGTTCGAATTGGTCTCGAATTTGCTTTGCCCTCCCTCCGCATGGCCTCCACTTTCCGATCCGTAATCATCGCAGCCGTGTCGCTGCTCAGCGTGCCGGCCTGGGCCCAAAGCCCAGGCGGCTCGGTCTCCGGAAGGATCTCGTACCAGGGCCCTGCGCCCAAACGTGCCGCGATCAAGCCAACCAAGGACGTCGAGGTCTGCGGTAAAGGCGCGATTCCCGACGAGTCTCTCCTCGTCGGCGCGGAGCTGGGGCTGGCGAACGTCGTCGTCTCGATCGCGGATATTCCAAAATCCAACCCGCCTCCGAGAAAGGCAACTCTCGACCAGGTCGGCTGTGTCTACGTGCCCCACGTCCAAGCCGTCACCGTGGGCAGCGAGCTACTCATCAAGTCGAGTGATCCGACCCTGCACAACACCCACGCCTTTCAGGGCGGCAACACTCGCTTCAACATCGCGCTGCCCCTGAAGGGGTCGAAGTCCAAGCAGAAGCTCCTCAACCCAGGCCACGTCTCGTTCAAGTGCGACGCGGGCCACTCGTGGATGGACGCTCATGCTTGGGTCTTCGACCACCCCTACTTCGCGGTGACCGACACCGCGGGCAACTTCTCGATTCCAGGCGTTCCCGCGGGAACTCACAAGGTCGCGCTGTGGCACGAGAAGCTCGGCGAGCTGAGTGGGACCGTCGAGGTGAAGACCGGTGAAAGCGCGAGCCTCAATCTGACGATGACCGCGAAGTGAGCTCGTCGCTTCCACTCTCCATGACTCTCGAAAAGGAAACTCATGCGCTACGTAATCAAGCCCCATGCCCTCCTGGCGCTCGCGCCCATGTTGCTGCTCTCGTGCGGAGGCGACGACCCACCGAGCCAAACGCCCGCCAAGCTGGCCGCCCCAACTCAGCTCTCGGCCGAAGTCGCCGCGGGCGTCGTCAAGCTGAGTTGGAAGGACAACTCCGCAGACGAAGACGGCTTCCTGATCATGAAGCAGGTCGACAGCGGCGCGTATGCGGAGCTGCCGATGACGGCGGCGGACACGACGTCGTTCCAAGATGCCGCGGTCACCGCGGGCAAGATGTACATGTACATGGTGCACGCCAAGCGCGGCGCCGAGCTCTCCGACGCCTCCAACGAGGCGATGGCGATGCCGTGACGTCATGCACGAAATGAAAACGTTGGTCTCTCGGAGGCTCGCTGCGCTCGTCGCGCTCGTGGGTCTGACCGTCTCGGCCCGCAGCTCCGAGGCCATCCCGGCGTTTGCACGGCGGTACGAGATGTCGTGCCGAACGTGCCACGCCTACCGATTCCCGCTCCTGAGCTCTTTCGGGAAGCGGTTCCGTGAAGACGGGTACCAACTTCCGGAGGGCGCCGAAGATCCGGTGCGCGCTCGTCGAAACGTCGAGCCGGGGACGGTGTCCGATCTGACCACTCTCTTTCGCGAAGTGCCGCTCTCGCTCCGAGGCCAAGTGTTCGCCGTAGGTCGCGTCGAGTCGAAGGAAGGGGCGCCGATCTACGAGAACAAAATATTCTCCTATCTCGACGGCGGGGGCAGCGTGGCTCGCGACCTCTCCTTCTTCTTCAGCTTCACGCCCTTTCCTGCTACTCAGCTCCATCAAGCCCGAATAGGGATCCACGACCTCGGGGAGAGTTGGCTCGGAGCTGGCACGCTGAACGTGCGTGCCGGCGCGTTGATGCTCCTCGATTTTCAGCGGCCGACGCACCGGCAAATCAGCCCGGGCGGACCAAAGAGCGCGACCGGCGTCGCGGTCGGAGCAAACACCTTCACCCTCGACAACACGACCCTCGGCCTCGAGCTCCACGGCCGCCCGCTCGGGGGACCGTTTCTGTATGAGCTGGCGCTGGTCGCAGGCGACCCTGGAGCTACGCTCACGGATCGGGACGACTGGAAGGACGGCTTCGCTCGCCTGAGTTACACCTTTTTTCAGAACGGCCCGCACGAGCTCGTCCTCGGGGCCTTCGGATATCTCGGACGCGCCGACCTCGTGACGGAACAAACCCAGTTCGAGCTCGCGCAACGCGACGATTTTTACATCGTCGGCGGTGACGCGGAGCTCGACGTGGGTCCGCTGAATGTCTTTGGCACCGCGTACACGAGTCGTCACGCCGACGCGCGCCTCGACGGAGAGCCGGTGAGCTTCTTCGGGGGTCGAGCCGAGGTCGTGGTCGGTATCTCCGACGACTTGATCGCGTCCCTGAGATATGACGGAGTCACCTCGAGCCACGACGAGACCCTGAGGCGCTCAGGCCTCGCTCCACACCTGACCTGGCTCATGGTCGCCAACGCCGCCCTCTCGATCGAGTGGCGACAAGACCTGCTCGACTCGAAATCGAGCAGCGGCGTCGCCCTCCTCGACTTGGCGTTTTGACGAGGCTGTAGCAATGAGACCACTCGTACCCATCCTCTTTTGGACCGTCACGCTCGGCTGCGGAGCCGAGGAGCTCGGCGTTCGGTCGATAAGTCTGCACCTCGCGCCCATCCCCGGCGCCGCGGCGTGGCTCGAAGACGCGGCGGTGAGAGCCTCCCTCGCGATGGCGAGCGGAACCGCACACTCCGACGGAATCGAACAAGTGGGTTCGGTCGTCGCCGGGCCGCTGCCCAACCTGCCGACGGGTTGGGAGTATGCGGCCAAGGTCACCATCGCCGCCGAGGAGCGCGCTGGACTCGGGGCCTCCGAACCAACGACCGCCGAGGACACCGGACATACTCATGGTGCCCTCCGCCTCGAAGCCCTCCGGCCCCAAGCGTCATTGGTCGCCCACGAAATCAGCCTGGGCGCCGAGCCCGAGGTCGACTCGGAAGGAAATCACAGCTGGTCCTTCACCCCCGCCAGCGTACACGGACTGAGGGTCGGCGGCTTGCGCTCGGCCACACTCTTTGCCAATCCGACGACCAACGACCGCACTCCGAAGGACCTCCTGACCGGGAGCCTCGAGGGCGTCGAACCCACGGCGAGTGAAGGAGGACACGACCATGGAGGCTGAGCGCACGAGTCGTTCGGACTCACCACGAGCGTCGGGCCGCAATCGGTTGGCCGCGTCGAACACGCTCGCGACGCTCATCCTGCTCTCGAGCAGCTTGGCCGTCGCGAGCACGACGACTTCTACGTCCCCTGACGACGGCGCGATCGAAGAGACCACTGCCGACCTGAGTCTCGACGAGGTCGAGCTGAAACCTCCCAAGGTCCTGGCTCGCGGCGCGGAGCTCTTTGCAGCTCGCTGCAGCCGGTGTCATGGGCCCGAGGGCCGAGGCGACGGACCCATCGCCCGCTTCCTCGACCCTTGGCCTAGCGACCTCACGCGCGGCGTCTTCAAGCTGCGCTCCACACCCACCGGACACCCTCCCACCGAGGCTGACTTGTTCCGGACGATCACGACCGGAATTCCGGGGACCGCCATGCCGAGCTGGGCCGGGCTGAGCCTCGAAGATCGCTGGCAAGTCGTCTGGTTCGTGTCTTCGCTCTTCGAGCGTGATGGGTTGCTCCCGCCCGAACCCATCAAGCTGCCCGAGCCCCCTGTCAACCTCGGCGCCTTGGCGGCGAAGGGTGCGGGCGTCTACCAAGTCATGCAGTGCGCCCGCTGCCATGGCACCGGCGGCCGCGGCGACGGTCGAGACGCCTTCGAAATCAGGGACGACGCCGGACGATTGGTTCGGCCATTCGACTTCAGCCGATCCTGGAAGCTCAAGGGAGGCGCGAGCCCCAAGGCGCTCTATAGAACCCTGTGGACGGGCCTCGATGGGACGGGCATGCCGTCGTTCGGAGACGCACTGTCTCCCAACGACACTTGGGCGCTGGTGGCCTTCGTGACCACGCTGTTCGTCGACGTTCGGGGAGGCGACTGAGTTGGGCTCCGCGCAAGAACCTACTCTGTGGACCCGTCGAAACACGGTCACGCGGATCGCCTGGGGCCTCTTCGTCGGGAGCCTCGGCGGGACGATGGTAGCCTGTGTTCGAGCGCTCTTCCCCCGCGTCGAGGCCAGACCGCCAAGCACGGTGGTGCTCGGGCGGCCCAATGAGTTCTCGATCGGAGAGGTCTCCGAGCGCTGGAAAAAATCCCACGGGCTGATCCTCGTCCGGAGCTCCACCGGCTTCTACGCGCTCCGCTCGGTCTGTACTCATCTGGGCTGCGTGCCCGGCTGGCAGCCTGCCCAGGATAAGTTCAAGTGTTTCTGCCACGGCTCCGGCTTTCGCGTCGACGGCACCAACTTCGAGGGTCCCGCGCCGCGACCGCTCGAACGGCTCGCCATCAACCTGGACGAGGCCGGTCGCATCGTCGTCGACACGGCGATTCGTTTCCGAGGCGAAAACGGTGAGTGGACCGCGAAAGAGGCCTTCCTGAGTTACGCGAGGACGTCTTGAAGAGTCCAACGGCACCAACCGACCGCGCCGAGCGAGCCCCACCGCCGCTCCTGACCCAGCTCCGCGAGTCGGTGATTCGCGTCGAGAACCTCGACACGCCGCGCAACCGCGTCCGCGCCGTAGCCCACACGATCTGGCTGCACCTTCACCCGGCGAAGCTGCCGAGACACGGAGTCAGGGTCGGATTCACTTGGGGCGCGGGAGGTATCTCGTTCTTGTTGTTCCTCGTGACGGTCGCGACCGGCGTGTTCCTCATGTTCGTGTACCGGCCCACGCCCGAGCACGCCTACTTGGACATGAAGTACCTCGACTTCGACGTGCCCTTCGGAATGCACCTCCGAAACCTGCACCGTTGGGGCGCCCACCTGATGGTGCTGCTCGTGTGGGCCCACATGCTGCGCGTGTTTCTTACGGGCTCGTACAAAGCACCTCGCCAGTTCAACTGGGTGGTCGGCGTGTCGTTGATGACCATGACGATGCTGCTCTCGTTCACCGGATATTTGCTCCCGTGGGACCAACTCTCCATGTGGGCAGTCACCGTCGGCACCAACATGGCCGCGGCGACGCCGTTCCTCGGTCATGAAGGCCCCGGCGCCTCGGTGCTCGGAGTCAATCAGCACAACGACGTCCGAGCCGCGTTGCTGGGAGGACCCACCGTCGGCGGCCCTACCCTCTTGCGCTTTTATATTCTCCACTGCATCGCGCTCCCGATGGCGCTGAGCCTCGGGCTGATCCTCCATTTTTGGCGAGTCCGGCGCGATGGCGGAATCAGCGGGCCGCTGCATGGCAAGGCCGAGGACTGACGAATGTCGCCTTTCCTCGAAATCCTCGAAAAGCCGGACAACCTACCCATCGTGTTGATGGTCTTCGGGTTCGGCTACCTGCTCGTGCGGTGGGCTCGGGTGGCGCTCCGAAACGACCGCATACTCGCCGAAGGGGGTGAGGCGGCAATCAAGCGAGATATGGATGGCCCGCCGCCCAAGGGAGGTAAAGACGAGGACCTTCCGGGTGCAAAGGTCCACACTTGGCCCTACCTGCTCCGCATCGAGCTTCTGGCCGCCATGGCCGTCATGGCGTTCCTCGGCGTCTGGTCGATCATGATCGACGCTCCGCTCGAACAAATGGCCGACCCGAGTCGAACTCCGAACCCATCGAAGGCTCCGTGGTACTTCTTGGGGCTCCAAGAGATGCTGGTCTATTTCGACCCGTGGATCGCCGGCGTGATGCTCCCGACGCTCATCATTTTGGGTTTGTGTGCCATCCCGTATTTGGACCCAAATCCAACCGGGTCCGGTTACTACTGCTTCCGCCAGCGACGCCTCGCGATCGGCGTGTTCCTGTTCGGGTTCGTGGGTTTGTGGCTGCCGCTCATCGTGGTGGGTACGTTTTTTCGCGGACCGGGATGGGGTTGGTTCTGGCCGTGGGAACCTTGGGACGCCGCCGCGGTCACCGACCACGCGACCCGGAACTGGCCCGAGCTCTTCGGCATCTCGCACCCGACCGGCGCGACTGGCTTCGGCCTCGCAACACTCGCAGTCTATTTTGGCGCTGGTCTGGCCCTCGCCTACTCACGGAGAGCGAGGGCGGCGGCGATCCACCGTCGACTCGGCGCCGTACGGGTGGGGCTCCTGACTTTCCTGGCGCTGTGCATGGCCGGGCTACCCATCAAAATTGCGCTCCGACTGCTCCTCGATGTGAAGTACGTCTTCGCGTCGACGTGGCTCAACATCTGACGTCGTGCGAAGATTGTTTCTCCTCCTGGCCCTGCTCGACCTCGGCATCGTCGGCTGGGCGTTCTACGACGAGGTCGAAGCGAGGAGACCCTGGAAGGCTGTCCAGGAGGATTGGAACGAAATCCTGGAGGCTAGAAAACTCCCCCTGGTCCCGATCGCGATTCGGCAAGTCACCAATCCGGACCTCGGCCTCATCGACCGCTGCCAGACTTGTCACCTCGCCTCGACCCAAGACGGCTTCGGCCCCGAGGTCCCTCCTCCGTTTCAAACTCACCTTCGGCGTGCCGAGTTGCTGGGCCCCCACCCGCCCGAGTATTTTGGCTGCACGACCTGCCATCAAGGTCAGGGAACACAGACCAAAGGCGTGGCGCGTTCGGATTTTGCACATGGCGCAGACGATCCCTATTGGGAGCGGCCCCTGCTCACGGGCAAAATGGTCGAGGTGAGTTGTCTCGATTGTCATGAAGATGTTCCGGCCGGAGCGCCGACGCTCGCTCGAGGGAAGGGGTTGTTCGAAGAGCTCGGTTGCCACGGTTGCCACTCGACCAAGTTCTTCGCACCGCGGCCGAGCGCGATCGGCCCCTCTCTCTTGCTCGTGCGACAGAAGTCGTCCGCGTCTTTCGTGGAAGAGTGGCTTCGAGATCCGCGGGCGATTCGGAGCGACACGAAGATGCCAGCTTTTTGGCCCGAGCCACTCGAGCCTTCGACGGGCGTAGCGGCGGCTGAGGGAAGCGAGTCACGTGTCCGATGGGCGCGTGAGCGCGACGAAGAGCCGAGGGCGATCGCAGCGTATCTAGCGTCGATCCCCGCGTCGAGGACGCTATCCGACTTCACTGTGGATCCCTCGCTCGCAGACGAGGGAAGGACTCTCTTCGATCGTGTGGGTTGCCGCGGATGTCATCGTCTGGCAGCGGACGAGGTCATGCCCAGGGATGGTCCCGCGACGATTCCGGCGGAGCTTCGATTCGGACCGAGTCTCTCGTCCGTGGGAGAGAAGGCCACGCCCGAGTGGCTCGCTGCGTGGCTGCGCAGCCCCAAGGACGTCTGGCCCAAAGCGCGCATGCCCAGCCTGCGACTCACCGAGCCCGAGCTCGCGCGCTTGGTCGCCTTTCTCGTCAGCCTGCGGCGGCCCGGAAAGCCCCCCGCGACCGCGGCGTGGAGCGCTCCGACTGAGGAGTCAGTCCAGGCCGGCAAAGAGGCCATCGTCCGCCTGGGTTGCGTAGGTTGCCACGAGATTCCCGGAATCGAGGCTCACGGACGTCCCGGTCCCGAGCTCGAGAGTCTGGGAGACAAAACTCGCGATGAGATATCCTTCGGAGACGCGACCGTCGACTGCGGAGTAGAAACGTCGACCGCTGCACCGACCAGGCTCGAGCGCAAGCCGGCCGCCCACGGAGGCTCGCTCGAGTGTTACGCGCGCATCAAGGTCCAAACGCCGAGGTTTTTCGCAGGCCGCAACGTCCCGGGGCTCGTCATGCCCGACTTCGGGCTCGACGATCGAGACGCCCGCGCGCTGACGGTGTTCTTGCTGGCCAACCGACAGCGAAAGATTCCCACGTCGTACCGAGCCCGCCCGAGCGAGAGAGACCGCGCCTTGGCGTCGGGTGAGCAACTCATCACCGCGCTGAACTGCCGTGGCTGCCATGAGATCGGTCGGACTCGCACGACCGACGAGTCAGGCGAACTCAGGTACGAGCCGATCGGGGGCCACGTACGGTGGTACGAAGCAGAGGCCGCGCTGGCGCCCCCGCCCCTCACCTTCGCGGGTCAGAAATTCCAGTACGAGTGGCTCTGGGCGTTCCTGCGGGAGCCCCCGGTCGTTCGACCCTACCTCGGGATCCGCATGCCGAGCTTCGGGCTGGATGACTCCGAAATCGATACGCTCGCCCGCTATTTCGCAGCGAATGATGAGGAACCTTACCCTGTCCAGAGCAACGAGCCGCCGAAACAGACCGAAGAGCAGCGGGCGAAGGCCGAGGAGTTCTTTGCAGCGCTCAAGTGTGTGAGTTGCCATCCGGCGAGCGGAGCGGCCCAGCCTGGCACCTCGACCGCTGACCTGGCTCCTGACTTGGCGCTGGCACCCAAGCGTCTCAAGCAAAGGTGGCTCCGCGCGTGGCTCGAAGACCCCCAGCTGCTGCAGCCCGATACCCGGATGCCCACATATTTTCCGGCTGAGGACGGTGCGCCTAGTCGCGAAGGGTTGCCTGGCTTTTTCGGGGACGACGCGAAGGCTCAGCTCGACGCCCTGGTGGGGTTCGTGCTCTCCGAGAAGGAGAGCGTCCGACGGACGGCAACCCGCAACTCGGCACGACGCTGACTCGCCTCGACGGGTCTTTCAACCTGCTCGTCAATGGCGGAGGTTTCGTGAGTATCTTCTGAGGTCACGGCGCGCATCGACCGCATCGTCGATCAGAACTTCAAATTGCTCTTGCCTACGAAGGACGGGTACCGTCGCGCTGATTCGCCTGGCGCTTGCGTGCGCCGAAGATCGTCGTCCGAGCGCACCAAGCGTTCAGCGGGCCCGCTCGCTGGCGAAGCATCGATACTCAGGTCGTAGAATCAGACTCAGCCCGAGCGCGTTGCGACACGACCTTCCCGCACCTTCCCACACCTTGATCACGGAATTCGTCCATGATATGGGGGCCAACAATGTTGGGGTCACTTCACAAGGCCATCCGAGCAAATGACTACGGGCACGTTGTCGGCCTATTGGACGCGGGGGCAGACGTTCGGGCGCTCGATGAAGAAGGAAGATCGCCGCTCTGCCTGGCGGCGGATGCGGGATTTCTGGAAATCGCCAGCGTCTTGATCGAGCGGGGCGCGGACCCAAACCAAGCGGATGTGGTGATCGAGCACGAACCGGATGCTTCGACGAGACTCGAGGGTCTCGACCAGCTTGTTAGCGCCGTGGCCGCCGGGCTCGTCGAAACTGCAGTTTCGCAGTACGCCGGCAGCCGCGATGTCGAGGGCGCTCGCCCGATTCATGCCGCGGCGACGGGTGGGCACCTGGCCGTATTGGATTTGCTCCTGAAGTCCGGAGCCCGCGCCGAGGTCGCGGACGGGGCCGGCGGCACTCCGCTCATTTATGCCGCCGTTGCGGGACAGCTCGACTGCATGAAGCGGCTCCTCGCGGCCGGAGCAGATCTCGACGCCGTGATGGCCACCGGAGTCAGCGCGCTCGAGCTTGCCGCACAGAAAGAGCACCGCGACGTCGTCGCCTGGATGCTCGAAAGTGGCACCAAGCGGCACCAACAAATGCCTGAATTATCCCCATCGGTCCTCGAGATAGCGGTCTCGAAGGCAGACCTGCCGTTGATCCGGATGTTGCTCGAGCACGAAGCTACCCTCGAGTCCTCCGGGCTCAGTTCCTCCCTGCTGTCTCAGGCGATCGACACCAAGAGCGAGGACATCGCCGAGCTCTTCATGGACAAAAGTGAGGTCAACAAAGCCGGCAGTTTTGGCCGAAGACCGATCCACGACGCCGCCGAAAGGGGAATGGCGCGCACCGTCGCACAGCTCGCCAAGAGAGGGGCCAAGCTCGACGACGTCGATTCGAAGGGCCTGACTGCGCTGATCTTGGGGGCGAAGTCCGCCTATCCTCTCGGTGTTTGCGAAGCGCTCATCGAGGCCGGAGCCAACCTTGACGGCGTGGAGACGGACTCCGCTTTTTTCGTCAACGGCGAGGCCGGAATGAGCGGACTCATGGTCGCCGCGAGCCTCGGCAATGAGGAGCTGGTGGACCTTTTCTTGAAGCGAGGCGCCGCTCTGGACCTCACCGACGCCGCCGGCCGCTCGGCTCTGACCCACGCGGCGCAAAATGGGCATGAGGCGATCGTGAAGCAGCTGAAGGCGGCCGGAGCCGACGCGTCAGGCGCCAAGGAGGCAGCCTTGATCGCGAGCGTCGAATCTGGTGACCTCGACGCAACCCGGAGGCTCCTAGAAGAAGGTGCCTCGCCAGATGCCGCCCGCGCCTTACGGCCCGGCCAATCCCATACGGCTCTTATGATTGCGGCGAGAACCGGAAACGCTGGAGCGATCGAGCTTCTGGTCAAGAGAGGAGCCGCCCTGGACAAGCGGGATCTCGCAGACACCCTGGGGCTCGCGAACGGATACCGGTTTGGCGGAGCCGAGCTGATCGAGGCGTTCGAGCGCCAGGGTCACACGCTTGGATTCGACGCCTTGTGTCACGCCGTCGACCGGGAACAAGACAACTGTGTCGAAAGACTCCTCGTCTTGGGCGCCAGTGACCGCAACGCGGATGGGGCCGGTCGGAGCCCGCTACATCTCGCGGCGGTCCGAGGGAACGTTGGCCTGATAGAGCTCTTCTTGGGACGTGGTGTGCCCGTCGACATCGCCGACGGCAGGAAGAGAACACCCCTGATGTCGGCGGCCGCAAAAGGCCATAAGGCCGCCGTCGAGCGGTTACTCGCCGCTGGAGCGAGTGTGAAGGCCAAGGATCCCGAATCCGGGACCGCCGGGCAACTCGCCCAGAGAAATGGGCACGATGAGATCGCCGAGCTTCTGATGCTCGGATCCAAGGGGGAGCAGGCCAAACGGCCCACCGCCAAGGATCTCAACATCGCGATCGAGCAGAAGAATGTGGCGTTGGTCAAAAAGCTGCTCGAGGCCGGAGCGGATCTCAACAAGCAGCAGGGTGGAACGACCCCTCTCTGCATGGCGATCTTGATGGAGCTCGACGAGGCCGTTCGACTGCTGTTGGACAAGGGAGCGGATCCCAATCTGGCCCAGAAGGATGGAGAGACGCCATTGATGGGGGCAGCGGCATTTCATGAGAAGGCCGCGTTATTGCTCCTCGAGAGAGGCGCTGATCCCAAATACGTCTCGAAGCGGCAAGAGACCGCGCTTTCGCGGGCTGTGAACCTTGGCCACATCTCGATCAAGGTCGTGAAGGCGCTCCTCGACGCGGGCGCCGACCCGAACGTCCATGCCAAGCTCGAGGCCCCAATCTTGAGTCTGGCTGTGGAAGCGGGGAGGGCCGACGTCGCGGAGCTCCTCGTGAAAGCAGGAGCCAAGCTCGACGCGAAGGATCAAGGCGGTCTAACTGCGCTCCACATGTTGGCGCAATCCCAAAAGCCGACGGCGGCGATCGCGAAGCTCTTGGTCGAAGCGGGTGGAGAAATCAATGCCAAAGACAAGGAAGGCTACACGCCACTCGCACGGGCTCACGAATGGAACAACAAAAAAGCCGTCAAGATCTTGAAGGACCTGGGCGGCAAAGCTTCCAAGGCAGAGAAGAAGGAGCCCGAAGAGGAGGAGCTCGCCTCCATGCGAGGAGTGGCCACCTTCGACACCAACGAATCAGAGATCTTCGCGAAGGCGGAGCCCAAGAAAGTGGCCGAAGCGCTAGGTGCCTTGTTGGGGCTCGAGGTGTGCCTCGACGTCCTGGGGAAAGAGGTCCCGGTGTCCGGGGTGTCGCTGTTGGTGTACCGGTTGGAGGGACATAGTTGGACCACAATCGAAGCCTTCGGAGGAAGCCTGGAGCTTGGACCGACCAGAGGTGATGCGGAATCACTGAGCAAGAAGCTGAAAATCCCGGTTGTTTTCTACGAAGGTGGGGACACCGCCGGGATCTGGTCCTACGAGATCTTCGAGAAGGGCAAGAGTGTCGAGAGTATGCAGGTGGGTGATTTCGAGATGATCGACTACGAAGCCGAGATGAGTGACGATGAGGAAGAGCCGGAAGAAGAGGGCTTCCGGTTCAAGTCGACGCGGAGAAAGCTCGACGAGGCCGACATCGAGAATCCTCTGGAGTTCATCAACGAGACCCTGACCGAGCTCGACCTCTTCGTCCCGGGAATGGGTCTGTGGAGATCAGTCGGAGAGAGAAGCGGGACCGTCTCTATCGAAGGCGTCGCCGAGGCCCACCACGTTCGAGGAAAGACGAAGAAGGCCGGCGGCTAAGTATGCGATCACGTCGGGCGACGGCTCGTCCATTTTCGTCGGTGGCGGAGTGCCGGCGACGCGCTGGGACGACGCGGTCCAGACCTCGGAGAGCTCAGGGATCGAGCCGAAAGCGGGTCACCACGGCCTCGTGGTCCGAGACGGCGGGTAGCGTTACGCCCTCGTGTGAGCTTCCAGCCGAAGCGGTCAGGCATGCGCGCGAGGAAGCGAACGAGCACGAAGCGCCTGCGCTCGAGATCGGGCACAGCGTGTTGGACTTCGTGTTCCGGGATTAGTTCGGATAGTCATGGAGCCGGCCCTCAAAGCCTACCTCACGCTGTGGGTGAGCTTCTGCGTCATCGCGGGTGCCGTGGCGTTCAGAGCTCGCGACAGGATCGAGCTCTTGTCGTCCGGGTACCTCGAGCTGCTGTCGGAGAGATGGCGCGTGGTGTTGATTTGCATCGCGCTGCTCGGGATCTGCGGGATGGCGCCGTACACCGGCGACCCCACCTGGGATTGGTTCGACGCGGGTTTCATGGGTGTGCTCACGTACGCGACGGCTCCGTTCTCCGTGGGCGTGTTTGGCCGGTCATTGATGAGCCAAGCTCAGCCGGCCCGAGGTATCGGGCGTCCCTCGTGGGCGAGTGTCTTCGTCGCGATTTCCTGCTGGATGTTTTCGGCGAGCTGGTCCTATGACTTGTATATCCTCTTCAGAGACGGGTTCTATCCGGTGACTTGGGCTGCGAACATCCCGGCCTCGTCGGTCCTGTATGCTTCAGCGGGGTTTCTGTTCAGCCTGGACTACTCACCGGATCGAGGGGTCGGGTTCGCCTTCACGGAGTTGGACTGGCCGAAGCGGAGCGCTCCGGGGGGGTTCTCGAAGCTGGTTTGGTATGCGTTGCCATTCGTTCTCATCGCGTTCGTTGGACTGAGTTGGTTTGTTTACGTCGAGCTCGGGATGTGACCTCGCTCTTTCGTCCTTCGTCTCGCTTCCGTTATTTCATGGTGCGGGACTGGCTGCCAGGCTGTCCGAAAGCGGACGACCCTCTTCCGATTCCGAGCGGTGCCCCTGTTCCGATTCCCTCTTCCGATTCCGAGCGGTGCTTCTTCCGATTCCGAGCGGTGCACGGCACTGTTCGAAAGCGGCGGGCCAACCGGGAGCGAAGGATTCCCACGTCGTACCGAGCCCGGCCGAGCGAGAGAGACCGAGACTCAGGCGAACTCAGGTACGAGCCGATCGGGGGCCACGTACGGTGGTACGAAGCAGAGGCCGCGCTGGCGCCCCCGCCTCTCACCTTTGCGGGTCAGAAATTCCAGTACGAGTGGCTCTGGTCGTTCCTGCGGGAGCCCTCGGTCGTTCGACCCTACCTCGGGATCCGCATGCCGAGCTTCGGGCTGGATGACTGCTCCCGACCGCCGCGTTCGGACATAGCCGGCGACTCGTATGCCGCCGATGAC
>CAYXDO010000234.1:0-13890 GCA_964463485.1 uncultured Myxococcales bacterium | reverse complement strand
GACATCCGAGTCAGACATCCGAGTCAGACATCCGAGTCAGACATCCGAGTCAGACCTCCGAGTCAGACATCCGAGTCAGACATCCGAGTCAGACATCCGATTCAGACATCCGAGTCAGACATCCGAGTCAGACATCCGAGTCAGACATCCGAGTCAGACATCCGAGTCTGACCTCCGATTCAGACATCCGATTTAGACCTCCGATTCAGACCTCCGATTCAGACCTCCGAGTCAGACATCCGATACTCGACGGAAAATGGCCACGACGTCGGGAACGGCGGCGCGGCCGGCGTGGCCTTCGTCCCAACGCAGACGCCCCAGGACTGGGACGCGGTGACGAGGTTCGAGGTTCAACCTTGAAACTCGCTCCTAGCCCGATAGCCAGGGTTCGACGGCTTGGTCTGCTCGTTACTCACTTCAAAAGGGCAGGGTGCTCTTCAGCGCTCCAGGCCGCGAAGCGAAGACAGCGCTTCCTCGATCTGGCCTCGAACGGCGGGAAGAGGCTCGACCTTCAGGCGACGCTCTAGCGCGGTCACGAGCTCGACAGACTCAGACATCGCTCCGGCAATTCGAATCGCGGTGATCTCGCCCATACCGACTCGGCTGGCGAGCTCGGCGAGGCCCAACCGGTTCGTGCTCTTGATGCGCCGGGCAGCAGCCGCTAGCTCCGAGTTGGCCACGTTCGAGGGATGCCTTGGTAGGTCGGCTCAGACACGCCGGGTCGGCAGCGCGAGGCGTCGGCGGAGAGTATGACGAACGCGAGCGCAGCGGCCTGAATCACCTAAGACCCTCGGACCAATCGACCCACGTCTCGCTCATGGCCGTCAGCAAGCTCAGCATGGGCCATGCGTAGCCTCCAGACAACTCGACGCGAGAGTCGTCGACAGTTGCTCGCATCTCGTGCACGTGTCTCGGTATGGCCCAACGGCAAGGTCGTGGCTCCGGATCCGCTCGTCCCTCGCGTGTTCAAGAGGCCATGCGCGAGGAGCTCGCTCGCTTGCTCAGCGACGGCACGGTCAAAGACCCGCGGCTCACGCGCGCCATGATCACCGTGACCGAAGTGCGCATCACTTCTGATCTCGAGCACGCCAAGGTCTTCATCTCGACCTACGGCGACGAGGACGGCATCAAGGAGGCGTTGCGAGGCTTGAAGTCGGCGGCCGGAGTCATTCGGCGCGAAGTGACTCAGCGCTTGGGTCTTCGATTCGCTCCGGAGCTCACCTTCGAGCTCGACGACAGCATCGAGCGCGGCGCGCGTATCGAGACCGTGCTCAAAGAGATCGCCGCGGAAGCTCCGGCGGCCCAGCGGGTCGAAGACGAAGCGGATCCTCGACCTCACGACTGATGCGCGGCCCGCTCGTTTCCGCCGTTCTGCTCGTCGACAAGCCCGCGGGTTGGACGAGCCACGACGTCGTGGGTCGCGTGCGCCGCCTGGTCGGGCAGCGCGAGGTCGGGCATACCGGAACGCTCGATCCGATGGCGACGGGGCTCCTCGTCATCACGCTCGGAGCTGCGACGCGTATCGGTCGCTTCCTCGAGGCCGAGGACAAGACGTACGAGGCCACGTTGAGGCTCGGTCGCTCCACGGACACGGAGGACGCCGACGGGCGCACCACGGAGGCGCGCGACGTCCCAGACCTGTCGATCGAGGACGTGAGGGCGGCCGCGGCTCGTTTCGTCGGGGAGATCGAGCAACGTGTGCCGGCCTACTCGGCCGTGCGGGTCGACGGCGAGCGGCTTCACCGCAAGGCCCGGCGGGGCGAAGACGTCGAACGGCCAGTTCGGAAGATCTTCGTGCGTTCGCTCGAGATCAACTCGCTCACGCGTGAAGGCTCCGAGGTCTCGGTCGAGCTCGCGTGTGAGGTCGCCAAGGGCACGTACGTCCGCACGCTGGGCGTCGACCTCGCCGCGGCGCTTTTGTTGCCCGGGCACCTCACCGCGCTTCGAAGGACCTCGGTCGGGCCGTTTGCGGTTTCAGCCGCAGTGAAGCTCGAGGAGATCGCTCGCGAGGGCGACTCGGTTCGCGGAGCGATCTCGACGTTCGACGCGCTCGGGCACCTGCCCGCGATCAGCGTCGACGGTGAGGCCCTCGCGTACGTCGCCCACGGCCGGCCGCTCCGGCCCGATCAGCTCCACGTGTTGCGCGGACCCTTCCGATCCGGCGATCCGCTGGTCGTCGCGCACGGCCGCCAGGTGGTGGCCGTCGCATTCGCCGAGCGATCCAGCGACGACCTCGACGCCGCAGCGTCCGGCGAGCTCGACCGCGGGCTTGCCTACGCCTGCGTGCTGATTCCGCCTCCTCCGACGGAACACCGCTAGGCGCACCGGCCCGCCGCAGGCGCGCCCGCGTCGGGCAAGGCGCTCCCGACCGCTGTGCGCTGTTGACAGCGCTCGATCCCGGGTTCTAGTTTCGACCCGCTCGGGCCCTCTCGGCTCGAAACGATAAGAGGCCAAAATGCCCCTAACTAAGTCCCAAAAGACCGAAATCATTCAAAAACATGGACGAGCTGCCGTCGACACGGGCAGCCCCGAGGTGCAGGTCGCGCTCCTGACGAACCGCATCAACGGGCTCTCCGACCACTTCAAGGCGCACACCAACGACCACCACGGCCGTCGGGGGCTCCTGCGACTGGTCGGCCGACGCCGACGAATGCTCGACTATTTGAAGCGCGAGAACGAGGAACGGTACAAAGCCCTGATCGTCACCCTCGGACTCCGCAAGTAGCTGGAACCTGAGGCTTTCGCGCGACCGCTCGCTTTCGGTGGCCGCGGGCTAGACCTCGGACGGCGGATCGTCGATGATGATCGAAGTCGAGGCGGAGGTGGAGGTTGGTCGATCGGGCAATGAGCTGAGCAGGGTGTTTTGCGTCTTTTTAGAGCCATCCGAACCGCGCTTTCTTCCCTGCTTGGCTCATTGATCGATCCACTAACTTTCTCCCCTCGGCGGTTCACGCCTTCCCAGTACATCCCGCCCCTTCGAGCGTCGCCGGGCCTCTCAACCCGCGGCCGGAGCGATCCGGTCGCGGCAAAGAGAAACGGAAAATGACCGAACCATTCACCAAAACAGTCACCTTCGGCACCAAGGAGATGACCTTCGACGTCGGCTACATCGCCAAACAAGCGCATGGCTCCGCCTACGTCTCCTTCGGCGACACCGTCGTGTTGGCCACCGCCTGCGCGGCGCCCAAGCCGAGGCCCAACGCCGACTTCCTGCCCCTGACCTGCGACTACATCGAGAAGACCTTCGCCGCGGGCATGATCCCCGGCGGGTTCTACAAACGCGAAGGGCGTCCGCGCGACCACGAGACGCTCATGTCGCGCATCATCGATCGATCCATCCGGCCGCTCTTCCCCGAGGGTTGGAGGCTCGACACGCAAGTGATCGCGACCGTCATGAGCTTCGACCCGGCCTATCCGTCCGACGTCGCGGCGCTCAACGGCGCTTCGTTCGCGCTGACGCTGTCGGACATTCCGTTCGCGGGCCCGATCGGCGCGGTGCGTGTGGGTCGGATCAACGGGCAGCTCGTGGCCAATCCCGGCCAGGAAGAGCGCGCCAAGAGTGATCTCGACCTCTTCGTCGCGTGCAGCAAGTCCGCCATCACGATGGTGGAGGGCGGCGCGGCTGAAGTTTCGGAGGCGGCGATCGTCGATGCGCTGCTCTTCGCGCACGCTTCCGTGCAGCCGTTCATCGATCTTCAAAACGAGCTGCAGAAGACACACGGCAAGCCGAAGCGGCCTGTTGCGGCGATCGACGCTGCGGACGAGGTCAAGACCCGCGTCAACGAGCTCGGCACCGCGCCTCTGATGAAGGCGATCGGCATCGCCGAGAAGGCCGCGCGCTACGCCGCGGTCGACGCCGCGTTGGCGGAGGTCACCGAGAAGCTCGGCGCCGAGTGGGGCCCCGAGAAGGTCGCGGCTCATGCCTCCCACATCAACTCGGCGTTCGAGGAGCTCAAGTGGCTCGCTGTGCGTCGCATGATCGTTCACGACGGCGTCCGCATCGGCGGTCGCAAGCACGACGAGATCCGCGACGTCACCTGCGCCGCCGGCCTGTTGCCCCGAGTTCACGGGTCCGCGTTGTTCCAGCGCGGCGAGACGCAGGCCGTGGTCACCACCACGCTCGGCACTCGCCAAGACGAGCAGCGTATGGAGAGCCTCGAAGGCAGCTCCTTCAAGCGCTTCCTCCTGCACTACAACTTCCCGCCCTACTCGGTCGGCGAAGTGAAGCCCCTCCGATCCCCAGGACGCCGCGAGATCGGCCACGGCTCGCTCGCCGAGCGCGCCCTCGAGCGGCTCATGCCGAGCCAGGAAGACTTCCCGTACGTGATCCGCATCGTCTCCGAGGTCACCGAGTCGAACGGCTCGTCGTCCATGGCGACCGTCTGCGGCGGGACGCTCTCCATGCTCGACGCGGGCGTGCCCATCAAGGCGATGGCCGCCGGAATCGCGATGGGCCTCATCGAACAAGACGGCAAGATCGCCGTGCTCTCCGACATCCTCGGCGACGAAGACCACCTCGGCGACATGGACTTCAAGGTCTGCGGCACGCGCAACGGCGTCACCGCGGTCCAGATGGACATCAAGCTCACCGGCGTCAGCCGCGAGACCCTCGAGCGAGCCCTCGATCAGGCCCGCCGCGGGCGCCTGCACATCCTCGACAAGATGTCCGAGACGATCTCCACGCCGCGCGCGGAGATCTCGAAGTGGGCGCCGCGTATCACCAAGATCAAGATCAAGGTCGAGAAGATCAAAGATGTCATCGGACCAGGCGGCAAGATCATCAAGGACATCATCGCCAAGACCGGCGTGGCCATGGACGTCGATGACGACGGCACGGTGAGCATCGCGTCGTCCGATTCGAGCGCCGTCGAGAAGGCCCTGCGGCTGATCAAAGACATCACGCGCGAGCCCGAGGTCGACAAGATCTACTTGGGTACCGTGCGCAAGGTGGCCGAGTTCGGCGCCTTCGTCGAGATCTTCCCGGGCACCGACGGTCTATTGCACATCTCCGAGCTCGCCGACCGAAAGGTCGCCAACGTCGAAGAGGTCGTGCGCGAGGGAGACGAGGTGATCGTGAAGGTGCTGTCGATCGACCGCAACGGCAAGATCCGCCTCTCCCGCAAAGCCGCCATTGGTCAGCAGGTCTCCGACTGAGACCGCTTCCCGCCCTGTGACCGAGGTGAAGATCCGCGTGCTCCCGGGGCGACCGGAGCTTCCGCTTCCCGCGTATCAAACCGCGGGATCCGCGGGGCTCGACCTCATCGCCTCGGAGCCCGCGCGGATCGATCCACAGCAACGAGCGCTCGTGCCCACGGGCCTCGCGATCGAGCTGCCCGACGGCTTCGAAGCTCAGATCAGGCCCCGCTCGGGCCTGGCGTGGAAGCACGGCGTCACCGTGTTGAACGCGCCCGGAACGATCGACGCGGACTACCGCGGCGAGCTCAAGGTCCTCCTCGTGAACCTCGGACAGCACGCGTTCGAGCTCGCCCCAGGAGATCGAATCGCACAGCTCGTGATCGCCAAAGTGGAGCGAGTCGCCCTCGCCAGGGTCGAGGTGTTGGGCCCAAGCGACCGAGGACAAGGCGGCTTCGGACACACAGGCTGAGGCTGAGCAGCCTGAGCTTCGCGGCCAGTCACACCGTCGGCGCCTGCGCTTCCAGCTTGAACCCAATCTGCGGCTGCGCAGACTCCGGCGCCCTCACGCTGATCCGGATGATCATCTCGAACGGCACGAGCTCGGTCCGTAACTTTTCGTTGGGGGACTCGGAGCCTTCATAGACGGCGAAGGCCGCGAAGTGATCGCCCATCCCGATCACGTGACTCAGGTCGAGCACTTCGCCGTCGGCCAAATGCAGGTGGACCAGCGGCAGCCCTTCGTCGGGGCTCGGCGACTTGTCGCGAACGAAGTCCGCGAGCTTCTCCAAAAAGAACAGCGGCCCGAACGGGACCTCCTTGGCGAGCTCGGTCCACGCGTGCGGGATCGGCTCCCGCGGCTTTTTTCGCGTCGGCTTTTTTCGTGTCGGCTTTTTTCGCGTCGAGGCTTTTCGGATTTTCCGAGCCTTGATCTTCGACTTCGTGGTCTTCGCGGATGCGGCGCGGGCCGAGGCCATCCGCCACCTGTCGCCCGAAGCTGGTCAAATGGCCACTTTGCGCGTGAAGATCGTTCTTCGCCGCGGCGCGTTGACGAAGCTCGAGCCCATCCCGCCCGAACGACCGATGGTCACGCTCGGCATTACCGGCGAGGAAGGGCACCCCGGAGGTTCCAAGAGTGCTCTGCTATCGATGTGGCAGCCACGTCCAGGACGAGGCCGAAAAGTGCTGGAATTGCGGCACGCGCCTCCAAGGCGGCCCGAACGGTTCCCCTGCTTCTGACGCACGCGAGCGGCAGCGCACGCGCAGTCGCGTCGCCGGCGTCGTGTACAAGATCGGCGACCTGATCGCGAACCGCTACCAGGTCCGCGACATCGCCGGATCCGGCGGCGCTGGCGTGGTCTATCGCGCCAAGGACCAAGAGATCGACGTCGACGTCGGGCTCAAGGTGATCAACGCCAAGCTCCTCCAGACACCCGAGGAGCGTCGTTTGTTCTCCAAGGAGATCAAGGTCGCCAAGAAGCTCAGCCACCAGAACGTCGTTCGTATCTTCGACGAAGGCAAAGACGGCGATCGCGCGTTCTTCACGATGCAGTACCTCGAGGGCCTGTCCCTTCGAAAGATCATCGACCTGCGCAAGGACAAGGGCCAGACCTTCCGCCGCAACGAGATCGAGCCGATCTTCAGCCAACTCTGTCAGGCGCTCGAGCACGCCTCCAAGACCACGTTCCACGGGGATCTGAAGCCCGACAACATCATCGTGCTCCCCGACCTCTTGAAGGTCACGGACTTTGGGCTGCTGGCGAGCTTGCCGCGCAAGCCTTTCCTCGCGATCCAGAAGTCTCGGGGCTCCAACCTGAAATATCTCGCGCCGGAGGTACGCCTCGAGGTCCCCGAGCTCAGCGCTGCCGTCGACATTTACAGCCTCGGCGTGATCTTGCACGAGATGCTGACCGGGAAGGTCTACGACGATGGCAAGCCTGAGTCGCTGAACATCGCCACCGCCGGCTTGTCGCCGGACATGGTCAACGTGTTGCGGCGCTGCCTCGCTCGGCCTCCAAAAGAGCGCTACGCGTCACCCACCGAGCTCTTCGACGATCTGAAGAAGCCGTTGCTCCGGCCGTCGATCGAAGCTCCTCCTCGCTCTGCGTCGGTCTCCGTTGCGCCCGAAGCCATTGCGCCCGCGCCGCCGGCTCCGCCGGCACGAGTCCCTCCACCTCCGACGCCGCCGCGAGCGGCCCCACCTGTCGCTCCGCCTCCGCCGCCGCGGTCCGATCCGCCACCGGCGCGCCGCGGTGAAGCTCTGGCGCCGTCTGCGCTCCCTTCGCCCGAGCTCGCCTCGGATCGACCCGGGGGCCCGCCTCCGTTTCCGCCGCCTTCGTTTCAGCTACCTCCGATCCCAGCGCCGGAGCTCGACGCCGCTGCGCTCCCGCCGCTCCCGCCCATCTCGGCGGGTGTCGACATGCTCGCGGCGATGCCGTCGCCTCCAGACACGGAGGCGCCGACGCAGCGGCTCGACATCGGCACGCACGGCGCGCGCCCTGTGCCGGAGCCCGCCAACGAAGCCGCGCCTCGCGTGATCGAAGAGCCCGATCGCCTGCCCACCGGCAGCATCGAGGTCGGCGAGGATATGATCGAGGCCGCCGGGCGGGACTCCCAGACCGAGCGTCCTCGCCGCCCCGACGAAGGCGACGAGCCGACCGAGAACTTCGAGCACATGGAGGAGCTCCCGGGGTCCGCCATCGAGCTGATCGCCGACCCGCGCGCCACGAACGTCATCCAGGTCGATCAAGCGGCGCTTCAGGCGTCGCGGCCGACTCCGCAGGCGCCGAGCGTTACGCGGGAGCTGGAGGCCATCGACGCCTCGCTCCAGCCCGCCGACGAAGCTGCCACCGCCCAGGCGCCCAAGACTGCCGCGGAGGACGCCGAGTCCACGCGCCCCGCGGTGTCTCTGGCGAAGCCTCCGCCCGCGCCTGTCCACTCCGCTCCTCCGCCAGCGCTCGCAGCTCCGCCAGCGCCCGCGGGTGCCTCGCCCGTAGCGACCGAGGCGGTCACGCGCCCAGAGCTCCCGACCGACAAGAAGCCCGAGCTCCCCGCCGCGGATCGCGACGCCGCTACACGTCGTCAGCGCGTCTCGGAGGTCGAAGGAGCTCCACCGCCTCCGGCCAGCGACGTCGCGTTTCCGCCGCCGACCCCGTTCGGCTCGGCGTTCTCGCCGCCGCCGCCGTTCTCGCCGCCGGCCTTCTCGCCGCCGGCCTTCTCACCGCCTCCCCCGTTCGCTGCGTCCGAGTTTGCCCCGCCCGAGGAGCCTCCGGCTGCGCCGCTTTCGTTCTCCGACGTCTCTGGCGGATCACCTTCCGCCCACCGCGTCCAGCCCATGGTGGAGCGCGTGCCCGTGGGGAGCGCGCGTCCCCAGACGCGACAAGCGCCTGAAGCGCGACCCGAGCCCGCGCCTGCTTCGCCCGAAGACCAGACTCAGGGCAAGAACGGGACGAGCTCCCGCGTCCGGCCCATGACTCGGCCCCGCATGAGCTCGATTCGGACGTCCTCCGAGGTCTCCGGGCCGATCAGCGTGAGCGGCCTGTTCAACTCGGCCGTCCCGATCGACCAGACGAACTCCGCCGCGCGACCGCTCGTCGCGGATACCGCGGGCGCTATCCGCTCCCGTGACCCCTCGATCAGCTCGGCGCTCCCGCGTGACTTCGTCCGAGCGCAAGATCGCAGCAACCGCAACCTCCTCATCGGCATCGTCGCGACCGCGTTGATCCTCGCGGCGCTCTTCGGAGGCGTGCTCTTCGCGATGGAGCGCTCGCGCCAGCAAGAGATGGCCGCGCTTCGCGAAGCGCTGGCCGTTCAGCAGAAGGCCTCGGCGGAAGCCGGCAAGGAGGAGGCGAAGGCGGTCGCCGAAGCCGACGCCAAGCGCGCTGAAGCCGAGCTCGCGCGTCGCCGCGAAGAAGAAGAGAAGCAGAAGGCGGCCGACGCGGCGAAGGAGTCCGAGCGCGCCAAGCTCGACGCCGATCAGGCCAAGGGCGCCGAGGCCGAAAAGAAGCGAAAGCTCGCCGAGGAAGCGCAGCGTCGCGCGGACGAGGCAAACAAAGCCGCCGAGCGCGAGCGAGTCCGCCGCGAGCAGAGCGTGGCCGCCCAAGCCGAGGCCGAAAAGCGCGCTGCCGAGCAGAAGGAAGCCAAGAAGAAGGCCGACGAGCAGGAGCGCAAGCTCCGCGAGAGAGCCGAAGCCATCGAGGCCCAGAAGGCCTACGCCGAAGAGAAGGCCAAGCGCGACGCAGAAAAGAAGGACGCCGACGCCAAGAAGGACGCCACGCGCGCCGAGGCCGAGGCCAAGAAGAAGGCCGAAGCCGACGCCAAGAAGTCGGAAGCAGAAGCGAAGAGGGCCGAAGCCGAAGCGAAGAAGGCCGAGGCGGAGGCCAAGAAGAAGGCCGAGACCGAGAAGCCGGGCGAGGGACAGAGCGACCTTACGGCCATCCCGATCGCAGCCGGCGCCAAGAAGTGCCCGCAAGGCATGACGCTGATCCCCGGCGGGCAGTTCATGATGGGCGCGCCGCGCAACGATCCCGAACGCAACTTCGGCGACAAGAACTACGAGTCCGCCGAGGTCCCCGACTTCTGCATCGACTACTACGAAGCCCCCAACGGCCGCGGCCGTGACCCGACCGTCGGCGTCGACTACGCAGGCGCCGAGCGAGCCTGCAAGGCGCGCAAGAAGCGACTCTGCTCCGAGGAAGAGTGGGAAAAAGCGTGCAAAGGCACCGCCGGGACCCGCTTCCCATACGGAAATCAGTGGGACCCCGCGACCTGCAACACCGAGGACGAAGACGGACAAGATCGTGAGATCGCGAAGTCCGGCACCTTCAAGTCTTGCCGGTCTGGGTTCAACGTCTTCGACCTGTCAGGCAACGTCTCCGAGTGGACCGCCAGCAAATGGGCCAGCGGAGGCGGCTACGTCGTCAAAGGCGGAGCCTCCGATCGGCCCGGCTACGACGCTCGCTGCGCGGCCAGAAAGAAACAGAAGCCCGACTACAAAGCCGACCGCCTCGGCTTCCGCTGCTGCGACGATCCCGAGTAGCGACGATCGCTTGGATCGTCGGGGATCACCGGCCCTCGGAGATCCGTTTCGAGCTGAAGGAAGAGCAGCCCCTGGCCAACCCGCTCGCGAAGCCCGACGACTACTTTCGGCAAGGTCGTCCTCGTGAGCTGCAAGGTCGAGGGCGTTTGCCAGAAAAAGGGCTGCTGGATAGAGCTTCGCGCCGATGTCACTTTCGTGCTCGTGCTCGTTCGTGTTCGTGCTCGTCTGTTGATACCTCACAAGTTGCGGCTCCTAACTTTCTTTTTTCGACCCTCCTCGAATCCCCTGGTCAGAGTATATAATTCGCTCATTCCCCGATACAAGACGAGCCATCCAGGCTCTCCATTTCGCTTCTGGTGCGCAACCGCAAGCAGCGCCTCGGAGGCCGTCGGTTCAGGCGAAAGTTTGTACGGACCCATGATTCGCAGTACCTCGAGTTGTGTTTCGGTAAGGATCTCGGATGCGGGTGCGCCGGGAGTTGCGCGAGCGCGGCTGCGGAGCCTCAGCAGTTCGCAGGCTATCGGAAAAGTCATCGCCAGTACAACTAGGAGCGCGTGCAGCGTTTGAAACTCGCGACTCTCGTACTTGCATCCGGTTTTCAGAGCCTTGTTGAATTCTTCGATTGTCCACCGAGCTCGATAAATATCTACGACTGCTTCGACCTCGGCCGAATTGCCGACGGGTAGACTTGTGTAGAGGAGCCACTGAATTGGGTCTTCGTCCTCCGGGGGATTCGGCTCCAGGACATGAACGACATTTAGCTTCAGGGTTTCTGGAGTCGTCCCCCTCAGATAGGTTGGTCGTTTGAGCACGACGGTCGTCGCAGTGAAGGTCAGCGTGGCGATCCGTGACTTTCGAGGCGGGTGTTCCTTGCGATCGCCGGGGGCGGTCTTTGCGTTCCGGTGGGAGATCGGAACCTCGCTGGATCATTCCGTCCAGCCGCGAGACCCGCTCCTCTAGCGGCACCCAAAGAGTGTTCCTATCCTTGGCCGAGAGTTTCCGGTTCAATACGCTACGGCGGTGTGCTCGATTCGACAGCTCAAGCAAGCGCAACTGCTTCGCGCTTAGCTGTTCCTCTGTTCTGCCATCCGGGAGTAGGAGACCGTATCGCGCGTTACTCATCGCTCGATTCCTCAAGCTCCGACACGGCCCTTTCGGCGATCATGAGGTAGGCTTGCTCGCGCTGAGAAAACGTCAGATTTGGGCCGAACAGCCCTTCGACGGTCTTATCGATCGCGTTGAGCACACCCGCCTCATCGATCGCCTTGCGCAAAGCGGCTCCTGCCTCCGGACTGGATTCCCTGCGAGAAATCGACGATTTCGAAGAGCGTGTCATGACCACAAGCCCAACATGTCGCCGCTACAAACGCACTCGATCGAACGGCGTACTTCAAGCGTTTCGACGCTGCAACGCTGCAACCAAACCAAAGGGTGACCACCAGTAGGCCTCAGCTCCGACGGCGATCCCGACCCGATGAATAACTATGTGAATTTTTTTTCGGTCGGTAGCCTCGGCCGATGGCTACCTGGCCCGAAAGCGAGCACCGTTCTTCACGAAGTGGATGAAGGAAGGTGGCTATCGAATGCTATCTTGGCTGCTGTTCAAAAACGAGAACCTCGACACCGTCCGGGATGGCTGGACCCAGATTGACAGACTCGCGCAGAGTCCATTTCTCGCCCCTGTTAGGGACTCGATTGTTGATGAGTTGATTTCGCTGCCAAGCGGCCCAACGTCATGCGAAACTTCGAGTCCTAAAATTGTGGCCTCCACAGCCAGTGCCCCTGACGGCTTCGTCAGGACTTGCCCAATCTTCAGGGATCTCGCTTTTGAGCCGGGCGCATACGTCTTCCGCCCGTCCGGATCCCAGGTTTCAGTCATCGTGCATGAAATCTCCCACAAGAGCCCCCTCGCTACTCTGGATCCCGTCAAGCCGACTGAAGGGGAGACGTGGAAGCACGTCCTCGGACGGTTGGAAACGTACGGAAGAGGTGACAGCGCCGCGAACTGGGAGTTTCAACTAGATCTCTTTATGGAATCACTCGAAGTCGGTTCAATAGTTGACGAAGAAGAGTGGCCGACGGTCCCCCCCGCTGCCTGACGACCCATGAGTAGAGTTTTGCCTTGCTTTCTCGCCTTTTGCGCAACGATGGCCTACTCGTCGCATTCGGCCCCAGTTACTCGCCTCACGGGTCCCCCATACCGACTCGTTGTTGTCGGAGTGGGTATTGACGCGACAGGTGGCACGGTCTGCTTTGTGGACTCGGCCGGTCGGCGGATTGTGCTCGACGCTGCCTCTGGGTCGACAATTGCTGTCAGCCGTTCGGATATGGCTTTTCCGCCCACATCCCGTTTTTGGAGGATTGATTCTAGCTGTATTACGGGAATCGTGGTGGGGCAGAAATCCGTAGCCGCGGTGAAGCTCGGAACGCCTCCTGACACGAGGAGCAGCACGGTATGGTCGATACAAATGTCGAGTACGCCTCAAATCGAGGCCTCGACAGACGGTCTTTTCTTCGCGACTCCGCGAGCCACATACTACTCGAACAAGCCCGGTAGCCTTGCCGCCAAGGCGTATCGGGGCGCCTCGGGTCAAGTTGCGTGCCTAGAGGGTGCTCTGCTCTGCGCTTATCCTAGCTATCCTAGCAACCTTCTCACCTACGTCGATTCATCGCTGAGCGAGAAAACCATTAATGATTCCGAAGTCCGCTGGGTCCGAGCCAATGCCGACTATTTTGTCGTAGGGGCACGTTCCCGGATTCGGCTGCTACGAGGCGCGGAGGGGGCCTCCATCCAGGTGACGCGTACGTCGACTCTAGTTCCTTTCAGGCTGGGCATGGACGAGGTTTCGGTCGGCCCAGGCTATGTGGCGTTTGCGGGCGTGTCCATTGAGGGCAGAACAATGCTGGCCGTTGCGAGACTACCCGACCTCACTCTCGCATGGTCGAGGCACATGCAATCGGGCCTCGCCATTCTAGAGGCTTCTGCGGAGCGTATTCTTGTCAGTGAGGCATCGACCGCAGCGCTGTCATCGCTGAATCCGAATTCGGGCGACACACTATGGGCACTGCCTAGAATCAATACACCGATGGGTCTGTTTCGAATGAAGAACCGCACGATCGTGCAGGGCAACGACTACTTGCTCTCGCTCTCACCCAGCGGCGGACTCGCCTGGAGGATCTTAACCCCACATGGCGTGCTTGCCGCACAGTGACCCCAAAATTCCAGCCCCCCCAATTTCAAGCCGTGCCCCCCAAATTCAGGCCGTGCCCCCCTGTGTCCCATTTTCGGTGGTCCCCAAATTCAGGCCGTGCTCCCCCAAATTCAGGCCGTGCCCCCCTGTGTCCCATTTTCGGTGGTCGGTCGGAATTGTTCAGTAGGTACTCACCTGAGTTTTGCGTAACAGCGGGGGCCCGCTGTTACAGCCGAGCGACGAATTCAGGTTGCGGACGACGCCGGCGGAGGCTTTCGCGGCGCTCGAGAGAGCTCTTCTTGACGCTGAGGACGAGCCTGTCCGACTCGGCGACGCCGCGGGTCGATCGGGAGGCGCTGCGGGGCCTCAGGCCGGTCGGAGCTCGCCCGAGCTATGTGGCGATGAGTCCCTGTCTCACGGAAGTGCTCGGCCTGAAGCTCCAGGCAGGAAATGCCACGGACATCTTGCCGGCCCTGAACGCCGCGGATGCGGCCGCGTAGAGCGCTCGGAAGGCCCGAACCTGCTCGA
>CAYXDO010000233.1:0-13917 GCA_964463485.1 uncultured Myxococcales bacterium | reverse complement strand
AGAGCATCCACCCCGATGACCGGGATGAGATTCCCAAAGAGCGCGACCCGCGACATACGGTACTCCGGACCAAAGTCATACGCAAGTGCTGGATAAACAGGACAACACAACAAGGACCGTATGAATTGGCCCAGAGGCGGAGGGCGTCATTCGTAGCGAGGTTGGCGGTTGGCGGCCACCGCACCGAACAAGTTTCGACAATCTCAACCTTGCCTTCCGGCGGCGAGGCTGAGATTGTCTGCCCGGGGTGTAGTGCGGCTGGAACATTAGTGAGGCAGCAGGCGCGCAAGATCTGGTATCTCACCGGATCTTGTAAGCGATAGTTCTCGGAAGTTGCCAGTCGCACTATGCCTCAAGACCCGCCTCGTCTGAGCTCGTATACCGAGTAGAACCAACAGCTCGTGGACGACCGGCCTTCGTTGTCGAAAATGCGTCGTCTCCGAATCACTACCTGCACGACGCTACGATCCCTATGCGGAAACGTCACTCGAGCCCGAAGCCCAACATAGTCCAGTATCTCGGTGCGGTCGCCAACTTCGCGCGTCCGCACGTGCCCGAGCCGGGAGTATGTCGGTATTTCTTCGGTCATCCGCTTGGCAATACCCAACAATTGAAACGACTGTGCGATTCGTTCTCGATGGCGCCCTTTTCTCGTCATATGACGCCAGCCCACTCTCGTTATGTTGACGGCTCCGAGTTCGGCGTGTCGCGGCGCCGACTTGGCCCAGAGCTTGTAGAAGTTGCGTGCATCCTGCTTTAGTCGCCCAGATAGGGATATGTAGCCAGTATCGTTGCGGGTAGCCTCGATTTGTGGAAGTCTTCCGTCGATTAGCGCGGATCCGCACAACTTCAAAATGAGGCCCTTCGAATGCTCCTCGAATCTCTGCGCTTTTGGAACCAAGACCACGGAATTGTTGCTGGCTGAGTAGCTGCTGTCTTGCTTCAAATCCACCCACCACGCCTTCTCGCTTCTTATTCCGGTTGGCCCTCTCTGCCAACATAGTGTGAGACAAAATTGCAGTAACTTACTATGAGGGCATGAGGAGCATGTCATGAGTGCCAACATGGACATTCCGGACCAGGGGAAGGCCACCGAAGTGCCGCTTCGCCCGAAACGACGGTCCTTCTCTGCAAAAGACAAGCTGCGGATCATTCAAGGCGCGGAGGCTTGCGCCGAAGGCCAACTCGGCGCCTTCCTCCGAAGAGAAGGCATCTATTCCACTCAACTCTCTGACTGGAGACGAAAGTATCGAAAGCACGGCCTAGAAGGGCTCCAGTCCAAGCGCAATCAGCCCAGGGAAGACGACGGCACGCAGGGTAGAATCTCGGAACTCGAAGCAGAAAATCGTAAACTCCGAAGGCGCGCCCAGCGAGCCGAAGCTTTGGTCCAGCTTCAAAAAAAAATTTCCCAACTCCTGGGGATCTCTCTCCCGGAGAGCGGCGAGGACAACTCGTGACGGTAATCCGCAACCATCGGGCTGAACTGCCAATCGATGCCATGTGTGAGGCCGTGGGCCTGTCGAGGGCTACGTTCTATCGCAAAACCTCGCCTATCCAAAACCACGTACGCACAACGCGCCCACCGTCTCCGCGTGCGTTGTCACCGGCCGAGAGAATTCGTGTTTTGGAGGCTCTGCATGAGCCCAGGTTCGTCGACCAGGCACCGGCCGATGTCTATGCCACCCTGCTCGATGAAGGCGTCTACATCGCATCTGAGCGCACTATGTATCGCATCCTCGCCGAGCAGGGTGAAGTCCGAGATCGACGAAATCAACGCCAGCACCCATCGTACTCAAAGCCGCGACTCATAGCCAAGGGGCCCAACGAGGTATGGAGTTGGGATATCACGAAACTCCCAGGTCCCAGGCCAGGGAGTTTCTTCCAGCTCTATGTCATCCTCGACATCTACAGTCGCTTCGTTCCCGGATGGCTCCTCTCCCACGAGGAGTCCGACGCTCTGGCCGAGAAACTCTTCGTCCAGACCTGCGCCCGCCAAAACATCCCACGGGACCAACTGACGGTCCATGCCGACCGAGGTGCCTCGATGAAATCCAGACTCGTGGCCCAACTCTTCGTGGATCTCGGAGTGACGAAAAGCCATTCGAGACCACGCGTCTCCAACGATAACCCATTCTCGGAGTGCGCATCTCGGACTCACGTGAACACCAAGATCGGAATGACGTGAACACTCAGATCGGGGCACGTGAACACCAAGATCGGATTTCGCGTGAACGCTGAGATCGGACCACGTGAACGACAAGATCGGGCCACGTGAACGTCGAGATCGGATGAGCGATCGATGACGCAGCTCTAGGTTTCCCCGAATGTCTCCGCAAGGAGACCTGAATGGAGCGGGTTGCGACGATGAAGATTCGAGAAATTTTGAGGCTGCGATTCGCGGAGGATCGGAGCGTTCGAGAGACGGCCCGGTCCGTCGGAAAAAGCCTAGGTGTGGTCAGCAAGCTGGAGAAGCGGGCCAGAGCGATCGGGCTCGATTGGGCGGCGGCGAAGGAGCTCGACGACGAAACACTCGAGATCCGGCTCTACGGCCCCAAGAAAAGACAGGGCGATAAACGAGATAAACCGGATCCACTCTGGATGGATCAGGAGTTGAGAAAGCCGGGAGTGACGCTGGAGCTGCTTCACCTGGAGTACCTGGCGAAAAATCCCGACGGATACCGGTATACCGTCTTTTGTGACGAATACCGAAAGTGGAGGAAAAGAACCCGGATCTGGATGCGGCAGGATCATAAGGGCGGAGAGCGGATGTTTGTGGACTATTCTGGCAAGAAGCCACGAATCTATCCAGTAGGCGAAGATCCAAAAGAGGTCGAGCTCTTCGTCGCCGTGTTGGGCGCATCCAGCATGACCTATGCCGAGGTGACGGAGACTCAGCGGATACCGGATTTTCTGGGTTCCCAGATGCGCGCGCTCGAGTTCTTCGGCGGCGTTCCCGCTGCACTCGTTCCCGATCAACTCAAGAGTGCAGTGACCGTATCCGACAGATATGAGCCTTTGATCAGCCGGGGCTATTCGGAATTCGGTGAGCACTTCGGAACGGCGATCGTACCGGCACGGCCGATGAAGCCGCGGGATAAAGCAAAGGTCGAAGTCGGTGTTCAGGTCTGTCAACGCTGGATACTGGCTCGCATGCGCAACGAACGGCATTCCTCGCCGGAGTCTATGAACAAACGAATCCAGGAACTGGTCGACGACTTGAATGATCGCCGACGGAAGTACTTTGGCAACAAGAGCCGCCGAGAGCTGTTCGAGGTGATCGAAAAGCCGTTCTTGAAACCACTGCCAACCGAACGCTTCACCATTGGATCCTGGAAGAAGGCCAAGGTCGCTGTGGACTACCACGTCGAACACGAGAATCACTACTACTCGGTTCCATACACGTACAGGGGAGAGGAGGTGCACCTGCGGATTTCGGCAACGACCATAGAAGTGTTCAAAGGACTCGATCGAATCGCCTCACATTTGTTGAGCCGACTAGAGTTCAAACACACCACCAATCCCGAGCACATGCCAGAGGCACATCGGGCCTATTTTGACGGTCGAACCGATATGGAGAACTGGGCGGGAACGATCGGGCCCTCGACCTTCCAGGTGATCGTGGCTATATTCGACTCTCGTGTGGTTCCAGAACAGGGGTGGCGATCGGCCCGAGGATTACGTCGGCTGGGTGATGAATATGGAGCCCAACGGCTCGAGGAGGCCTGCGAAATCGCGGTATCGTTCTCGATAAAGACGTACAAGCAAGTCGAGCGTCTGCTAAAATTCGGGACAAAGAAGCCTACTGATTCGACGCCCACGACTGCGCCCATTGCTCACGAGAATGTGAGGGGGGCCGACTACTATGAAACGGAGGCCGCTCGACTCATAACCATCCTGAAGGCTCGGAAGCAAGGAGACTTGCCATGTTAATGGAGCCCACAATCCAGAAACTCCGGGCACTGCGACTTTCCGCCATGGCCGATGGGCTCATTGCCCAGATCAAAGATCCGCAGATGGCAAGCGCGAGCTTCGAGGAGCGACTCGGGTTCCTGGTCGACGCCCAATTTCTCGCGCGAGACAACCGACGGATCTCCCGACTGCTCAATGTCGCAAAGCTGCGGTACCCACAAGCGTCCTTGGAGGATGTGGAGGCGTCGCCTGCGCGCGGGCTGGACAAGGCTCGACTTCGCCAATTCGCGACTTGCCTATGGGTCAAGGAGTGCCAGCCCATTTTGATCGATGGACCGACGGGAGTGGGCAAGAGCTATGTCGTCAGCGCATTGGGCCAGGCCGCTTGCAGGATGGGCTTCAACACGTCTTACCGCCGGGTGCCTCGTCTGTTCGACGAGCTCGCGTTGGCGCACTTGGACGGTACGTACGCCCGCTTGCAGTCATTTCTGGCGAAGGTTGACGTCCTGATCCTCGATGACTTCGGGATAGGCGCACTCAACGATCAACGGCGACAAGATCTATTCGAGATCTTCGAGGACCGTTCCGGTCGTAAAGCCACCGTGGTCGCAAGTCAGTTGCCGGTTGCGAAATGGTACGACTGGATTGCCGATCCCACCGTCTCCGATGGAATGCTAGACAGGATGATGGAGTCAGCGCATCGGATCGAGCTTCGCGGAGGATCACGTCGAAGAACGGCGGAGGAACCAAAGAAGAACGAGCAGAACGGGGAGGCTGGTGTTGGGAGGTAAACTCCACCACGGGACTACGCGCTGCGCATCGGATCGAGCTTCGCGGAGGATCGCGTCGATGAACGAGAAGCAGAACGGGAGGCTGGTATTGGGGTGTAAACTCTGCCCCCGGGGACTACGCGCTCGGGCGATAAATTTTTGTTTGTCGGAGAGGAGGTGATCAGGCCAGGCTGAAAGAAGGTACAAAAAAGAGCTACGTCGCTTCGCTCCGATCGAGAGTGTTCACATCGTCCGAAACGAGCGTTCACATGTTCCGAAATACGCACTCGGAGAGCCAATTCAAGACCCTGAAGTATCGCCCCCAATTCCCGGATAGATTTGCCAGCCTGTCCCACGCCCACCAAGTGATAGTCCCAACCATCGACTGGTACAACCGACGCCACCACCACGAAGCCCTCGGGCTACTCACTCCGTACGACGTCCACTACGGACTCACCCAGCGTAAGCTCGAACTGAGGCAAAAAGTCCTCGATCGGACTTACGCTGCGCATTCCGAGCGCTTCCCCAACGGCCCGCCCAAAGTCCACGCACCCGCCGAAGTAGTCTGGATCAATGAGCCGCCGTACCCAGAGACAAGCCCAAACGTCGCTGGTGCAGAGGAGGTCACACAGAAATAGCGGTGCAAATTTGTCTCAAAATCGTTGACAGCTTCCGTGGCATCGAAAAGACCAATATCACGGGATTGGGGTTGGCGGTCCACTTTGGTCGATGGCTTTGTATGTAGTCACTGCCTAAGTTGACCTTGAGACGCCCCGAAACTTCACCGACGAAATATCCCGAACCAGCTTTTATCTGAACAGCGACTGCGGCGCCGGTGTCAACCGTATAGTCGTGCCGACGCGAATCGCCGTTCTTCTTAAGTGTTTTCTTCGTCTTCTTCTTGTGAATTAGTATCATGCCATCGATGCCGTCGTCGTTCTGGGCATCGAATTCTTGCCACTTGCTCCACCAATACTCCCGTACAATTTGGGCTACCTTTCGTCGTCCGATTTCTTCCGAAACTCGTACTCGGTTTGTCATGCTGTCCGTCGGGTTGGCTCAACGAGCGAGATCGAGGTCCCGCCAATTGGGCACGTGCACGCTCATCAACGCCCCAAATAGTCGGCCGTGGTTGGGCAGACGCAGGTGCAGTAGTTCGTGGACGATTACAAAATCCTGAAAATCTGGATCTTTGTCGAGCAGATCAGTGGCGAGCGTGATCGTTCCGCCAGAGGAGCACGAGCCCCATTTGCGCTTCATGGGCTGTATTCGGATCACGTGTGGATTCACTTTGAGCTTCAAGGCCCACCCGAGGACCCGCTGTTGAAGTTCCTGTCTCGGGTTGCCCACAATCTTCACAAGGCCTCCGCGAGCAGGACGCTAATCACGGCGTCGACGACACGCGAGCGCTCGTCCTTCTGGAGCGCGAGCAGGGGGCGGTAGAGGCCAGCGCGAAGGCGGCGCTGCTCGTCAGCGTTCACCACCGCGTTGGGGAAGCGCGCAAGGAGAGCCTCGGCCTCCTTGGCGAGGTCCATCGGCGAGACACCCGACTCCTTCAAGGCAGCGTCTTCGCGCAGGACCCAGAACACCGAGAACGCGCGCGTCGAGAGGCCACTCTCCTTGGCGGACTTCATCGCCGCTTCCTTCTCGGCGGCAAGCGCCGCGAGTAGGTCCATCGCTGCGAGACCGTCGATCTTGCGGGACTCGAGGTCCTTCAGGATGCGATCGGCGCGGTCCTTCAACGGGTTGAGCACCGGCGCCGCGCTCGGGTCGTCGTCCATCTCCTTCTGGAGCCCGCGCACCAAGTTGAAGACCTTGCCCTCGTCGGAGCCGTCCTCGCCCTTCAGCGACTCGAGCGTCCTCACGTCGAACGTGATGCTCTTGGTGAGGCGGCCGAGCCCCGTCTGCGTCGCGTTCTCCTCGATGAGACGCCGCGTCTTGTACGCGAGGTCTGCTACGAAGCCGACCTTGTCCGAGTAGGCGTTGCGCACCGCCGCGTAGAGCTGGGCCAGGCCCTTGAACGTCTTGATGTGGTCGCGCAGCTCTGGCGACGGCGAGAGGATCTCCCAGAGGTTCTCGATCTCCTTGTACGCCTCGAAGAACACCTTGCGCACGGCCGGGTCGAGGAACTTCCCGTAGACGATCTTCTCGAGCCGCTCATCTGCACTGCCGCCTTCGCCGGCATCGAGGTAATCGGTCGCCGCCTTGGTGATCTTCGCCTTGAAGTCGCCCATCAGAACGTCGAGATCCTCGATCACGCCGCTGACATCCGAGGAGTCGAAGCGCAGCGCCTTCTTCAGCTCGCGGAGCACGCCGACGAAGTCGATGACGAGGCCGATGCGCTTCTGCACCCCCTCGGCGTCGACGTAGGGCCGGTTCACGCGAGCAATGGCCTGCAGGAGCACGTGGTCCCGCATGGGCTTGTCCAGGTACATGCAGTACAGGAGCGGCGCGTCGTACCCGGTCAGCAGCTTGTCCGTGACGATGAGGATCTTCGGGTCTTTGTCGGCCTTCTTGAAGAGGAGCCGCACGTCCTCCTCGCGCTCCTCGCTGAGCTGGAGCTTGGCGACGAGAGGCCGGTCGATCGCGTCGGCGGCGTTCTCCATGTAGACCGCCTCCGTCCACTCTGGCGGCAGGATCTTGTCGAAAGCGCGCTTGTACTTCGCGCACGCCTCCCGGCTCACAGCGACGACGAACGCCTTGTAATGAAGCGGGAGGACGTTCTCCTTGAAGTGCTCCGCAATGAAGGCCGCGACCTTCTCGGTGCGGTCGTCGGCGGCGAGGAACGTGCGCAGGCCCACCGCGCGGTCGAGGACCTTGTTCAGCTCCTCGACGTCGGTGATGCCCGCGGCGGCGGCGAGGTCGAAGAACTCCTTGTCGAGAAGGTCGACGGGCGCGGCCATCTCGCTCGGCGCCATCACATGCTTGATGGGCAGCGTGGTCTCGTCGGCGATCGACTCCGCGATAGAGTACTTGTCGAGATAGCCGAGCTCGTCCTGCGTGCCGAAGATCTTGAACGTGCCTTCGCCCTGCGCATTGCGCGCGATGGGCGTGCCCGTGAAGCCGATGATGGTCGCGTTCGGGACGGCCGCCATGAGGTACGTGCCGAGGTCCTTCGCGACCGAGCGGTGTGCCTCGTCGATGAAGACGTAGACGTTGTCGCGGAGGCAACTGTCCTTTCGGATCTCCTCGAACTTGTGGATCATCGCGACGATCAGGCCGCGAAAATCGCTGTCGAGAAGGCGCTGCAGCTCAGCCTTGGTGTTGGCCCGCTTGGTCGCGATGTCCTGCCTCTGCATCTCGCCGAGCAGGCGCTCGACCCATCCCTTGAGCTGGCCCTCGAGCTCGGTGCGATCGACGACGAGGAACACCGTCGCGTTCTTGAAGCGCTCCTTGTCCTCGAGGATGAGGCGCGCTGAGGTCAGCAAGGTAAAGGTCTTTCCCGAGCCTTGCGTGTGCCAGACCAGCGCGCGCGTCTTCTTCGGGTCGGCGCAGCGGTCGACGATGGCGTTGATGGCGCGCTGCTGATGCTGCCGCAGCACGGACTTCCGCGTCTCGCTGTCCTGGACGTAGAAGAGAATCCAGTGCTGCAACGTGCGCAGGAAGTCGGTGCGCTCGAAGAAGGCCTGCACCGCGAAGCGGTAGCTCTCCTCGCGCGTTTGCTTCCAGCGCGCCATGTCGCGGCGGGTCGCGTTCCAGGTGACGCCGTACCAGTAGTCGAGCAGGTGCGTGACGTTGAAGAGCTGCGGCGAGCCGATCAGCTCGGGCGTCTCCAGCTCGTAGCGACGGAGCTGCTTCACCGCGCGCTCGATCGCGTCGCCGTCCTTCGGGTTCTTGTGCTCGACGATGCAGACGGGCACGCCGTTGACGACGAACATCACGTCCGCGCGATTGCCCTTCGGGCGCCCAGCGGGCTTGAGCGTCCACTCCCAGGTGACGTGGAACGAGTTCGCGCTGGTGTTTTCGAAGTCGATGACCTTCACCGCGCGGTGACGCTTCTCCTCCTCGTCGTACCACTGCCGCTCACCACGCAGCCACGCGAGCATGTCGCGGTTGCCCTCAATGGTCGGCGGGATCGCGTCGAGCGTCTCGATGACCGAGCGGATCGCGTCCGACGACATCCACGGGTTGAATGCCGCGAGCTTCGCGGCCAGCTCGTCGCGGAAGAGCATCGCAGTGTCACCGCCACGCTTCTCCTTGGCGAGCTCGGGGGTGAGCGGCGTCCAACCGATCTCGACGGCGTGCTTCACCATCGGGAACTGCACGGTGCCCGCCTCGCTGATCTTGAACGTGCTCATGCTGCTGCCTCCGGAGCGCGCAATGCGGGCAGCGAGGACAGATCAAGTTCGCTGACCCGAATCCCCCCCTTCAGCAGCCTACGCATTAGGACCGACATGAGTTGCTCGGCCACTGCCTGTTTCTGCTTGAGAACGACGAGGCGGTCGTCGATTGCGTCGAGGATGGCCGCGATCTCTTTCTGCTCGTCGATGTCGACGGAGGAGACAATGGAGATCTGTTCGAAAGCCCCCTTCGACAGGATCGGAACAGGACTCGGGGAGGCTTGGCGTTGAACGTGCTCGGACCAGCGAGTGAGTAAGTGAAACACATATCGAGCGTCGTAGTTCTTCGAGGCGACCACCGCGTTGATCTGCTGGTTAGTTGCGCAGACACGTGCCGTGGTGATCCCCACCTTTCCGATGGTCGATCCGATGCACACGAAGCAGGTAGCTTCAGCAGGAAGCGGGCGTGCTAGAGCCAAGCCCTTTTCCGTGATCTTCTTCTCCGTCGTGGCGATTCGGTCGCCGTGGTCGAAGTCACCGGGCGCAACGAAGGGCACTCTTCCGTCGGCGTAGTTCGCCAGGTCCTTGGTCGGTGGTGTGGTACCCGTAACAACCTGGCCGAGATCACCGATCTTCACGTGGCGCCAGTCCTCAGGGCACGCTCCCAGCTCTGTCTCCTTGACAGCACGGCCACGCAGCCCGCGTGAGAAAAGATCTCGAAGCGTGGTCCGCTTGATGGCATGGGTTGCAGCTACCTGCGCCTGCTGATGCCGTACGAAGTCGTCGACTAGTTGCAGCGTCTGAGCAATTCGCACCTGCTCGACGGGCTCAGGGATCGGAATCGACTGTTCCTTGAGCAGAGAGAAGTGTCGGTTGTAGCCACGGCTCGCGAGGTCGACGGAGCGACAGGCGAAGTAGAAGTAGAGTGGGTCAATGCCCTTGCGCGGCTTCAAGATCTGCGTCCCGTCAGCCCCTCGGACGAACGGAAAGTCGACGTACTTGAAGGTCCTCGAGTGATCACCGAAGACGATCACGGGTAGTTGGTCGGAGATGACGCCGTCCTCGACATCAGTCCACCCGGCGATCATCGCCTGGCCCTGATCAATGACCGGGTACTTGCCGGACTTCTGGTACTCGCGCGTCTGCAGCTTCGCTCCGTTCGGGAGACTTACCCGCTCCAGGCACGCCTCGACCGTTTCGGTGATCCACGCGCTCATCAGTTGGCCTCCAACAAGGGGCGCAGCATCCCGAGCACGCGGCTCGTCTTGGCCACGTCTTCGGCATGGAGACGCTCGAGGTCTTTCAAGAGACCGGCAATAGAGGTTTCGTCGGCCTCTTCAGCGGGTCCAATCCATCGACTTGGGCTCAAGTTGTAGTCGGCAGCTTCAACCTGTTCGCGGGTGACGATGGCCACCTCGTTCTCGACCGGCTCGCCTTTGAGGAACGCCGACGCCAACCGGCGAATGGACTCTTCGGGAATGTAGTTCTTGGGCTTGCCCTTCTTGACGTGGGCGCTGGCGTTCAGGAGCACGACTCTGTTGCGGCGAGCGGTGGGCTTCCGCTTGTTCAACACGACGATCACGCCGGAGGCGGTCGTGTTGTAGAAAAGGTTGTCCGGCAGGAGGACAACGCCATCGATCAAGTCGTGATCGAGGAACCACTTGCGGATGCTTCGCTCCTTGTCCTCGTTCTTCGAGCCGGATCCGCGGGTCATTGCCCCCGTGTCGAGGACGACGGCGGCGCGCCCCTTCTCGTTCAAGCACGCGAGCGTGTGCTGCAGCCATGCCCAGTCACCCTTGGCTGTCGTGATGCCGCCCGTCGTTCGGAATCGGTCGAAGGGATCGTTCGCGAAGACGTCGGGTGCGAACGGCTGGTTCCACATCGGGTTCGCGACCACGACGTCGTGCGATCGGATCTTGCCCTCAGGCGTGCGGAACTTCGGGTTGATCATCGTGTCGCCGCGTGCGAGCTCGATCTGCATGTCGTGGATGATCGCGTTCATCTGCGCGACGGCGTAGCTCTCGGCCTGCAGCTCCTGGCCCGTGAGTTCATGGCACAGCTGCGCACGCGCTCGTGAACGCAACCGTCCTCCTCACTGAGCAAGCCGCAGTGTTAGCGGCCACGTGTTTCCGTAGAGAATCGACCCGAGCGGTTGGGCGTGTGCCGAAGGTGCCGAACCGAGGGAATTTGTGGGGCGTGCTGGGAATCGGATTGGCAGGTGACTTATAGCGGTTAGGTCGACGATTCAGGGGATCGATCGGCTGGTCGGGGTCGCTTTGGGTTTCGACCTTTGGTCTGTCGCCATGATTCGCCGGTGATGTCGCAGATGTGGGCGTGTTGCGCGAATCGGTCGACGAGGGAAACGAGGCACGCGGCGTCCTGAAACACCGAGCCCCACTGTTTGAAAGGCAAGTTCGTCGTGATGATGATCGACTTGGCTTCGTGCCGTCGGCTCACCACGTGATAGAGCAATTCCGCCGCCCTTGTGTCGCAGGGGACGTAACCGAGCTCGTCGAGGATGAGCAAGTCTGGGCTGGTGTATCGCTTGAGTCGACGTTCAGTGGCGGGTAGCGATTCCTGTCGAAGTAAGTCCGCGAGCGCAGCGCTCAGGGTAGAGAAGCGGACCGTGAATCCTGCTTCGAGTGCGCGGAGCCCGAGATTCTGCGAAAGCGTCGTCTTTCCAAGCCCCGCGGGACCGCGAAAAAGGATGTTATGGGCATTCCGAAGAAAGTCGAGGGAGAGCAGTTCTTCAATCTGCGCGCGATCGATTTCCTTGGGATGATTCCAATCGAACTCATCGAGGGTCTTGAATCTGCCGAGTGCGGCGGTGCTAACTCTCTTTTTTAGATTTCTGGCATCCCGTTCGCGGCTCTCGAGAACAGCGAGTTCCTCGAGCGTCTCGACCGGCGACAGCCGGGTTCGGACGGAACGAGCCATCAACTCATCGATGGCTTCCTTCGGACATCGGAAACCGAGACGCCGCAGTCGCGTGTAGAGATCACTTGGGTCTTTGGGCTTCATCGTAGCCTCCATGGTCGTGAGACGGGACGTCGCGGTCGGGGATGTGAGCCCCAAGCTCGATTCTGGGCATCGTCGCCTTTGGCCGCCGCTTCTGCTCGCACAGCATCGAGAGTGCGCCGAAGTTGTGTTGGTCGCGTTCGAGCAGCTCGCCGATGGCCTGGGCGACAATGGCCGTGCCGTAAAGGTCAATCAGTCTGAGCGTTCTTCGAGCCCACGTTCCGACGTTGAGCCCTTCGTCGAGCCACCGCCGCATAAGTTCATCCGACTTCGGAATCAGGCCTCTGAGTCGGTCTCTCCCCTTGAGATCCCCGCCACCCGCCTTCTGGGTAATGATGGCTGCCCGATGATTCGGATCTTCGATGACGTGCTTCTTGCCCCAGCATCGTTCGTGCAGCGCCACGAGTTGCTCGCCGTCGACAAACTTGACCTCTGTGTCGGTGCCGACAACGGTTATTGTCTTCCGCGCGACCTCGGGCGGGACCGAGTATTTGTTGCAGTCGAATTGAGCAAAGGCCGTCTTGTCTACGACGACGGGCAGCGGCACTTCTGCGGAAGGCATTGGGTTCGCCAAGGCCAACAGATACCTTCGCTCGTCCTCAAGAGCCTCCCGGACCGTCTTGCTCGGAATCGTTGGATGAGCTCTCTCCATGGCCACACGATCCAGAAACTCAAGCAGCTCCGCATTTCCGCGCTCGACTGAGCGAATGGACCGGGCCGCGAAAAATCGCTCCTTGAGGTAGCGAATGCCTCGCTCGACCCCGCCCTTCTGCTGGGGCTTTCGAACCGCACACAACCTGGGTTCAACGTGCAATTTCGAGCACAATTCGAGGAGATCGGGTTGGAATCGGACGAGATCTCCGTGACGCTCGATGACGACAACTTTGGGGTTGTCGAAGAGGAACTGTCGCGTGACTCCACCGAAAAATTCTGCAGCTCGAGTCAGCGACCGACAGAGCGACGAAACCGATAGATCGAGTACCAACTCCCCCCAGATCGCTCGTGAGTAGGCCAGTACCATGACGAATAGCCACAAGGCTCGCTCTCCGCCACGTACCGGGATCTTGCCGATGTAGCCCCAATCTACTTGCGCCTGTTCTCCTGGCAGGCGTTCCATCCGAAGGAAAACTTCGCTCTTGGGTGTCGGCCGCACCTCAGCTACGTATCGGCGAAGAGTTCGAAGGCTACCGGTGTAGCCACGAGCTTCGATCATGTCGTAGACCCGGGTGGCTCGTAGCTTTGGGTAATCGGCGAGCTTGTCCACGACGAACGACTTGTACGGATCCAGAGTGCTCGGAATTCCAGACCCGTCTTTCGGGCCGTTTCCGAGTTGTCCGACGACACGCTTGACCACGTCGGGATGGACACCAAGGGAGGTCGCGACCGTTCCCCGAGGAAAATGTTCCCCGAAATAGAGTCGGCGAATCGCCGCCTCAACTGTCTTGTCAATCATGGATGAGTCTCCTTCTTCGGTGGATACTCATCGAATCACCTCTGCGGTGAAGTTGCGGAGGTCCGCGAAGCTACCGACTCCTTCGATGTGACGGTAGGCTCGGCGATGATTTCGCGCCGCGATCCCGACGTCGTAGTGGACGGTCTGGGTCCCGTATCCTAGGGCGTCGCAAAGGTAGAGTCCGCCGGAGGACCGTTCCCACTTGTCCACAACCAACACAACGGACAACCGTTGCTGGTACCACAGCGCCAGACCCTCCAGGAGGGTCGCGGCGGCCTTCGGATGTGCCATTTCCGGCGCTGGCAGCACCGCTTTCATCAAGTCTTGGTCGTGACTCGTGATCAGAATCCTCGTCCGATCGCGCGACGGCGCAATCGTCACCACTTTGGGTTCCATCTGAGTTGCTTTCCGCCTCCGCGACAGCGTGAGCGATCGGACTGAGACCCCCACCACCGGCTAAAGCCGGTGGGTTCTGGCTCCGTCGACT
>CAYXDO010000232.1:0-14008 GCA_964463485.1 uncultured Myxococcales bacterium | reverse complement strand
GGCACATCTTCGTGAGCATTCCAAGACTCATGGCCAGGCGGATCTGCGCCCCAATCATAACAAGCCGAGGCGCTCTTCACGCCACGCATTCCGAGCCGGGTGCCATGTCGAAAGAACGAGCTTCGTCCTGCCGCGAGTTGGTTTGCGTTCAAAGCAGTTGACCAATCACGGCCAGCGGATGATCCTTCCCGCAAGGGTGCTTTGCGCGCGTGCGCCAAGCAGGTCGAACCGGGCGGTCGGGCCGCCGCCCGTCGAACGTTGCGGAGCATCCTATGAGTGTGCATTCAACGAGCCCGTCCACGGCTCCCACCCCGGAAACTCAATCCGCCAGCATCATCGGGCTCCTCCTGAGAATCGTATGGCTGATAGCCGGCAATCTCGCCGTCGTGGTGTGCGCGACGCTGATCGCTACACAGCCATCGGAAGGGGTAACGGCAGGAGACCTCGCCTTGTGGGCGAGCGTCGGCGTCAGTATCGGAGCCAGGTACATCGACGTCAGCGCCTTTCACGGAAGCACCGCCGAGGGCGCCCCGGCCACGATGGCCGATTTCAGAAGGTACGTGGTGAAGCTTCTCCTCTTCGCGACGATCGCCCACGCTGCCGCGCGCGCCATCTCGTGACCCAGTCTAGGGACTCTCAGCCCTGCGGCTTCACAAACACCTTCGTACCGCCATCGATCCCCTTCCGCATCCCGGGCTCGAAGAAATTATAGGGATACTGGCTCTTGGGACGACTCACCTCGTCGAGCTTCGCCCGGATTTCGCCCGGAATCGCGAAGTCCAGCGCGAATAGGTTGTCCTCCAGCTGAGATCGCTTCGTCGCTCCGAGAATCGTCGAGGTCACCGCCGGCTGAGTCGTCACCCAATTCAGCGCGATCTGGGCGGGCGACTTGCCGAGCTCTTTGGCGGCCCACGACACCGTCTCCAAGATCTCCCAGTTCTTTGGCGTGAACTTCTGGAAGATCGGGTTCGTCGCACCCCTCGTCACGTCGAGCCTCCCTTGGCCCTCGAACCCTCCTTCCCGCCGCTGATACTTGCCTGTGAGAAAACCCAGCGCGAGCGGGCTCCACGGACAGATCCCAATGCCGAGCTCTCGAACGGCAGGCACGAACTCGGGCTCGATCGATCGCTCGACCAAGGAGTACTCCGGCTGAAGCGCAGCCACTCGTTCGAACCCACGCAAGTCCGCCATCGTCTGGTATCGCGCCAAATACCAACCCGGCGTGTTGCTCAATCCCACCGCGCGAATCTTCCCGGCGGACACGAGATCGTCGAGCGTTCGAACGACCTCCTCCACCGGAGTGACTCCGTCATGACAATGAAGCCAGTACAGATCGACGTAGTCGGTGCCAAGCCGCCGGAGCGACCCCTCGAGCGCACGGTGGATGTTCTTGCGGCCGTTGCCACCGGCGTTCGGATCACCGGTCCGCCCCGTGAAAGTGAACTTCGTCGCGACCACCAGGCGATCGCGGAGCTGATCTTCGGCCATGAACTTCCCGAGCAACGTCTCGCTGGTGCCGTTCGTGTAGCCGTCGGCCGTGTCGATGAAGTTCCCCCCAACCTCCACGTAGCGGCGAAAAATCTCTCGCGAAGTCTCCTCGGGCGCACCCCAGCCCCAATCGGTCCCAAAGGTCATCGTCCCGAGGCAAAACGGAGACACGCGCAGTCCGCTCCGACCCAGCAAGGAATACTGACCCATCGCGGTGGGTTTCGACTCATTCGTCATTCGCCCGAATTCGCCCCGAAGAAGGGGAAAGTCAAGGCGAACTGGTCCTCTTGAGCCGAGCGACCGCAAGAAACGCCTCCCGAAAGTCATCATCGAACCCGCCCGTCACCAAGAGCTCCTCACCGACCCGGGTGAGTTGCCTCCAGGGCTGAGCTATGTCGATGAAGAATGATTTTGGGCACACGTCGTTTCGAGGGATCTGCGCCAGGTGGGGTCCGAGCACGGCGATGACGGTCCCATCGAGCGACTCCAAGGAGCGAATCGTCTCGTCGAAGACATACTCACCCACGCTGAACGTTTGGATCCGACCCTCGGTGATCTCGAAGACTTGCTCCCCTTGCAGCTGCGAGCCCGCCATCAGAATGCCAACGCCTTCCAGCGTTCGCATCGTAGTGATGATGCCTGCTGCGCCCGGTCGAACCCAGGGAACTCTCAGCGGCGTCTCGACGTCGTCGACGATCCTCGACACCGACCTGCTGCTGGAAATGACGAGACTCCGTGCAGACTGGTAGGCCACGAAGTGCTCATCCCAGACCGTCGGATCGCGCGTCGCCCGTACCATCCCCCAGCGTCCATCGGAGAAGCGGTCCACTCGCCCCTGGCCGTCCACCGTCAGCACCTGCAGCGGCTCGTCGGGCGGCGAGACGGCGAGCGACACGGGCGTCGGCGCCGTGGATGTGAGGACCTCGAAGAGCGCGTCGACGTCGGGTTCGTCCTCCGAGAACGCAGAAAGTCGTGCCCGCACCAACCGGCGGGGGGCGGTGAAGAAATCGTCGGTTGGGTCCCACTCGATGCCGTACAGCTCAGGGCCTCGCTGGATCGTCCTCAGCAACTCGAAGCCACGAGCTCCAAGTCGGGTCACCGACCCCGTCGCGAGGTCGACACGAACGAACCGCCCAAGGTGGTCGATGAGCAAAGCGTGAGTCGCATCCAACGACGCGACCGATCGAGTCTCTCCAAACTCACCCAGCGGGATCGTTCGAATCCCGATCTCGGGACAGCGGGCACACTCGGCGGCGCGGCTCGGGCAACACCCGTCGACCGGCTTCACTCGCACTCCCGAGATTGGGCCCGAACCCGCCCCTTCTTCGCTGAATGAGTCCGATCCGCCGCGTCGAACGAGGCGAACCGCCGGCACCGCCAACTCACACTCTGCTTCGACCGGAATCCCCAATCGGCCCGGAATGAGTCCCAGATCTTCGGTGCTCTCCGAGTAGAGGTACACGAACGTCTCGCCCTCCGCCGCGCCGACGACGCTCGCGCCCGCGACCAGCGAGCGCGCTTCGACCACGACGACCTCAAAAGACCCGGCTTCTGCGATGATGGCTGCCCCGTAGGCCGCTGGATCCACGGGCAGAACCAAGTCCGCCGTCCCGACGCAGCCGCTCGCGAACAGAAGCCAGGACCGCACACCCGGAGTCGTAGACAGCGCAGCCAATCGCGTACGCACCCTGGCCTCCAAGGATGTTTTTGGCAACCACGCTCCACCACGACGGCGTTGCATCCCGCCGAAGAATGGCGATCAATGAAGCCGCGAGCCGTGAGCACAGACAAGCCTCATTTCGTCGGTCCCACCCGCGCCGAGGTCGTGCTCGAGAGTCGCGAAGCGTTCGGGGCCCTGTGGAAAAATCTCCTGAAAGGCGGACTCTTCGTCGAGTGCGACCCGCCCCGCGCGATCGGCCTCGTCGTGCAGGTCAAGCTCAAGGGCCCCAAGGCAGAGATCGAGCTCGACGGCCGGATCATCCACGCCATCGACGGCCGGCTCAGCAAGGTCTACGGGCAAGCTCCGGGCGTCGGTCTCGAGTTTCGGGCCTTCCGAAAGGAGCTCCTCGGCGAGGTCGAACGCTACGTGGCGGGCGAGCTCCCGCGACTCGGCACCGCGCCCGTCGAAGCGGAGCCCGAGAACGACGATGATGATCTCGCGGGACTGGGCCTCTCGCTCGATGACCTCCCCGTCATCGATTCGTCAGGCGGTGCGCCGCAAAGCGAGGCAGGCTCGAGAGCAGACGGCGACGCCCCCGCCAAGGCCCACGAGGAGGAAGAGGAAGAAGGGGAAGAAGAGGAAGAAACCTCGGGCGCCTCCGAGCTCGAGATCGAGCTCTCCGGCGACGACGACGAGGACTCCGACGGCGACGACGGCTCCGAGCTCGAAATCGAGCTGAGCGGATCCGACGATGAGTCCGAGGAGGACGAGTCGGACGAAGAGGGATCGGAGGCGGACGAAGACGACTTCGACGAGCTCGCCGAAAAGCTCGAAGAGGTGGAGGAGCTCGCGGCGCGCTTTGCCAACGGCGACTTGTACGAGGCCCTCGAAGTCTCACCCGAAATCAGCGACGAGGGGCTAGCACGCGCGGTCTCGGCGCTTCGAAATCGCCTGAGCGTCGAGAGCTCCTCCAAATCAGCGAGAAGAATCCAACAGCTCGAGCAAGAGATCCTCGAAGCGTTGGCACCCGTCTCCGACCACGCCGCTCGCCTCCGCTTCGACTTCGGCCATGGCCACCTGAGAGTTCAGGACCGGATCGCGGCGGCGAAGGGAAAAAAACGGGCGCTCGACGAGCTTCGCGCCGCCTGGGCCGACGCGTTCGAGGACAAGGTGCGACAAGCCGACGAGGCCGTCGCCGAATCGCTGAAGCTCGAGGCCACGGACCTCCGCCAGGCTTTCAAGATCGGTCGAGAGGCCCTCGAGCTCGATCCCTTCAACTTCGACCTGCGGTTTCGACTCAGCGAGTGGAAAAAGCGAATCACGAATCAACCCAAGCCCGCCGCGCCCGCGCCGCCTCCCGCCGCTGTTCACAGCATTTGGGGCATGTTGAAGGCTCCGAGCTCGGGAGAAGATCTCGTCATGACCAAACCCCTCGAGCTGCGCGCGGAGCTCTCTCCGCTGCAGGCGCTCCTCGGCGCATTCCGGCAGCACGCCGACATGACCGTGTTGGTGGGGTCCTTCGTGTTCGAGATCGACGCCGCTGGAAATATCGTGAGAATGACACCGCCCGACGGCGAAGGCACGCTTCACGAGCTGGTTCGGTTCGGGGGCCTCTCGCAGAGTGACCTCGATGAGTTACTCGACGAGGCGGGCGGCGCCGGGCAGGCCGAAGCGATCGCCGTCGAAAAGGGCAAAATTTATTCCGAGTCCCTCTCCACGGGCCTGCGTGCCCTCTTGAAGCGAAGGGCGCCCGAGTTCCTCGACCAAACCGGACCCTGGCGCACCACGGACCAACTCCGCGCCAAAGCGCTCGTCAAAGTCAGCTTCGACGAAATCTCCAGAGCCGTCTTCACGACCGCCCTGCGAGCCCTGCCCGCTGGAAGCTCCGAGGCCTTCTTCAAAGATCAGCTCGAGCTCGCCGCGCTGCCTGCTCCGTCCGCCCCCGGCCGACTCGAAAAAATGCAGCTCGAGGCCCGGGAGCTCGAGCTTCTGCGAAGCGTCCGCGGAACGGAGTCCCTGAAGCAGATCCACGCTCGTTCGCTGCTCACCAAGGCTCACTTTTACGCCCTGACGCACTGGCTCGTGGCCACGTCCATCTGGGAGGTCGGTCAGCCGAAGAAGAAATCCGAGATGGAAAAAATACTCTCGGTCCTCAAACCACGCTGAAGGACGTCCCTCGATTCGTCGCACGCCCACGGAATCGTTGTCGCGCGGACTCCCGGAATGATCGCATCGAACATGGTCCGCTCGGCGATCTTCGAAGCACCGGGCCGCCGGTCGAAATCACCAGCGGCACCATGAGGTGACGCTCGGGATTGCACGGTCCGGTCGTGTTGGAGAATCGCCGCAGCCCCTCATCGTGAGATCACCGCGCCGGAAGTCCGAACGTCGATCACGGCCTCGCGGAAGTCCCAAGTCGCAGTTGACAGTGGGCTCGGAAGGGTGTGCGGAGAATGCGGAGCCGAACTCCAGGAGGTCTCCCATGACGAACGCGATCATCCACGTCCCCAAGCCGCAGAACGAGCCGGTGCTCTCCTTTGCGCCGGGCTCCCCAGAGCGCGCGCAACTCAAGTCGGAGCTCAAACGAATGCTCTCCGAGGAGATCGAAATTCCGCTCATCATCGGCGGCAAAGAAGTTCGCACCGGGAACACCGCCAAGGCGGTGTGCCCCCACGACCACCGCCACGTGCTCGCCACCTACCATCAGGCCGGCGCGAAGGAGGTGGAGCTCGCGATCGCCGCGTCGCAGCGGGCCTGGCACGAGTGGTCGGTGATGCCTTGGGAGCACCGGGCAGCGATCTTCCTCCGCGCCGCCGAGCTCCTCGCCGGACCCATGCGCGCCAAAGCCAATGCCGCGACCATGTTGAATCAGTCGAAGACCGCATTTCAGGCGGAGATCGACTCGGCGTGTGAACTCATCGATTTTTACCGTTTCAATCCCTACTACATGCGCTTCATCTACGAGCAGCAGCCCGACAGCGCCAAAGGGATCTGGGACTACGCTGAGTACCGAGCCCTGGAGGGATTCATCTTCGCGGTGACTCCATTCAATTTCACCTCGATCGCGGGCAACCTGCCGACTGCCCCCGCCCTCATGGGAAACGTCGTCCTTTGGAAGCCCGCCTCCTCGGCGGTGTACTCGGGGTATCACATTCTGAAAGTCCTCGAAGCCGCCGGCATGCCCGAGGGTGTCATCAACTTCCTGCCGGGGCGCGGCGGCGCGGTCGGAGATCCCGTCCTCGCCAGCCGACACCTCGCGGGCATTCATTTCACCGGATCGACGGGCGTCTTTCAGGACATGTGGCGAACCATCGCGGGGAACCTGGCCAGCTACAGAGGCTACCCACGCATCGTGGGAGAGACCGGCGGTAAGGACTTCATCTTCGCCCACGCGAGCGCCGACCCGATGGCCCTCACCACGGCGCTGGTACGGGGCGCCTTCGAGTTCCAGGGCCAAAAGTGCTCCGCAGCCTCCCGCGCGTACATCCCTCGAAGCCTCTGGCCCAAGGTGCACGAGCAACTCGCCGGACAACTCTCCGAGGTGAGGATGGGTCCGCCCACGGACTTCCGAAACTTCTTCACCGCGGTGATCGACAAGGGCGCCTTCCGCGACCACAAAGGATACATCGACCTCGCCAAAGCCAGCTCCGACTATGAGATCCTCTTCGGCGGCGGATGTGACGACAGCGTCGGCTATTACATCCAACCCACCGTCGTCCAATCGCTCGACCCACGATCGAAGCTCATGGAGGAAGAGATCTTCGGGCCCGTGTTGACGCTCTTCGTCTACGACGACACGAAGCTCGACGAGACCCTCGCGGCCTGCGACGAGACCAGCCCCTACGCGCTCACCGGCGCGATCTTCTCTCGAGATCGAAAGGCGACCGTCAAGATGATGGCCCGCCTGAGTCACGCTGCGGGCAATTTCTACATCAACGACAAACCCACCGGAGCGGTGGTGAGTCAGCAACCCTTCGGCGGTGGCCGAGCTTCCGGCACCAACGACAAGGCGGGCTCGTACCTCAATCTGATTCGATGGACTTCCATGCGAGCCATCAAGGAGACCTTCGTCCCGCCGACTCACTTCACGTACCCGTTCATGGGTGAAGAGTGAGCGCACTCGAAGCCCGACGCATCGCACTCGTACGACTCGGAGCCTCGGGGTCGGTGCTCGAGGAGCTCCTCGAGTACGGAGCGAGCACGTTCGAACGACCGGACTTGACTCGCCTCCCGCGCTTGCCGCTCCCGTCGGAACCCTTCGCCGCAGATTGGAAGCGCTTCGTCGAGTCGTCGAAGTCGCGGGGAGCGCTCCCTGCTTTGAGGGAGGCGCTGATCGAGCTGAATTTTCCCGTCCGCGCCGGAATCTCCGAGGAACCCGCGTTTCTCGCCGCCAAACGCAAAGGGCAGCGACCGGAGGCTGGGTTCGAAGGAGTGGAGCTCGAGGCGCCCGAAGAGCTCTCGATCGAAGTCAGGCAAGCGGCTGCGGGCGAAATTCCCGTCATTCTGCCCGCCACGCGAAGCGACTTCGAGACGATCGTGCGCGTCATTACTCACAAGAACGAGCCCGTGCCCGTTCCCAAGGCGATGGGTGCGCTGCTCGTGGCCGGGTACAACGACTGGGGGCGGATCGGCCTGCGCCAGAGTGAGTTCTTCGCGGCGCACCCCTTCGCGACCCCCGACGAGTGGCTGAGTGCGCGAGCTCGGCTGTTCGCCGACAAGTCCGCTTACCAAGATCGACTCATGGTGCTCTCGGCGGGGCCGTACAGCGGGGTCCCGGCGAGCGTCGCCGGGTTCGACGACACCGAGTGGAGCTCCATCTCACGTCGAATTCGCTTCGATCACGAATGTACTCACGCGTTGACCAAGCGCCTGTTGGGTTCCATGCGAAAACACGCCCACGACGAGCTCGCCGCGGACTACGCGGGACTCAGAGCCGGGCTCGGCCGATTCTCCCGAGACCACTTGCTCCTCTTCCTCGGCGTCGACGAGCGATCCGTTCGGCCGGACGGCCGACTCATCACCTACCGCCTCAAACTCTCGAACGAGGCCCTAGACGTGCTGGGAAGGCTCGTCTTTGCAGCCGCCGAGACGCTCGCCGAGCTCGACCGATTGCTCGGCGAGCGCGAGAACTCCCCGGCTTCGCGAGCACGCGAGGCCCTCGCGATCTGTTGCGTCGAGCTCGAGGAGCTTATCGACCGCTCGACCGCGGAGCGCCTGGTCGAGCTGGTCCACGCGATGGCGCGCTCCGCCGAATCGGCCCCCGAGCCGACGCCCTCCGGGAGCGAGTGAGTCGAGCTCGAAGTGCGCGGACCGATCGCGAGCGACCAAGGCGACCGTCACGCGCGCCTGCTCCTGGCGCTCCTGGCCGGCTGTAGCCCACGAGACGTGGTCGTCCACGCCGAGTCCCAAGACTTGGTCGTCGTCGTCCCGGTCTCTCCTTCCGGAAAGCTCAAATCACCCCGCCTGCTCAGCGTCGAGTCGGGCGCGGTGAGCACGACGCACGAGGAGTTCGAGGCTGAAGACACGTTTGTCGCACTCACCATCCCTCACGACCGGATTCTGGCCCAAGGGCCGCGCGCGTTGGAGAGTCCGCGCGCGGTGTTCGCGTCCGACCGCCGAGCGGTGGGTTGCGGGCGTTGCCTCGCCGGCGACGGGCTCCCCCAACTCTCACCCTTCGACGGCGACGTCTGCGCGATCCCGTCGTGGGCGACAGGCACGTCCGACGGAGACCCCAGCGTCGTCGAGACCGTCCGGCAGTCCTTGGCCGTCGCCTTCTCGGGAGAGTGCGCCTGCGCCGCCGAGTTCAAGTCCGAGGAGCTCGAGCTCACCCCGACGATCGTCGTCCCGCCAGGAGCCCACCGATATACCTACGCTGCGCTGCTCGACGACGGGACCTTGGGCCTCTTCGGCACGGCTGACGCCTTGGCCATCAGCCCCGCTGGCGTAGAGACCCTCGTACCCAGCCCCGGCCGACCCATCCACGCCGTGGGCGCGCTCGGACGCCGCTTCCTGGTCGCACGCCAAGGGGCTCGACTCGATCGTTCCACGTTCGAGCTCCTCGACGCAGACCTCCAAATGCTCGGCGTCGTCGAAAGCGGCACCAACGTCATGAGCGTCACCGGACTCGACCGCTCTGGGTTGATCGCGGTGACTGGCAGCCGCAACGCCGAACGCCAGGCCGGCGTCGTGAGCTCGCTCGTCTTGTGCGAGACCGATCCCTTCGTGTGCGCCGAGATCGCGCCGACGCGGGCAAAAGAACCCATCATGGGTGTCGCCCAACTCGAAAACGGACTGCTCGTAGGCCTCCAAGGCAGGCCCGGGTTCATCGTCTACCCTTCGGCAATCCGTCCGTCAGAGGTACGCGGAGTGAGTACGAGCAGCGTGCTCACAACGGCGGGAGAAGTTCCCTTCGCCGTACACGCCGTGCCAGGAATCGACGGGAGCGGGTTGATGGGGGCGGTGCGAAATCGCGTGTTCGCTTGCTCCGAGCTCGAAGACGAGTCCGCCCGAGTGTTCACCGCTTCGGTGAGTCTCACGCGCGCCCTGGTCGACGACCTGGGCTTCTTTCCTGATCGGTATTGCATCGGATTTCTTCCCTTCGAGGACGGGATCGAGCTCGTCCTCCGATCACGATCCAGGGAGCAGACCCTCGTGCTCCGCTTCGACGAGCGCGGGACACTCACCGCGAGTCGCACGGTCCCCTTGGACGAGCTCCCTAGACCCCTCTGGGCTGGAGAACAGAGCGGGAGAGTCGGTTTGCTCGTGGACGAAACTCATCGAGTGCTGCGCAGACTCCCAGGCGGACCGCTCGAGACGATCTGGAGCGAAGCTCCGAACGCCGTACGCGACGGACTCCTCGTGAGTCATCGCGGGCGCGGTTGGCTGGTCGGAGCAACCCATCGAGTACGGCTGGACGGCCCCTACGAGCCCCTTCCCGGCGGATTTGGGCTTCGACCGTATGACGCCGTGTCGGACGGCCAACTCATCTACGGGCTCACCGCCGAGGGAATCGTCGCGCTCGACCCCGAGTCCGCACAGCGTGAGCTCTTCGCGCCCGCCGAGGCGCTCGGAGCGCGGCTCGACTCCGCTCGACTCGGCGCGGTCGCACCCGCCACGCTCGTCATGGCCGCCGAAGGCGACCCGCCGACGCTCTCGAGAGTCTCTGCGCAGGGCGTGGTCCCTTTTGTGATTTCCTGGGATGATCCCACGACGCCGGAGGAAGACGATCCTCGAGCCTTCATCGAACCCTCGAAGATCAGCTCCTCGCTCGGCGTCGCCTGGCTCTCGACAGGATATGCCTCGGCGAGGACTGGATTGCATCTGCCAGGATCCGTGCTGCGTTTGCTCCCCTGGCTGGAACCTCCTCTTGCATACGCCTACACGAGCGGCGACCCACGCGCGGTCGCGCCAATCTGTGCCGACCGAGCGATTCTCTTCGAGAGTGCGGCGACTGAGTCTGCCTTCTTCGGCGTCGTCGACCTGGAGGCAACACGACGCTCGCCCTTGGCGATCGGCCTGACGCCGCAAACACGTTACGATGTACGCTCGGAGACCGCGACGGTCGAAGGCGCCGCGCTCGTCTCGGGCCAACAACGCGGAGCTGCCATCGTGTACGCGGCGCCCAAAGGGAGATGGCTCGAGACCGACGGCGTCCTCACCCGAGTCGAGGCGGTGGAGGGTGGGTTCTGGATCGGATTTTCGGGTGGCCAGGCTCTGAAAATCGAGCTCCACCCATGAGTTCGGTTGCCTGAGTATGTCACCCACGCGGTCCAGCGGCTGAAGCCCTCCTTTGGAAACGACCCCTGGGACCGCAGGCATCTTGCCTGCGGCTACTTGGAACGAGCTGAGACCCGAGGCTCATCGCCCGTGTGGATCCGCGAGACGCAGGATCGCGGAAACTCGAGTCCGCGAAGCCTTGGGAGCTTTCGAGGTCACCGCGATACTCACCGTGCGCACACCCACGTCCGCGTTGTCGCGTCCAGCCTCATTCCGGGACGTGCACTCGGGTGGTACCCTGGGCAGGTGAGCACAGAGACGCGCAGGCCACGCTCCTTACCGCGGTGGAATAGACGGCCGACAAGCTCAGCCCGGTCGAAGGCCTGCGGAGGCTCGAGGTCCCTCTCCGCCGCCGGAGCGCGCGCCGCGGTCGCCGGCCTCGCCCTCTTGCTCTCCGCGCTGGCCTCTCCACGCGAAGCAAGCGGGGCGTGCGCGAACTTCGAGGGCCTCGCGATCCGCGTGCTGCCGAGCGGCGGCGCGCTCCCCGCGAACGGGCGAATCGTGGTCGCGCTCTACCAAGAATTCACGGAGCACGCGTTGCGAGAGACGCTCGCTCCGCGCCTCGAGAGCGCTCGCGGCACGACCGGGCTCGAGATTGTACGCATCGAGCACGGGCTCGATCGTACGTTCGTCACTCTGGGCCCCAAGCATCCGCTCGAGGTCGACGTCTCGTACGTGCTGATCCTCGCCGCGGAGGGTGCCAAGGGCTCGCCGCTCCGCGAGTCGCCGAGCGCTCCGTTCGTGGCCTTCCGTGGGGTCGAAGAGGACTTGACGCCGCCGAAGTGGACGGCAAGCCCGAAGGTCATCGATCGCGAAGGCATCCGATCTGGTTGCGGGCCTTCGTCCTGGATCTGGGTGGACACGGCGATCGAGGACGCGAGCGACGCGCGCGTCCGCGTGGAGCTCGAGGCGCTCGACGGCAAAGGACCCGTCCTGCGCGACTACCTCGAGCCGAGCGGTTGGGGCTCGTTGTCGATCGGTCACGACATGTGCGGCGGCCTCTTCGAAGGGATCGACGGCCGACCGTTCCGCATGCGGCTCACGGCAGAGGACTCAGCCGGGCTCTGGGCGCAGGCCCCAGAGGTGCTCGAAGTCGTCGCACCAGCGGCGGAGCCCGCGACCCCGGGTGGAGTCGAGGGGCTGTGGATCCGCGCGAGACGCATCGCGCGCCGGGTGCTGCCGTCGTGCCCAAGCGGGACGATCGCGGGAATCGTGCGCGGCCCGGCCGGCGAGCCGCTCGCCGATGTCGAGGTCTCGATGTCGTCGCGCTCCGACGACGGCTTTCGGTGGGAGAGAACGCGAACGAACGCGAAGGGAGCTTTCGAGCTCGCCGAAGCTCCGTGCGGCGACTGGTCGGTCGCCGCCTATCCCACGGGTCCGTTCAAACCTGCGAGTGCCACGGCGCAGATCGGTCTCTCACGCCGCCGCGCGCTCGTGACGTTCGCGCTCGAGAGAGGAGAGTCGATCGCGGGCAAGCTGACGGATCCGGACGGGCCGATCGGCGGCCGGGAGGTGACCATCGCCCGCGAGCAGGACGATTCCGGCATATTCTTCTCCGCGCCCGCGGCCCGGACTGCAGCCGACGGTTCGTTCCTCTTCGAAGGGCTCCCCGGCGGGCGCTACGATATCAAGACTACTCGTGATCGTGGAGAGTTCTGGCGGCCCGAGCCCGAGCCGTTCGCGTACTCAGTCGAGGTGGCTGCGGGCGAGCAGGCCGCGGTGCTCCGGCTGCCTGCCGTCGCGACGATCCGAGGCAAGCTGCGCATCGAGTCGGGCCCGATCCCCGAGACTGTAAGGGTCTCGCTCAGGAACTGGGACAGCGCTTCCGTGCCCGTTCGATCCGGGAGCTTCGAGCTGAAGCTCCGCGGCGGCGGAGCGTTCGAAGGCGAGGTGACGACGCGAGGCTTCCATGCGACCGGTATCGCGGGTGCAGTCGAGCCCGGCCAGACGAAGGAGCTCGAGATCACGCTCGAGCGATCGGGCGGTGTCGCAGGACGCGTCGTCGACGAAGCGACCAAGCTCCCGATCGCAGGCGCGAGGGTCGAGCTCAGAGCTCATTGGACGCGCTCCGTCACGCGCCCCGATGGCTCCTTCTTTGTCGAGAACGCGGGCAACGGCCCAGCCGTGCTGAACGTGGCGGCCAGCGGGTACGCAACCCGCGTGATCGAGGCAAAGGACGGCCAAACGCTCGAAGTCTCCCTCACGCGCGGGCAGAGAGTTGCCGGAAGGGTGCGCCTGAATGGCGCGCCTCTCGTAGAGGCCCAAGTCGAGATCTCCCGCGCCGATGGGCCGGAGGTCGATGCGGTCGCCACGGACCGGCTCGGCCGATACGAGATCGGGGGGGTGTCTCCAGGGCTCTACGTCGTCTCCGTGCAGCGCTCCGTCTTCGGCGTCGATGACGACTACGATTACAGGAACGGCGTGAGTCGGCCGTACCGCTATGTCGCGGAGCTTCGCGTCCCACCAGCCGGAACGCGAACCGCGGACCTCGAGCTTCGCGACGGCAGCGCAAAAATCATCATTGGAAAGCACGCGAACGAGGCGGAGGGCGGGTCGTTGCGCTTGCTCTTCGGCCGCGTCGATCCGGCCGTTTCGGGCGGAATCCCGCTCCCGCGGATCATGCGCTCCGGCTACCTAAGCTGGGAGGGACCGATCATCTTCGAGGACCTCCCGGCAGGCGAGTACACGCTCGTAGCGGATCGTGCGCCCTCCTCCTTCCGGCACGTCACGCTGACCGAAGGAGGGGAGGCAGAAGTCGACCTTCCCTAGCTAGCTAGCTAGCTAGCTAGACCTCGTCCGAAAAGTACAACTCCATGAATTTGTTGAAAGATCGACGAGTCGGGTGCAGCGAAACGCATAGATTCCAGCATTCTCGGGCTCCGCGACAACTCTCTGGGCGGTTCAGCGGGTCGTGGGCACGGTCATTTCCCCAATCTGCGGTTCCTGATGGCTTGACCGATCCCGAGTTCGTGGGTGGGCAGGCCGGCGTGGACGTAGGCGTCAACCGTGGGCGTGGACGTGGACGATTTCGTGGCCCACTCGATCCGGTTCACCTTCAAGCGACTAGCAACTCATTGATATTCC
>CAYXDO010000231.1:12411-14157 GCA_964463485.1 uncultured Myxococcales bacterium | reverse complement strand
GTCCGAGAACTCACCCCGCTGCGAGGGGGATTGAGACATCCTCGCAGACCATGAACGCGAACATGTCGTGTCCGAGAACTCACCCCGCTGCGAGGGGGATTGAGACGTTTGGTGCTCATACGAACACCAACCAAACCCACGCCGCGTCCGAGAACTCACCCCGCTGCGAGGGGGATTGAGACGTATAAAGATGCACCAACTTTTGCCAGTAGTCCGCGGCCCTCGGTCCGAGAACTCACCCCGCTGCGAGGGGGATTGAGACGAAGTCGGTGACTTTACAGAGGCTAGGAATGTCCTCTTCTGTCCGAGAACTCACCCCGCTGCGAGGGGGATTGAGACCACTTTCGGCGCCTCGTGCACCATGATCCCGAGAGCGTCCGAGAACTCACCCCGCTGCGAGGGGGATTGAGACGTCCTCCTTTCTGCGGCCGGTGGCCGCGGTGTGTGGCTGTCCGAGAACTCACCCCGCTGCGAGGGGGATTGAGACGAAGCACGCGAGGTACCTCCGGATCTCACCGGCTCGGGGTCCGAGAACTCACCCCGCTGCGAGGGGGATTGAGACGACTCGGGCCCGGAGGCCGGTAAACGCGTTGGCGGCGTGTCCGAGAACTCACCCCGCTGGGAGGGGGATTGAGACCCGACGCTCACCTTCTGGCCGCGGCGCAGCCGGATGGGTCCGAGAACTCACCCCGCTGCGAGGGGGATTGAGACGGTTTGTCGGTATTTGGGAGGAGGAGGCGCAGGTCGGTTGTCCGAGAACTCACCCCGCTGCGAGGGGGATTGAGACGCGTCGCAGAGGACGGATCCTCTGCGCCAGAAACCGTTGTCCGAGAACTCACCCCGCTGCGAGGGGGATTGAGACGTATCGCCTAGGCCAGTCCACAATCCACCTACGTCCCAGGTCCGAGAACTCACCCCGCTGCGAGGGGGATTGAGACTTCGACGTGCCATGGTGTGTTCTCCTGAGCCCTTGGGCGTCCGAGAACTCACCCCGCTGCGAGGGGGATTGAGACTCCTCGGGGCGTACGATTTCGCTGACGGGGATGACGTTGTCCGAGAACTCACCCCGCTGCGAGGGGGATTGAGACTTCACACGGCCCACCGTCGACCTTGATGTCAACGAGAGGTCCGAGAACTCACCCCGCTGCGAGGGGGATTGAGACACGTTAGGAAACTGAATGTCTACGATCTCAGTTCCAAGGTCCGAGAACTCACCCCGCTGCGAGGGGGATTGAGACGGATCGCCTCCTTACCCACCTGTAGCACGTCCGTCGGCGTCCGAGAACTCACCCCGCTGCGAGGGGGATTGAGACTCAAACCAGCAATTGCTGCCATGACAATCAATGCCGCGGTCCGAGAACTCACCCCGCTGCGAGGGGGATTGAGACACCGCGGCGCTCGGACACGGGCAACGAGGCCAGCGCGGGTCCGAGAACTCACCCCGCTGCGAGGGGGATTGAGACTTTCAGGATGGAGGCGTGGTTGAACAACACCGCGTCGTCGAGTCCGAGAACTCACCCCGCTGCGAGGGGGATTGAGACATCGAGGCTGGTCATGTCTCGGTCCGAGAACTCACCCCGCTGCGAGGGGGATTGAGACTCCCAACAGTACGGATCGCGGACACGGAACTTGTCTGCATGTCCGAGAACTCACCCCGCTGCGAGGGGGATTGAGACGGCCAATGGCGAGCGAGGACTTTTTGGGCATGGGGATGTCCGAGAACTCACCCCGCTGCGAGGGGGATTG
>CAYXDO010000231.1:0-12311 GCA_964463485.1 uncultured Myxococcales bacterium | reverse complement strand
CGTCCGAGAACTCACCCCGCTGCGAGGGGGATTGAGACGTGGGCTCCGAGCGGTTGATTTCGCTGACGGGAACGAGGTCCGAGAACTCACCCAGCTGCGAGGGGGATTGAGACGAAGCTCGGCCACATCGATTCCATGGCGGCCTTGGCCGTCCGAGAACTCACCCCCGCTGCGAGGGGGATTGAGACATCGGGCACGTGACGGGGCACGTCCGGCCGACCGGCCGGGTCCGAGAACTCACCCCGCTGCGAGGGGGATTGAGACTCGAAGCGATGCGCCGGAAGGATCGCAGTAGGCTTGCGAGTCCGAGAACTCACCCCGCTGCGAGGGGGATTGAGACTTCACCACCGGGATCTTGTAGATCTGGTGGGTGCTGTTGGGTCCGAGAACTCACCCCGCTGCGAGGGGGATTGAGACAGAAAGCAATCGCGATTCCCTCGCCTTGCGCATTCAAGTCCGAGAACTCACCCCGCTGCTGCGAGGGGGATTGAGACAAACCGAGGCAACTCATTCAACTCATCAAAAGGTCGTGTCCGAGAACTCACCCCGCTGCTGCGAGGGGGATTGAGACGTTCCATTCCGGAACGTCGAACCCGGCCTCCTCGAGGCCAATCTTGTCCGAGAACTCACCGCGCTGCTCCATCAATGGAGCAATCGGAATGCCCTTGCCCGGGCCGAACAGCTGGCGAGCGCGCGGTCGCAGGCCGCTGCGGTCTTTCGGGTTGCCTCCAGGTTCGCAAGAGCCTCGGCGCGAACGGCATCCTTCTCGTCGGTCAGAGAACGCAGAAGGTTTCGAAGCATTCTACAGCTACCTGCTAAGCTAAAGTCTACGGTGTGCGCGCCGACGAGCTGCGCCCATTTGGCTGCGGACCGTCGGCCGCGCTGGGCGGTTTGATGTTGACCGATCCGGTCCGCTGCTTCGAGCTCGCGTCAGATCTTCCGAGGGTGACCGTCTCTACGGAGCGGCGCCTCGCCCTTGGAGTAGGAGAATCATATGGCAAGTCGACTCGAGCTCCTGCGAGGGCTGCGAGACTTCACCCGCAACCGAGCCGGCCCCGCCGACTGCAAACGAGCCCTCGATACCGCCCAGCAAGATGTGCCCAAGGCCAGGCAGCTCCTCGTCTCGTGGGGCTTTGGACCGGAAGCCGAACGAGTGTCGCCCATGGCACCCCTGGAGGCACCCCATGGCTTTGGTTACGCCTTCACAAAAGCGCGCATGTACCTCGCGATGGGTCCGGTCGCTTATGCGCGTCGAGACTACTTTCACCTCCCGCGCCAAGAATGGGGCCTCGAAACGCTCCGCGAAATCGAGGGCTGTTTTCGCCAGATCCTGGAAGGTCGGGGCTACGTGGAGGCGAACGCGTTCAAGGACCTCTCGACCGAAGGCCTGGGCGCTGCGCTCCGAACCCTCCACTTCGAGCCCGTCGGGTGGACGAGCCTGATCGTCGATGGCGGTCAGGCGCTGCTCGATCGCGTCTCTTGCCGGCACGTGTACATGCAGGAACGACAATTGACCCTCTTCAGCCGCCTGCCCCTCGACTCGGGCGTGCTTGGCGAACTCAGTGAGGCGGTCACGCGGCAGCGAGAATTCCGGACGGAGCCCAGCCCCGCGCCTTTAGTCGGTGAGCTCGCCGTGCTCGATCATACGGCACGAGCGCGGCGGGCTGGAGCGGAGACGCGACAGCGCGCCCGCAGGCTGATGCAGCAGAGCTGCGACACGTATCGGTGGGTGTGGCTCCCTCATGATGACGAGCTCGACTCTCCGATTCTGAGTACCGGGCTCGAACAACTCGCCGCGGGACACGGGCTCGTCCCCGGGAGGCCACTCGTTGGACTCGGCATCTCGCCGTTCTACGCGCTGATGCGGCTGCTCCATCTCACGGTCCACGCGCAGCGCGCGACGAGTCAAAACAACGGCAGCTTCTTGGACGAGATGTCCGTCGTGAACGAATTGAGCGGCTTCGCCCTGATGATTTACAACCTCGTCGAGCCCGAGTCCGAATAGAACGCCGCGCTGTGGGCAAACGAAATTCGCGCCGCAAAGCACGAACGGCGCTCGTCGATCAAACTCTCCCCTCACGCCCCTTCGGAGTCGTCGTCCACGACTCGAAGGTAGTCGCCCTCCTCTGGGCGCCAGCGAACATAAGCCGCGTACTCGGCGGGATCGACGGCAGGGTGGAACGACAGCGTCGGAGCTCCCTCCGCGATCCGTGCGAGGAGCACACCCACAAATGCCTGCAGAAACGAATCGCCGCCGGAACCAAGTGGAGTTCGCAATTCGGCGAAGGCCCGCTTCTGGAAGCCGTGGAGCTTGCTCCGGATCTCCGACCTATTGCCCACGGCGTAAGGTCTCGGGTCGGCGCGAAGGCAACGAGTTGTGCGAGTTTTGGGCGCCCCGCGGGCCGCGCGATGTGTCAGAGCTCGGGCCGGGCCGCGTCCAACTGGAAATGGACTTCTTCCTTTGTCGCGGCGACGCGGCGAGCGCGGCGAAGCGGCGAGCGCGGGGGTTGACGCCGAGTCCGGAACGGCCTATTCCGCTCGCGTGCGCGGGTCGACTCTGCGAGGGGATCAAAAATGCTGCTTTTGATGTCGATCGGTCCTGTTCAGGAATTCATCGCGACCTCGCGCCGGTGCCAGGACGCTTGGTACGGTTCGTATCTGCTCGCCGACGTGGCGGCGGCCGCGGCGCGGGCGATCGAAGGTCGACTCGGTGCGGCGGCGCTGATTTTCCCAGCTGCGGCCCATCCGCAGGCCGTGCTTGCGGAGAGTGAGATCGAGCCCCGGCGCGGGTCGGCGAACAAGGTCCTCGCCCGGACACCGGATGAGCGGGCTGAAGCCGAATCGATGGCAAATCAGGCGGCGGCGGCGGTTCGCGAACGCCTCGCTTTCCTCATGAACCGGGCGTTCTCGCGGATCGGGCGCGGTGACTCGGAGCGCCGAGCCCACTTCTACGAAGACATCGCCAGAGAGCAGGTCGAAGAGCTTCTGGAGATCGTTTGGGTCTTGGTACCGGAGTCGAATGGCTACGCCGAGGCCAGGCGGCGAGGCGAAGCACTGTTAAGCGCTCGAAAATCAACCAAGCTCTGGACGCAGCCCAATTGGTCAGAGGCCGGAAAGCCCAAGAGCTCCCTGGACGGGGCGCGGGAGTCCGTGCTGAGTGAGAAGTTATTCGATGGGCGTTCCGAGCGCCTGCTTTCTGCCTACGGAGTTCACGGATCAGAGCGGCTCTGCGGCGTCGGCTTGCTCAAGCGGTTTGGGCAGGCGATCGACGAAGACGCTGAGTGGAGCTCCGCTCGCTTTCACAGCACTTCGCACATAGCTGCGTTGCCGTTCTTGTTGGGGGCCAACTCACCCGAGTCGTTTGCCACGTATGCGTCCGTCATCGAGGATGAGTTTGGCCACGCCGGGAGGCGTGCCTTGCGCGCGAGCCCGACGGCGGTCCCAGGCTTCGGGCGAGCGGATGGACAAATCCTCTTCGAGTCACGCCTCGACGAGCTGGCCGACGAATCGCTGGCCTCTGGCAAGTCGCTGGCCGCGGCAAAGTCGGCGCTTCGGACTTTTTTGAAGCGTGTAGATCGGCGTCCGCTCGAGCCCCTGCCGTATTACGGAATGCTGCTCGCGGACGGCGACCGCATGGGGCTCGCGATCGACGGCTTGACCGAAGCAGAGCGCCATCGCGAGTTATCTCGAGCGCTCCTGACGTTCGCCAGCGAAGTCGCTCCGAGCGTCGTGGAATCACATCACGGCTCCTTGATCTACAGCGGCGGCGACGACGTGTGGGCGATGGTTCCGATTCACGAGCTCACGAGCTGTGCGACTGGGCTCGCGATCGAGTTTGGCCGATTGATGGAAACTTTCCGAATCCCCGAGCCGCCCGGTCATCCGACACTCTCCGTGGGTGCTGCCATCGTTCATCACCTGCAGCCCTTCGATCAGGCAAGGCGGACGCTCGAAGCAGCAGAGCGAAGAGCGAAGCAACAAAGGAACGCCTTCGCGCTGACTCTCGACAAGCGGGGCGGCGCACCGATAGAGCTCGTGGGTTCTTGGTCCGAGAGCCCGTCGCTCGATCGGCGGCTCTCGACTTGGGTCGCTCTCCACAGGCGAAATCTCGTCCCGGACAAAGCTGCTCATGAGCTCGCACGACTCTCTCTGCTCGGCGGCCCCGACATGAAGGAGGTGGTCGAGGCCGAAGCCGAGCGCATCCTCGCGCGCAAACAGCCCGGCGCGACGAGCGACGCGGAGCTCTCTCCGGAAGTCAGGAGGGTGCTGGGTTTCAGGACGCGAGGACCCGACGAGTTGGGCCGCGAGCTCCTCGTCGCGCGTCTCATCGCCCAGGCATGTGAGCAGGCTGGTACACCGCTCGGCGAAGTCTCGAAGTCTGTTCAAAGGGGGACCCCATGAGTAGCGATTGGATCCTCCAACCTCGTGACCCGCTGGTCGTGCGAGACGGACGGCCCAACGCGGGGCGAAGCGAAAGCGCGACGCTGGCCTTCCCTCATCCGAGCACCTTGGCGGGGGCGGTTCGGACGAGGACCGGGAGCGGGGAGGCCGGATTCGTGATGAGTGCGAACCTTCCCGAGCTCCTCCAAATTTCGATACGAGGCCCGCTCCTCGTTGACCTCACCGACGCTCGAGACCCATGGCGGCTGCCTGCACCAAGAGATGCGCTCGTCACGGTTTCTGGCACGAGCTGGCGGGTATCGCGACTCGCCCCGACGCCGCTCGGCGGCGAGGTCGCAGTCGACCCAGCCTTTCCCTCCGACCTGGAGCTCGTTTCGCTCTCTGAAAATACGCGCGGCAAGCCTGCGTTGGAAGCTCCGACCTTCTGGCCATGGGCCGAACTCGAGCGATGGCTGGTCGACCCAGCGAGCTTCGAAGGTGTCGACGCCAAACCGCGGTTGAGCTCCGGACTCTCGAAGCTGACGAGGGAGGCGCGCACTCATGTTTCCGTCGACTCGAAGGCGGGGACCGCACGGGAAGGGATGTTGTTCAGCGTCACGGGGTTGCGATTGCCTTCGGCGAGGTTCCGTTCCAAGACCGCGGGCGTCGACGTTCATGCGCAGGGGCTCTGGATATCGACCGAAATTCCGGTGAGCCTCGGACGGTCGCTCCAACCTGGCGTCGGACCGCTCGGAGGCGAGCGGAGGCTCGCGAGTTGGTCGAAGAGCGAGCTGTCTTTGCCCGGGCCGCCGCCCGCGCTGAAGGCGTCTCTTTCGCGGCCGGGCCGAACCAGAGTCCGAGTCATCTTGTCCACGCCGGCGATCTTCTCGGCGGGCTGGCGTCCTGCGCCCGAAGGGGAGTTACTCCGGACGCGTCCGGAGTGCCAGGTGACGCTCATTTCCGCGCTCATGCCCCGCCCTGAATCCATCTCCGGTTGGGATTTCGCCAAGAATCGACCCAAAGCGTCCCGGCGGCTCGTCCCTTCGGGCTCGGTCTATTGGCTGGAGCTCGACGGTACCGGCGCCGGCAAGCTGAGTTGGCTGAGCGAAGTTTGGCTCCGCAACGTTTCGGACAGCGAACAGGACCGGCGCGACGGCTTCGGCCTCGCCGTAGTGGGAGCGGGACAGTCATGAGAAAAGCACCCCCGGCGCCCGAATTCCCGTCGAGTCCCACGAGGCTCGTCGAGCTCGAGCTCGAGTATGAGTTCCTGACCTTCGTGTTCGGTGGGGGCGTGCGGGCAGAGGGTCCCAAGAAGCCGTTCGACCCCACAACGCCCATTCGATCGGCCTCCATTCGCGGACAACTCCGATTTTGGTGGCGGGCGACGAATCCAACCGGCGCAACGAGCGTCGCGGAGCTCCGAAATCACGAGGCGAAGCTCTTCGGCGGCGTGCACGGTGAGCCGCAACGCAGCCAGATCGAGATCCGCGTCAGGCAACCCAGCGCTCCTCGCGCCGTGAGGGTGCTCGAGGGCAGATTCAAAGCCGCGCCTGGCTTCGAATCCATCTCATACGGCGCCTTCCCCTTGCGGGACACCGACGGTGAAGATCATGGGACCTTGCACGACTTTCACAAAGGAGGCTTTGGCGTCGCACTCCGGTTTCCCGAGCGGTTCCGACAGCAGGTGCTGGCGGCAGTCTGGGCGTTTTCATGGCTCGGTGGGTATGGCGGGCGCACCCGGCGCGGTTTCGGCGCGCTCCGACTGACCAAATCGAATATTCCCATTCCCAGTCTTCAAGAAGGTTGGACCGAGCTCGTCCGAGGAACCCCGGTCGATTGGCCGCACCTTCCCAAGGAAGTCTCGTTCAAGATTGGCTCGAAGAGGTATGGGCAGGGGCTGGCTGCGCATAGCGCGCTCCTCGAAGCGATGAAGAAGCTGCGGCAAGGCGCGCTCGGCCGGAATCCCGGGCAGGCGCCCAACAGGCCGGGACGCTCGAAGTGGCCAGAGCCGGACACGATTCGCAGACTCACCAAAACCCACGATCCGAGCCATCCGCCGCTCGTCGCGATCGACGGATTTCCGCGGGCCGCTTTCGGGTTGCCCATCATCTTCAAGTTCAAAGACGACCGCACGGGAGATCCTGAGGCGCAGACCGCCAATCCCGTGGGCAAAAACCGCTTCGCATCCCCCTTGCTCATCCGTCCAATCCAGTTTGCGCCCGGCGACATTCGAGGCCTTGCAGTTCGACTCAGCGGGAAACGGCCTAAGAGGATCGAGCTTTCTCCCTGCGGCAAGAAGGAGGCCATCAATCTCGTCGAAACCGAAGCGGGTCGAATCGAACCCATGATGAAGAACGGCCGCGTCTTCGTCGACGTCATCGAGAGGTACTTGGAGGAAATCGAATGAGTGTCAAACTATGCGCCGTCCGGGCGCTGTCTCCGATTCACTGCGGGACCGGTCAAGCCATCGGCGGAATCGATCTCCCCATCGCGCGGGAGCGGCCCACGAACATCCCACTCATCCCCGGTTCGAGCTTCAAAGGGGTGCTTCGCGCGATGGGAACGGTCGAGCCCGTTCACCTCGCGGTGTTCGGACCCGAGCCGAAAAACGCGTCGGACAACGCCGGAAGTGTGCAGTTCTCCGATCTCAACTTGCTGTTCTTGCCTGTTCGCAGCTTGCGAGCGACCTTCGCCTGGGTCACGTGTGAGTACATGCTTCGAAGGTTCGTGCGGGACGCCAAGGAGGCGAAGAAGGACCTGCCCGCGCTGCCGGCGGCGCCGCTGTCCACGCAGGCAAAGCTCGGCAGCGATCGACTCAAGGTGCCACCAGAACGCGTGATCTTCGAAGATTTCGACTTCGAGGCCAAGCAAGACCCTGCTTGGGCGACGTGGCTTCAGAAGGCCGCCTCGATCCTCATGACGACTTCGGACGATCAGCAGCGGTTCGTCCAGCGCGCTTGCCTCGTCGACGAGGACGTCATGGCCGTCCTGCTCGAGACGTCGATGGAGGTCACGGCGCGGAACCGAATCGATCCGGAAACGCATACGGTGGCGAAGGGCGCTCTTTGGACAGAAGAGGCCTTGCCCGTGGAATCCATTTTAACGGGGCTCGTCGTCGCGACGCCTGTCGCCCAGGGATCGGGGCCCGCGCTGAGCGTCGCCCAGCTCCTCGGCCACGTCGAGACTTTGGTGGGTCGAGGAGCCGTGCAGGTCGGCGGAAAGGGTACGGTTGGCCGCGGTATGTGCGAGGTGAGGCTGACATGAGTATCGATCAAGATCGCGCGAGGCTCGCCTTCCAGCACGTCTCGGAAGTGCTCGAGCCGGAGCGGAAGGAGTACGCCACCCTGGTTCACAAGTTGCCCGCGCTGCTCGCTCGTGCTGGCGTCTGTCAGTCGCTGCATTTCCTCAAATCGCGTGACATGCCGGCCTCCAATCGGTTGCTCGAGCACCTCGCGCTCCAACTCAAGCGCGTGAACGGGGGGATCACCAGCGCGGAGACTTTGCTCGCCAGAGCTCGTGAGGCGCCCCAAGCTGAGTACCTTCGATTGACGCGGGAATCGATGGCCACCGCGGCCTGGTATCGCCGGATGGTTCAAGGCGTCCTCGAGATCGACATGGCGGCTGCAGACGGAGAGCGCTCGTGAGCTCGCGGCGCCGGTTGTTCGACGGGATCGGGCCCAGCGAGGACACGAATTTCGGGCTGTGGCTCGATCGATTTCCGTTGGAGCTCTCCCAAGAGGCCAGCGCCGAGTTTCGGGCCTTCGCCCTGCGCGGGATCAAGGTCCCCGAAGACTACCGGGTCTCGTTCGAAGCACGAAACCGCGCGCTCGCTCGGTACGACGGGGGCGTAGAGGGAGGCGTCACGAACACCTTCATCGCCGAAGCGCTCAGTCGGTTGGCCGTGGGTTTGGGGACGGCCTCCGTGCTCGAGACGGGCCTCACGCTCAACTGGACTTGGGGAGTGCCGATGATTCCTGGGAGCGCCTTGAAGGGAATCGCTTCGCAGGCCGCGCATGCCACGGGAGACGCGAGGTGGGCCAAGGCGCGGAGCGCTACCGAGCCTGGCGGTGAGTTGCACTGCCAACTCTTTGGGGGTTTGGACGCCGCCGGGCTCGTCACCTTCCACGACGCGTGGTGGAGCTGCCCCGCCGCCTCGCGCGGCCTTCCGATCGACCTCGACACCATGACGGTTCACCACAAGGAGTACTACTCAGGCAAAGACCAAGGGCCGATGGACTGGGACGAGCCCAATCCCGTATCGTTCCTCACGACCTCTGGGAGCTACTCAGTTTCCTTGTCCGGCCCCGCTGATTGGCTCGACCTCGCCGCGCGTTTTTTGAAAGTGGGCCTCGAGCGCGAAGGTGTCGGCGCCAAGACCGCCGCTGGCTATGGGCGGCTTCACCTCGAGGTTCCCGAGGCCCTGGCGCCTAAAACGACCGGCGGTGCCCCGAAGGCGGACGGGACCGCGAGCCCGAGCAAGTCAGAATCGGCACCTGCTAGTCGCTCAACGGGAATGGCGTGGATCGAAGGCGAGCGGGTCGAAGGCGCTCTCGGCGACGGGAGAAAGCTCGGCGGAAAGAAGCTCAAGAAGCTGAAGGCAAGCCAAGCCGTCTTGGACGCTCTCGCGAAGTCCCACCCCAACTCTCCCGTCGCCGTCTGGTTCGAGCTGCAGGCCGACGGCCCGTCGAAGCTTCAGATTCTGCAAATCCACCTCGTCGAATGACGCAGCGCATAGGAGGTCCAAAATGGCCACGACGATACTCACCACTGTCGGAACTTCACTACTCACGGGCCGGCAACGCGACCGGCCCTGGGTTCCTCGGAACAAAGGCGACCCGTTGCCCCCGGAGTCCGTCGTCACGGAGTGGTTGCGTACTGCGGAGCTCGCCGCGGCGAGCGCGGAGATCAACACCCTCAACCTGCTCGGCTCCTTGGAAGACCCAACTCGGTTCCGCGTTCGATTGATTCACTCGGACTCGGAGGATGGGAAGTTCTGTGCACTACGCCTCCAGGAGTTTCTCGAAACGCGCTCGCTGAAGTCCGAGACGCGGCGCGTGGACCTCCTTCGATACGATCAGGGAAGCACGACCTTCCGCAGGGGTCTGAAGAATCTCGTTCGGACTCTGTTTTCGGAGATCGATCTCGCGCGCAAGACCGGCTCGGACGTGTTGATCGCGGCGACCGGCGGGTTCAAGGCCGAGATCGCGTACACCAACGTGATCGCCATGCTCCAGGGCGTCTCTGTCTTCTACGTATACGAGGATTTGGGCGAGCTCGTCGAGCTCGAGCCCTTGCCGCTTCAATGGAAGCGCGAGTCCTTCCGCGCACTCGTGCCCATCCTCGAGGAGCTCTCCGCTCGGGACGTCTTGCCCGACTCGAAAATCCAAAGCTGGCGACGGACGCATCCGGAGATCGAGCTTCTCCTCGAGGACATGGGCGGAGGCGAGGTTGCACTCTCCGCGCTAGGAACCATCATCGCAGAGGCTTCGCGCCTCCCGGTCGAGGAATGGCCGGCGATGAGCACCCGCGAGCCCTCCGCCAAGAACGGAATGGACGAAGCGCATCAAAACAAGCCCGAGCAAACGAGTCACGTGGTCGACAAGCTCACGAAAAATCCGTACGTCGAGCACGTCCGCTACGGAAGCACGCCCCCACCGGGGCTTCGAGCCGTCCAGATCGAAGTCGTCGATGCTACGAACGGCGAGCTCGGTGTTCGCTTCGGCGACAGCCGCAAGTCCATCGTCCTCATCGTCGGCACGACAGCGCGAGGAAGTGCACAGTGCGAGTTGATTCGTGGAAACCTGGAGCGGAAGCTGCGAAGAGACTGACGGTGCGGACGGCCCCATTTGGGCGCCGTCGCGGCGCTGCAAACGGACCGACTTCATTTCTCGCCCAGTTCGTTACGAAGACGATCTCGTGTCCGTGAGAGTTTTGCGCAGCGTCGGTTCATTGATTCCGAGGAGCTCCGCGAGCTCGTGCGGGCGTCGAAGAAGCCGTTTGACTGGCGCGGCGTGGGTCGCCGGGCTCGTATCCAGTGGGTTGTCGCTCGCTCGACGAGATGAGAAGATGCCGCGATGAGGCTGACGTTTAATATCGCCGGGCCGTGTAACCCAGGGGAGCATTATATGCTACCCCCCGAGCGTCGCCTCGGCCGCGTCATGCAGCTCATCGAAGACCGAAAATATTTCACCTTGTACGCCGGCCGCCAGACCGGAAAGACGACCTGCGCCAAGGCGCTGGTCCGTCACTACAACGCCGGTCAGGCGCGCGCGGCCATTTGGATCGACATTCAGACCGCGCGGGAAGAGCCCGTCCCGGAGCGAGCCTTTCGAACGATTTTGGACTGCATGAACGTGGCCCTCCGCCGCACTTTCCCAGACTTGGAACCATTCGACATCCCGAAGCTCCTGGAGATTCCAGGGATGGCCATCTTTCACGCGTTGTCGAGTCTGGCATCGCGCGTCTCGCGTCCGCTGGTCGTATTTTTCGATGAAGCGGACGGGCTCGTGGGAGAGGCGATGGTTTCGTTTCTCACGCAGCTGCGAAGTGGCTACATCGATCGCGACCGAACTCGACTTCCTGAGAGTATCATCCTCGTGGGTCAGCGTCAGGTGAGGGACTTCGTGATTTCGGCGGAAGAAGGGCGCCAGGTGACGTGGCTCGGGACGTCGTCACCGTTCAACATCACTGCCGAGGCGGTGACTTTGGATTCCTTTTCGGAAGAGGAAGTGGCCGAGTTGCTCACCCAACATACTCAGGCTACCGGACAAGTCTTCGAGCCCGAGGCGGTCGCGCTCGTCTATGGGTTGACCTTGGGGCACCCCTGGTTGGTGAACGCGCTCGCCGCCCAAATCACCGATTGGGACGTGCGAGATCGGTCCACACCGATCACGGTGAACCACGTGGAGTCGGCCAGAGAGACCATCGTTCTCGAGAGGCGATCGCACATCGATTCGCTCGTGGCGCGTCTCCGGGAGCCCCGCGTTCGAAGGATCTTGGATCCGATGATCGCCGGACTCTCGACCGCTCCCGACACGCTGGATGACGACTTTGCCTATGTGAAGGGCTTGGGACTCATTGCCGAGCGCGGCGGCGTCTATCGAATCGCCAATCCGATCTATCAAGAAGTCATTCCCCGGGCGCTCACGCTCATTCGTCAGCGGCAGATCCATCACGAGCCTTCCTGGTACGTTCGGGCCGACCGCTCCCTCGACATGGAAAAACTTCTCAAGGCCTGGCAGGTATTTTGGCAAGAAGATGGGCACCTCGCCGCGGAAGGATTCTCGTATCTGGAATCCGGTCCGCACCTGATGTTGATGGCCTTTCTACAGCGAATCGTGAATGGCGGGGGGCGGATCGAACGAGAGTACGCGTTGGGCAGGGGGGCGCTCGACCTCATGATTTTTTGGGGCCCCAAAGGACAAGAGCGCCACGTCGTCGAGGTCAAGCTTCGGCGCGATACGGAAACCGAACAAAGAGCGCTCGAACAACTCTGCCGCTACCTCGACTCGACGAGTATGGCCGAAGGCTATCTCGTGCTCTTCGACCTCCGAAAAGGACGCGCCTGGGACGAAAAGCTCACCTGGGCGCGGACCCAGTATTCGGGGCGCAGCCTCACCATCGTCGGTTGTTGAGGCCGGCGAATAGTACGTAGAGCGGCCGCGTGGATTGGTGAGGGGACCATTCTCCTAGCGCGGCCGTGGCCACAACCAAAGACAACCACGGAGAGCACGGAGAATGAACACGGAGGCACGGAGGATAAGTTTATAAACGTTTGATCCCGTCGCGGAGTTTGGCTACGTGGAAGTTGATGAGTAGCCCAACGTGAAGCTCGCTGAGTCGCAGGTACGATAGTCTCTTTCTCCCAAAGTTCGCGCCTGCAATTCGGGGGGCATACCGCTCGAGGAGGCTAGCCATGAGCCCATGAGGAT
>CAYXDO010000230.1:0-14216 GCA_964463485.1 uncultured Myxococcales bacterium | reverse complement strand
ATGAGTCCGAACGGCAACGCGTCGCCCACCGATCGATCGCCGCAAGTCAGCGTTCCATCTATTCTTTTTTCGACCAACTCCCCCGCAGCGCACTCAGATCCAGGCCCGCCTGCACCCAATTGATTCGTTATCGGAGTCCGCCCCGCTGGATCGACGACTTCCCTTCAATCGACCGCCCGCCCAGCGGCGGGGCGACAGGCGTGGCCGCGACCTCAGGGGACGCTAGGTCCTCGTACCCAGAAGTTGCACGCTCACCGTCGGGTCGACGGGATCGTTCGACTCGATCATGACCTCTGCCGTGTACTGCCCGTTCGCATCCGCCGCGAACGTGACGGTGAGCTCCACGCCGGGCGGCCCATTTTCGCAGCCGGCTCGAGGCTCGATCGAAGTCACCGAAGCAGGAACGCCGCTCAAGCCAAACGCCGACCCGGGTCCGCTCAGCTCGCGAAGCTCGACGCGCGACAAGATGAGAGTTTGCTCCCCGCAACTGAAAATTCGAACCGACGCGCGAGCCTGCGATCCACTCACCTGGCTGAACGTCAGGCTCGTTGGGACCACGCGGATCCTGGGACGCCGCACGCCGCCCTCCACAACTACGGAGCGGCTCCCTCGCGGATCGTTCGAGGCGACACCGACCACGGTCGCGTCGAACGTGTAGTCCGTCGGCTGATAACTCACCTCGACCGTAGTGCTCTGGTCGGGGCTCAACGCGATGGCCGATGAAGTGGGCAGAGCTGGCACGAACGACAACTCCTCGACGCGCCCGGTCGTGAAGATGCTTGCCACGATGAGCTCGCGGTCTCCGAGGTTCTGGACCTGTATCGTACCTTGGGCCGTCGCGTTCCGCTCTAGGTTGCCCAGACTGACTCGGGGAGCTTGACCAGCTCGAGTGCAGAGGAGCGGCGATCCGGTCTTCGCGGCGCAAATTTCCATCCTCGGGCCCACGATGTGTCCCATGATCGGGACCAAGATCTCCGACGCGTTGGGAGCGTTGGTCCGAATTCGGACCGATCCGCTGAGCTCACCCCACCCGCGTGGGACGAGCACGACGTCGAACGACGAGGACTCTCCCGGCTCGAACGCCCTCACAGCTTCGATCGCCTCGAGCGCGAACGCGCTCGTCGACTCAGTGGTCCATTCGATCGCCTGGACGTCGAATCGGTCGCTTCCGGTGTTCGTCACGGACACGCTACGACGAATGGGTTCAAGACCCGAAACCCAATTGACCTCCCCGAAGTCCACCGTGGCCGGCTCGACGAGCACCGCCGCCTCGATTCCGTGGCCGATGAGTACGCTGCTGGCTGCCTCGGAGCCCACGTGTACGACGAGTGAACCCTCCAAGGGCCCGAGCGTCGTCGGCGTGAAGCTCACCTGCGCGTCCACGGACCCTCCCGGAGCGAGCGTGGTGCCGACCGACTCCACCGAGAATGGAGCTTCCGCGGCCACATCGGTGATTGACAACGGGTAGGTCCCGACGTTTCGAAAGGTCGCGATGAGTTTCTTGGTGGCGCTCCTCGGGACGCCTCCAAAATCGAGGGGAGAAGGTTCGATCGCGAGGGAGCCAGACACGCGGGACACCGCCTCGTCGCACGTACATCCGAAAAAGGGGAAGCTGGCGAGCAGGGCCACGTGCAACGGAAGGCGCATTCGGGCAATGTCGTTCGAGCGACGCGATGCCGCCATCGGTCGGTCGTGATCGACTTTTCAGCCGACCACGGTTTCTTGGAAGAGTGAGTCCCTCGATATTCAGGCGTCGGGGTCGAGCTTGGTGGTCTCGAAGAGGTAGGCGAGTGGGTGGCTCTTCGCGCGTCGAAGCTTGCTCAGTGTCTCGACCGACGATGCAATGGCCGACGAAGCGCCGGCGAGCAGCGCGGGGAGTCCGACGGCGAGGAGCGCGCTCGTATCGCCGCCTTTCATGACGGCGAGCCCCGTTGCGATACTCGTCGCCGTCGTCACGATCGCGTTCCTCGCGACGTCGTTCTTGATCGAGCGCCACGCGAGCCGCGCGTCCGTTTCGAGCGCCTCCCGCTCTCGACTCACGTCCTCGCGAAGCGACGCGATCCGCGCCTCCATGCCAGCTCCCTCACCGAGCGCTTGGTACCTTTCGACGATGCTCGAGATATGCCTGTCCTGCCGCGCCAGGAGGACCTTGTTGTCCTGCTTGAACTCCTCCAAGACCGCAAACGGGAGCGCCGCCAGCTTCTCGTTCGAGATGAAGGCGAGCGACAACCCCGCGCCAAACGCGGCGTAGTCTCGGTGCACTTTTGGAACCGTCGAAGTCAGACGACTCACCGAGCTCGAGGTCTGGAGCTTCTCCCGCAGGATCGAGCCAGCATACCCGCGTCCGATGATCGGCACGGCTCCAGTCCTCGCGGCGTGCCAGACCAGCTTGTTCACGAGGAACGAGATCGCCCATCCTGCGTCGGGGAGCTTCCCGCGAAGGAGCGGCTCGAGCTCCACGTCGCAGCCGACCACGAGCCTCGCATACTCGACGTCGTCGCGCGGAATCGAACCCACCAACTGACTCATCGAAGATCGCTGCGCGTCGATCGTCGCTTGCTGCGCGATCAACGGGAGCGCGCCCGACGAAAGCTCGGCGTGCACCACTCGGTGTCCGGTCGCTTCGTAGACCGCGAGCGGATAAAACAGGGGCGGAGCGACGTCTCGCGGGAGGATGTACTCGACCTCCTCGAACATCAAATACGCGCGTCTGAAGTCGGCCTTCTCGAACCAGCCGAAGCCGTCGATCATACACGCGCGCATGAGACCATGATGGGCCAATCACGGCCCGCTTGGAAGCTCAGGGCTTGATGCCGGTGGCGACGAAGACACGATGAAGCACGGAGAGCGGCTCCTCGTGCTCGAGCAGCAGCCTGTCGAGATCGGCGTCGAGCGATTGGACACCGGCCTCGTCGAGCGTTGCGGCGACGCCGTTGCAGGCCCGAACTCTGCCGCGCCAACTCGCTCGCGAGAACGGCACCGCGACGTCGTACGAGAAGCTCTCGAGGTCCTTGAACCGCGCCGCTTCGAGGTCGCCGACTTGCTCCGGAAACAGCCCAGTGGTCCCCGAAAATCGCCAGCCCGGATTGTGAGACAAGATGATCCGCTCGGTGGCGTGAGCGATCGTACCGGGCGCCGGCAAATAGCAGAACGACATGATCAGCAGGCGGCCCCCGCGCCGAAGCACTCTGCGCACTTCGGCCAACGTGGCGGCGGTATCGAACCACCACCAACACTGCCCTGCGGTCACCAAATCCACGCTCTCGTCGGCCGCACCAGTGGCCTCGGCCCGCGCCACTCGAAACTGCGCCGACCCTCGCGCGCGCGCCTCGGCCGCTTGCACCATCGCCGCGGACACGTCGAGCCCGAGCACGTCCATCCCTCGTCCGGCCAGCGCGCGCGCAACCGCGCCCGTACCCGTGCCGAGGTCGATCACCCTCGTTCCCTGCAGCCATCCGCGAAGGCCCACGCGCTCCCAAACGGACTCCGGAAAGTCTGGCCGATGCGTCGCGTAGTCAGACGCCGTGCGTCCAAAGTCGATGGGGCGCCCCTGATGATCCACCGCTCCGCCGCTCCGCCAGCCGCTCATGGCCTCATTTCCATCGCGGCGCGGCGAGGTTTGCAAGCACAACTCTCGAATTCGCGGAGCCCGAAGCCGAGCGAATTCTCCGGTGACGTGCGAGACGGAGAGAATTTGCTCTCAATCATGGTCCGCCCCAGGCAGACTCGATCGCGATCACGGACAACCCGCCGGCCTCGTAGCCATTCTCTGGGCTTGCCCTGGGCGATCCAAACCCCGAGACTCCTCCGATGCGAAACGTGGCTCTCACAGCCTTCATTCTGATGCTGCCGGCGGCGGTCTGGGCAGATCCTCCGAAGCTCGCGGCCTCCGTAAACGTCGACGGCAAGGACTTGGCGCTCAACGGCACGGGCCTTCGGCAGGCCACCGTCTTCAACGTCAACGTGTACCTCGCGGGGCTGTACCTCGAAAAGAAGTCGGGGTCAGCGGACGAGATCATCAAGTCGGAGCAGTCCAAGCGACTCGTGATGCACTTCGTTCGTGACGTAGAGAAGGACGACTTGGTCAGTGCGTTCGACGAAGGGTTCAAGAAGCAAGGCGTCGCCGCCGGGACTCTCCCCGATCGCATCAAGCGGTTCGAGGGCTTCATGGCCGACGTCAAGGAGAACGACGAAATCGTGATGACCTACGTGCCAGAGAAAGGCACGAGTGTGACCGTAGTCGGCAAGAACGCCGGCACGATCGTCGGCGCCGACTTCGCCCAGGCGCTACTCACGATTTACCTCGGACCCAACCCGCCGAACGCGAGCCTCAAGAAAGGTCTGCTCGGCGCCCCGAAGTGAACGTAGAGCCCCCTTCGGAGCGCGGATGCCTCGGAGCGCGGTCATGTTGCCTACGCCCGCTCAGCACGGTGCCTGATCGTCGGAGCACGGCCCCCTTGGAGCGCAAAGAGAGCTCGAGAGGACTCACCTGTCCGGCGCCTTGGGGGTTGCCGGGACTCATCGCGATCACAGCGTCCGCCTGCATTCCTGATTTCGAGATACCCACGACGAGCGGCCCGTGCGGAGCTCCTCCGCCGGTCGAAGTCTCCGTGCCTCCCGATGAGTGGTTCAGCCACATCATCGAGGGTGGGACGAGAAGAGAAGCGCTCCTGCTCGAAGGTCCGGAGTGGAATCGCACGTTGGTGCGAAACCTAGAGGTCGTCGACGTCGAGGGCGACGCGATTCGGCTCAAAGGCGTCTCCGACGTGTGGATCGTCGACAACCAAATCAGCCGATGTACCGGCGCCGTGCGGCTCCTCGCCACCGGGAGCACCTCGAGCGTCACCATCGCCCGCAACACCTTCCGACAACTCAGCGGGGTCGGAGTAGCCGCGCTCGAAGCGGACGGCGTGAAGCACTCGGGGCTGCGTGTCCTCGGCAATCGCTTCGAATCGGTCGGGCTGTCCGGAGCCCAGGGACGAAGCCCCGCCGCGTTGCTCGTCGCTACTGAGTTCCTGGCCGAGGCCAACTCGATCTGCGAGGCCGAGGGCGGCGATGGCATCCGCGCCGGAGGACCCGGCGCCATTCGACGAAACTCGATCCGCAACGCGAAGAGATCCGGTGTCCGCTACAACCCGGCCGAAGACGGATTTCCGGGTCCGGGCGGAAAACTCGTCATCGAAAACAACCTAGCCTTCGGAACTTTCGGAGCGAGCACCTTCGAGATTCTCGGTGGCGGCCCGGGGCTCGCCGAGGTGGAGGTTCGGTTCAACACGGGAGTACACTTCTCCAGCCGCGACGCGACCCTGAAGGTGGCCGAGGGTGCCCCTGCGGTGAGTGCGACTGGAAATCTCCTCGCCCACTTGCTCGGTTCGTCGGAAGCCGTCCGCGGGCCACTCCGCCTGGATGAAGCGAACCTGAGGGTGGGCGATTTGACCGGGTTCGTGTCCGGGCTAGACCCGATCGACCTCCATCTCTTGGCAACTCACCCGGCCCGGGGAGGCGCAGGCGGAGTGGACGCGCCTGGCGACGACCTCGACGGAGACGAAAGGCCCAGTCCGGACGGCCGAGTCGATGTCGGAGCCGATCAGAGTCCCTGATTCAGCCCGGTGGACCGGCACCGGACGAGGTACCTGAACCCAGACGCCGGTGTGAGTTGTGTGCGGTGGCACCGCCATCAGGAATCGTGCTGACATCACGATGCACACGAAGTACCCGTCGCGGATGCTCGTGCCTCTCCTCGTCGCCGCTGCTGCCACTTCGACCCAGAGCCTGGGCTACTACCGGTGGCCCGCGATCCGCGGCGACGAGATCGTGTTCACCGCGGAGGGTGACCTCTGGCGCGTCGGCGCGAGCGGCGGCGTCGCGCGACGGCTGACGACTCACTTGGGGACCGAGAGTTACGCGGCGATCTCACCCGACGGTAGACTCGTCGCGTTCTCCGCCCAATACGAGGGTCCCACGGAGGTCTACGTGACCACCCTCGACGGCGGGCTGCCCCGACGACTCACCTACGACGGCGAGCCCAGCGCGGTCGTGGGATTCACGCCGGACGGTCGAGTGCTGTTCCGCACCCGTAAACACTCCACACTCCCGAAGGCTCAGCTCGTCTCGATCCACCCAGACACCCTCGAGCGTCGAGTACTCCCGCTCTATCAGGCGGCCGAAGGCGCCTACGAAGGCGACACGCTGATCTTCACGCGGTTCGAGGAGCAGCCTTCACGCAACAAGCGATATCGAGGTGGCTGGGCCCAGAGTCTCTGGCGGTTCGACGGTGGCGCTTCCGAAGCGGTCCCACTCACGGCCGACTTTCCAGGGACGAGTCGCGCCCCGATGATCTGGGACGGCCGCGTCTACTTCGCCTCCGATCGCGACGGCACGATGAACCTCTGGTCCATGCGCGCGGACGGCTCGAGCCTCCAGCAACTCACCCGCCACGACGGCCTCGATGTCAAGAACCCGAGCCTCGACCGCGGGCGAATCGTCTACCAACTCGGCGCCGACCTGCACCTCTTCGAAGTCCGAACCGGCCTCGACCGAATCGTCCCGATCGCTTTGGCATCCGACTTCGACCAGCAACGGGTGCGCTGGATCAAGGATCCCATCGAGCTGATGACCGCGGCCCACCTGTCGCCCAAGGGCGATCGAGTGGTCCTGACGGCACGTGGGCAAATCGTCTCGGTCCCGGTCAAGAAGGGAAGGATCATTTCCCTGGGTCATTCCTCCGGGGCTCGGGCGCGTGACGCGCGCTTCATGCCGGACGGCAAATCGGTCTTCGCGCTGACCGACGCCTCCGGCGAGCTCGACTACTGGCGGTACTCTGCCGATGGCGGTCGGCCCGGGGAGCAAATGACCCAAAATCACCACACTCACTTCTTTGGGGCGGTTCCCTCGCCCGACGGGAAGTGGCTGGCCTACGCCGACAAGGAACGAAAACTCTGGGCATACGATCTCGAGAAGCGCCGTCGGATTCAAGTCGCAGTGAGTCGGTACGACGACTTCTCCGACCTCGCCTGGTCCGCTGACGGCAAATGGCTGGCCTACGTCGAGTCCGCGGCCAACTTCTTCTCCAGAATCGCGATCTGGTCGGTTCAGTCGGGGAAGAGTGAGCTCGTGACGAGCGACCGGGTCGAGAGTCGTAACCCCGTATTCAGCAAAGACGGCCGCTGGCTGTATTTTCTCTCCGACCGAACGTTCGAGTCCAAGGTCCCCTCCCCGTGGGGGCCTCGCCAACCCGAGCCTTACCTCGACAAACCCACGAAAATCTACCTGCTGCCCCTCGTGCAAATGGTCGATGGAGCCCCCATTCGCTCTCCCTTTGCGCCCGAAGACGAGCTCCACCCCAAGGAGGAAAAGAACGACAAGAACGCGAAGGACAAGGACAAGAAGGACGACAAGAAGCCCAAGGACGAAGCGCCGCCCGTGCGCATCGACTTCGGCGGAATTCTCGACCGCGCCATCGAAGCGCCGCTCGAAGCCGGCAACTACGAGTCCCTGCTCGCCAACGAGGAGCGCTTCTTCGTGCTCTCCAAAGAGACCCTTTTCGAAAAGAAGAAGAAATCGCTGATCTCCTACCCGATCACCAATGAAGACCCAAAGCCTACTCAGATGACTTCCGACGTGCTCGACATCGAGCTCTCTCTCGACGGAAAGAAGCTCCTCATCCACAAGGAAAAGAAGTTGTACGTGGTACCAGCCGCCGAAAAGGCGCCGGACAAGCTGGAGGAGTCCGCGGTCGACCTCGCCAAGTGGACACTCTCGATCGACCCCAAAGAGGAGTGGAGCCAGATGTTCGTGGAGGCCTGGAGGCTCCAGCGGGACTGGTTCTACGACCCGAGCCTGCACGGCCTCGACTGGCCCGCCACGCTCGCCAAGTATCGCCCGCTGCTCGCTCGAGTCACCGAGCGCGGCGAGCTCTCGGACCTCGTCGCGCAAATGCTGAGTGAGCTCGAGGCGCTCCACACGTACGTGGGGGGCGGTGACGTTCGCAAAGTCGCCGATCCCGTCGAACCCGCTTCGCTCGGCGCCGAGTTGGTCGCGGACCCCGCGCGAAAAGGCTGGCGAGTCGACAGAATCTTCGACTCGAACCCAGACTATCCGGCCAACCGAGGCCCGCTCTCCAAGCCCGAAGTCATGGTGAGCTCGGGGGAGATCATCACGGCCATCGACGGGCAACCCTTCACCCCCGCGCTCCCGGCCCGCGCGCTCCTCCGCAACAAGGCCGGGCGTCAGGTCCGACTCTCCGTCGAACCTCAAAAGGGAGGCCCCGCTCGCGACATCATCGTTGAGCCCATCACCGCTCGGGCCGAGGAAGACCTTCGGTACGATCACTGGGAGCTCTCACGACGTCTCGAGACGGAGAACCGCAGCTCCGGCAAGGTGGGCTACATCCACCTCCGCGCGATGGGAACGCGAGACTACGCCCAGTGGGCGCGTGAGTTCTTTCCAGTCTTCGATCGACCCGGGCTAGTCATCGACGTCAGAGGCAATCGCGGCGGAAACATCGATTCGTGGCTACTCTCCCGGCTGCTCCGAAAGGCCTGGTTCTATTGGCAGCCGCGCCAGGCCGCTCCGTTCTGGAGCATGCAATGGGCCTTTCGCGGCCAAATCGTCGTGATCGTAGATGAACGCACGGCGTCGGACGGCGAAGCCTTCGCGGAGGGGATAAAACGCCTGGGATTAGGTACGGTGATCGGTACGCGAACGTGGGGCGGCGAGATCTGGCTCTCCATGCAGGAGCTGCTGGTCGACCAAGGGATCGCGTCGCCCGCGGAGACGGGTGTGTATGGTCCAGAGGGAGTGTGGCTGATCGAGGGCCACGGCGTCGTGCCGGACGAAATCGTCGACTCCCTTCCCCATGAGACCTTCGAGGGTCGGGATCGACCGCTCGAACGCGCGCTCGAAATCCTCGCCGCAAAGATCGCCGCCGACCCGGTCACCGTACCCTCGGCACCCCCGTACCCGAAAAAGCAGTCTCGCTGACTTTGATACGGCCGGCGTCGAACGGAGGCGACACAGGTCCCGGCAAATGATTCGTGACCGCGGGAGAAAACCGCAGAGTGCACGGAGCCGAAGCCCACAGAGCACACCGAGCACGCAGGTGATGAATGAGCAATCCTCCGTGGTCACGAACTTCCGAGGACGTGTACTCAGGGCTCGATCGACTGGGCCAGCAACAAATCATGGCGCAGGGAATCGATCTCCGCCCTCAGGTCGTGGACCCGGCCTTCCAGTTGCTCCTTGCGGTCTGCGTGTCGCTCGATGCGCGCTTGGATCTGCGGAATCCCAGTCACGAACGAGTGCCGACGCTTTGCCGCGCGATCGAGCGCGAGCTCGGAGCGGGCGAGGAGAGTCCTGACTTTGGCCAAACGAGCTGCGTCCCGTCGAAGGCTCCGCTCGATCTCTGCCAGCCGGGCGCGTTGATCCGGATTCATCGGAAGCGCCCCTAGCGGAAGCTCTCGCAGCTTCACGGACAGTCGCGCGGTGGTTGGACAGCGTCGAGTCATCTCCCGAAAGCCTGCGCGCGCAATCCGCAGTCGAAAGCAACTCTGCTTCGGTACAGCGACAGAGCCGGTAGGCGTGCGCCCCACGAGCTCGCCGTCGACATACACGTCCGCTCCCGAGGGCTCGCTCTGAACCTCGATGAGTCGCGCCGGCTCGAGCGCCACGCTGACCATCGCCGGCCCTGATTTTGTCGCACTCAGCTTCACTCGGCGAGCGACGTGCCCGTCCAGGATGACTCTGGCCTCTCGGGTGTCTCCGACGACGACGCTCTGGAGGATCAGCGGGGTCGTGCCGCGTTGAAGGACCCCGTCGACCTCGACGAAGGCGCCGGACGGTTCGCTCATGAGTGTGAAGGTAGCGGCCTCACGGAGATCGAAATGCGCGGACTGGAACAGACTGTCGTCTGGAATGTGAACGACGATCGAGGCCGGGTGTGCGACGAAGTCTGGATGGCGAACGCTGATTTCAACGGATTGCCCGGGCATGATTCGGCGGTCGGACGCAGACTCGGTCGGAGTACTCGCTCCGCCGAGAACCGATCCGACCTCATCGAGCTCGGCGGGCGTGAATCGGCCCGTCGGGACGCCCTCGACGAGGATCTCCGCTCCGGGCGGCGTGGAGGTCACCGCGATCGAGGCCGAAACCGCGGGCAGCGCGGGCGGCGGGTCTGATCCGGACACGCTCCAGCCGAGCGCGAGCAGCGACGAGGCGCCGCAGACGACGAGCAAGAGTCGAACGATTCGAGTAACCCCAGGGCGTTGCAGGAGGCGATTTCGGGGTCGAGTCAGGTTCGGAAGCGCGTAAGGGGGCACGGGATCCACAGGCTCGTCGCGAGGTTGGGCCAGCGCATCAAGCACCAGGTCGAGCACGTCCGAGCTCGACCTCGAAAACCGTCTCGCGACGGGGGACGGTCGCGGGGTCCTTGCGGCCGTTGAGTTTCCGCGGCCCAGCATTTGAAGCAACGGGTCATCGTACGTATCGCTCATGGAACACCGCCTTACCGATTGCCTACGTCTAGGGTGGATGTGATTGTAAGTGAGAGCTGGCCCCACAACCTTGTCCGGGATCAACTTCCGACGGTGGGCCCAAAGGTCAGGTTGATTCGTTGGAGCCCAAATCGGTGTTTACGCGGTGCCCCGTTGGCACTCATGATGAGCGGAATGGATCGAATTGACCAGGCCCGATGCTCCAGATGAGTATGGCCCTGCTCATGACGCTCCTCGGCGTGCCGTTGGCCGAGGTCATCACGATGGGTCCGGGCGATGAGCTATTCACTCACTTCGGGCACGCCGCCATCTGCATCGGGGAGTCGAGGAGCGGATCGGAGCGGGAGCTCGGTCCGGAGGCTCGCTGCTTCAACTACGGGACCGCCGACTTCAGCACGCCCGTTCCCCTCACTTACCGACTCCTCCGCGGCCAGGCGAGCTTTTGGGTATCCGTCTGGCCGCGGCAACGTATGATCGAGGCCTACGAGCGCGAGGATCGGTCGGTTTACGTCCAGACCCTTCCTTTGTCACCCGAGCAGCTTCGAAGACTGATGGGTGCGCTCGAGGATTCACTCTCGAAGGAGAAGCGTTTCTACCGCTACCATCATTTCCGGGACAACTGCACGACGCGGATCCGTGATGTCGTCGACGTCAGCCTCGGCGGTCGGCTGAGGTCCGCGACCTCCACCGTGACCGTCGGAAGGACCTACCGTGACTACGCGAGAGAAGGGTTGGGCTCCTCATCCCTGCTCCTGTTCGTGACGGACCTGGTGGTAGGCCGTCCGGCGGATGAGGTCATGAGTGAGTGGGATGCGATGTTCCTGCCACGCGATTTTCAGAGGTCGCTGGAGCGATTTGCACCGGCTCGTGAGATTTATCAGAGGAAGTCGCAGCTCCCCTCAGCGAGCATCCCTGGAGTTTTTGTATTTGCGGCGATCGGCCTAGCTCTCGGCCTTCTGACGCACCTTGGACGCGTTGGCTCGATCGCCGCGACGCTCGCCGTCGTCCTGATGGGTTTGCTGATTGAGGCGCTCGCGCTTCTCTCGAGCTTCCGCGAGCTCCGGTTCAACGAGGCGCTCTTGGTGATCACGGCCAGCGACGTGGTGTTCTTGTCGAGGCGTGCTTGGGTGAGAAAGTACGTCCTGGCTCGGTTCGCGGGTCTGGGTTTGATCGCGGCCGGAGGGTTCACTGGGCTGTTCGTTCAGCCCTTGACCGGGCCGATTCTGCTCGTCCTTCCGACTCTCGTCGCCCAACTCGTCGCCCGGGCCAGCGAGGCAGGAAAGAGAAAAATCGGATCGTGAGTCGGCGACACGAGATTTGCGCTCCGCGCGCGCATCGCGGGGTTGCGGAGCTCAGCGCTCGCCCGAATTCTTCGGAGTACCCGGGTGCGATCCGACCGGGCGCCAGTCACTCTCGAGCGGCCACCAGCTCGCCCCCACCTGCGGTCGCCGCTCTGGATTCAGCGGGTAGAAGATGCGATTCTTCACCTTCGCCGACTCACCGCCGACGAGTACCTTGGCCTCGCGGTCGCTGTCATTGAGAAACGTGTGGCAAATTCCCGTGCCCGCGGGAAGCGCGACGAAATCGCCAGCCCGGAGCTCGTGAAGTTGCCCGTCGATCCAGACCGAAGGCGTCCCGTCGAGCACGTAGGCCCACTCCTCCTCGTCTTCCTCGGCGTGCGGAAAGCTCGTGCGAGTTCCGGGCAAGATGCGCTCGACGTGGACGCCCATCCGCACGAGGCCCGCCGCTCGACCGATCGCTCGACCGGGTGAGTGCACCTCGCTCGAGCCCGGATAGGAAAACGTCTTCTCCTCGACCTCGCTCTCATGAACGATGAAAGGCGGTCTGATCGGTCTGATCGAGGCTCCACTCATTCCGCTGTTTGAGCCCAGACGCTCGCCAACGTCAACTCGTGCCGGCTGTGTCTAGAAATCGATGGCGGATTGAACCGAAGTTGGCGAGGGCGGGCGCGGACTCTCGGTTCAGCTCACGAACGAGAACAGCTTCTTGCCTTCCTCGGAGAAGATCGCGACGGAAGAAACGCAGCTGTAGTCATGGATCGCGTAGGCGGTCTTGCCCTGGAAAGTCATCTTTTCGAGCCCAACGCCGTCGGGAGTGTTGCGCTCGGCGAATTCGAAGGCCGCGCGGACGGTCGGGGGCAGCTCGGCCCGCTTGATCCGCGTGCCCAAGTCATCTCCGTTCTCGTACTTGGCCTTCAGCTCGGCCTCGAGCCCAGTGACCCACTCGGCCGGCGGAGCTTGAACGTCGCCGGGGGAGCTCGCGATCAAGGTCTGCGGCTTGCCATCGAGGCTCATCGATCGGAGTTGAAGGGCGAACGTCTCGTCGTCGCGCTCGATCTGAGCTCGCACCAGGGGGCGACCTTCCTTGTCGAAGAAGCCGACGAGCTCGGTGAGCTTGCTGCCAGCCCACGTCGTCGCCGTTCCGACGTGCACGGTCTCCGAACCCACCTTGATTCGGCCCGAAGCCATGAGTCCGTCGCCGCCCCACTTCTCGAGGGTGCCTTCGATCTTGCTTTGAACCCACGCCGTGGGCTCACTGCCTCGCAGAACCGACAAGACGCTGAACTTCTGATTCTCGACGAGCTCTTGCACCGCCTGTTGGAGCTTCGGCGAAACCGCGCCCTTCGACTCGAGGGTGGTCCCGGTGAGGACCTCGTAGGCCCGACCGATGCGAGCGCCCGCGTCACCCTTGGTGGCCACGGCGGTCCGAGCTTCGGCTCGCGAGATCGTCCCGTGCCCGCGCCCTGGCTTGTCCACGCTCTCGACCGCTCCGGTCACCTTGGCCATGGCGGCGTCGACCCACGGATCCAAACGAACCACCGCGCCCTTGCCCGCGGCCCAACGGAGCTCCTGGGCGGCATCGCGCAACAAGTTGGACTGCTTGAGTTTTTCTTGTTCGGCTTTCGAGAGGACGCCGCCCTTGCCGGACGCAGCGACGGCTTCCTTGACGACCTGGGTAGCGACGCGGCTGACGATTTGATCTCGGGGGGCGGTGCGAAGCGACATGAGAGGAATATCGGTGGGACATGGGATCCAGTTGCCTACAAATAACGACTTCGCGCACAAACGTCCACCCGCGATCGCTATAGCGTATACACGAGTATCGTTCCTCGAGCGCCGAGCGTCGGGCGACCTCGCGCGCGGGTGATCGCCGAGCTTCGCGGTCTTTGACGGCAGGGTTCAGCGGCCCCGGCCAGCCCTCGAGGTTTCAGGGACACACCGCCGCGCTGGTCGGAGGGGCCGCGATGGCTCGCCGATTTCAACCCGGAGTCGCGCTTCGGCTTGGGCCGCGAGCTCGCCCGCTTCGGCTTCTGCAGTGCCGGGCACTTTCCGAAGAAGGGCACGCACTTTCCGAAAGCGGCCTAGCAAGCGGCCAAAGCGGCCGGCGGAAAGGTGTCGATCCACCGGGCCGGACTTGGATAGCAAACCAACTCACCTGCATCGAACGCCGGGCGACCGAGGGCGGAAGCCAACTGCGTCGAAAGAGCTCGATCGGAGGGACGTTCGGAGGGACGTTCGAATGGGCCGGCGAGATCAAAGCGCGTCGATCGCGCTCGAACGAAAGAAACGAATTTCACAGCGACGTCGGCATCCCTTTCTCGCCCAGTCAATCGGTACGTTTGTACGACCTCCAACGATTGCACGACGGGGTCGGTCGTGCGAGGCAGCGGCATGCGACCGATTCGAGAGAACACACCTCACAAGA
>CAYXDO010000229.1:0-14416 GCA_964463485.1 uncultured Myxococcales bacterium | reverse complement strand
TGGTGAACGAGATTCCCGGTGGGAGTATTTGCATACGGAGTGGTTACGCGGGGACTCGGAGCTGGTCAACAGGGATTGCATCGGGTGCACGACCATGTTGCGCGATAGATCGACGATCATCGCTCGGCGCTGGGCAAACCACAGAGGACACAGAGCAGGGACGCCGAGAACACAGAGGTTTTTGTCCTCGTGCTCTCCGTGTTCCTTCTCTGTGCTCTCCGTGGTTCATACGGAGGTTGAGCTGAATCGCCGCAGGTCGGTCGCGCACCCGATTGCATCTCGGCGCTGAGAGAGGTCGCAAGAGGTCCGGGCGCGGCGTCTGTCGGGGATGAGAGCGCTCGCAGGGACTTCGGGAGCGCTCCGGAGCTTGCTGAGAATCTTCGCAGTGGTTCCGGGAGGGAGCCCTCGCCGCCACGAGACGAGCTGCGGGGTCGCCAGGGTCGGCTCGCGGAGCCCTCGAGAGTCATCACAGCCCCGGCGGGACGCGGCGAGGACGTTTTGGGCTTTCTCTCGGCGCCACGGCCGCTCTCGAGCGCCTATCGGGTCCGTGCGCTCACGCTCGGGTCGACCTCCCGTCATGTTCCTTACACCTCCCGAAGCCTGAGGCTGGGGCCTCGGCGTCGTGGCATCTTCGGTCGACATGAAGAAGATCGGAGCGGTGCTCCTCGGGCTCGTCGTGGTCGGCGGCCTGTATTTCGCGTGGTCACGAACGACGACGGATCCGCCTGCCAAGCTCGTCGCGAGCGTCGACGCGGGCGTGGCTGGGCTCGTGATGGTCACGGCCGAGGAGCGCGAGGGGTACATCGGGGCGTTCATTCGCGTGTCTGCGCTTCGGGCCGAAGGCGACACCTACGTGGGGCCGGACGGTCAGGTGAAGGAGGTCGGGGGGCTCCTCGCGGTCACTGGGACGACCTCGAACGACGGCGAAGAAGGCATTCAGGACCTGGTGTTGACGATCCTGCCCGCTGATACGTCAGGGAAGGTCGTTGCGAGCTACCAACGCGAGGTGAGCAGTGGCCGCGTCTTGAAGCCCTGCGCGATGCATGGCCTCTTGCGGAAGCACTTGTGTCCTTCCGGCAAGACCGCGTGCCCCCGACCGACGTGAAATGTGGCCTCGGTGCTCGGAAAAACCTCCATCCCAAATCGAATCCATCGCATCCCTCGGCACTCGAATCGAGGAATGGCGGCAAGCCAAGACGCGTCGTGCCGAGCCCATGCCCCAGGCACTGTGGGACGGCGCCGTGGCTCTCGCCGATGTCCATGGTGTCTATGCGACCTCGCGCGAACTGCGGCTCAACTATGACCACCTCAAGAAGCGACTCGAGAGCGGCGGCTCGATCGAGTCGTCGCCCGCCGAGCCTTCGTCGAAATCTGCCTTCCTGGCCAAAGTCGCGTTGTGGTCGAGTTGTTCGGACGTGGCGGCGCTCGGATGCGTATCGATGTCACTGGTTCCCGGCCGCCGACGTTCTGGAGTCACGAGCTGTGATGCAACTGACGCCACAAATGCGGATCCTGGTCGCGATCGAGCCCGCCGACTTTCGCAAGGGGATCAATGGATTGTGTGGACTCTGCCGTCGCACGCTTGCCAGCGATCGATTCTCAGGTGCGGTCTTCGCATTTCGAAATCGGAACGCGACCTCCATCAAGATACTCGTCTAAAATAGGTTTCGCCCTTGGCCTTCCCGCGTCGGCGATTCGGTCTCGCGAACACTCTTGGCGCACCAACTCCAAGTTTTGCTAGCCGACGGAAATCCGTTCGCCGTGGGCGCGTCGCCCGAATGGCGTTCCGTGACGCCCCCCCTCCACCAACCGTCTGAGATTTCCTCGCGCACGAAAAATAGTTCTTACGTTCTGATTCGAGCGGTGGCATCGAATCGAACGTGGACGTCGTTCTCAAATATCGCGGACGCGACGTGACGTCGACCGAGGTCGAGCTCATCACCTGTCTGATCAACGACAACCCCCGAATGAGTCGACGGAAGCTGTCGTTCAAGTTCAAGCTCTGCGAGGAGTGGAACTGGACGCAGGCAAACGGCCACCCTCGCGACATGGTCTGTCGAGGAATGCTGTTGGCGCTCGATCGTGGCGGCACTTCCGGCTTCTCCATCGAACGTCTCCAAGCCACGCACCAAGACGCATTCCTCGATCGGACGTGATCGAGAGTTTCTCGGGAGCGCAAGGCCGTGCAACCCACGTCCGTGGGCCCGAGCAGTCGTCCTGAGGATCTCCTCGAGTTCCTACACGTGTTATGCTCGGAGCCGTGAGTCCTGCCCTCGACTCCCTCCGCGGTTCGTTTCCGCTGCACACGCGGCAGCTCGGACTTGCGTTCAGCGACACGACCAACTCGTACAAGTTCGCATGGTTCTTGGGAATACTCTCACGCATGGAGCGCGCGCCAACGCTGCGCGAAACCCCCGTCCGTGGGCCCGAGCAGTCGTCCTGAGGATCTCCTCGAGTTCCTACACGTGTTATGCTCGGAGCCGTGAGTCCTGCCCTCGACTCCCTCCGCGGTTCGTTTCCGCTGCACACGCGGCAGCTCGGACTTGCGTTCAGCGACACGACCAACTCGTACAAGTTCGCATGGTTCTTGGGAATACTCTCACGCATGGAGCGCGCGCCAACGCTGCGCGAATTCGGCCTGGATGAGTTGCGAGTCGAGATGGCGGTGACGGTTTGGCACCCTGTTTTGCTCTTTCGACTTTCACTGGGGAAACAGGACCGCCTCCAAGGGGCGGTCCGCAGGATCCAGGAGGTGACGGGGGTCGAGCGACGCGGTGCCCGATCTCATCCGGATCTCGATCGGTGGCTCGGTGGCCGCGATGAGCTGCCTCGACGAGTTCGACCGATACGTTCCGACCCGATTCCTGCGGCCGTGGTTCGTGGAGGTGTTTCGCGGAGTTCGAGCGGCGGTGGTCGATCAGAGAATCAGAGATCTCTCGCAGGAAGTCGGTGCGTCTGGACTCTATCGGTTGGCGTCCCGGCTCGGCGGTGCCACCGCAGTGGTTGATCGGGACCGAGCTTCGTGCATCGAATGTTGAACATCTCCTCGATCGAAACGAGCCCCTCTTCCATGTTGGTCCTGATGCCGAGAGAGTTGGTCATGGAGAACTGCGCCTCGACCCGGTTGCGAAGCCGCATGCTGTCCGCGACCAGATTTCCGAGCGGAGAGTCTTCCCCCGAGAGCCCGAAACGACTGATCCGCGCCGTCGCAAAAGCGAAGGACTTGTTCAAGTCTTCGTTCTGGTACAAGCCGATCACGTAAGGATCCAAGAGCTCCACCGTGGCCGCATCGATCGGTGCAGGGACGGACCCACAGTCGCGTCGCGCCTCCCTGCATGCGGTCGTACAAGCGTCGCCCTTCTGCCGGCACTCGTCGGCGAGCTGGCACACTTGCCTTTGCTGTGCGGCCCCGAACAGGTTCAAGCACGCCGTCAGCGCTCCCACCGCGTCCACGCCTTCTTCTTCCTCGCTCGTCGGGACGTTGCCATCGGGACACACCACCACCTCGGTCGACGTCTTCTTTGGCATTCGGTTGGTGATCGGGATGATCGAGTACGTATGGGACACGAGCTCCATTGGCGCCGACGTGGTACGAGTTTCTGCTAGAAAACCTCGCGGTGGTTCGCGCGTTCGCCGAACACGAGTTTGCTCGGTATCTACAGCGAAGGAATCCGAACGTGCCGGGGATTCTCAACAAGCTCGCCGGGCCGCCGCGGTCTCGGAACCTTGAGCCTGCCAGGTCCTACTGGTCGAGGGTAGCCGGTCGGCTGAGCGTTCCGATTCGCGACGTGTATTCGAGCGAGGCTCTCTCTCATCCCTACTCGATCGACCATTTCTTGCCGTGGAGCTTCGTGGCTCACGACCTTCTCTGGAATCTCGTGCCCGTCGGCCGGTCGACGAACTCGTCAATACGTCCGTTCGCCGAGCTTCATCACTGCGCGATCGGCGTCGCATCGCCCAGGGACCTCGAGGATTATGCGGAGTGTTTCCGGATGGACGCTCCGCAGCTTCGTCGGCTCGATGTGGGCGAGCTCGAGCGCGAATTCGAAAGAGTGTTCCGACCGCAACTGCTCGTGGCCACGAACCTTGGATTCGAGCCGAACTGGGTGCTCCCATAGACCGTCGCGGTCGTGCCCGCGCGGTACGAGTTCCCGCTGGAAAACCTCGCGGTGGCCCGTGCGTTCGCCGACGTGAGTTTGCTCGGTATCCACAGCGACGGATGAACGTGCCGCGGATTCTCTAAGCAGAGCGTTCGCCTTCTCGAATGGCGAACCATTCCGTTCGACGACCTCCGGCGTCAAATTGGCCGCCGATTGCTTCGGTTTGGGCCACTCGAGACGGGCCAACAGAGCCTTCAGCTTTGGTCGAAGCCCGTCGACGAGACGCTCTCGTGTCGCTTGATCCGACTCCTCGGCGAGCTGCTTGATCAACCTCTCAAGCAGCGGCGCGAGCTCCAACTCCACGCGGGCTTGGCGAAAACGTTCGGGCGACGCTCGCCCCAAGTACGGACGTCACGGACCTCAGCCTCGACGATTCGGGGCCGCGGGATGCTCAACCGTTGCCGACAAACTGGCGTTCATCGCGCCTATCCTGCTCCGCCGCCTCGCTTGTTGACCCAAGTGTAGACGTAGCTGCGAAGACGCTCGTCTTTGGCGCGCCGCTCCCGAGCCAGCGGGTCGGCTAACCAGCCACCGCGCGAGATCACCCTCGCTTGCCAAGCTCGGAACGGCCCAGCGCGCCGGACCCATCTCTGGCGTAGTCAGCACCGCGTGAATTCGGAGCGCTCGCCTTGGATCGACCCGACCGCGCGGCCACGCGTCAACGAGACCCTTACTTTCGAGCGACTCTCGTTCAAGTCGTTTTCGACGCGGAGGTGACCCTAGCGGCACGACGCGGCGAACGAGCGGCGCAAGCCACCGAGGATTGCCACCAAGGGCCGCCATCGCGCGCTCGCGAACCGCAGCTGGGTTCCAAGCACCGGCGAGAAGCGCCGAGGCCAAGGCTTGGACCAAGTCGTCGAGAGTCACAGGCGGAGGGAAAGGGTGAGCGCCCCGACGTCATCTCGGTGAGGCCCGAACGGCCCTGCAGCCCTGCAGCTAGGCTCGCGCGCTGAGTTGTCTAATCGGAAAGAACCCGCGGGGTAGCCCCGCGGAGCACAAACTGGCGTTCATAATCCCTCTCCTGCTCCTTCTGGGCTTTGCCGACCTGGTCGCCTCCACCGAGCGCTAGGCCGGAACCTCACAGGCCAAGTCCAGCCACGCCGACAGCGGCTCACGATTCGCGATCAAGAAGCGAATTCTGATCCCACGGGATATCGATGCGATAAACCCTTCTCTTCGGACCGATGCTTCAATCCGGCTTCGCCGTTGTGAGCTGGACGTGCTATTGTTCGTAGGTGAGCGCCGACCGGCGAGCCCGATTTCGAAGATATATGTCGTCTCTGAGTCCCAGCGAGGACCCGGCAGACGCGATCAAAAATGGGTTCTACGTTGAATCTCCCTTCGGCACCTCGGGACAAATTTCGGCGGCGCTCGAGCTTGCCCCGTCAAGCTCACACTTCATCGTCGGGGCCATCGGTTCTGGGAAGACGACAGAACTCCTCATGGTCACCAACCGACTCCGACAAGTTCCGGACTCCTGGGTGGCCTTCATAGATGTTCCTTCTGTTCAAGCTACCTCAAAGCTCGGCAGAAGCGTGCTCTTGGCACTCGCGGGCAAGGCGCTTGGCGCATTGCTAAATCCGGATGAAAAGCAAAAGCTGAAGGACGAATTGGAGACAATTCGCGAAACGGCTGATGGCTACTATTTCGAACCAGAGCCACGAGAAGAAGACTACGACAATCGCGGCGCCTGGGCCCAGGGCGTGCTCGCAATTCCCGAGGAGGACGGAAAATCAAATGCCTTGGTAGAGGCCATTGGCTCCGTCATGAGATCCATTTCGCCGCGCACTTTCACGGCTATTTTTGACGGACTCGACCGATTGCCTGCTTGGAGCACCGCCTGCGATGCGATGGTTCTAAGTGACATCGGCCTGCTTCGACAAGCCTCTGTTGGATCTGTGCTTGTTGGCTCGATCGAGTTCAGATCGAAATATCAGCGGCACATATCCGAACGATTTCAGTCCGTCCGAATCCACGCCGCAGTCAACACTCGAGAAGCTGGCGGCCGCGAATTTCTAGGTCGAGTTCTGGCCAAAAGGACGACAACGGAAATGCTTCCGGAAGAGAGTCGCACTGAGGTCGTTGAACAGTCGGGTGGAATTGTTCGGGATCTAATTGGCTTGGCACGTGGAGCTGGAGAAGTTGCTTACAGTATGGAAGCCGAGCGCGTACTGCCGGAACATGTAAAGATCGCCGCAGACCGGTTCGGCAGAGCTCTACTCCTCGGTCTAACACCAGAGATGGCAGCTCGCCTCATAAAACTGAGGCCGCAATGGCCAAAAGACGCGGAGCTCGAATTTTCGGTCGCCACGGAGGAGGATATTCAACTCGTCTTGCGCCGAATTCTTGTAGAAACTCCCGGACCGACCGTTCAATACAAGGTTCATCCTACGGTTCGACCGCTCATTCGTGGGTTGGCATGATGACACATCGAACGCCGAAGCTCGTCACCGCGAAAGATCTCCTTGATCATCTCGATTTCGAAGACGAAGGTTGGACAGTACTCATCGCGAAGCCACGAAGAACTCTAAGGCAGAGCACTCAGACCGCCATCGCCCAACTCGAACTCTCGCTGTCTCCGTCGGGGCTTTCAAAGTTCGCTCCGGAATCCGGGCGTGAGCTAGCGGAGTTGCTGTCGGCAAGCAAGCCCGGATCTGCGGCTGTAGTGGACCTTGGGCTTCTGCCCGATTTCGAGTTGGAGATCCTCGACCAGCTCAGAAACCGGATATTGGGGCGCCGAGTTGTCGTAATCACGACGCTAGATGGTGCCGAAAGGCTTGCGCGCCACGCACCGCATTTGTGGGCATGGGTGGGTTCACATGTAGGCCTTCTGGACAACACGAGCGTTCTATCCGACCCAGACTTGGATTGGTGTGAAAGAAACACAGAAGTCTTGAAGCAGCATCCGGATTCCTTTGTTGCAGTCGACCGAGACGAAGGCGTAGTGCTCGCACATTCGGAGTTTGCTGATGAATTTGCGAAGCAAGTCAGTGAGCTCAAGGACCGCCAAAAATCACCCAGACACCTGTTTCTTACCCACACAACCCGTCACGTGCGAGCGAGTGCATGATCAGGTTCCAGTATAAGTCCGGAATGCCATACGTTTCCGGTCATATTTCGTGGTCCAACATCTCCTCCGCGAAAGTGCCGTTTCTCGTCGATACGGGAGCGTCGCGCAGCATATTTCCACGGGCCTTCGTGCCCGACACAATAACGGTAGGCCCATATCTTCCTACCGAGTTACAGGACGCTAGCGGGTCTCGAATCAGCGGGGCGGAAATGTCCGTGTGCGTCAGGATTGACGGACTCCTCGGAAGAGATGGGCTACCAAGCAGTATTCCGGAGAGGATTCTCATCGTCCAGAACGCGCAGCACAGCCTTCTAGGTCAGACGTGGCTCGAACGGGTTGTTGCTAAGTTTGAAAATCTTCCACCTAACCGGCGCTTCTGGCTCCACCTCATCTGATTTTGATCTGTCTGACAGGGCCACCGGCGAGTTTCTGAGCTTCCGGCGGGTCTCGATCTGCGAAGTTTCGACCGCATCTACCTGCGTAGGCGAGGTATCCGTACGGCGCGAGTTGTCCCCGCGGACTCGGTGTCTTCCAGGACGCATCGTGTCCTTCCGGCAGAGTGCGTGCCACCGACCACCGTGAAATCTAGTCTCGGAAAGCGCTCTTTGAGATTGAGGCCGATCGCCTTCGCGAAGTAACCGTCCGGCCGAGTCGGGTTGTTCGGCGAGAAACTTTTGTGGCAGCGGCCTTGCTGTTTCGGACTCCCATTCGAATCATCGGTTTGGTCGGCGCGGCTTCCCCCTGGCCCGCTTGAGCCGCCGGACATCCTACAGCATCAGCATGACAAAGACTCCAGCGTCTCCAACAGACGGAGCAGCACTCCTCCGTCGAATCCGGCACGAACGACAACCCGTCGACCACCTTCGAGGACGACCCTTAAGTCTGAGCTCGACGTCGGCCTGGAAACGACGCGGACCGGCAGCACCGGGACCGACTCCTGCTCAAGCCGCTTCTTCCATCGTTCGAGCCGGTCTCGCGACTGTCCCGTGGCCTCCGCAAATTCACTCAGCGACAGGCCCGACGCTCGCCACTCACGCATCTTTGGTGCTCCAATATGATTCCGACATGCCCCCGAAACTCGGTCCCCGAGCCGGTTGCCGTCAAACCTGGGTCCGCCGGACGGTTACTCAGCGTGCATGCGAAGGTTCGGGTCGCGGCGCTCGATCGCGACGCGAGACTGCGACTTTATAAGTACGTGCTCCGGCCGCCGCTCGCACATGATCAGCTCGAGGAGTTCGACGACGGAACAATCGCGCTCGAGCTCAAGAGCCCCAGCAGGTCCGGCGCCACCCACGCGGTGCTCGAACCGCTTGCGCTCGTGCGACGCCTGAGTTGGCTCGTTCCTCCGCCTTTTCGGAACCAAACCGTGTGTACTCGGGCGTGCTCGCGGGAAGCTCCAAGTGGCGCAAGGACATCGTCCCGAACAGAGCTGTGCCGATGAAGCTCTCGGTCGCACACCCGAGCTCAGCTACGCACCCCACGCTCGCGCCCGCTGTCATACCGCCTACGGTGAACGCGAGGGCCGAAGGACAGCAGCCGGACCGGTGGCGGGCCCAAAGTCATCAGATGGAAAATGGCCTCCTTCGTCTTTCAGCCTGGAGAAATCCAGGCCGCCAACGAGGATGCTCCACAGGACGTCGACGACTTCGTGATGAAGCTCGAGGTCTTCGATGTTCGGGTTGAGGCGAAGTTGACCGCCGAGCGCGGTCGCAACCGCCTTGGCATCGACCGCCGATCCGAGGAGAAGACGTCGGATGGAGATTGCCGAAGTGGATGGATGGAGGTTGCTCGCACGGCAACCCACGGAGTCAAGGGCAAGCGACTTTCGCTCGGCGCTGCGCGCCCCTTGACTCTCGCGGGCTTAGCCGTGCGCCGGAGCATGTGTGGACGCTCCGTCGCAATCGCCATCCGCCGGTAACGAAGAGCGAAGCGCACTTCGGAGAAGGAGCGTTCGCCGAGGGCGTCGCTAGGGCGCTCCTCGTGACTGCGACTTGACCCGGCCACGGCGCGGCCGCTGAGTCGGTCCCCCGAGGACGACGAGTCGGGGAGCGGCTGAAAGGCAGCCGCGAAGCCGGCCCGCGCGCTTCCTCGACCGCGTGAATCGCGCGGCCACTGGTGGGGCCGGGCTTCGTTCGTACGCTGCGCCTCATGTCTTGACTGACCGCGCACGTGAACAAGGTGATTTTTTATATTGAAGAACTCTCCGGACCGCGGCAAGATACCGGTCGATGCAGTGGATCGATGCGATCGAGGAGGTCCTGAGAGCCGCTGGGAAGCCTCTGCATTACACCGATATCGCGAAGCGGATCATCGAGCGCCAGCTCGTGAGCAGCGCCGGCCAGCACCCGTCAGGCAACGTGAACACGACGATCGGCAACGATCTTCGGACCGGCGATCGGTCGCGCTTCGTCAGGGTGAGCCTCGCGACGTACGCCCTGCGAGAGCAGAGCGACGCGGCTGACCGCGCCCGAGATCCCGCGACATCCGATCCGATCGCCCGTTTTAGGGCAGCGAAAGCCAGGCTCGATGCGGCGAGGGCGGAGCTCGAGGCTGCGGATTGCGAGTATGGCGCGGCGCGGAGCGTGCTTGAGGAGATCAGGAACGAGCTGGAAGTGTCGAGGAATGGGCCCGTGAGCACAGTTCGGGAGCGGCGCCGCCCGCCGCCGGTCCGGTACATCGATCGGGAGCAGACCATCGAGCGGCTCGTGAGCCTCGGCTTCGATCCAGTGAGCAACACCGGTGCATACGTCTTGCTTCGGGCGGCGGGACGGGACGCGCGGTTCTACGCGCACGAAAAGCGGGCAACAGGCTGCCGCCTGGACGCCAACGGTCCGTTCTCTGAGCGGTTGAACACCCTCGCGGAGTCGAGCGGCGTCGATACAAAGGGCTACCTGCAGTGGGAAGGGCCCGCGCTCATCGAGTTGCTCGACGCGCTCGAAGAGGAAGGGATTCCATAGGATTCTGGGTCCGTATGCGAATTACAAAAAAAATATGGAGCCTGAGCTCGATTCGGAGTACGGTCGCCTGATGCACAACCCGCTGCTACCCGACCTTCTTCGCACAGGTCTCGGCGCATACGCCGCCGCTTCTGGTGTTCTCGTCCCGTCGTCACTCACGAAGCGCGACTCGATCGAGCTTTGCACGCGTGTCTCTCTCAAGGGGCCGCTCTACGCAGAGCGCGAGGTACTCGCCCCGTACGTCCGGCGCGGTATTCCTGCACGCGGCCGGATCGACGTCGTGCTGTCCTGCAGACAGACACGTCGCCCGTTTCTCGCGATCGAGGTCGAAGGTCGCGATGTGAATCCCGAAAGCGTCCGGAACGATATCGCGAAATTCCGGTCGCTCGGCGCGCCTTTCAATGTCATTGTTCTGTTTCAAGTCGAGAACAACGAGGTCCAGACGAAGCGCTTCGTCGGAGGGAATGGACCGGTCGCGCGTTGTCGCGCGCTCCTCAAACGCGAAGGCTTTGAGTCAGCGCGGGTCCTCCTCGACTCGGAGCTGTTCGCGCCACAAATGGCCGAGCGATTTGCCGCTCGGATGTCAGCCGAATACGCCGCCTGGCGCCAAGGCGTGTGACTGGCCCGACCCCCGACGAAGTCGCAGCCGACACAACCTAGCGTGAATAAGCGTGAATAGCCTGGGATGAAACGATTCGGCGAACTCATCGCGCAGCAACCCACTGTGGCCAGCATATTCCGCGCAATATGAGGGGATGACTGAAGGAGACAGCGGTAGAGAGGTCGAGAATCCCTGGCCGAACGTGACCTAGTCCGTTCGCTCTTCAAAGACTCCGTCCGCCTAGCCTCTCGAAGCGTCGACGCTCGGCACGATGATTTGTCGGGGCTCGAACAGCGCACCCTCACGGCATGGACACTGAGTCCGGACTCCTCCGCGCGGTTTTTACGACCGCTGATGTACTTTCGAAGACCGGCAGCTAGCTAGCTTCGTCCCGCGAGGGACTCAGGCTCAACTCTCGGCGAGTAAGCAAGGGCAAGATGAGTACGGGTGCATTCCGGCGAGAGCACATCGCCTTCACCTTCGCCGTCGCCTACGGCATCGAGTGCCATGCCCGGGCCTGGGTCAAGCAGTCAAGCACGCCATGGGGGACCCAACGCCCCAGAACTGGCAAGGACCTCCTCGACCTGATCGACGAGGTCCTTGCGCGCATGGCGAGATCTGCCCCCAAATCGGAACGGTGCCCGGTACTGCTCGAAATCGGACCCCCCAAATCGGAACGGTGCCCGGTACTGCTCGAAATCGGACAGCGCCCGGTACTGCTCGAAATCGGAGCATATTCGGAGTTTGAGCCAGAACGTGTTTGACAAGCGCAGGTACCGGATCACATCAAGCGAGCGGTGAATGAGAGCGCGGCTCAGCTCGGATTCAAAAGCAAGACTTGGGAGTAGCGGCATGGCGCGGTCGAAGAGCAAGCAAAACCGAACCCGGATGTTGCGGCGTATCCGGCTCGGCAAGGCCAAGAAGGCCGAGAAGAAGCGAATCAAGGTATTGAAGGAGGCCCGCCAGGCGGAAAGGAAGGCGAAGCAGAATAAAGGGACGGAAACAGTCCCACCTCTTGTGCCGGCAACCTCTTCACCCGCGAACCCCAAAACTGCAGGGCCTGATTCGGTGACCCCCAAGCCGACCCTTACTCAGCAGGGCATCCCCCGTGCATCTTTCATCGGCCGGGACGAGTTGGATAGGTTCTGCGCGAGCCGAATCGGCTACGGAAACCTCAAGGCAGGGTATTGGTTTCTCGGAGCCGAGGAAGGCTTCAGCAACTCCGGCCAGAACGTGCTCTCGCTCTGGCTGCGGGAGGCGGCGGTCGAGGACCTCTACGAGGCGCACCAACGACGGGGTCAGATGGACCATCTCGATTCTGTCGATGGTCAGCGCCAGAGCACCTGGGCCTTCTGCATCCGCTTGCTCCTCGCTCTCCAGGGCAAGGAACATGGCGATGGTCCAGTCCTGGACTACCAGCGCCGCCGTTGGGGGAGGAGGGACGGCGAGACGCTCCTGGCTGAGTTACTTCCGCTGCCCAACCCGAATCGCCAAGCGTGGATGTACTCGGCACACTCCGGAATAGCGGGCTACCTGGCCAACCGAGCTCTCTTCGAGGCCCAGTGGCTTGGTCCCCGAACCGACCTTCTCCGGTCCATGATCCTGGTGCATCGGCCTGCGGTGTTCGTCGCCTACACCAAGGGCTGTTGGAAATCGTACGAGGGGATCTTTGATGGAGCTCGCTGGCAGACGATCGACGCGGGTGCCGGAGAAGCTCAGGTCGCGGTTTGGAACGGTATCCGCCTGGCGATGATCCAATCCTACGCACGCGAGCTCGACAAACCCGAATACCAGGAGTTTCCTTCGAAGGACCTCGTTGCACATCTGACAGGAGGCGCTCCGGCGAATGCCTCCCGCACCTTGCCGGACGATGGATGCGAGATTGACCCGACCGAGCCGGTGGCGGCTCTCGAGGCCGACACGATCGATCCCGTGGCAACCCCCGTAGCCGACACGATCAATCCCACGGACCCGATGTCTGCGCTCGAAGGCTTGGGCTTCCGACGCGGTGCCATGGGTCTGGAGGGTGACCGTCGCTATGACCACCCGGACATCAGCGGGCCCGGCTCCGTCTACGCCATGCCGAACCGTTTGACGGCGACCGGCGTCTACAGGACGTGGCTGCCTCAGCTGGTGCAACCCAACGGAAGGGACAACGCGGACAGGTACGACGCGTGGTCGGGCGCTCAACTGACGAGCTTGCTAAAGAGGCTCCGTGACCACTTCGAGCACTGAGTCGTCCAAGACATCGAAAGCGCTTCAACCGTTTGGAGGCCACATGACGAAGCCGACATACTCTGAGACCAGCTCCTCGCATCTCATCCTCAGGTGTCATGCGCCCCAACCCATCAGCCTCGTCGCTTGGCGACTGGGATTCGTCGACGTGCTCCTTCGCTTTCTCGTGAGAGTGCTCGCTGCGGAGGCGAGGGGACTCGACCCGGAGAGGGCGTGATCCACGAGCCGGTCAGAATCGAAAGAATCGCGCCAAGTGAACCTATGCGGGCGTGCAAAGGGTTCGTTGCGGACTGGCGGGTCACGGCCTGCAACGTAAGCGTTCGGCCGTCAGCGGTCAGCTCTCAGCAAAACCAAGCTCTGGAGCCGCTGTTCGTATTGGCACGGCGCCTACTCAGGACTCGTCGGATTCGGACTCGTCGTCGACCTCGGTGGCCTCGCCTTCGTCGACCACAGTCTTCAACTGTTTCTTGGTGTATTTTCGAAAATAGCGGTCTGCCCAGAATCGATTCCTCGATCCCCACGGTCCGATGGCCACCAGGGACCCATGCACCGCGGCGCGAACCGCGTTGGCGTCGGTCTTGAAACGTCGCAGCGCGCGGCTGAGTTGAAATCGCTGCTCCTCGGCCTCATCGAGGACTCGCTGGGCGGCGTTCCCTTTCGCGAGCAGCTCCTCGAGCCTTCCGAGGTGTTTGTCGCGTAGCGCCTCGCTCACCGCGACGTCCTTCAGGTGCTTGATGACGTCCTCGAGGACCTCGAGCTGAGTCTCGAGCGCGTATTTGATCGTGTCACTCAGCGCGGCGGGGAAGACGCGTTTGAAAGTCTCGGATTTTCGGTCGCCGACGACTTCAGAGTGCAGATCGGCGTGGAGCACGGTGAGCGCGTCGTCGATCTCGGCGTCGGCCACGTCCGCCGCGGCCTGGGCGTGGGTGAGCGTGCGGCGGGTGTCCCCGTCTCGTCGCCGAAGATCTTCCCCTCGGTGGACCAGTGACGTCACGGGTCCGGCGAAGGCTTTCGTGGTGGCGTACGCCAGGAGCCGCGCCTCGAGGTAGGTCACGTCTCGGGCGTACGTGGTGAACGAGATTCCCGGTGGGAGTATTTGCATACGGAGTGGTTACGCGGGGACTCGGAGCTGGTCAACAGGGATTGCATCGGGTGCACGACCATGTTGCGCGATAGATCGACGATCATCGCTCGGCGCTGGGCAAACCACAGAGGACACAGAGCAGGGACGCCGAGAACACAGAGGTTTTTGTCCTCGTGCTCTCCGTGTTCCTTCTCTGTGCTCTCCGTGGTTCATACGGAGGTTGAGCTGAATCGCCGCAGGTCGGTCGCGCACCCGATTGCATCTCGGCGCTGAGAGAGGTCGCAAGAGGTCCGGGCGCGGCGTCTGTCG
>CAYXDO010000228.1:0-14485 GCA_964463485.1 uncultured Myxococcales bacterium | reverse complement strand
CGTATTTTTTCTTGAGCTCGTCGACGAACTGGTCGAGCAGCTCGGCGCGTTTGTCGCGAAGGATCTGATTCTTGAGCTGCGGCTTGACCTGATCGACGGTGCGTTCGATCGCACGTCGCCGACCGGTGATCTTGAACAGGCTCACGGCCTCCGCCGACTTCACGACGACGGAGTCGCCGACCTGAAGCTCCTCGAAGATCTTCTTGGCGGCGTCGGGTCCCGCGAGCTTCTCGAGATCTTCGCGGCCGAGGAAGTTCAGGTCGCCGCCCTGCATCTTCGTCGCGTCGTCCTGAGACTCGGTGCGCGCGGCGTCCGCGAACGCGGTCACCTTCTGCGCCTTCTCCGCTTTGAGGATCTCCGCCTTGAGCTTCTCGAGCTTGGTGGCCTCGGTGTTTTGTGCGGCGCCGGCGGACTTCTTCACGATCTGTGAGAGGCGCACCTTCTCGGGCTTCACGAACTCGTCGCGCTTCTTCTCGTACTCGCTCTGGATCTCGGCGTCGCTCACCTCGACCTTGGCCACTCGTGCGTCGAGCTCGGCTTTCATGAGCACCTGGATCATCGCCTTCTTCATCTCGGCGACGACGGCCGGATCGTCATAGAGCTTACGGGCCCAAGCTTCCTGAGCGAAGAGCTCGGTGCGGGCGACCTGCTCGATGAAGTCCTTTCGCTTATCGGCGTCTTTCATCTTGGCCCGCATGAACGGGCTCTGCGAGTCGAAGCGCTTCTTCAGATCGGCGTCGGTGAGGCTGACCTGGCCGATCTTCACGACCTGCTTGCCTCCGGGCGCGACGTCCGGATTTGGGTACGGACGCGCCGCCTCGGGGTTGGGGCAGCCAAGGAAGACGCAGAGCGGCAACGTGGTCGCGGCCTGGCGAATTCGACGAGCCCAGAGCTTCATGGCGCGGCGCTAACACGAGAGCACCACGCGAGCAACGTGTCCGTGCCGAGCTCCGCCAACGAACGCGCCCGAACAGCGAAACACGTGCGCTCATTCCCGAGGGCCGCAGCCCACGCAGCGAATCACGGCTTCTTCGGCGCGACGTCGGCCCAGCCCTGATTGTCGAGCAACTGCGCCTCAGGCACCGGGCGGACTGCGCGCGCTGGTTGGCCGTAGGCGATCTGCCGCGCCGGCACCGTCCCACGCACCACCGACCCCGCGCCGACCAGGGCGTCTTCTTCGATCACCGCTCCTGGAAGCAACGTCGTGTTCGCGCCGACGCGACCGCCACGTTTGATCGTGACGCCCTTGAACTGCTGAAACCGCTCCTTGGTGCGGCCCACGAAGTTGTCGTTCGTGACCGTCACCATCGGCGCCACGAAGCAGCGGTCGCCTATCTCGGAGTAAGCGGCCACGTAAGCCATGGACTCGATCTTCACATAACGCCCCACCACACAGCGGTTCTCGACGTACGCGCCGCGACCGACGATCGTGCCTTCACCGATCTCTGCGTCCTCGCGAATGCCCGCGAGATCGGCGATGAGACACTTCGGGCCGAGCCTCGCGCCTCGGTACAGCACGGCACCCGTGCCGATCAGACAGTCGTCCCCGATCGTGAGCGGTGGGAGCTCTTTGATTTCCGTGGTCGCCGAGATGACACCTTTCATCGGCCGCTTCCCGAGCACGGTCTGATCGTCGACGCGTACACGCGCGCCGATGATCACTCCGTCGTGGATGATGACGCCGTGTCCAATCACCGACTGCTCGCCGATCACGACCCCTTCACCGATCACCGCGAAGTGGCCAACGGAGGCGGTCGGATGGACTTGGGCAGTGGAGTGGATGGCGGCTTGTGGGCTCTTCATGGCGGCCTTTTCTATACCGAGCGGGCTCGGCGCACTCCGCAAAAAAGGGCACGGACGCGTCGACGATTGACCCGCCGAGGCTCCGCGGAAATCGTCTGCCCATGGATCGACCCGAGGAGCTCCTGAAACAGCTCAACGAGCGCTACGCCGCGCTGCACCAGGATCGGGAAGATCTCTTTTGGCGGACTCGGATGGGCCTGAGCGAAGAGGACGGCGCGTTCGTTCGTTCGGACGCGGCGCTCACTTCGTTTCGTCAGGACCGGTCGCTCCTGGCCGCAGCTCGGGTCGCCCGCAGGGAGGCTTCAGGCGACGTCGCCGAGTCGCTCGACGGGTGGGTCCGCTTCTTCGAAGCCAACGCGATCGAAGACGAATCGGCCGGGAGCTTGCGCGATCGAATCGCCGAGCGTGAGGCCGAGCTCGCGAAGGCGCGACGGGACATGCCGCTCGGTTATGTCGATCCGAAGTCCAACAGGCTCGTACGAGCGTCCAGCGTGAGGCTCGGGCTCGCGATCACCTCGGACCCCGACGAAGAGACGCGCCGAGCGTGTTACCGCGGGCTCGAATCGATCGAGCGCACGGTCCTCGAGAGCGGATTCCTCGACACCGTGAAGATCCGCAATCGTTTCGCGCGGGCGCTCGGCTACGCTCATTTCTACGACTACAAGCTCCGCACGACCGAAGGGATCGGCCCGGACGAGCTTCGCGGGTGGCTCGACGATCTCGAGTCGAGGACGCGCGACGCGGCCCGCACGCTCGTTCACGACGTGTGTAAACGGCACGGAGAGCGCGCGCGGTTGCCGTGGAACTTTCGCTACCTGACCGCGGGAGACGCGGTTCGGTCTCTCGATCCGTACATGCCGTTCGAACGGGCGGTGGAGCGGTGGGGCCGTTCGTTCAGCGCGATGGGCGTGAAGTTCGAAGGCGCGGAGATCGTCGTCGACCTCGTCGATCGGCCAGGCAAGTACGAGAACGGCTTCTGCCACGCGCCGGTGCCTCCCTACGTTCGAGGCGACGGGACGCTGGTGAAGGCGCGCATCGGCTTCACTTCGAACGCGGTGCCGAATCAAGTAGGGAGCGGTCACCGCGCCGCGGAGACGCTGTTTCATGAAGGTGGCCACGCCGCGCACTTCGCCGGAATTCGCATGGGGGCGCCCTGCTTCAGCCAGGAGTACGCGCCGACCTCCGCGGCCTTTGCCGAGACGCAGTCGATGTTCATGGACTCGCTGCTCGAGGACGCGGACTGGCTCTCGCGCTACGCCCACGTGCCCTTGGAGACGATCGAAGCCTACACGCGCACCACCCACCCGCTGCGTGTCATCTTCGTGCGAAATCTCTTGGTCGTCGCCTTCGCCGAGCTCGCGCTCTACTCCCTCCCCGACGAAGCGCTGACCTCGACGAGGGTCATGGACGAGCTCGTGGCGGTCGAACGAAGGCTCACGTTCCTCGATCGGTGCCCACGCCCCACGCTGAGCGTGCCTCACCTGCTCGACTTCGATTCCTCGGCCATCTATCACGGCTACATCCTCGCGGAGGCCGCGGTGGCACAGACGCGCACGGCCCTCCTCGACCGCTTCGGGCACATCGTCGACAACCCGAAGATTGGACCGACCTTCCGCGATGTCTACTGGCGCAAGGGAAACGCGCTTCGCTTCACGGAGTTCTTGAAGAACATGACGGGCGCTCCGTTCGACGTTGCTGCGCTCGCCGACGACCTTTCGAGGCCCACCGTCGAGGCGGTCGAGCTTCAGCGCCAAAAAATCCAGCGCATCGAACGAGTGCCCAAACAAGAAGGCCCGGTCGAGCTCGACGCCTCGATCGTGATCGCCCACGGAAAAGAGACCATCGCTTCCACGAAGTCCGCCACGTTCGAAGAAGCAGCCGCGCAGTTCACGAGCTGGATGACCGCGCGCTTTCCGCGCTGAGAATCCACTCCGACCCGTGATGGGGTCGAAGGGCGGCTCACTCGTCGTTCAAGAGCACGCCGAGCTCGAGCAGCACGTAGCCCATCGCCAATTGCGAGCTGGTCTCTTGCGTCCCGAGCTTCTTCACGATCTGCGCGATGCTCGTGCGCTTGCCCAGGCGCTCCACGGCCGCGCGGAACTTGTCGGACAGATTGAGCTTCGCGACGAGCGTGTTGAAATGGTCGGCTCGGCGAAGCCGAATGTTGATTCGCGGCCCCAACATCGAGCTGAGCTCGTCGACCGAGTAGCTGCGATTCACCGCCTCGGCGATCACGTGATAGAGCGACTTGGCGAACGGCGTCGACCGATGCTGCTCGGCGCCCGCGTCGAACGCGAACCGACCCGCTCCCCAGCGGAACATCTCGGTGAGCCGATCGCGCATCATCAACGGCCAGTAGCGATTCATGTCCGTGAAGGCCGTCCAGCTGATGAGGTCCAGGATGGGTTCCTGACGACGGATCACCTGGACGATCAAGTCGTTCACCTGATCGTCGCGAATGACGTCGTGCTTCACCAGGAGCTTCGGGAGCTGCAGCTGGATGTCGTCGCTGTACACGAACGTCGGAGCGCCGCGCACGAGATAGACTTCGCGGCGCGCGACGGCGCCGGGGCCGCTCTCCATCACGACCAGCCGACCGGTCGATTGTTCCTGGGCGAGCTGGCCGAACACCGACACGAGGCTGCGGTCTTCGAGCTTGCCGACGATGGTGACCTTGCGGAGCGGGTAAGGATTGGGGGCGAGCCGATCGAGGCCCGAGAGCTGGGCGAAGGTCCGCGCGTCGAGCCACTCCCGACGATTGAACGAGACCTCTTTGATGGTGCGGCCACGACCGTTGAGAAGGTCTTCGACAGAGAACGGGCCGGTCTCCCGACCTCGGTCGTCTCGAATGAAGATCATTCCGCCGCCGGTGGTCGCGTGCGCGAGCTCCAGCGGGTCGCTGTCGTCTTCGATCGCCTCGAGGATCCGCTCCGCGCCGCTCTTCATTTCCTGCTGTCGCGGAAGTGCCGGGATCCCAACGTTGGAGGTCGTGAGCGGATTGGGCAGAAGCGGGTTCGGCATGATCGCCGCGGGCACCGTGATGCCCGAATGACTCGGCACCGCGGGCGCCGCCAACATCGGGCCGAACACGGGATCGTCGATCGTCTGAAGCATCGACGGCGGCACCTGATGGGACCCCGTCGACCCGAGCCAAACGTCTGGCGCCGAAGGCACCGCGAAGCCGTCGTTCGGCATCGACTGCGGAACGAAGCTCGAAGTGCCCGGGATCGGCATCCCCGGCACCATGGACTGCTGGCCGAGGTTGTTCATCATCGGCCGCGGACCTGGCATCGGCGTGAGCGCGGGCGGCGGGATGTTGCGCGGCGGCGGGAACATGCCCACGAAGTCAGGCGCCAGCATCGGGAGCTCGAAGTCGTCCGTCTTCTGCGCCGCGAAGCTCTTCTTGCGAGTCTTGTACTCCTCCGTGGGCTCCTTCTTGCCCGACAGGACCTCGACGACCTCGCGAACATGGGCCTTCTGCAGCCGCGGATGCATCGTCGCGAGGATGTCCACTAAACTGGACTGGAACTCGCCCGCCGATTCGAAGCGGCGGTCCCGCTTGGGCTCCAAGGCTTTGAGCACGACGAGATCGAGCTGAGGCGGGACCTCGGGATTGAATTGGGAGGGCGCCGGGCGCTCGCTGTCGCAGATCAGCCGCGCGGTCTCGAAGTTGGATCGCCCGTGAAAGAGACGCTGCTGGGTGAGGCACTCCCAGAGCACCACGCCCGCGGAGAACACGTCCGTTCGTGCGTCGACGTCTTCTCCCAACAACGCCTCGGGCGACATGTACCCGACGTTGCCCTTGACCTGGCCCGCCTCGGTTTCGGGGTTATCTCCGATCGCCTTCGCGATCCCGAAGTCCGCGAGCTTGATCTCCCCGAGGTTCGAGACGAACACGTTCGCCGGGGTCACGTCGCGATGGATGACCTGCATCGGCCGTCCTTCGCCGTCGGTCAGCTCGTGCGCATGTGCAAGCGCGCCAAGGATCTCACGCACCGAGTGCACTGCGAACCACGTAGGAATATGGAGCTCCCGCTCCTCCGCCCAGTGCAGGATCTTCCGGAGATCCGTGCCCGGCACGTACTCCATGGCGATGAAGAGCTCGCCACCCTCGAGCGAAGCCAGCTCGAACACCTGAACGACGTTCTGGTGCGTGATCTGGGCGGCGAGCTTGGCCTCGTTCACGAACATGTTCACGAAGCGGGCCTGCTGCGCGAGGTGCGGAAGGATCCGCTTGATCACGCAGATCTTCTCGAAGCCAGCGACACCGGACTTGCGCGCGCGGAAGACCTCGGCCATTCCGCCCGCGCCGATGCGCTCGAGAAGCTCGTACTGCCCGTACTTGTGAGGCAGCGTCCAGGGCTGTCCGCCCGCGCCCGACACCGTCACAAGACTACCGCGCGACCGCCACCTGGGCCAGACGCGATTCGACCCACAGGCAAACAAATGCTGATTCTGGTTGGGAGTAACACCGAAGAACACGAGAACGCACAAGCGCGTCGCGGAGTTCCCACTCTGCGCGGCGCAGACACGGCGACCGATATGGCGACCGGCTTGGCACGGATGTCGCAATCCGACCCACCGGTCTCTTCGAGGAGGTGCTGCATGCTCGCTTGGCTCATCGTGTGTGTCTCATTCGCATTCTCCCTGGCCGGACTCGTCGGGCTCCTCCAGATCCGAACACGCCGGAGACGCCCCGGATCGCTGCCTCCCATCACGGTGCTGAAGCCTCTCTCTGGCGCCGACGACGACCTCGAACAGAACCTCGAGACCTTCCTGACCCAATCGTACCCTCGCTTCGAGATTCTGTTCGGAGTCACGCGCAAGGACGACCCTGCCATCTCGGTGGTCCGTCGACTGCTCGAGCGGCATCCCCGTGTCTCGGCCCGGCTGATCGTACACGAAGGCTGTCCCCTCCCGAACCCAAAGGTCGCAAACCTGGCTGGTCTTTTGCCGCATGCCCAGTTCGACGCGCTGCTGATCAGCGACAGCAACGTGGCTGCGCCATCGAACTACCTCGCGGATCTCGCCGCGGCGTTCGCGGAGCCAAACGTCGGCCTGGTGACGAATCTCTTCCGGGGCGTGGGTGAGCGGACTCTGGGCGCAGCGCTCGAGAACGCCACCCTCAACGGCTTCATCGCCGTCGGCAACGCCGCTCCCACGCTGATCGACGATCCGGTCGTCGTCGGAAAATCGATGCTGTTCCGGCGAAGCACGCTCGACCGGATCGGAGGCCTCGCTGCGTTCGGCAACGTCCTCGCCGAGGACTATTTGCTCGCCCGCGCGATTCACCACGCCGGCCAACGCATCGCGTTCGGATCGGTCGTGTTGAGCAACGTGAATCGGACCACCAAGCTCTCGACTTACTGGGCCAGACACTTGCGCTGGTCCCAGATCCGGTCGAGGGTGCGCCCGCCCGCCTTCGCGCTCGAGCCTCTGACCTCGCCGCTGGTCGCCGCGGTGTTGACGGCCGCGACCGCCGGGCTCGGCCCTGCGCTCGTCGTCGGGCTCGTCCTCGCGACCATTCGAGATATGATCCCTTGGATCATCGTTCGAGGCCTCGATCACGTCCTGGTCCCCATCGTCACCTGGCCGATCCGCGAGGCGTGTCTGCTTGCGATTTGGCTCGTCACTCCGTTCATCAAGACGGTCTCGTGGCGCGGACATCCTGCGCGCATCGGGCCTGGGAGCTTTCTGTTCGTGCCTCGCGGGCTCGCCGAGCCGAGCCTTCCGGTTGAGCTTCGGCCGGCCTCATCGCGCACCGCGTCAAACGATCCGACCACCTCGGTCGCCTGAAAATCGCTCGTCATGACCGCTCGGCACGGGAGCTCGACGGTCAGGCGCAGCATTGCGTTTTCCGGTTCCTGCGGTTACCGCCGATAGACGATGAGAGCCAAGATACTGGGCACCGGGCACAAAGTCCCGGATCGCGTCGTGACGAACGCCGAGCTCGAGCAGCAGATGGACACCACGGACGAGTGGATCCGTCAGCGCACCGGCATTCGTGAACGACGCTGGATATCCGAGGAATGCGGAGCTTCGGACCTCGCCAAGCCCGCGTCTTTGGCTGCGCTCGAGATGGCCAGCGTCGAGCCCAAAGACGTCGACGCGATCATCTTCGGCACGCTGTCCCCCGACTACAACTTCCCTGGATCGGGTTGCCTGATGACCGAGCTGCTGGGCATTCCGGGCACGCCGGCGCTCGACATTCGCAATCAGTGCAGCGCGTTCGCCTACGGCACCCAGGTGGCCGACGCGTGGATCAGAGCGGGCCTGTATCGCCACGTGCTGTTGATCGGCGCCGAGATTCACTCGACGGGTCTCGACGTGAGCACGCGCGGCCGCGACGTCGCGGTGATCTTCGGGGACGGCGCCGGCGCGATCCTCTACGGCCCGAGCGACGACGAGAGCGGCATCCTCGCGACGGACGTGGGAGCGGACGGCCGTTACGCGAAGGACCTCTGGCTCGAGATCCCCGCGTCTCGGTACGTGCCTCGGTTGACTCCGCAGCACTTCGAAGAAGGGCGCCACTTCCCGCGCATGAACGGACGCGAAGTGTTCAAACACGCGGTGCGACGCTTCCCCGAGACGTTGTTGAAGTCTCTGGCGAAGGCCGAGCTGCGGGTCGAAGACATCGATCTGTTCATCCCGCACCAGGCCAACCTGCGGATCTCGGAGTCCGTCCAAAAGACGCTCGGCCTCCCCGACGAGAAGGTCTTCAACAACATCGATCGCTACGGCAACACGACGGCGGCCTCGATTCCGATCGCGATCGACGAGTGCAAACGGGCCGGCCGGCTCGAAAAAGGCAAACTGCTCGCGTGCGCGGCGTTCGGCGCCGGGTTCACGTGGGGCAGCGCCGTGATTCGGATGTAGCGCGGCGCTCAGCGGCCCAACGGCAACGCGTCGACCGAGGGCTTGAACGCGCCGAGGACCGTGACGACGGCGTGCTGCGAATCATCGAGATCGTCTTCGGGCGGCCGGCGCTTTTCGAAGCGAACGAGGAACAGATACTCCCCCTCGACCTCGATGCCTCGAATGGGCGTGGGCGCTTTCGCAGTGAGCGTTCTGCCGGTGGGCATCGTCACTGAATTGGAGCGAGCCCGCGCGTACTTGCGGCCGTAGCGATCTTGGGCCAACTTGCGGCCGAGTCGATCGACGCCCTGGCCGGTGCTGTCGTAGCTCGACTCGTAATAATCGATCGCCCGGTCGGTGGTTTCGTCGAGCTCGAACGCCACGCCCGCACCTTGCTCGCTCTGGTCTGTGACCGCGGCTCGGACGAGGACGAGCGAACCCTTGTGCATCGAAGGCTGCTCGATCACCTCGGCGAGCCCGAAGAGTTTGATGCCCTGCTTTTGCGCGAGCGGGATGTCGCCTGCGACCTTGCCACCGCGGCTCGCGATCAGCCGCGACGCCACCTTCGCCTGGCTCGTCGCATCGAGCTTCACCAAGAAGGGCCGCCATCGATCTTCGAACAGGATGTCGAAGCTCGTGACCTTGCCCTTCTCGACGCAGGCGAACAGGAGCTTCCAGGCCGCCTGGCGATCTTGATAGGACTCGTCGATCGCGTTCACCTGATTCATACAAGCGCGCTGGTCCTCGAGCTGTCCGGCCAGCACGTCGGGTGGCGCGAGCGTCTGCGAAGGCGGAACTACGGTGGGCGCAATTTCCGGAGGGTCTTGAACGTGGCTCGCGTCGGACTTCATTCGGGCAGCTCGATCTTCCCGAAGCTCCGGATCACTGTCGGGATCGGACAAGGCGCCTGAAGTGGCGCAGGCGCTCGTCCAAAGGGCGAGGCCAAGAATCGAAACCTGGCGCATACACCAAGGCTACTCGATCGGATCCGTCAGGACAGTTTTTTCAGGCGCGCAGCCCTCAGTGCTGCGCGAGCAGGGCCAGAGAAGCCTCGATCGATCTCTGTTTCGCGAGCGCCCGCGCGATCGACGCGTCCTCCACCACGTAAGCAACGAACCGATCCCCCCTGCGGCCCTTCGCAAAGGCGAACGGGCTCGTCCGCGTCGTGCCCACGAAGAAGTCAATCGTGTGACCCCGCACGCCTCCGCCCACGTCGGAGGCGACGAACCAACCGTCGTGGCGAATGACGCCGTTTCGCACCGGGATCATCACACCTCGAGCTTGAGGAACGTAGACCGCGCTTCCGAGCGGAATCACGGCGGGGTCGACCGCGATCGTTCGATAGGGAACCGCGGCGGAAGAGCTCGCGCGTGGGCTCGACACCGCGCGAAAGCGAGCGCGACCCAAGGTCGGATGGTGCGGATAGAACCTCGTGCAATCGACCTGCGAGGTGGTTGCCGTCCCCGCGAAGCCAAAGAATTGAAAGCCCCGAGCCCTTCCGGAGGAAACGCGCACCGTCCCCTGCATGGCCGCGTCGCAAAAATCGCGGTCCGAAAGCCGCGCCCCGAGCGGCGCGCCACGTCGATCCTTCAGATGGTGGCCATCCGGGTCGGGGTGCGCCGTGCTCACCAAGTAGTACGTACCGACGAACGAAGCTCCCTTTCGAATCGAGGCGTCGCTCGGCGCCTCCAACGCAAAACGCCCGGCCGCCGACGAGTTGGAATCATACGTCGGCTCGGCGAGCCGCAAAGCCAGCCGCTCCGGTGGAGCACCAACGACCGCGAGCGTGAGCAGGGTTGCGAGCAAGGCGGGCCAGCTTCACACGATCCACCGTCCGACGGTCAAGAGGCGCCGACACGAATTCGAGAAGCTTCGAACTCAAACCATAAGGCTTTGAAAGCAAACGATCATGTGCCGACGTGTCGCACCTTGGCGACGGACCCGATCGTTGGATGGCATACGACGTCGCGTCCGGTCCGGTCCCGGGACGGACCGGGACCCAGATCTCCAAAGCGTGCGAAGATGCGCCGATGCCTCGCACCCCCGTCCGATGCGGCGCGGAGAGTCGGGCTCACGCCCACGCCGCGCTCCTCGCGCTCGCGTTCGCCTGCGCCGGCCCAGAACCGCTCGAGCTGCCCGACGGCTGCCAGCCGCTGTTGGCCGGCGCGGACTGTATGCTCCCGTACCCGTCCGACGCTTTCCTGGTCGCCGACCCGACCATGCCTTCGGGCCGTCGCGTCGAGCTCACAGGGGCTGCCAAGATGCTCACGCTCGAGCAGAAGAGCGCCGACCTCCACGACGACTTCGCGAGCGACGGCTACTCCACCAACGCCATCATCGTCTTGCGACTGCCGAAGCCACCTAAACGCACATCCCTCGTCCAGTTCCTCGACGATCCAGCGCTCTCGATGAGTCCGACTTCGTCGACCTTGCTGATCAACACCTCGACCGGCGAGCGCCTCGCCCACTTCGTGGACCTCGACCCTCGCGCCGATACCGATGAGCGACGGGCGGTCGTGATTCACCCTCTCGGGCCGCTCGCCGAACGCACTCGCTATGTCGTTGCAGTTCGAACGATTTCGGCCGAAGACGGCTCCCCGATCGAGACGCCCGAGGGCTTCAGGCGCCTCCGAGATGCCGATCCCTCGAGTGACCTCGACGACCTCTTCGATCGGTACGAGTCGGACGTGTTTCCGGTCGTGGAAGCGGCCGGAGTGGCCCGGCAAGATCTGGCGCTCGCGTTCGATTTCACCACCCAGAGTCGGGCCCGCCAGGAGACTGACCTGTTGACCATTCGAGCGGCAACTCTGGCGTGGCTCACCGAACACCCTCCGGTGGTGAGTATCAATCACGTGACTCATTTCGATGACGGCCCAGTCCTCCGCGTCCTCGAGGGTACTTTCCGCGCGCCCCTCTTCTTGGACTCCGACTCACCCGAAGGCCGCATGGTTCGGGACACGAATGGCTTGCCGGTGTTGTCGGGCGAGGTCGACGTGCCTTTTCGGGCTCAAATCCCCGCCTCCCTCCGGCGCGAAGGCGTCGGTCGCGCGGTCTTGTATGGTCACGGCTTCTTCGGACTGAGAATCGACGTCGACGCCGATCGCATCCGAACCCTCTCGAACGACCTCGGGTTGGTCAATTTCTCCATCGACTGGTGGGGATTTTCGAAAGACGACGTCTTTGTCGTAGTCGATGCGCTCGTGGCCCACCCGTCGACGCTGTTTTCGCTCGTGGATCGCCTCGAACAGGCCATGGCGAATTGGCTGGTGCTCGCCGCCGCGGTCCCGGGACCCCTCGCACGGCACCCTGCCCTCTCGCGGACTTCGTCCGCGGCAGACTCACCCATCTATGACCCCGATCGACTCACTTATGTGGGCGCGAGCGCCGGGCACATCCTCGGAGGGACCCTCGCTGCCCTGAGCCCCACCGTTCCCCGCTTCGTCCTGAATTCCGGAGGAGGCGGCCTGGGGCAACTCATGTTTCGGGCGCGCCCATTTGCCTCGCTGGTCGAGTTTCTCTCCACGTCGCTTCCAGACCCGCTGGACCAGCAGAAGTACGTCGCCGTGGCGCCGGAGGTCTTCGATCGGGTCGATCCGGCCTTCTGGGCGCCCCGCGTGGAAGACTCTCCCCTCGAAGGAAATATCCCGCGACGAATCCTCATGCAGACCGGTCTGGGTGATGCCCAAGTCCCGATGGTCGGAGCTTTCTTCCACGCCAACGCGCTGCGAATACCGCTCGTGGAACCCAGCCCCCGACCAGTGTACGGGTTGAGTACGAAGTCCCCACCCTTCGAGGGATCGGGACTGACCATCTTCGACTTCGGCATCGACCCGAAATTCGACCTGGATCCCGATCCCACGAGGCCGGGCAACGACGTCCACGACGCGGTGCTCCAACAACCGGCGGCAAAGGAACAAATCCGCGCGTTTTTGGAGTCCGGGGTCATCACTCAACCCTGTGACGGAGCCTGCGACCCGGGCTGAGACGTCAGGGTACGTCAGGGTACGAGCACGACGAGCTCGGTCGGTAAGCCTTGATTCTCTTGGAGCGGGTCCCCGCCAAACACGATGCTCTCGCCGAGCACCACCGCTGCTCGGGCGACCCGAAGGCCGAGGGTGCCGGCGATCGTCGCACAGTATCCGGGCTCGGGCTGCCACTCCTGGATGAACCCAAAAACGCCGGAGTACACGAACCCATCGAGATAGGGGGTGATCGTCTCCGCCGACTGAGTTGCTCGGGGCTCCCCTTTCACGATGAATCGGGACCCATCGAGCACCGCAACGGTAGAATTCGACAGACCCACGACTTCGCCCAAGCGAGTCCGAATCAACTCGATTCCGGGCCCGAGGCGCGCAGCGTCCCACTCGAGCGTGCGGATCTGGCCGTCCGCGAACCGAAATGCCGTCTGTCCGTTGGGCGTGATGCCCACGAGCTGCTCCGAGCCCACGGCGACCAACGCGCCGCCGGACCCCAGGGCGTCTCCGAGGTTGGGTACGACTCCCAACTCTTCCGCGCCGCCGATGCCAAAGCGATAGAGCTGGCGCTGATCGGTTAGACCAAAGACGGTGCCGCGATCGTCGACGGCGAGCCATCGAATCCAACTCTCGGGCGGGCTCGGCACCGACTCCGAGACTCCCGTCGCGAGCGAGGCCCGATAGACTTCGTTGGTGGCCCTCGAGCACCACGCCACGGCGAGCCAGACCTCGTCGCCGACGGGGAGAATGGCGTTGACTCGATCGGGTCTGGATTTGGGGACGCCCGAGCAGGCGTGCTCGCCGGGAAAGACGATCTTCCACTCCCGAGCGCTCGTGGCGGTGATCACCATGAGCGCCTTGGTCAACTGAGATGGCCGCTCGGATCGGGGATTGATTCTCGCGATCGCCCGCCGCGCGTCGACGGCGACCAAGCTCGAAACGACCCCGTCCGTGCCGAGGGATACTCTGCGCACTTCCGCGTTGCTCAAGCGATCGCAGGCCGGAGGAACCGCGAGCTCCACCCGCAGCTGAGTGACTCGATCACTCGGTGATTCGGCGCGGACCCACCCGGGCGCTTCCGGGCCTTCGACGATCGCTTCGAAGAGATCGATGGGTCTCGGCAGTGGAGAAGCGAGAGCTTGCACAGGCGCCACGACTGGCCCTGCAGGCAGGCCCGAACCCTCCGCGAAAACCAGGACCGAGATCTTTCGCCAAACGTCTTCATCCACCTCGTCGGCGAGATCACTCAGAAACTCTTCGCGCCCAGGAACGATGACGACGGCCCCTTCGAGCTGGTCGCGGGACTCGATGGCCACGAGGAGAGTTCCGGTGGCCTGAGCGGGCAAAGGGATCTCGATGGTTTGGCGGCAGCCCACATTCAGGGCCAGCACGGTCGCCAGAGTCTGCAATCGACGAATCAAAGTCTCCGTCTCTCGGCGCGAAGCTCGCGCGACCGCCGTGGAATGGCAAGCGAAGGTTCGCCGCAATCGCCGCGCTCGCCGCAACGAGGAGTCCGAGCACTCAGTACAGGTGCCCGCAAATTCGTGACCACCGGAAAAACCACAGAGACCACAGAGCCGAAGCCCACAGAGCCCACAGATGGAATGAGGAACGAGCAATCCTCTGTGTCCACGTGGCTTCCCTCTGTGTCCTCCGTGGCTTCTATCTGTGTCCTCTGGTTTCAGCATGGTCACGAACTCACGAACTTCCGAATACGTGTACTCAGTACGCGAGCGTCACTCGAGTCCGACCAGGAACATGTAGACCACGTGGGCCGACGTTCGGGGACGACCGCCAACGAGTTGTAGCTTTTCGGTATCCAGGGGTCGGAGCTCGGTCGGTATCGGGAGCCG
>CAYXDO010000227.1:0-14496 GCA_964463485.1 uncultured Myxococcales bacterium | reverse complement strand
TCGGAGCTCCAGTGAGCGGCTCCGAGTTCACGATCGTTCGGCCTGCGTCGGGTTCGGGCGGAGGCGCTCCACCCGACGAGGGCTGTAGCTGTCAGGCCTCCAAACCAGGACGAAACGTGACTGGACAGGCGCTTTTCACCCTGCTGGGTGTCTTCATCATCCTTCGCAAACGGCGACGTTGACGCGGCGAGTCGACGGCGACGGACGGCGAGGCAACGGACGGCGAGGCGACGGACGGCAACGGACGGCAGCGGCAACGGCACGCCGCCCTCCGTTCCGTCGCAAGGAATCGTCGACATGGGGCCGGGAGCGCGTCACGCCGCCATGTCGAGGTCTCGACACGGCACCTGTGACGCCGCGCAGGTTGGGTGATGAGATCTCGATACCCCGCCGCGAGCGGCCGCGAGGTCGTTGTGAGGATCTGGACACTGCCCCCGCGGCGGTTTGCGGGGGTCTGTGGAGAGCTCGACAGACCGGTCGCGGCCGCTTGCGGGGGTCTGTGGAGAGCTCGACAGACCGGTCGCGGCCGCTTGCGGGGCAGAGTTGACGAGCCGACGAGCTGACGAGCTGACGAGCTGACGAGCCGACGAGCCGACGGCTTGACGCCCCCTCGGTTTCCTGACGAGATAACCACCGAAATGGAGGAATCGTGAGGACGATACAACCGAGTCGAAGCCTGGCGACCTACGAGGACGATCTGGCTTTCCTGGAGGCCTCGCTCTTGGCGAGGGAAGCGACCAAGGGGTTAGCGGCGCCGGTGACGGAGCTGTTGGCGGAGATGGACGCGCTGCGGGCGCGGTGGACGGCGTTGCGGCGCAAGCACATGCAGGCGCTTGCTCGGACGAGGCAGGCGGACGCGACGCTCGACGAGGCGCTCGAGGCGCTCTACGTCGACCTGTTCCATGAGGTGAAGCACGACAAGAGCGCGCCAGGCTTCTTGGCGGTGTTTCCGACGCCGCTGAGCGAGGCGATCCGGCACGCGATCGCGCGCCAGATCCAGCTCGTGAAGAAGACGCTGGTGGCGCTGACGCGGGCCAGCGTGCCAGAGGCCGTGCGGGACAAACACAGCGTGACGCTCGAGGCCGAGGTTGGCCGGGCCGAAGCGCAGCTCGCGAGCCGGGTAGAGCTCGAGCAGCAGCGCCGGGCCTTGTCGGACGAGGTCGCGGAGCTGAAGGCGGAGGCGAACGCGATCCGGACGTCGATCTACGGCGCGCTGTTGGGCTTGGGAGCGAAGCAGAAGTCGCCGAAGAAGTGGGCGGACCGATGCTTCCTCGCCTCGGCGGAGACTCCGAAGTCGATCGAAGAAGACGAGCCCGACGAAGAGCCCGTGACCCCGAGCTGAGGTCGACGTCGAAATGCCTTCGACCGAGCGCCGACGCATGGGCCTCGATCGTTGGAGATCAAAGGTTCTTGCCCGCCGAGCTCGTTGGTCGGAGAGGTCGAATACCTTCGAGCGAAGCGTGCGAGTCCTGAGTGCGGAGCCATTCTTCCCTCACCACCAACCGGCGGCGAGGGCGCGGTAAACAGGAGCCCCGCGAGGCGACTCGCGGGGCTTCGTCTTTGAAAGCGCCAGTGTTCGCGGGGTTCTGCGCGACGGCGGCGTCGCGGTCGTGATCGAGGAGCGCGACGCTGAGAACGCGGGCGCACGCGACGACAGGCTCGGGGCGCGATCATGCTCTCTGGAAGGCCCGGCGGGGAGAGAGCGGCAGAGAGCGGTTAACCGGCCGCCTCTCGGTCGGGCCGACCTGTTAACAGCGAGGCGGTCACCTCCGGCGGCGGGTAGAATGTGACCTCGATGAAGCCGCGCCAGCGCACGCGCACCACGCCCTCGTTCGCCGGGCTGCGCCCGGCCTCCGAGCGCGTCTCTGGGATGTCCAGAAGAGGCGAGCCCACGCCGGCCACGGTATCGTTGGACCTTCGTCAAAGCGCGAGACGGCGCGAACGGCGCGGCGAGATCGGAAAGGTCCACTCGCGCCCATCCGGACCTTCGAACCCGAACGGTAATGCCCGCGAGGACGAGGCGGAGATCGCGCGTACGAAGCGCTTGCTTGTTCCCCCGGGGCGATCGAACCTCCGGGCATGTTCTCGCATGAGCGGGTGGCTGCTCTTCAACGCAGCCTTGCCGCCGCGCGCGAGCCGTCCGACGCGCATGTCCACGAACAGGCCGAGGCAGCGAAGCTCGAGACGGCGTGGGGCGCTTCGGTGCTGCTTGCCGAGGTCCTGGCGAAGAGCACGATCGTTCCGCGCCTTTCAGAGGCTCGTGCCGCACAGATCGTTTCCCCCTCCATTCTTGCCGATCTGCAGAGTCGTAGTCTCGTCAGGGTAATTCTTGGTCGCCTCGATCTCCCGTGGGGAGTGCGAATGGACCTCCGCAAGAACGGGCCTCTCGTGGGCTCGGGTCCCGAAAATGACGCGCTCTCCGCCCTGCGGGCCGAACTCGAGATCGTAGAGCGGGCTGATCCGATGGTCGACGCTGACCTCCTCATGGCACTTCGGGATTGTCATGCACAGGTATTCACCGAGACCCCAACGATGGTTGCGCTTGAGGGCGAGGGGGGGGTCGAGCGCGTCAATCAGGCAAGCTTCGTCCTGCACCTTGAGGCGACCTGCTGGAGCCCGGCGATGCCACGCGCCGCAGCTCGACTCTGGAAGCGCGTTCGTGCCACGAGCGCGTTCAAGCGCCTGCGCGGATGGCTCGACATAGTTTCGCGTTCCGCGCGGTGGGCCCTAGCTCCCACTCAGATGCTTCAACCCGATCGCGAGGAATGGCTGGAGGCGGCCATCGCGGCCGTTCTTACGGAGCCCGACCTCTTGGGCTGGGATCGAGAAGCGGCCCGACTTCGGCCTGAGCGGGATGACGGAGTCGATACTTGGTCAAATCGATTCGCGGCAAACCCACCCGATCCGGAGTTGAGCACGGCCGAACGGTATAGGTGGTGGCACGACGTCTATCACGCCGATCGCGATTGGCACGGCGGCTTCGAGTGCAGACGCATTGTCGAAACACTCGTGTTTGCGATCGTCTGCGCGGATTCCGTGGACGAGGGCCGCTATTCGGATCGCGGAGCCCGAATCAAGCAACTCATACTGGCAGGCGCTGATCGACCCTTCCTTTCTCGCGAGGTACCCGAAGTTGTCATGCGATGGCGCCCCGAGGCGCTCGCGTGGCTTCTTGTTGATCCTGCAACGGCCGCGCTCGCCATGAATCTGATTCTCGAAATGCGCTCTGATTTTGGGCTGACCTTCGGTACGTGGGAGGAGCACCACGAGCGCGCCCTGGCTCGGCGACAACCGCTGATCGACGAGGCGTTCACCGTGTTTTACGAAGCACTCGGGCAGATCGCGGCCAGCCGGCCCAATGACGCAGCCCGCGCGGTTGTCGAGGTGCTTGGGCCGCTCAGCCGACGTGCAACGGCGCCAAGCGTGATGAGTCATCCTCACGCGGATGCGCGTCGGCGCGAAGACGTGGCTTCGTTGGAGACTGGACTGCGGGGGGTCGCAACGGCCGCGCTTCCGTTCACGGTCAGGCGGCGCGGCGCCACCTTTTATCCGGCCTTCTTGAATACGATTGGCACGGAACTGATCGCGCAACTGACATCGAATACCGAAGAGTCGCTCTCAAGTGTGCCTGTCAGTCCACCGATGGCGGTGACGCGAATCCTGCTGTCGTTGTTGAGATCATTTTCGGCGGATGCCGAGTTCAGTCTCCGCTCCGACGCGCCTACCTCTGCGGACGTAGCGCTCGAGGTCGCTCGTCTCCACGAGAGATCGTTCATCGACACGGCGAATCGCGGCTATTGGACCAGCGATCACGCGTCGTTCGCCGAGCAAGCATGGGAGGATGTTGCGGTCGAACTTTGGGGCATCAAGCAGCTCGAAGCACTTGTCAAGCCCGTTGGCCTGGGTCGCTTGCTGGAACGTCTCGGCTCTCCGGAACCCACCGAAATAGGCGGCTCCGAATGGAATCGGCGACGCTCGGACAGGCTCGCGGCGCGGTTGCATCTCAGAATTCTCATTCACATCCATGATGAGCTACCTGGTCTGGAATCGCAGGCTCGGTTGCATGGCGCGGACCTCGGGAGATTTCAGGCTGTCGTCGAGACCGGGCTGACGGAACTGCTCGCGGCGCCTGGCATCGGGGTGCTCTTCGAGCCTGAGCCACTTGAGACTGATCGCATAGATCTCGCGGTTCGGGTGGTGCACACGCTCAATCGGTTCCACGCTGATCGAAGTGCGGAGGCGTTCCGACGCTGGTTTGACCGCCTGAATCACGCGCCATCTCTCCTCGCGGTCGCATCGGAGATCGTTTCGGCGAGTGTGGCGAGCCGCGCGCGCGAGCGTTTGCTGGAAATTATGGGGGACGGCGAAGAGGCCATCCGAGAGATCGGGTGGCTTCCGGACTTGGAGCGAGTTGCTCAGGCGGCGGCGATCGCGAACGAGCCTGAACTCGCGAATCGAGTCCTCGCCTATGGCGAGCGCGTGACGACCGGGCACAGAGCCCGGTCTGAGTGGGAGGAGTCCGCGTTCCGCACGCGCTTGATACTCGCGTACCACGCTCACGATCTCACTCAGATTGAATCGCTTCCTGCGCCAACCATCGATAAATCACGCGGCGGGCACCTCGAGGGAAGCCGGGCTTTCTATCGAGCCCTGACACTGCTTGACGCGGATCCAAGTGCGGCCGAAGGTATCCTCTCCGGCCTTGTCGACGCACGACCGCTCGAGGGCGGCCTACTCGTGAACCTGTTCGCGGCTCAACTGCGGACAGCGGCGCAGCTCCCCGAGAGAGATCGTCCTCGAGCGTTCGCTGGGGCGCTTGAGCGCTGGAGTGCCGCGGAGCGAATCCTTCCCCCAGCAGAGCGAGACCGAGTCCGAACGCAGTCTGAATACAACCGCCTTGCGGCGCTGAGTGGAGCTAATCTTGACGCTGGATTTGATGCGGCTTGGCGACGTCTTGCAGTAGACTTCCGGACACGCGCCGAGTTCGTCTCTCTGGCCGTGGACCACTATCGTCGGAGGCGGCGACTGACCGAAGCAAAGGAGATCGCCCAGCTGGCGTGGAGGTACCACGCCTCGCCGGATGGTTCCGGCCCAGACGATCTCGATGCACTGGTAAGATCGCTTGAGCGCGACACGCCCGGGGCACTGGGAGCCGCGCTCGACCTTTCGCCCGACGCTCGTTCACTTCACGCCACCTTTCTCTCGTTTCGCAACCTGAGCGCCGAGAATGCGGCCCGTGCCATAGCCGGGCCGGGCTTGGAGCTTCGCGACTTCGTGCTTGGCGAGATCTACGAAGTGTTGAAAGGAGCGCTTCTTGTACGCCCTGTGCTCGAGAAGATCTATCATGAGGACGACTACTCTGATTTGTCCGCGTCGATGCTGCGGCAGCGTCTCTTCCACTTCGGCTGGACGGTCGAGCCCGGTTCGAGAGGCGGAAAATCCGGCGGCGAATGCGAGACGGCGCGCGGAGGAGTCGGGCTGCGTGACTACGTGCTCTCCTGTCGCGGTGAAGTCGCGGTAGTGGAGGCGATGCGACTTCCGAGCGTAAAGAAGCGCGAAATTCGGGAGCACCTGCAGAAACTGCCTGGCTACGATGCGACGGGTAATGCGCAGGCATATGTTGTCGTGTACTACATGGGGCATAGTTTTGATCGCTTCGTGGACAAGTATCGGGCGTTCGTGGCGACGCTCGAGATCGGCGGCCTCAAACGGGTTTCGTTCGGAGCATACGATGCACCGGGAGTGTCGACGCACGTTGCCAATATTCGGGTTTGTCGCGGCGAATACGAGCTTGAGGGCGTTCGGGTCACGCACGATCATCTGATCGTCCGAGTCGCGCCGGATCATCCAGCGGCGTCCTCGGAGTCGTCAGCCGACGAGGAGGAGGAGCACAACTCATCGTGAGCGGTGCCCGTCCGCGCCTGACACCGACGATCGCGGCTACAACCACGGCGCCTAGAGCCGCAAGCGGTCGAGGTAACGCCTCCTCGACAGTGCCCGTCGTGCCCACCGGGCGACCACACCCGCTCGACGCGCTCAGTAGACGAAGGCCGGTAGCGCTTCCTCCTGACCATTACCGCTCCAACCGTACACGCAGCCTCCGGGCCCGTTCCTGAAAGGCACTTTCGCCTCCTTCTAGAATGTCGCAAACCGCCTTCCTGATCTCTGCGCTTTCCAGGCCCCCCGAACGGTACGAAATCGGCGGCAGGGTCCGGGCCCCGTGCGGGTTAGGGCCTGATTCCGCAATGATGATCTGATCGGCGTCGGTGTTGATCACGAGGTTTGCATTGTGCGTGACCATGACCACCTGCCGGTGCGACTTGGCCTTGGTGAAGAGGTTGACTAGCTCGTCGAAGACCGACTTCGGATCGAGATTCTCCTCCGGCTGGTCGATCACAAGCGGCCGGTTGTCATTGTCGTCCAGCGCCAGATAGAGCAACAGGAGCACGATGCCGCGCGTGCCAGGAGACAGCTTGCGGATATCTACACCGTCATAGTCGATACCGTAACGGATCGTGACGTGGTTCGTACTGAAAAGCCATTGGGCGAAGTGCTTCGACCAGACGCGAAATTCCGCCTGATTCGTACGCGCCACCGGGGAGTGGTCCAGCAAATCCTTCTGATAAAGCCGGCGAAACTCCGCCATTGCGGCGATGACGCCGGCCGAGTCCCCGGTCTCCCATGCCTCCTTCATCGTTGGCTCTCTGCTGCAGCGTGCCTTTCCCTCGGAACGCGCCGGCCTTTCTGAGGTCGATCAGTCCGTCCTCGGCCTCAGACGCCCATTGCTCGACATCGGCGACGCGCGCGACCGAGAAGGAGAGTTTTGCCAAGGTGCCGGATGCTGTCGCGAGCCGCGCCATGAGTGGCGCGTAAAGGCCCTCTAGCACCGATTGCTCGGCGACAAGCGCGTCGAACGCCCTGCCGTAGGCCTCCTCCCGCTGCGTCTGCAGCTCGCGTGCGCGATCCTTGGCGCCCTTGGCGTCGTTCAGCTTCTCGGTCAGTGTCTGCAGTGCCGCGGTCTCCGTCGCGATGTTGCCCGAAAGCGCAGTGTATCGGAGTTGTGTCTCCTTGTCGGCGCTGACCAGCTTCTCCAGCCGACCCATTTCTGCCTCAAGGATGGCCTGCGAGAGCGTGCTGAGGTCGGTCTCGTCTCCGAAGTACGGGATGCATGGATCGCCTGCAGCCGGCGTCGTCCCTTTGAGTTTTTCGATCTCCCCATCGACCCATTTCACATAGTTGATGAGATCGCTGTCGACCGTTCCCTTGTAGTCCAACAGGAACGCGGACCATTGCTCCGCCGTCATGCCGCTGTGGGCATGTCGCGCCTGGGCCTGTCTCAGAGCCTCCGGGGCTTGGTTGCGTCGGAAGTCCTTCACTTCGTCCTGCAACGCGAGAAAGGTTTGTCGCTGGCCGGCGAACTGTCGCAGCTTTGCCCTAACTTGGTTGGCGGCCCCGGCCAGGTCCGTATGGCGCTGAGCCCTTTTTTCGCTACCTGCCGAGACGAGCTTCGCACGGTCGGCCGTATAGGCATCGACCAGCCTCTTCTTTTGCGCGGCCTGCGTTTCATAAGTCGCGATGAGCTTCTCCTTCTCAAGCTCGGTGCCAATACGCTCGGAGATCTGCGAGACGGCTTCCGCCTCGCGATCGCGGGCCAGGCGATGGCGCGATGCGCGATGCTCTAGCAATTCGGCAAAGTCCAATGCGCCATCCCGTTCGTGCTCGGGATGCGCGTCGAAAATCACCCGTTCGATCTCGCGCAGCAGGCCGTCCGTCAGGCCGCTCGATGAGCAGAGTTCCTCGACGAACTGCTGCGACAGATACCTGACGCGCGGATAGCTGAAAGCTCCATTCGCGTCCGAGCCGTCGAGGGCACGCACGACCGGCTCTCCCGACGCCCAACTCACTTTGACCTTCCCTTGTCCCAACAGCGAACGGGCCCGAACGAGAAAGGACGGATTGGCCCACTCGTCGGCGTTCCACGCCTCGTCCGTGATCGAATCACCTCCCGCCGCGATCATGTCGGCGAGCGCGGTCTTCCCAGAACCACGCGCCCCGACGATAGCGACCAGCCCGGGATTGAGCGGAATGACCGGCGTCTTCATCCAAGGGGCGTCGAGGACCTGGATCTCCGAGATCACCTGCGACGGCGTGGCGGACGCCGGCGGCTCTGCGCCGACATGCGCGCGGCCACCGGGATCGATGCACGCCTGCCGCAGGGAATCGAATTCCAGCTCGCCCTTGATCCATGAGAAGCGGTCGCCGAACGGCGAGGCCACGTCGTCGAGCTTGTGTGCATCGCTCCCATGCAGGCAGGGCTTCAGCCCACCATATCGAGCCCTGATTTCGTCGGGGCCGAGGTCCTTTCGACCAAGCCAGAACTCCCGTTGCGCCGAATTGCCAGCAAAGATCACATGTGCGAAGCCTTCGATTTCACGCCGGATCGTCTGATCCGCCGCCTCTCGCACGCCCGACGTGCCGTCGGTCGCGCCGCCCGCCACCGCGATCAGGACGTTCTTCTTCGCCCATCCGCTCCCGCTGAAGACCTCGCGCAACTGCTGGAAATTGACCTTGAACTGGTTGGCGCCATAGCTCAGCGCGGCGCGGTCATCGGTGATATTCGGATCGGCCTTCTTGCCCAGCCGGATGAGGTCCGCCCGGGTGCAGTCGAAATGGTCCTGCATGACGCGGAACTGTAGGCGCGACAGCAGGCGCCGCAGCTCCTCGACGTGCCGAAGATCCTCCGGACTGACGAACAGATGGAGATTGACGAATCCGCCTTTCGCGGTCGCGACGTCGAGCCTCAGCTCCACATTTGGAAGAATCAGCTTGGCGGCCGGCAGGCGCCCCGCTGCCTTGTGCCTCAGCACCTCTTCGTACGTGTCCGTGACATAGTAGTCGGTGACCGCAATGGCCTCGATGCCCGGGGTGGCCTGTTCGAGGGCGGTCAAGTAATCGTGCCAGGCGGTGGGACCGCTGAACTGGTTGTTCATCACCGTGCCCGGCGCATGAATGTGCGGCTCCCACCTACGCCATTCCGATCCGCGGTTCAGCATCCTTCCCCCAATGATGCGCCCGCGCGGTTGGCCCGCGCGGCAATGTCGGCGCATCGCGCCAAGAGCGCGTCGAAGGGCTCGGCATCGGCACGACACCCCTGACGGGTCACCGGTGACGGGCAGGCACTGTCGGGGGTGCCCACGGCGGAATCAGCGGTCCGGCGGCAAGGCGACGCCGCTAGAGCCGCGCCCGCCGCGGTCCCGCGGGCGACAGCCGACGGCGCAGTGCGAGCGACCGCCGGGCCGAGCATCACCTGCGCGCGCCAAACTTCGCATCGGCGAAGCGGAAGAAGATCAGCCCGACCACCGGCTGCGAATACCGGGGGGAGCTGAGCCCGCTGTTTGCGTGCAGCTGATCGGCGGCGTCCCAAGGCGGATTTTCGAGGGTGGTGGCCCCAGCGTCCTTCGCCGGCGGCGCGATCCGGATAGCGCATGGTCGGCATGGTATCAGCGGATGCGCGGGGCGCAAGACCGAGCCGGAGTGGAGGTCGATGACCTCGGCCACTCGGGCTTCCAGAAGTGTTCGGAGCTTTCGGTGGAGGTCGCGAGGTCGCCCCGAGGAACCGCGAGAAGAGCGCGTCGAACCGCAGCGCTGCCTTTGCGGAACGACTCGTCGCCCTCCGCATGGGACTGCAGCAACAGCTTGAGGATGTCCGCTTTCATGACGTCGCTTCAGGGTCCGAGTCGATCCGCCTCCGGAGTTCGAGAACTTGGCCGCGAGGATATAGCGGGTAACCGTTCATCGCGTGGCGCTTCGCGCGGAGCTTCCCGGCCTTGTCCCATCGACGCAGGGTCTGCTCGCTCACGCCGAGCACCTCCGCTGCCGCCTTGATGGTCAGAAGTTCGGGCTCGTCGGGTTCGCTCACACCCACCGGCAAAGCTTGTACAACCTTGATCGCGGGGACAAGGTTTTGCCTGCCCGCCCGTTCAGGCCAGGGCCCATCGGACGCCCCAAATAGCCGCTTTCATAGGGAAGCGGCTATTCGCGATGGCCGCGCCGCGTCCCTCAACCGACCAGCTTCTTGAGCAGCGCCATCCCCCGCTCGGCCTCGGCCGGCGTCGCGTCGGCCAGCTCGAGGTACACGCGGCCGCGGGCGTCGTAGAAGCTCTCGGTCTGGACGATCCAGCGCTCCCGCTCGGGCGTGGCCAGCTCGACGTGGGCGGCGAGCTTGTGGATGGAGCCGGTGGCTCGTGCCCTTCGGGAGCCGGATCTCGATCTGCGGCTCGGCCGTCCCGTAGCGGCTCTCGCCCTGGCTCACCGGCTGGAGCTCATCCCGAAGTCGGTCGCAGACGGCCAGCGAACCAAGGTGGGCGGTTGCATGCGCGTCACCGCTGCCGGTCACGAGGAAGATTCTGGCGCGCGCTGGGCGCTCCGTCACTTCGCGGCGGCAGGCCACCGTCGACGGTTCGCCGACGGCGCCGCCAACGAACACGACGCCGAGCCGCGTCCACCGTCGGAGCCCACCCGCGTCGTCTAGATGCTCGCCCTCGAGCACCACGTCCAGGGCGCGATCGATCGCGGCCTCGTGCGCGATGCCGCCGGCGTCGCGCGTCGCCCCGGCTTCACGCGAGCCCGGCTCACCAAGACCAGATCCTCAGCCTCGCGCTCCTCGTGCCGGAGATCCAGGAAGGTGTTCTGTGTCCCCGAGACGGTCGACGGCGTGGAGCCGATGAGCGAGCGGGCGCTGAGGACCGTGAGCCCGCCGGACGAGTGGGCGGACCAGAGGCGGCGCTGGAAGGCCCGACCGGAATCATGCGGGCATCGAAGCCGCCCGACCAGCGCGTGAGGCGCTGGACGGCCTCTCTCCCGTAGGCGGTGAGATCGTCGGCTGGCCCGCCAAGGGCCAAGCGAAGAACCAACGCTGGGGCTATGATGTACGCAATGGGCGCACGCGAGCGCGGCCCGCCCCGTCAAGGGCAGTCAGGTCTCGGTTGACCAGTAGACCGCAACTGGTAGACTCGGCGTGTGCGTGTCATCAGTACGAAGCTCGAGGAGCATCAAGTCCATCACCTCGATGTGCTCGCGGCGAAGCTCCGCACGACCACCTCCGCCATCGTGCGGTCGTGGATCCTGAATGGGTTTGAGCACAACCCGATCACCGAGGAGGATGAGCACGCGTTCGCTAACCAGAAGGCAGTGGGGATCGCCGGGCTCATCCCGCCGCACGTAGCTCAAGCCATGCCCCGCGTCGAGACGTCCCGAGGCGCCGACTCGATCGGCTACGAGGAGATCACGCGACGGCTGGTCGCCCGTGGCTTCACGCTCGTGGACTCCGTTCGCGGACTCGAGGGCGACATCAAGTGGCGCACGGTCAAGGCCCCGGGAAAGGGGTCGCTGTGGGTGAAGGACAACTGTGTCCATGCGACCGGCGCCTACGAGCGCGCGCTTGGCCCCGGCCTCTCCGACCGCCACCGGCCCCCGGGCTGCGTGTGCCACTATCCCGTCTGGACGGGGCGGCAGGAAATCGAGGCGCTCTTGAACGCAATTGAACGCCGCTGGGCGGGGTAGACCGGTAGACCTTGCTGTAGACATTGACGACTGCGTCCCCGGTGCTATGCTGTGGATGACGATGGACTGGGTCGATCGAACGGAAGACACGAAGGCGTATCTCGCGGCTCGAGCAGAAGGGGGACACGGCCGCTTCCGACGCGATAGTCATAATCCCACCAATGGGCTCTACGTGCATTGGGTCCGGAACGAGAGTCCGTTCCGAGTCCACGACTACCAGCGGGTTCCGAAGACCGAGATCCTGCCGATGGGATGCGCGGTGAAGATCGGCAAGTTCAACGCCGGGTTCTTCAACCGTCGCGATCTCGACGATGGACAGCTCCATGTGACCGCGTCGCTCGTCGACGAGCCGCGCGAGCTGTGGCGGCCGGATAGAAGAGGTAACTGGCTCGTCTATCGCGATGTGTTTCGCCAAATATTTGCATCGGAGCGGTCGACCGATGGAGAGGCGGAACTCAAGGCGATCGTCCGGTCGTGGCTCTCAAGGCGTGGTCTCCTGATCTTGCCGGGACAACACGCGACCGTGATCCAGGAAAACAACGCGAAATCGCATCTCGAGAGAATCAGCCCAGCCGATTTCCCGAAGGCCCATTGCGAGTGGATGCACGTGCATCGGTTCGACGAGGACCTGTTCCAGGAACTGGTCGAGCAGATCTGGCAAGCAGCGACGTAGCTTCCTCGATGCGTCGTCGATGGCAGCGGCCAGAATGCGCCTGCTCACCACACCACACGGCCGGTTCGTGCGCCTTTCCGCCTCGCGCCATCTTGTGTAGTGTCGCGATGCATGCGGCTTCGCCCCGGCCGACGTGAGCGATCAGCTCCGTGAACATGGTCATGGCGCCCAGGTCGCTGATGACTTCGACCTTCAACCAGCCGTCGCCTGACCGCAGCATCGAGCGTGGCCCGTCGCTCTGGGATCGTGGGCTCCTCGCGTACGTGCTCGGGTCGTGGTTCGGGATCTTGGCCAACAGGCCAAGCCGCGACACGTGCATCAGGTTAATGAGCAGGTTGGCGTCCGTGACGACGATGCGGAGGATAGGTGTGCTCACGGCGCAGGGTCGCTGTCGGCGGCGATGCCGGAGTCGTCATGCGTCGGGTTCGGGCGGAGGCGCTCCACCCGACGAAGGCTGTAGCTGTCAGGCCTCCAAACCCGGACGAAACGTGGCTGGACAGTCGCTTTTCACCCTGCTGGGTGTCTTCATCATCCTTCGCAAACGGCGACGTTGACGCGGCGAGGCGACGGACGGCGGACGGCAACGGCACGCCGCGCTCCGTTCCGTCCCAAGGAATCGTCGACATGGGGCCGGGAGCGCGTCACGCCCCTATGTCGAGGTCTCGGCACGGCACCCGCGACGCCACGCGGGTTGGGTGATGAGATCTCGATACCCCGCCGCGAGCGGCCGCGAGGTCGTTGTGAGGATCTGGACACTGCCCCCGCGGCGGTTTGCGGGGGTCTGTGGAGAGCTCGACAGACAGGTCGCGGCCGCTTGCGGGGGTCTGTGGAGATCTCGACAGACCGGTCGCGGCCGCTTGCGGGGCAGCGTTGACGAGCCGACGAGCGCGCGGCTTGACGCCCCCTCGGCGCGCTGTTGGGCTTGGGAGCGAAGCAGAAGTCGCCGAAGAAATGGGCGGACCAATGCTTCCTCGCCTCGGCGGAGACTCCGAAGTCGATCGAAGAAGACGAGCCCGACGAAGAGCCCGTGACCCCGAGCTGAGGTCGACGTCGAAATGCCTTCGACCGAGCGCCGACGCATGGGCCTCGATCGTTGGAGATCAAAGGTTCTTGCCCGCCGAGCTCGTTGGTCGGAGAGGTCGAATACCTTCGAGCGAAGCGTGCGAGCGCTTGCTGCGAAGCTGCCCACCACTGGGTCGGACGTTCGAGTCCTAAGTGCGGAGCCATTGACGCGGGGTCGCGGAAACGCGACCCCGCACTTTTTGACAGCGGCCTCGGAGAGCGATCTCCGGGGCCGTTGCGTTTCTCCCCCACGTTTCCGCGACCTTCGACGCTCGGCGAGCACGACGCGCGCGTCACGCGGACGGCGGCGACGAGCGCGCGCAGCAAGCGCCCCTGGTTCTCGGGCGTCATCAGCTTCCAGACGCGCGCGAAGTCGCGGAGCGCGGCGCCGATCCACTCGGCCTCCCTGTCGGCGACCTCGAGGTCGAGCCGGTCGCGCTCCGTCTCCGCGAGCTGGCGCTCGGCGGCCACGAGCCGGTCCGTCTCGGCGCGGAGCTTCGCCTCGACGAGTTCGAGCGCGGCCCTCGAACTTCCCGAGGTCCTCGGTGTACTTCGACGCGGCGACCGAGGCGCTCGCCACCCTGCCCGGGAGGTCGGCGCGGATGGCCTCGATCGCCTCGCGCTTGCCCGCGATGCGCGCCTTGAGGGCGTCGACGTGCGCGGCGAGGCACCGTCCGAAAGCGGCCACCGAAAACGGGCTCCGAGCGGTGCCTCGAATTCCGAGCGGTGCTCGAATTCCGAGCTGCATTCCGAGCGGTGCCGGGCACCGTCCGCAAGCCAAAGGGGATCAGCCCGATCGAGTCTGCTCGTGGTCGCGGACTTCGCGACCACGGTCGAGAGCGGTCGGAACTTCAGGCTGCTCGTGCGAAGCGTTTCCTCGATTACGGCGACGGGTCTCGGAGGCCGCGTCGTCACCGATGCGATCGGGCTACCCATCTCTTCGAGCCCGGTGACGATCGCCGGAACGATCGATCTCGCCATTGGACCTCAGCCTCCGTTTCCGCGAGTGGTACGGCGCGGCGATCGCGGAGAGATCGCGCTCCAGCTTCGCTTCTCTGCGCTCACCGAGAGCGCGACGGTCGATCGCATCGACCTTCACGCCAACGGGTCGTTCGACGACCCGGCGGCAATCGACCTCGTCGAGCTCTTCCTCGATGCGAACTCGAATGGAGTCGTCGACGGCGGTGAGCCTCGGCTCT
>CAYXDO010000226.1:0-14518 GCA_964463485.1 uncultured Myxococcales bacterium | reverse complement strand
ATGATCGGCGAATCCGCGGAAAGATTGCTCCCAAAATTTCGCACCGGGGAGTATGTCCTTCGATAGCTTCTGATTGTGGTGATTTTCGAGGCAACTCACCTCGAGAGCGCGGCTTGGCGACTTGGTCGAGGAGCCCGCGATCCGACTCCCACTCTCCAAACTTGGTTTCGTGCTTGCCGCAGCGCGACGACCGGCAGATCGATTGGGCGACGACGGTGCTCTGGAAATACCAAGCCTCGATCGAATAATAGGGTACAACGACCAGAAGGCGCTTCTTTCATGCTTCGATTTGTCCGGTAGTTGCATCCCTCTTTCGCGCGCAGAGTCTGTTCGACGCGAGTGCCTCGGCGCCTACTTGGGCGGCTCGGCCGGCGGCCGACGCTTCAGAAAGGAAGCAACGAGCGCGGCAAAGGGCACCAAGATACCGGCCACGCCGACCGCTCCTTCACCCTTCCAAGTCGCCGCCACGGCGGTCACCAGAACCAAGACGGAGGCCATGGTCTGTCTGTCCCAGCCTGGTCCGGAGCCCGCGAAACCGCGGACACCTCGCTCCGTCCGTTCGACTCGTGTGCGGCACAGCGCCGCGCGCGCGGGTGGCAGAAAGGCCGACTCCGGTTCTGGCGTTGGTTCTGCCTCCACCTACTGTTCGTCCACCGCGACTCGTGAGCGCGGAGCTCGAGGTCAGGAGTCCGGGTTCCCGCGCGCGGAGAATCGTCCGGGCGAGGACGGGAGGCAAGGTCCAGAAGCGAGCAGCTCACGGTCGCTATGCGCGTATCTCACTCAGCCTGAGCGCGGTTTTCGGATGCGAGCGCGTAAATCTTTCCCAGCGTCGTGGTCTTTGCGATCTCGTCGAGACGCTGGCACACAGTGCCAAGCGCGCGGATGAGTCGGGTATTGCGGAGCTCGACCGGCTGCGGAGCCAAACCGAGATCGCGACACGCTTGACGAAGCGAGCCGGTCGCATCTGCGTGCGCGAACCCATTTCGCAGGCGACCCGCCGCCGTCGTTGCAGCATCGTCGAGCGACTTGAACTCCCGGTCGTGAAGAGCGATAAAAGGCACTTTGAGCAGCAGCGTGCCCCCCTCCGAGCTCCTGATTATCTCCTTGAGGCGTGGACGCTCGTCGACGGTCGCACCGAGCGCCTGCTCGAGGATGAACGACAGCCAGAGCAGTCGCTGAGTTCCAACCGGAAGAATGCCGTCTCTCAGGCTCGAAACCAAGATCTCAATCTGAGTCCAGAATGGGCGGAACTTCGGTGGAGGTTCGCCGAGGTAAGTCTGAATCCAAGCCTTTCGGGATTTCGTCGGCTCTCGCTCGAGCAGGTCTTGGAAGCCGGCCACGAGCTGCCGTCCGAGAGGTCGCTGGGGCTCCGGCCCCACCATCGCATTCAGAAGCTTCCTCAGCGGCTCGGGCTCCGCGACACTGCGCTTGAGCGCGCGCCTCAACGTGACACCCAACGAAAACACATCGGCCGCAGGACTCCAAGGCTTGCCGCTGGCGACCTCTGGAGCAACGAAGCCTGGTGTTCCAACGGCGGTCGTTCGGGCCAAGTCCTTCAGCGGTGCGACCAAACCGAAGTCGATCAGCACCGCACGAATCGAGCCGTCGACCTTCGTCGTGATGAGGATGTTCTCGGGTTTGATGTCGCGGTGGACGAACTCTGCGTCTCCAAGCATTTCCAAAACGCGCGAGAGCGCCAGACCAATGGAGATAGCGCCAGAGGTCTCGAGCTGGTCCTTCTCCAGAGGATCTCCTTCTATCCAATCATAGATGACCGCGCCGACGTTGGGATCACGTTGCAGAATTCCTGCGTCTCTCAGGGTTGGCAAGTTGTCGTGAGCCGCGAGCCGACGCGAACCCTGCCCAAGAATACGCTGGAGAATGCTGACTTCGCGCACGAACCGACGACGAGCGTCGCCTTGCCCGAGGTCGATCAGACGCAACGCGACCGGGCCTTCCGCAGTGCTCATTCGGCGGACTGTTGCCTGACTTCCCGTTCCGATGACTTCGCCTTCGCCGGGGTCCAGATCAATCCTGCCGATCGCCAAGTTGGCAGCGAGGTGACGGTCTTGGTCCGTGATCCGCTGGGGGTCCGCGCGAGCCGCCAACATCTCGCCGAAGATCTCCCAGCCGAAACTTGCCGATCGATCGATTACGTCTTCCTCCTCGAGCCGCTTGATCTCCTCGTCGACTCGCTCAGAAAGAACATCGAGGCCCGGTGGCGCCCACGAGCTCAACAGCCGCTTGGCTTCCTTCACTCGACCCTCTTTCCACCTTTCCCGTTTTCCGGCGAGAGCGAGGGCGAGGGCAACGACGTGACAATCGCGAGGTACCCACTCCTCGATCTGGTCGCTCGAGTTCAGAATGTCGCGGACGTACCGCCAAACGTGGTCTTCGTCGCCGTGCCGAGCGGACAAGTCGAGAACCCGCTTGACCGCAGAATCGACGTCTCCCCGAGTCACCCAAGTTCGGAACTCGCGACGCAGCACGGTTTGTACCTGGTCCACTAGCAGACTGAGTAGGAGAATGTTGCAGGAAACCTCCGCAAGCCTCTCCCGGGCCTCACGAGTGGTCTGGAGCGAACTGCTATCCCCTGCACCGCGAAGAAGAGAGAGTATCTGGCCTTCGTCGATGCGACGATCGACCTCGATGGGTTTCAGTGTGGCACGCAGGTTGTCGCCGATCAGTCGAGGCAGGTTGGTCGTGCCGGCCAAGACGAGCTGCAGAGCGGCCTGACCGCCCGTCCGCTGACCCCAGGAGTAGTCCAGCCTGTCCTTCAGCGCTTCACTCATCGAAATTGCGCGGTCGCCGCGAAACAGCGCCTGAGCCTCATCAATCATCACGACCAAGGACCGGACGCCCTGGTCGAAGGCGCGCTTTCGGACGTCGTCGAAGGCGCCCCGTTTCGGCACGCCGGTCGCGTCGAGTGATTCGTCGATGACCCCTGCGAACTCGGCCTTCAACTCGCCCATGATTTGGAGCCACAGCGCTCGGCCCTCCCGATCGGCGAGCGGATTGAAGGGTCCGAACGTGCGAACTTCGGGAGTTGTCGCCAACTCCTCGCGCACCGCCCGTAACAGGCTCGTCTTTCCGAACCGGCGCGGTGCGGCCAACAAGACCGATCGCTCCCCGGCTTTGACCTCGTCGCGCAGGTCTGCGAACTTCATCTGAGCGCCCGTGACGCCAATTTGCACAGTCTCGAGAGGAGCGCCGACGCGGGCACGGCGATTCGTTCGCAAACAGCTTGATCAGACACGACACGCAGGACGCGAGTGGCGTCGGCCAACGTCTGCTTGTCCACAGACGAGCCTCTCAGAGCTTCGCGTAACTCATGCTGAACCAAGCTCGGATCGAGTCCGAGAACGCTCCACGCCCAGATGTGGAGCCGGGGAGCCTGAGGAATCGGCAGCGCGAGAATTTTCTGCAGGAACGCGTGAGCTTCGACCGAGGTGGCGCACCGGTCGAGGCCGTCGGCGACCAACCTAAAGCTGATGCGATTCATCGCCCGTTCGGGCGAGTCCTTGTCCACATCTCGAAGTGCGCGGTCCAGAAATGGGAATTGAGTCCGGAGCCTCAACACGTGTTCGATCGCTCCCCGGCTGGGCTGGCTCGCAAGCCGGGGCCGAGCCAAGAGTCGAAGATCCTGGGGAAGGGTGAGGAGGAATTCAACGTAGCTCAAACGTGCCCCGCGAATCTCGGTCTCCGAGTCGCACCGAATGCTTACCGCGTTTGCTCGCGAGATCGAAGCGGTCAGAGAGGATGTCGCGCGAGCCTCCCGGAGGCAGAGCTGGGCCGGGCGAGCAAGTTCGACGCGGTCGGAGGCGGCGTCTGACCCTGCATGGCGGCTCGAGGAGATTGCGATGCCTTCGGATTGGAAACGACGACCCGTCCTCGAATGGGGCGCGCCATGCTGCCTCAAAGTCCCCGACTTCGCCCTGACTGACCACGCAGTTCGGCGCATGGACTCGCGCTGGATCCGGCCCGACATCATTCGGGCGCCGCTGCAGCGCGGCCGCGTGGTGCAAACTCGCGGAGCGGTGATTTGCGCGATTGCGCGATCGGTCGCGAGTGCCTCCCGCTGCAGAGACGCCGTATACTCCCCGCGTGAGCACGCCCCTCGCCTTGCGGCCGTTCGTCGCCGAGACTCGCCGCGCCTTCCTGCCCTCCGTCTTCGCGGAGGCCCCCGGACAGATCGGGATCGAGAGCCACCTGGGCCGCCGATGGCTCGAGCTCGAGTCCGGCCAAGAGCTCGTGACCGACCCGAAGCGCGGATGGCCGGAGAATGCGCAACACGTCGCACGAGCGCGCGGACCTGGACTCATCGGCCATACCGCGCCGACACCCGTGTCCACCGAGCGATGGGCCGCGGAGATCGCCGGCACCACGCGCCAGGCCGAGTCCGCCGGATCGACGGTGCTCGCTCAAGTGGTTCGCGGACCGAATGAGGTCCGGTCCATCTGGTGGCTGGGTGAGCTCGGCGCGACCCTCGTTCGCGACCGCCTCGCCCCGGAAGTTCGCGTGGAGCTCTTGGCGGACGGGTGGGCCTTGCTGCTCGACCCGACGGCAGGGCGACTCGAGGTGCTCGGCCGCGAACGCGAGCAAGCGGCGCTTCTGCCCCTGCCGACTTGGCTGCTCGAGGATCTGCGCAAGAGGGACCTGCTCGGCGCCCATCGGGTGATGACCGTGAGTCACGGCCGCTCGATCCTGGCGATCGCCGGTCATCGAAAGGTGACTTGGTGGTCCGTGGGGCAACTCATCGACGCGGCCCGTGGGGGGGAAGGAACGGTCGACTGGGCTCCGCGACGAGTCATTCCCATTCAGCTCGATGAGCCCGCGCTCCCGGAGATTTCGAGCGAGACCGTCTCATTGAGCTTCGAGATCGTAGCCACGCCGGAGATCGTCGTGTCCGCGGCGATCCGAAAGGCCGTGGATGCTTTGAAGCTCGAAGGAAAGCTCGGAGAAATGAACGAGCAGCTCCTGGAAGCGCTCGTGGAGGGCCGATCGGAGCTTCTGATTTCCACGCTGCTTCGTTCGTATTACGAGGCAGGGAGTCACCGGGCGGGTCTCGATGGCTACGTTGCGTTCGGCCCTTCGACGGACGCGGCCACTCTGCAACGTCTGGTCGGTGACTGGCTCCCGGCGACCGGTCAGCTCTCGTCCGCCAGCGAGGTGATCGCGGCATGTAATCGGAAATTCCGAGAGACCGGGGATGCGCGACGATTCGTCGGCATCGACATGGCTTCCGATGATGAGGCTTTTCTACTCGTCGAGGGGGCTGCGGCCAGGCGGCTGGATGCCGCGGGCATTCCGGTGTTTGGCTTGTAGAAATGGAAGAGTACAAGACCGGGCATGTCCAAAACATCCTCGGCGCCAGGCTCCGCGCCAAACTCGGAAGGTCCTCGAGGGATCGACGCGATCTTTCGGCCGCGGTCGATCGCGGTGATCGGCGCTTCACGCGAGCGCGGCGCGGTCGGTGCCGAGATTTTCCACAATTTGCTGGCGCATGGCTTCAACGGTCCAGTGTACCCGGTGAATCCGAAATCTCCGGTCGTGCAGTCCGTGGTGGCGTACTCGACGATCGAAGATGTGCCGGGTCCGGTGGACCTGGCCATGATCGTGGTGCCCGCGGTGCTGGTCACCCACGTGCTCGAGGGTTGCGGGCGAAAGGGTGTGCGCGCCGCGGTGGTCATCAGCGCTGGGTTCAAGGAGACCGGCGCGGAGGGCGCGGCTCGGGAGCGCGAGCTCGTCGAGATCGCTCGCCGCTATCGGATGAGAGTCGTGGGTCCGAACTGCCTTGGCGTACTCAACACGGAGGGCGGCGTGCTGATGGATGCGACCTTCGTCCCGCCATACCCGCCCGCAGGTTCGGTGGCCTTTTCCTCGCAGAGCGGTGCGCTGGGGCTCGCGATCCTCGAGTATGCGGCCAAGCTCAACATCGGGATCTCTCAATTCGTCAGTGTTGGAAACAAGGCCGACGTCTCAGGAAATGACTTGCTGGAGTTTTGGGAACAAGATCCCGGGACCTCGATCATTCTTTTGTACCTCGAGTCTTTCGGCAATCCGGGCAGATTTCTCGAAATCGCCCGTCGCGCGGGCCGTAAGAAGCCGATCGTCGCGGTCAAGAGCGGTCGCACGCGCGCGGGCATTCGCGCGGCGTCGTCGCACACGGGCTCCCTCGCTGGCGCGGACAGCGCGGTGAGTGCGTTGTGTACGCAGGCCGGCGTGATTCGCACGGACACCATGGAGGAGCTCTTCGACGTCGCGATGCTCCTGGCCAATCAGCCTGTGCCACGCGGGCATCGCGTGGCGATCGTGACCAACGCGGGTGGGCCTGGGATCATGGCCTCGGACGCCTGTGAGTCCCACGGTCTGGAGGTCGCAACTCTAGCCGAGGCGACGGTCACCGCGCTGAAGTCATTCTTGCCAACGGAAGCGAGCACCAAGAACCCAGTCGACATGATCGCGTCGGCGAACGCGGCCTCCTACGAGCAGGCCGTGCGGCTCGTCGCCAACGACCCGAACGTCGACGCGCTCGTCGTGCTGTACGTACCTCCGATCGTGACCGGGCCGCTCGAGGTCGCCCGCGCGATCGTCCGAGCCAACGAAGCAGCCAAGGCCGACGCCCGCGCTCGGGGTGAGGAGCCCAAGCCGGTGGTTTCGTGTTTTCTCAGCACTCACGGCGTGATCGAGAGTCTGCAGTCTCTTCAGGCCGGCCACATTCCATCGTACGCGTTCCCGGAGCCGGCCGCCATCGCTCTGGCTCGAGCCGTTCAGTACGGCCGCTGGCGCGACACTCCCGAGGGGCTCGTCCGGCGCTTCGAGGTCGACTCGGACAGAGTCGCCGAGGTCATCGACCAAGCGCAAGCAAGCGCGGGATCCGAAGCAAGCGTGTGGCTGAGCCCCGAAGAGGCGCGAGTCGTGCTCGAGGCCTACGGCCTGGAGACGCCCGAGTCACCCCTCGCCGAGGACGCGGACGACGCCACGCGTATCGCGGAGCGACTGGGGTACCCAGTCGCGGTGAAGCTCGCCTCCCCGACCATCACTCACAAGTCCGACGTGGGTGGGGTGGTGCTGGGTATTCGAGACGAAAGCGAGCTGCGTTCGGCGATCCGGGGGATCGAAGCGCGACTCACTTCGCTTGGGCGAAGGGATGAAATGGTCGGCGTCACCGTTCAGCCGATGCTCAACGGCGGAGTCGAGACGATCGTCGGCATGACTCGCGACCCGTCCTTCGGTCCGCTGCTCATGTTCGGGCTCGGCGGTGTGCAGGTGGAGCTGATGCAGGACGTGATCTTCCGCGTGTATCCTCTGACCGATCGGGATGCGAACGCCATGGTTCGTGGGATTCGGGGGGCCAAGCTGTTCGACGGCTTCCGGGGCTCGCCTCCGGCCGATGTCGAGGCGCTCGAAGAAGTCATCCTGAGAGTTGCTCAGTTGGCCGGTGAGCATCCCCGAATCGCCGAGCTCGACCTCAACCCGGTCAAGGTGTTCGAGCCCGGGAAGGGCTGCCGGGTGGTGGATGCGAGGATCCGGTTAAAGGGACCCCGAAACTCATCCCGTGCCCATGCCCTTGCCCTCGCGCCCGATCTTGCCCGGCAAAGCGAGTAGCCACGTTTCGAAGAATTGACCATTGACTCACGACCCTTCTGCGGGTTGCGACTTTGGCCGAAAACAATTTTTCCGGCGAAGAATTGACCATTGATTCTTGGTCTCTCGAAAACGCACCCTTGCACTTCCCGAATCGAGTGAGAACGCGCTCAGATCGGGAAAGTAACTCAGTTCGGAGAAAGGACACTCCAAATGGTACTACAGAAGAGTCTCATCGCCGCCCTGGTCATGGCCTCCAGCCTCACCACCGGTGGCATTGCCGCCGCTCAAACCCGGCCCCGGCTGCTCGCTCCGCAGCTGAAGGAAGCGGGCAAGACGTACGAGCAATGGTCCGCCGAATGGTGGCAGTGGGCGATGAAGATCCCGGCGGCGACCAATCCCGTCTTGGACTCGACCGGCGCCAACTGCGGCGTCGGCCAGAAAGGCCCCGTCTGGTTCCTGGCCGGGACCTTCGGAACCACCGAGACTCGGTCGTGCAACATCCCGATCAACAAGTTCCTGTTCTTCCCGCTCTTGAACTTGGTGTGGTTCAACACGCAGAACGACCCCCAGGCGTGGACGATCACGGGTCTTCAAGATCACATTCGTCCCTACATCACGCAAGGAACGGTCACCATGGAGCTCGACGGGAAGTCATACACCAACGAAGAACTTGCGCCTTTCCTGACCGAGTCTCCGGCCTTTTTGTGTCGGTTCGACGAGACCGACCCGGTCCTGGGCGTGACACCTGCCAAGTGCCCTGCCGGCGGCGACGGGACGCTCCATTGTCATCCCTGCGCAAGTTCCGGTTGGTTTGTCATGGTTCGCCCGCTCAGCCCCGGTGACCACACGCTCCGATTCACCGGAACTCTTCCCTGGTTCTCGACCTCGGTGACGTACAACCTCCACGTCGGACCCTGATCGATGCCTCCGCTCGTCGCGCCGCGGCGCCAGTTCCTGTAGTGTGACGGTCTCGATGTGGGCACGCTGGACCTTGGCGACGATGCTGAGTATTGCAGGCGCGAGCTCGTGCCGTGCGGAGTTGGATTTAGGGCGCGTCGGTAAGCCCGACGCGAGCGACGGAGTTCTCGACGCGACCGATCCCGAAGAGGCCGTTCCCGACGCGGCCGTTCTTGACACGGCCGTTCTCGACGCGATGATTCAGGACAGCTCGCGAGACACCGGGCGCGACATGGGCCCCCCCCGATGGCCTCAGTTCGGCTACGACGTAGCGCAGACGCGCCACAACCCGGACGAAGCTCAACTCACCCCGGAAAACGTCTCGGAGCTCGAGCCCTTTTGGAGCGCCTCATTCACCTGCTCCCTCTACGGGGGCCCGGTCGTCGCCAACGACCTGGTTCACGTGGGTACCTACTGCGGCGACATGGTGGCGCTTCACGCAGGGTCCGGCACGGTGGCCTGGGAGAGGAGAGTGAGTGGCTCTACCGGCAACTTACTCTTCGCCAATGGAAATATTTACTACGGCGACCGCAACCAGCGGGTGCTCGCCGCATTCGATGCCAGGAGTGGGCGAACCGTTTGGACTGCAACGATCGCCACAGGAGTCGTCGATCGTTCGCCCGCGATTTGGGACGACGTCATCATTCAGTCCGATGATTCCGGCGAGCTCTTCGCCTTCGACGCGAACACCGGAGTTCGGAGGTGGCATCGGTCGATCGGCAGGCACGGGATCGCTTCGTCTCCAGCGGCCTCGGAGGGCGTATTCTTCCTCGCCAACCTCGCCGGAACTCTCTACGCCATCGACGCCGAGAATGGAGACATCCGGTGGACCGCGAGGGTGGGTACCGACGGCTTCTCCTACCCTGCCGTCGACGAGGCCACCAATACCCTCTTCGTCACCTCCACCGACCGAAGACTCTATGCGTTTTCTGCTCGAGGCTGCGGTCAGAGCGCCTGCGAACCCATCTGGTGGGGAGCTCTCGAGCACGCTGGGGGCGACAAAGGCGTCGCGATCGGTGACGGAAGAGTCTACGTCGGCGCCGGCCAAGTCCTGCACGCGTTCGATACCCATGGCTGCGGACAGCAACAGTGCAGTCCGGTCTGGAGGTCCCCCTTCGGCGACCGCATCCGAACCGCGCCGGCCCTCGCCAATGGGTTGCTCTATTTCGGAACCGACGAGAACATCCTTTACGCGGTGGATGCCAGGGACGGCAGTGTCCGATGGAGCTACTTCACGGGCGGCAGTCTCCACCAATTCCAGTCGGCCGTGTCGGTCGTCGGTGGCGTCATCTACGCTGCCCCGACCTTTTCGTTCAAAGTGCAAACTTTTCACCGGCCGGAGTGAGCTCGGCACGGGCTCGCATTCTCCTTCCGAAAGTCTCACTTGGCGACCGCGCGCTCGATCGGCGGACCGTAAATGCTCCCCGGAAATTCGCGGTGGAATTTTTCGGCCCGCTTCTCGGCCTCGTCCTTCTTGCCTTCTTTGGCCAGGACGAGGATCCAAAGGGCCTCGCGCTCTTCGACCAACGCACCCGCCGGCCAGCGTCGGGCGTGTCCTTCGATGGACCGGAGCGCCAGAGGGATATCGCCGCGACCGAGCGCGGCCTGAGCCACATCGAGAATCTCTCGTTCGAGCGCCAACTCATCACGTCGGCGAGGCACGCGCGCGGCCCGGGTCCCCGCGTCTTCTGGCCCTTCCCTGGAACCCCCCGAGTCCAGGACCGACGAAGGGCTCGGCGCGGTGGATGCGTCGGTGGCAGGCGGCGCGACCGCCTCAACCGCAGCTGCCGGGGAGCTCTGAGTTTGGAACGGAGTCGCCGGAGAGGTCAGCGCCTTCGTTGCTACGCTCCCCGCGGCGGCGCCAGCAGCAAAGGACGCGATGCTGGTCGCCACAATCGCCTTCTTGGTGACGGCCAGAAGGCCCTTGCGAGCAGGCCCGCCCGTGGCCAACACCGGCAAACCCACGGCGAGCGCCGAAGAAAGCTCCAGCCGCCACTTCACGTGCTCCTTCGTCGCCCGGAGCTCGTCATCCTCACGGACTGCGTCGCGTTCTGCGAGAAAGAGCCTCGCGAGCTCGGATGAAACGGGCTCTGTCATGGGTCGCGAACCCCCACCGCACCGCGAAAATCTGCGCGAGCGAGTCGAAGCCTCGAATAGACCGTATTCAACGGTATGCCAAGCTCCGCTGCGATCTCCGGCGCAGGAAAGCCATCGATGTCATGCATGATGAGGACGACCCTTCGATCAAACTCCAATCGTGCCAGACCGCGCAAGACCAAATCACGAGCCTCCAAGAGATCCGTGGGATTCGACGGCATCGGATCCGGGACATCCAGCCTCTCGAGCCGATGCCTTGCGAGACGTCGATAGTTCGATGCAAAACGGACGGCGAAGGAGAATAGCCAAGCCCGGGCCGACCGTGAGGAGTCGTACTCACCAAAACGGAGCATCACCGTCATGAACAACTCCTGAGAGACGTCCTTCACGTCGACTTCGTGGACGCCCAACCTTCTCAAGCTTCGGCAGACGTAGGCAAAGTGTTCCTCGAAGAGCGCCGAGAAGGCAGGACTCAGCGACGAGTCGGCGGCGGACTTGGCCGAGGAATTCACGTCGTTCATAACTCGAGCTCGATACCTGTCGCCGCTCCACCCATGACCGACGGTGAAGTCCAAACGACCTCGTCGTCGATCAGAACCGAGGTTCGCACGAGCGGAATCTCGAGGTCGACGAGGAGGCGCCACGAAAGACCGCTTGTCAGCGCGAGCCCGTAGACGGCTCGAATGCCGGCGGCGCCGAAGAGCGACGACCGCGGAATCGGGAGCTCCACGTCCAGTGCGCGAGCCAGGAACGAGCCGAGGCGAGCTCTGCCGCAAAGCATCCAATTCGAAACGCGTGCACAAGGGACCGCCGCGACCGAGATCACGCTCGCCTCGACCGAGCTCATTTCCAGGCGAACCCTCCCCGCCGACTCATACCGAGCTTCGAGCTCGACACCGAAACGCCCCGCGCCCATCCCGAGCGAGACCTGGGCGCCGAGCGCAGGTCCGGGCGTCAGGCCCAGCACGCCGACGGCTGCTCCCGCTACCATGACTTTGGCGGACGGCTCCTCGGGTTCGGCGGGCGGCTCGGGCGATGCTAGGACGTAAACTTTGCGCGCTGAAGGTGGCGAAAGAGAGGGCGGGCTCGAAGTTGCGGTACGAGCTCTCTGCGCCGGACCGTGATCGCTGAGCGCGATGGCGACGACCGTGGCGATCGCGGTCGCAACCTCGGAGCACTGGTAGGCCGGAGCCTTGAGCTCGCGAACGGCCGGAGAAAGGTCCCCCTGAATGACTTCAACACGCGCCCGAACTTGCTTCGAGATCACCACGAATTCTACCCTGACAAGACTGGATCCCTCGCCGACGAAAGGGTCGTGACCTAGGCGAGCCGAGACCAAATTTCGAAAAGATGACTCATCCGGGCAGGTCCGCTCCGCAGCATCTGCGCGGAACTCGAGAGCTGCCTGGGTTTGAGCTACGGCGCTTCGGTGCGCAAAGAATCCCAGTGCCGCTGCCAGCACCCCAGGCCACTGGCGATGGGCCAACACGCAGGGTCTTCTACACGCCGTGCGTGCCGCTGTCTATACGCATATACAGCAACTCTCCTGACGTCTCGGGAGCGAATTCCTTTCGTTCGTCGCGAAATTCCAGGACCGACACGGGCATCGCGCCGCGGGGCGAATTCCTGTAGCGTGACTGACTGAGAATGTCGCTCCTTGGATCCCAGGTGATCAGGCAGAGTATGGCGGTGTTGAGCATCGGCTGCACGTCGACGCTGGATCTCGGACACACGGCCCACGAGTTTGAGCCGCCCGGAGCGCCGGACGAAATCGGTGAGCCGTTCGACGCTGGCGACGCATCCGTGCCGAAGCCGGACGGAAACCAGGACGAGTTTCTCGCCAGCGTCGGTCGGTGGCCTCAGTTCGGATTCGACGGAGCGCAGACGCGCCACAACCCGGACGAGACTCAGATCTCCCCGGAGAACGTCTCGGATCTCGAGCTTCTGTGGAGCACCTCCATCAATTGCTCGTTCTATGGGTGTCCCATCGTCGCCGACGGACTCGTCCACATGGGTACCTATTGCGGCGAGATTGCCGCCCTCCACACCCGTTCCGGTACGGTCGCATGGAAAAGGAGGGCCATGGGTGGCGCGGTCGGGACCCCGCTCGTGGCCAACGGCATGGTCTACTATGGCGAACGGGACCAAAGGCGGCTCGCCGCGTTCGATGCGAAGAGCGGGAGGACCGTCTGGACATCGACGACCTACTCCGAGATCGGAGATCGCTCTCCCGCGCTTTGGAACGGCCTGCTCATTCAAACCGACCCTATGGTGACCTACGGCTTCGATGCCGCAACCGGTGCCCAACGATGGACTCGTTCCGTGGGTGCAGTCGGACGCGTGTCGCCAGCGACGTCGGAAGGCGTTTTCTACCTTAGCAACCTCGGCGGACAGCTCATCGCCCTTCGGGCAGTGGACGGCACCATACTATGGACCGGTGCGATCGGAGAAATCGGGAACTCATTCCCTGCCGTTGACGAAAACACCGGTACTGTCTTCGTGAGCTCGACCGACCGCAGGCTCTATGCCTTTTCCACCCAAGGCTGTCGCGACAGCCCCTGCGGCCCTGCTTGGTGGGGAGCTCTCGAGCAAGCCGGAGGAGAAAACGGCGTCGCGGTAGGCGACGGAAAGGTCTACGCTGGCGCCGGCCGGATCCTTCATGCGTTCGACGCTCACGGATGTGGACAGCGAGAGTGTACGCCGATCTGGAGCGCCGCCTTCGGCGACCGCATCCGAACCGCACCAGCCCTCGCCAACGGCTTGCTCTACTTCGGCACCGATGAAAACGTTCTCTACGCCGTAGACGCGAGGAATGGCTGGGTTCGATGGAGCTACCCCATGTTGGGCCTCTTGCGCCAATTCGATGCCTCCGTGACGGTCGTGGATGGGGTCGTTTACGCGGCTCCGACATACTCATCCGAGCTGTACGCCTTTCGCCGCCGGATCTGAGGCTTCGTCATGGAGTGAGTAGAACAATTAGGCGTCGCGCGACGCTGTTTCAACCTAGACCGCCCCAACGCCTTTGGCTACCATACGATTCCGCTCAACTCCCGCCAACATCGCGTCCGCTTCGATGGCACGGAGCGCAAGGCCGACCCTTGACGTCGCGCCCAGCTTCCTTCCTAACGCCGCCAACTGATTAGCCACCGTACGCGGCGAAGTGCCGCGGGCGCAACCGATCTCGTTGTTTGATTTCCCACTCAGGGCCAGCTTCAGGACAGCACACTCCGACGGCGTCAGCCTCGAAGCAGAGTCGTCACTGACCACAGGAAGTCGGAGCGACACGCGATCCCCATCGAGCGCCTGCATCGCCGTGGAATCTCCGTTCTCCGCGGCTGCAGCGGCCAACTGGATCAACGAAGGTCGGTCGGGCAGGTTCAGCTTCTCGAGCGCGCTCGAGGCGCAAGAACTCACCGTGGACTCGGGCAGACCCAACTCACTCGCGACGACCTTGTTGGGTGCGCCGCGAGCTACCGCGCGAAGGACCTCGCGCTCGCGCGAGCTCATCACTTCCTTCGCGCTCCCGGCCGCGACCACGAGGTAGCGCTGATCGCCGTCGCATTGATGGGTTTCGATCATTCTCCGGCCTTCCCAAATCTCACCCCAAAGGCCGCTCCAAGACCAAGTTCGATTCGTGAGGTGCGTGTACAGAGAAGGAAGTGCGGATTCGGCTTCGTGCAAGAGGACCCCCGAGTGAGTCGCTGCGCGACCACTTCCTTAGACTTGTGTCTCGGTTGGAGAATCCGTCACGCATAGATTGCGTTGGGTTTGCGGATTCTGCTGGGTCCCTCGAGGAACGTGTCCGCCGAAGATGCAGTCATCGCCAGGAGTAGGTGATCACTTTAGAGAGGCAGGATTAGGATTAGGATCGGGC
>CAYXDO010000225.1:0-14523 GCA_964463485.1 uncultured Myxococcales bacterium | reverse complement strand
TGCCGGTCAGGAGGTGCCGGTCAGGAGGTGCCGGTCAGGAGGTGCCGGTCAGGAGGTGCCGGTCAGGAGTGAGTCTTCGCGGGCAGCGCGAGACCTCGCCCCGGGCGAGCGTCTGCGACCGGCCGCGACAGCACGATGTCCCGCCCCGCCGCCTTTCCGTGCGCGTAGGCCTCGCTGAGCCGTCCTCCCCCCGAGTAAACGGTCTGAGTTCGTGGATATCGTTTCGAGAAAAACTCGTCGAGGTCGGCGTCACCGACCCAAATCAACCCTTGCTCCCGCTCCTCGACTCTCTTCTCCGAGAGCTTCTCGGAGAACCCACGAATCACGCCCGCCATGTACTGCAGGCGATCGCGGTCGCCGCGGATCTTCTGCGCCTTCTTGTGCTCCCGCCACTCCGCCTCCGCCGCGCGCGACAGATAGGCGTGGACGTACTTCGCCATCTCCAGGTTCGACCGCGTACCCATGACTTCGAGCTCCTGAGCCCACACCCCTTGCTTCGGCAGGAACGTCGACACCCAAAGGATCTCGACGAAGAAGTGTTCCGCGAGCAACGACGCCAAGCTCCGAACCCACGCGTGGATCCGTCGCGCGGGCTCGCCGATCCGCTCGTACGTATACGCCTCCGAGCTCTTCCGCGCGGAGATGCGCTCGAGGTTGTGCTTCAGCATCAGCTTCCGCGCGGCCGCCATCGCTGCCTCCGCCTCGTGCTCGTTGGGGCTGCGGGCCAACGCCAACAACCGCTGAATTCGCTCCACGACCTTCGCCGTCGATGGATCGGCGCTCACACCCGACGACGGCAGTCCGGTCGACGCAGGATCGATCCCGATCTCACGGCAAATCTGCTGGTACGTCGGACCATGCGGCGACTCGCTCCGAATCCCGAGAACCTCCTCCACGTACTGATGCGCCATCTCGTGCTTCAGCACCTCGACGACCACACCCCAGGGCTGTGAGATCGCCATCTCCAGGCTGATCTGGAGCGTCCGGGTCGATCCGAACCACTCCCCGAGCTTCGACTTCATCGAGCACAACGCAAAACCCGGCGGCCGAAGGCGATCCCGAAAATGGGAGCCGTTGAGCATCATGTACTCCGACGCGATCGCTCGGATCAGGAGCCGTTGAAGGTGAGGGTCGAGCTCAGGGACTGGATTCACTCAGCCGACTTCTCACGAACGCGTGAGCGTGCAAAGTCAGATCCGTTCAGGGCGCCGAATCGAAGCGGCAGGCCGCGTGCCCAAGGATCCGGTCCCCCCGCGCATCGCCGTTGGAACCCTTCCACGCGCGTCGGGCGCCTCGTGCAAATCGTCCGCCGCGTTCGCGGTCACGGTGCCAAGATATGGCTTTCTGGGCGGACAGATCGCCGCTTCGGTGACCTTCGCCAACCTGCATTCGACCACGCTCGGACCGTTCAAATGCGCGCTCGAGGTCGCAGGATGTTTGCTGGGCATCAAGCCGAAAGCGCGCGAGCTTGCCACTCATTGACGAACCGAGCGTTTGGATCGAGCTCGTTCCGAAATTTCTTCCAAGCGTCGGCCTTTGGAAGACCATCAAAAACGCTGGCGGGTTCGAGCTTTTGCAGAAGCTGGCCAAAATGCACTCGAACCGATTCAGGGCCGAGCTCCTTTCGAAGCGCCTCATAGTAGGCCTTCATGTGTGTCTCGGCGTGTGGTGGGTTGCCGGCGAAGATGAGCTCGAAGCTCGCGACGTCTTCCTGGGACGCCAGGTGCGCGTCGGATCCCTTGACGAACCTCAGGGAGATTGGACCGTTGTGATACTCACCCGTATTTTCGACGAGCTCCGCGGCCGTCCTCTGAATGATCTCCATGGCACGCAGATACTTGTCTCCCTCGAGCGGGACGAAGAGAGTTCCCGACAGGGACGGGATTTGATTTGCGCCATCACCGATGTTGAAGACGTTGTAGCTTCGCCCAAAATAACCGGCGTCGGACATGGACGCCAGAGCTCGATCGACGATTCCCGGAGTCAGCTTCGGGATCAATTTACCGAGCGTGGTTCCAATATTTCCGACAAAATCGTGAAAATTCTCGGTAATCCAAGTTGGAAGATCCGGGCGATCGAAGCGATCGGGCGTCCCCAGCGCGCGAAAAAGATCGCGGCCAGGTTTCTCGGCCGGAGGCTCCTCCCCTGTGAGCTTCGTCGGTTGTCGAGACGTGACGACGACTCTCTCACCGTGTGGGTTGAAGAGCAGCTCGAGATGGAACGCGCGCTCTGGATGTCCTTCGAATCGCCGGGATGTCGGCTTCGCGGCTCGATCGGAGGTTTCCGTGAGGTTGTAGATATTTCCGCCTTCGAGTGTCTGAATCGATTTCGCGAAGGTCGTCTCGGTTCGTACCTCGTTTAGAAAGAACTTGTCTTTGGCTTCGACGACGTACGAATGCACGACGCCGAGCGTACCCATGTTGACGAGCGAAGCCGAGAATGACGAGTTGTCTTGAACGAGCTCCCAACCGGAGTGAGTCGCGCGGAAAGCGTCGGGGTCGGTTGGGCCAGCCGATGGCTCGATCCGAACCTTCTGTCCGTCTGATCTGACCAGATCGATGCTTCGAATCATGGATGCGAGCGGGCCTGACGAAAGTACGGATCCGTGAGTGCCGGTCGGCAATACGCCTCCGATCGTCTGCCCATCAAATCCGCCCAAAACGGGGAGCGCCTTTCCAAATTCATCCCAGAGGCGACGGTTGATCTCTCGAATCTGAGTTCCGGAGCCGATTCGAAAAAGGTTTTCGGCGGACTTCGGGTCGAGCTTTCTTGCGCCAAATCGATCGGCCTCTGCACCGGTGAGCGAGCTGATGAACCGTATTCCTTCGGGATGGATGAAGACTCCATTCGTGGCGGCGACCGGTGACCACGAGTGTAATGATCCGCCGGCCTTTACTTTTACGTGTTTGGGAAGATTCGCGTCGATCCAAGCGAGCGTTTTGCCGAGCTCGTCAATCGAGGGTCCGGGGCGAAAGGCGATACTCGGCGTAAATTGAACATTTTTGCCGTGGTTCGTTTTGGTGCTCGGCACAACCCACGGTAGAGAGTCGGCGACCGGAGCGGGCTCATCGAGCTTTTGCCCATGAAGCTCCAGGCGAAAAGCCGGCGCTCCTCTCGATTTCGGAACGAGCTGAGAGCCTTGTCGCGCAAGCTCCTCGAGCCGCCAGTCCTGACCGTTCATTCGGAGCTGGCCGAGGTGACCGCGGCCGTCGACGACATAAGTTTCCGCCGAGCTCTGATTTGGGCGCCCGCCGAGGGGAAGGCCTGCCACGCTGAGCTCAGTGAGATCGACCTTGCCGAGCCGAGACTCCGTGTACTCGGCCAACATCCACCCGGAAGACTTTCCGTCAACCGACGTACCTATAGTCACGAGGAAAACATGCCCTTGCGCCCCGCCCGCGCGCCGGAGTGCGATCGCGTCGAACGCTTCGTTACGGGTCTTGAACTCGGTGAGTGTGCCCACGCCGCAGAGCGGACCCGCTTTCTGAAAAAAGCTTGGATGCCACTGAATCGTCGGAGGCCCGTCCCTTCGCGTCCGAAAATCATCGGGGGCCCGAGCCAGGTACCCAGAGACATTGGCGACTGCTTTGTTTGGATCGATGCCTTGGGAACGCAATGCAGCTTCGACGGCCGCGACGCCCCGGCGATCGAGGTTCGACGGTCGCGGTGCTTGCACGCCGTCCGTGGCGCCGACTTCGACGCGATCGCTCGATGGCACTCTGGCAACGGCGATTTGGCCAATGACGACAGGCTCTTTCGAGGTCTGAGGGTTCTGAATCTGCTGGCTCAACGGTGTCGAGCCGCCGCCGCTTCCTGTTCTTCCGATACTCATTTACGTTTCCCAGCGGCTGTCTGCCAACCGCGAACACTCAAACTGTCGCGGCCCTTGCCATACCTGTTCACGAAGCGTTCGAAAAGACCCACATCGCCCGATGCGGATACAAGCTCGGATCCAGGGCGCAAATTGCCCGTTGCGACGATCTGGCTTGCGTCGGCGGCGGAGAAGAGCACCACGGCGCCGGCATTCTTCGGAGGCCTCTCCGTAAAACGCGTGTGCACGACTTGACCAAGCTCAACCACCCACCAGACGACTCGGCCGAGCTCTTCGACGCCGAGCCACAGCTGTCCTTCGAACCCCGGCGAACCCGTATCCGTCCGAACGCGTAGGTCGAGCGCGAGGAGGATCGGAGGAATGGACTCCAAAGCCGGAGCGTCGAGAGCCGGAGCTTCGAGGGACGCCTCGATTTCCAGCAAGGACGCAACGAGCGCTGGTTTGGATTCACTCATGGCTTGCTCGACCACCATCGAGGAACCGCAAGAGAGGTGGCAAGAGCCGATCGACCGCATCGACATGCGCGAAATGGGATGCCTCCGAAAGTACGACGAGCTCTGATTCGGGAATGAGGTCGCGGTATCGGCGGCCGTACTCAGGACGCACCATCGGATCACGATCGGCATACATGAGGAGGAGCGGGACTGGAAACGCCGTACCCCTGGCCCTTCGTTCATCCAGAATTTTCTGGAATTTCCGAATATCTCGAATACTCATCGTTTCGAGCAGATATTTCTCGAGCGCTCTTTTCCCGGCAGAGCTGCGCAGGGGTTCGCCATACTCGGAGGCCTCCTCCAAAGACTTCAGGCTCTCGTCGTAATAATGGACGTTGGTGTGGCACCATTTGAGCGGATTTCGAGAAATGAGGGCGTCGAAAACTCGCTTTCCAACCCAAGAGCCAAGTAGCGCTCCGAGTAGCGAGAGCCGAAACTCAGGGAATCCGGGCGCATGAATGACGACCAATCGGGCCATGCAACCCGGAGGTGCCTCGAGACCGGCCCAGAGACTCACATACCCACCCATCGAGTTGCCGACAATCGGACATCCCGCGATGCCGAGCCGACGGGTTGCGGCGAGGACCAACTTCCCCAACGTGCTTGGGTCGTAACTCATTTCGAGCGGCGCATCGCTTCGGCCCGCGCCGGGTAAATCGAGTGAGTACGTGGTGAATCGATCCGCGAGCGCGCCCATGAGATACCGGAACGAATAACTGCTCGTCATCAATCCATGCACGAGGAGAAGCGGCGGACCTTTGCCGAGGCGACGAACATGTGTCCGAAAAACGGGAAACGCGGGGTCCTGAATTTCAATGTCGAGTCCCTCGGATTCGAAGTATCGGTGCGGGATTCGCGGCTTTTGGGGTAGCACGTCGAACGCCATTCGTTTGAAAGGACGAGACGGAACCAGACTGGGACCGATCGCCATCGGCGAGAGGCTGGCATAGATCTCCAGAGGTCACGAAGCTTTCAACTCCACAAGGGTCGAGTAGGTCGTGGGCACCGGGATCTCCATCCCCTCGGCCCGGAGCCCTTGAACGTGAAATTCGATCGCCTCACTCATCTCACGTTCGACTTCGTTCCGATCCGCGCCGGTTGCGACGCAGCCGGGGAGATCGGGAGAATATGCGGAGAAGCCCGTGGCTGTTTGCTCCACGACAACGAGGTATTTCATGTGGTAAGCCCTGCCTGTTTCAAGATGCTGCTGAGCGTTCCTGGGGCGAGATCATCCCCCGGCTTTCCGGCAACCGTGACCAAACCCGGCTTGGTTGAGTGCTTGAACTGGCGGTGCGAGCCCTTTTGCCTGACCATTCTCCAACCGTCCTTCTGGATCAACTCCAGCACCTCTCGGACCTTCACATCACCGCCGCGTGTCCTTCCATCCGCCGAGTCTATGCTTCGGAAGGTATCCGGTCAGGGCTTGAGGGTCAACGCAGCGGCGGGTCCGTGGGTCCGTGCGTGGGTCCCCTGTCTCGGCCCATCGCATATTCGACGGATGTGCGATTGTGCGACATCGAACCACTCCCCCAGCTTCGACTTGATCGAGCACAGCGCAAAACCCGGCGGCGAAGCCGATCCCGAAAATGGGAGCTGTTGAGCATCATGTACTCCGACGCGATCGCTCGGATCAGGAGCCGTTGAAGATGAGCGTCGAGCTCAGGAACGGGACTCACTCGGACGATTTCTCACGAACGCGTGACCAGGCAAAGTCAGATCCGTTCAGCGCGCCGAATCGAAGCGGCAGGCCGCGTGCCCGAGGATCCGGTCCCCCCCGCGCATCGCCGTCGCCGTTGGAACCCACCCACGCGCGACGCGCGCCTCGAGCAAATCGTCCGCGCTCGGCTCATGTTCGAAGACGGCGACCGCCGTCACCGCGCCCAGTCACGTCGTGTCGTAAACGACGAAGAGCCCTTCCCATCCCACCACGACGTCGTGGGTGTACTCGTCCTGAGTCACCACCGAGACCACCCGGGATCCTGCCCGGATGACATCCTCGAGCGTCCGATGAACGAGACACGACCCGACCAACCGCTGCCGCATCGAGGCCGAAAGCCCGACATGATCGTACAACATGAAGCTGGAACCGATCGTACCTCGACGATTCATCCAAACGAAGCGCTCGACGAGGCGCTCGGGAATGGAGATGCTCCCCGCGTGTCCACGGACTCACGCGCGGCGTTGTGCCTCCACGGCTTCCTTCGGACCGGACTGTCGATGGTCCCCATGGCGCGAGCGCTCGTCCGCGGAGGCTGGGCCGAAGCCAAGACGCCGACGTTCGCCTATCAACACCGCGCCCTCGAAGACGTGGCCCGCGAAGTCCGGGAGCTGGCAAAGTCACTCGCCGACAAGCACGGCAGCTCCATCGATCTCGTGACACACTCGTTCGGCGGAGTCGTCGCACGCGCTGCCCTCCCCGACCTCCCCGCGCGCCGGATCGTGATGCTGTCCCCGCCCAATCAAGGCGCCGAGCTCGCGGAGCTCGTGCGCAACGCCCTACCCTTGCACCGACTCGGCTGGGACCCCCTCGCCCCCATGCTCCCCGGCGCTCCCGCCGAGCACCCGAGCGGCCCGGCGGAGATCGGCATACTCACCGGCGGCCGCGGAGACGACCGGGGCTTCAACCCCCTGCTCGACGGCGACAACGACGGCAAAGTCAGGATCGTCGAGGCCATGCTCGAAGGCGCCAAAGACTTCCGCGTCCTGCAAGTGCGGCACCCGTTCATCATGATGAGCCCGAAAGTACACTCCCTGGTCCTTCGCTTCCTCGAGGCCGGCACCTTCGGAGATTGACCTTCGGGTCGGAACCAGCCCTCTTCCCACGACCCACCCGATCGCCTACCGTGGCCGAGATGCGCGTCCACCGAGCCGCAGTTGCCCTCCTTTGGGCCTGCAACGATGCGCCGTCCGAGACACCACCGGCGCGGCACGAAGTTCTGACCCACGTGGTCGACGGCCCCAAGACCGGCCTCGCGACCGGGACCTTCGAGCAGCCCGCGCTCGAATACGAGCCTATCCCCGTCGACCCCAAATACACCCACGTCCTCGCCTTCGAAATGACTCCGATGATGCCGCCCTCGCGAAAGGCCAAACCCAGCTTCGGACCCATCGTGCTCTATTCGGACGACCTCGACGTCATCGTCTTCTCTCCGCTCGACCACTTCTTCGTGAGTTGGGTGAATTTCGAAGCCCACTCGTTGCGCTCCGGGGTGGCGGGCGAGGTCGATACTCTGCCCGCCGAGTTCACACACCGGTTCTTGTTCGTCGAAGGCAAGGGGATCAACGCGACCGTTCGAGCTTGGGGGGAGCTCCTCCGCAAAGACACCGCCGTTCCCGCGCCGGACCGCTACGCGGACCGGGGCCTCAGCCACCTCGGCTACTGGACCGACAACGGAGCCTACTATTATTACCGAACCGAAGAGGGCCTGAACGAAGAAGACACTCTCCTCGCGGTCAAAGCCGACGCCGATGCGCGCAAGATCCCGTTCGGATATTTTCAGCTCGACTCGTGGTGGTACGAAAAAGCACCAGGACGAGGCCTCAGCCCCTACGGAGGCCTCCTCGAATGGCAACCCATCCCTTCGATGTTCCCGAACGGGCTCACTTCGTTTCGCGATCGACTCGGCCTGCCGCTGATCGCCCACAACCGATGGTTCGATCCCGAAAATCGCTACCGCGACCGGCACCCGTTCACCGACGGCGACGGTATGTCGCTCCCAGACTCTCGCGCGCCCTTCGACGAGCTCATGACCGACGCCTCGAGCTGGGGCGTCTTCACCTACGAGCAGGATTGGCTCATGCCCCAGTTTTGGGGGCTCCCGCAGGTTCGATCGGACGTCGACGCGGCAGACCGCTGGATGGGTTTCATCGACGAGGCCGCGGGTGCGAAAGGGTTGACCACCCAACTCACCATGGCCGGCGCGGCGCACTTCATGGACGCGGTGAAGCGTCGCGCCGTCACGACCGTGCGCACGTCCATCGACTACATCCCCAACGGTTCGAAGGCCGGCTTTTGGCCCCAGTTTCACATCGTGAACATGATCGCCGGCGCCCTCGGCCTGTGGCCCTTCAAGGACAACTTCCACAGCTCGGAGCGCTGGGGCGAGGGCGAGGCGCTGGTGAGTGTGCTGAGCGCCGGCATGGTCGGCGTTGGAGATCAAATCGAAAAGAGCGACGCCGAAATCATCTCGAAGACCTGTCGCACCGACGGCGTGCTGCTCAAGCCCGATCGACCGGCGACCCCGATCGACGCGATGTTTCTCCCGCACTCGCGACCCTTCGTGACCACGACCGAGTCGAGGCGAGGAGAGTACGTTTGGACCTACGTCGCGGCGTACCACATCGAACGAGGCGACGAAACACGCCGCCAAACCGACGATCTCTTCATGCTCCTGCAGTACGACGGCACACCGATCGAGGACATGTTGGTCATGCCCGACCGAATCAGCGACCGCCGAGTGCGCCTGTCCGAAGACCTCGGTCGGAAGGGCCCCTTGGTCGCCTACCAACCAGGGGCAGAGGCCTCCGTCGTCGAAACCGACCTCGAGCTCCCCGCCACGAGCGAGGCCTTCGATCACACTTACCTCGTCCTAGCTCCCATCTTCGAAAACGGCCTCTCCCTGATCGGCGAGCCCGCCAAGTTCGTGACCGTCGCCGACCGCCGCTTCGAACGCGTCGAATCGACCGAGGACGGGATCTCGATGACTGTGATCGGGGCCCCTGACGAGCGCGTAGAGTTGCTTGCGTTCGACACGGAAACGAGTCGAATGCTGACACCGAAGAGCGTGACGCTAGGCGCAACCGGGCGCATCGAAGTCACGATTTCGCGATAGCGTCGAAATATTTCGTTGCCCGCGTCAGGCCGCAGCCAAGATGCCTGCGGTTCGAGGAATGACTCGGGGACGGTTGCCAAGCGGCGTCGTCGCCTCGAAGATGGAGCTCGGTGTCGAGGCTCCCCGCATGCGCCGCTGTGGCTTGCCTCTTGCTCGGCTGTTTGGCGCGCCCCAACGAGCCCGCGCCGCGATCGCTCGTCCTGCATCGCCTGAATCGCTCCGAGTACGACCGGACGGTCGCGGCGCTTTTCAACACGCAACTTCGGCCGGCCGCTGACTTTCCAGAAGACGAGACGAGCTTCGGCTTCGACAACATCGCCGACGTCCTCTCACTCTCTCCGGCCCTGCTCGGTCAGTACGATGGGGCTGCGAAGATCCTCATCAGCGAGCTCCTCGGTGATCGGCGCTCCGAGCGGATAGAGGGCGAGGAGCTAGACGGTCCGAGCGGCGCGGCCTATCAGGGTCTGGGTTGGCGCATTGGGTCCGGACGGCTCGACGTCCCGATCGCCGTCGACCGCGCCGGCACCTACCGAGTGACTCTCGTAGCCAGTCCCTTTCGAGGCGGCGACCTGCCGGTGCTCGAAGCTCGCTTTCTTGGCGAGACACTCGTCCGGCGGGTGGTCTCCGATCGAGCTCGCATCGAGCTCGAAGTCACGACGGCGTCGACGAAGGCCATCGGCCGGGTCGAGCTCTCCGCGGCGTCCTCAGGGTCCGAGCCTGCGTCGGCTATCCTCGACTTCGCCGTGATCGAGGGTCCGCTCGAAGCTCCGCGAGGGCCTGGCTACGCCCGCATCTTCACGTGCAGACCAGACGACGAGCAGGCCTTCGCTACTTGCACCGAGAGCATCGTTCGCCGATTCGCCCGAAGAGCGCTCCGGAGGCCGCCTGACGACGACGAGGTCTCTCGCTGGGCTCGACTCGCCCAAGCAGCGTACGACGAGGGCGAGACCTTCGAAGAGAGTGTTGCGCTCGCGATCGAGGCTATACTCATCTCCCCAAAATTCCTCTTCCGCGTGGAACCCGCCGGAATTCACCGACCCATCGACCCGTTCAGCTTGGCTTCGAGGCTCTCGTTCTTCGTCACGGGAGGCCCGCCGGACGATCGCCTAATCGACCTGGCCGAATCAGGGATGCTCTCGGTCCCTGAGACCCTCGCCGCGGAGATAGATCGACTCCTCGAGAATCCCACCGGCCTGACGGAGAGCTTCGCGGGGCAGTGGCTCGGATTTCGAAGTCTCGATCCGGCCATCCCCACCAGAGCCCGGTCCGACCTCGACCCAGACCTCGCAGCAGCCATGACTCATGAGCTCGAGCTCTTCTTCGAGACTCTCCTCATCGAAGATCGAGCCGTCGAGGATCTGTTGCTCCTCGACTCCACCTTCGTGAACCAACACCTGTCGACGCACTACGGGCTCACGCCTACGAGCTCGAGCGCCTTCGAGCGAGTCGGCCTGGGCGAAAGTCTCGAACGTCGCGGGATACTCGGAAAAGCCGGCTGGCTCGCTCTAACTTCCCACGCCGATCGGACTTCACCGGTGAGAAGGGGAAAATGGGTTCTGACCGAGCTTCTCTGCAACCCGCCGCCACCCCCGCCGCCTGGGGTCCCGCCGCTCGTGGACTCGGCGACGGCCGGTCGGAGCCTCCGGGAACAGCTCGAGGTGCACAGGCGCAGCCCGAGGTGCGCCGGGTGCCACGACGCGATGGACCCCATCGGTCTGGCTCTGGAGCGGTTCGACATGGACGGTCGGCTCCGCTTCGAAGTCGGCGGGCTACCCATCGATACCACCGGCCAGCTGCCTGAGGGGGAGTGGGTCACCGGCGCGATCGACCTCTCCGAATCGCTCGCGAGTCGTACTCAGCTGCGCCGGTGCGTCGCTGAGAAACTCTTCGTGTTCGCGCTTGGACGAGGGCCGTCGGGTAGGGCCGACCGTGAGGACCTCGACGACATCGCCGGTGCCTCGAGCTGGCGCGAGCTCGTCAAACGGGTCGTCCTGTCTGCCGCTTTCTCGAGGGCGCGCCGATGAGTTTGATGAGCCGCCGGAGATTCTTGTTCGGAGCAGGAGCCGCCGTCGCGATCCCTTACCTCGAGAGCCTGGGTCCCAGAGTCGCTCGCGCGGCCACGACCCCGAAGCGCTTCGTGGTCTTCTACGTGCCCAATGGGATTCAGGCCTCCGACTGGAAGCCCGAGAACCGCGGCCCAGAGCTCGAGCTGGCCCCGGCCCTCGAGCCCCTTCGCTCGCTCCAGTCGAAGCTCACCCTCATCAGCGGGCTCGCCAATGCGCCGGCCCAACGCGACGAAGACGGTGCGCACGCGCGGGGCACCGGCTCATTCTTGACCTCGACCGCGATTCTTCGCTCCGAGGACCGGCTCGAAAACGGCGTCTCGGTCGACCAACTCATCGCCCGCGGCAACCCAGACTCCCGTTTTCCGTCCCTCGAGCTGGGAATCGACGGCGGCGCATTCTCAGGCAGTTGTGACTCTGGATACTCCTGCGCCTACCAGCGCAGCCTCGCCTGGTCGGGTCCGTCCTCACCCCTTCCGAAGATCATCACACCCAGGGTGCTGTTCGAGCGACTCTTCGGCGGGACCTCCGTGGCGCGCACGGCTTTGGATCGCGCCCGCAAGAGCCGCCAAGCCGCCAGCGTGCTCGACTCCGTGCGAGCGGACGCCAAGTCCCTGTCGGCCGAGCTCTCGAGTCCCGACCGACGTAAGCTCGATGAGTATCTCACCAGCCTTCGGGAGCTCGAGCAGCGCATCTTTGCTCCGCCTACCGACGTTTGTTCGGTCCCCGAGCTCGGACCGCCGCCCAATCGAGATATCCCAAGGCACGTCCGCGAAATGAGCGAGCTCATGGTGGCCGCGCTGCGCTGCGACCTGACTCGAGTGGTCACCTTCATGTTGGCCACGTCCGGAAGCAATCGATCGTACTCGTTCATGGGAGTCGATGGAGATCATCACGACCTCTCGCATCACGGACGCGACGCCGATAAGCTCCAGAAGCTCCGACGGATCGCGACCTGGGAGGTCGAGCAGCTTGCCTACCTTTGCCGACGGATGGACGAAGTCGAGGAGGGAGACGGCACGCTGCTCGATCACTCGCTGGTCTACTGCTCGAGTGAGATCTCGGACGGGGACCTACACAACGCCGACGATCTGCCCGTGATATTACTCGGGCGCGCGGGCGGCGCGCTCTGCGCAGGCCGCCACGTCCGAGCTCGCGACCGCGAGCCGCTCGCGAACCTCTATCTCACTTTCCTGCGATATTTCGATCGTCCCGAGTCTCGGTTTGGCGACGACGGAACGCACGAGCTCTCGGAGCTGGCGTGAGGCGTTCGAAGACGAGCTGCGTGCAAACCGCAGCCTTGGCGATCGGTTGTTTTTCATACGCGTGCGGCGGCGACGGTCAGGTCTGGCTCGGTCGAGTGAGCGGCTATGACTTTCCACAAAACCCGGAAGCTGCTCGCCGAATGGGTTGCTATTCGGTGGGTGCGACGGCCGGCTCGAGGCTCGGGGAGCTCGCGCTTACGGCCTCGATCTCCGCGCGCCTGGAGGATCCAGCTCACCGAGCCTGGGTATTCGTCGTCGACCTGCGGCGACCGAAGGGGGGCCCTGCCCGCCTCCGATTCCTCGAGGCAAAGGACCTCGAAGGCGGCGCGACCGAGCTCGCGGAGTCGGCCTACGGTGAAGAGAATCGCTTCAGGGAGCCCTCCAACGAGCTCGGGGTCACTCTGGCCGACGAGCGAGAGGTATCCGGCCGATCGGTCGATTCCAGCTCCATGCTGGTCGACGCAGCGGCGCGACTGTTCGAGTTTCCCGAGGTACCGATCTTCGAAGGGTTCGGCGTACCCATTCCCGTCGTCTCGCCAGCCTTTTCCGGACGACTGACGGGTGACTCACTCGGACTCAGCGGAGAGGGCCTACTCACCGGGTATGTAGAGAGCGGGACCGTTCGGAGCGCAGCCAAGGCCTTCGCCGCGAGCTGCTCCGATTCGCGTGCAGCTCACTGCGACGCCGCGCCTCGAGCAAGTACTTCGGAGGAGCTCGTCGACCAGGTCGAACGACTCATCGGCCCCGGGGACGCGACCTGGAGCGAGCTTGGTGTGCCCGAGTCTTGTCAGGGAGAGTGCGAGCTCCACGGCCTCTGCGTGAAGCTGAGTATCGAGCCGGCGGACACCGTGCCGACGGACTGAGCCATCGGCCGGCAAGCAAGAGGGGCTCAAAGCGCGAAGCAGACCTACGGTGACCGTATGAGATCGCCGGGCCAAGTCAGGCTGAGTCCGCGCTGGACTCCTTCAACTGCTCGTCTGATCTGGCTACACGTTGACCGTGTAGCGAGTCGCAGCCCTCTGTCCATCCACGGAGACCTTTCCGGACGAAGCCAGCCTCTTCAGGGAAGCCAACCGCTGATCGCCATCCCCAGGCACCCGTTCGCCGAGGGCCCTCGCGGGAATTCGGTTACCCCCGCGCCGAACGAGCTCAGCGAAGATCATGCCATCGTAGGTGTCGCGACCGGACTTCGACCGAAGATCCGGAAGCGCGATCGGGGTCTTCTTTGGGGTCGAGGTCTTCGGGGTCGGAGCCGCCTTCGGGGCCTGCGCGGGCCTCGGAGCGGCCGAAGCGCCCGATCGCATGGAGTCGATCACGGTGTAGATGTCGTTCAAGGAAAGGGACGGCTCCTCGACCAGTATGGCAATGAGGCGACGTTCGACCTTGGTGCGGGTATCGGAGTTCATACAGGGTCCTTAGCAGAACCCGGCCAGTTGTTGGCCACAAATCGACACCCCTCGATCGTGGGCGTTGATCAAGCCTGACGGAAGCAGGACTCCACGCTGACGCTCGATCACAGCAGGAAGCCGAACCTGTAAGGACGTGTTCGGCATGGCCCAGGTGAGAGTCAAAAGGCCCCCCCCGAAGCCGTCGCGGAAGTCCAGTCGGCTTCTGCCCATGGGGCCTGGGGCGCTTCTTCGCCAAGCCTGGGATCGCCAAAGTCACCGAGCTCCTTTGGTGGGTGGTTCGAGAGTTACTTTGGTGGCCTCCCAGCACTGGTCTCGGCGTGGCCCAACCGATCGAAACGAGACTCTTGGGCGTTTTCGTCATCGAAAGCGACGACAGGAGAAGCTGCCTTGCCGGCGACACGACCTATTTCGGAGGCGTCGCGAAATCGGAAGCCAATTTCCAGAAATCGACCCCGCCCAACTCCCCACCGGAGCCTGCGACCCCAAAGGGGTTCATGCGGCGCCAACACGAGACCGGGATCGGAGGACCGGGATCGGAGGACCGGGATCGGAGGACCGAGATCGGAGGACCGGGATCGGAGGACCGGGATCGGAGGACCGGGATCGGAGGACCGGGATCGGAGGACCG
>CAYXDO010000224.1:0-14651 GCA_964463485.1 uncultured Myxococcales bacterium | reverse complement strand
AACGCCAGCCCCGCCTTGTCGATCTTCTATGGTACCGGCTAGGCCGGGTTATGTAGCCTCAGAACTGTCGACTGTCGACTGTCGACTGTGAACGGCTACGCGCCTAAGCTTCCAGGTTTACCTGGCTAGACCAGGAGATTCGGAAGCAAGCTCGACGGTCGAATTTTCGGTCAGCCCTCTTTGATAATCGCTCGCGCTGGTCGGCCGACGATGAGTGCGCGGGCCGGGCATGCAGACGTGCAGTCCCCGCAGCCGACGCAGACGTTCTCAGGTTCGCCGATTTGGTCGTGACCGCCCAGCGTCGCGATCGCCCCGCCGCGGTCTCCGGGTCTTCGGAGGACTTGCCTGCTGCAGGCTCGCACGCAGCGATCACACCGAATGCAGCGCGTCGAATCGTAGGTCAGGTATTCGTTCGGAGGCTCGAGCCGCGGTCGCGTCGTCCCTCCGCGAAACCGGGAGTAGGTGACGCCAAGCCTCGAGGCCAACTCCTCGAGCTCACACCCCTCGGGGCACGAGCCATGCTCACCAAGGAGCAGCTCCATGACCAGCCGCCGCACTCGCTGGACTCTCTCGTCGGTCGTCGAGACTCTGTCCCCTTCCCGTGCCTCGCGATGGCAGGAGGCGACGAGCTCCTCGCCGTTCAGCGCGACCAAACACAGTCGACACCCCGCTCGAGGTGCCACGTCCTGGAGATGACACAGCGTCGGAACCCACGCGCCTGCGCTCTCTGCGCCTTCGAGCAGAGTACTACCTCTAGGTACGGTGACGGGTCGATCATCGACGAAGAGGGTCACCCACATCGCGAACACCTCCGCCTCAGATGAGTCTCGAGGGCGTCAGGCCAGTGGCGGACGAGAGATCGGAGCATGTTCGGCGCGCCGAGACCCAACCCACAGCTCGAGCTCAGCCTCAGCGCCTCGCTCAACTCGGAGAGTAACTCGACCTCGATCGATGACTCCCCGCCTTGGACGAGTTTCAGGGCTTGGGCGAGCGCAGGTGCGCCGAGCCGGCACGGAGCGCACTTGCCGCAACTCTGTCGGCCGACGAAGTCAGCGACGGCCGCCACCTCGGCGAACGGACACATCGGCTCCACGAGGACCCGCACGCTTCCTGCCCCCATACTCACTCCCGCCTGGCCGAGGGACTCTCGCGAGAATCTCAGGCCGGCGGCCTCGGGGGGGAGGATGCCACCCAAGGGCCCGCCGATCGCGAACGCCACGAGCTGTCCTGCTACGCCCCCAGCGAGTCCGACGACGTCCTGCAAGGACATGTCGGAATGCGCGACGTAAACCCCGGGGCTTCTGACTCCACCACTCAGCGTCACGAGCTTCTTGCCCGGCGGCGATCCGAACCACTCGCACCCTCGTTCGAGGATCGCCGCCACCCACACGACCGACTCGACGTTCTGGACCACCGTCGGCCTCCCAAACAGCCCCGCTTCGTGAGGAAAGGGCGGCCGAAGGCGCGGCTGACAGCGTCGCCCCTCGAGGTGCTCGAGCAGCGCGGACTCCTCACCTCCGACATACTCACCCGGTCCTGTGACCACCTGGATCCTCGGAGCATCGAGTCCTCTGGTGAGCTCGCGCGTGACCTGACTCAACTGCGCCTTCCCGACTGGAGAGCGAGGCGTAACCGCGATGATGACGTCGCCTGCGCCGACCGCGGCCGCTGCGATGAGTGCGCCGCCGACGACCAAGTCGGGCGCCGTCTCCATCAGCAACACATCCTTCGCGCTCTCCGGATCACCTTCCTGTCCGTTGACGACCAGCACTCGCGGAGCGGGCTCGGCCAGCGCCCCTCGCCATTTTCGGGCGACCTCGAAATACGCCCCGCCGCAACCGCGAAGTCCGCTCCTCTCTACCAGCTCGAGGGTGGCGGCGCCCGCGGGGAGCGTTCGGATTCCGAACGGTCGCAGGCTCGAGAGCTCCGGCGGCAGCTCGGACGACCGCACACGGGTGGGGGGCTCTGCCGAGGTCTCTCCTGACGGAGTCACCTCGTCTGCCTCCCTTTGCTCCCCAGCGTCATCGCGGCGCTCGGGCGCGGTCCCGAACCTGCGGTCCAGCCAAGGAGTCGCGAGGTTCATGAGCAGCACCGCGAACATCTCGGGGCCGGGAATCGACGTATACAGCCGGCCGAGCACGGCGAGAGTGCCGGCGCCGAACCCGAAGACCAGACTTCCCGGCCGTGTGTTGGGCGTAGTCACCGGGTCGCTCGCGAAAAAGAACGCCGTGAACAACAGGGAGCTACCCAAGACGTGAGTCAGCGGGTTGAGGGACCACTGAGCGTGACCCACGATCTCCGGGGTCGGTTGCGCGGCGAGGAGTACGAAGGGTACGACGCCAAGCATCCCCAGCACCGCCTCTCTCTTCATGACCACGAAGCTCGAGACGATCACACCGGAGACGAGCACGGCCATGACGCTGGCCTCCCCGATGGCCGGGTGCAGGCGGTCCAACAGCAACTCACCCCACTCAGGCCGCGGGTGACCCCCGGCGGACAGCGACAGCGGGCTCGCCGAGCTCACCACGTCGGGCCTCTGCGCGCTCGGCAACAGACTCACGAGCAGGGCGATAGCGCTGCGGCCCAGGGCGGCGGGGTTCAACAGGTTGCGACCCCGAGCTCGAAAAGCGTGCTTGCCTACGATCTCGCTGATCAAGGCCCCGATCGCCACGAAGGACAGCGGTGTGTCCGGCGTGCAAGTCATACCGACGAGCAACCCCGAGATGATTGATCCGAAGTGGACCCACTCCACCGGCTGGGACGAGAGCAGCCGGTGCGAGACGCCCGCGACCGCTGACGTACCGACCGCCACGAAGAGGACGAGAAACGCCGCCGAGCCATTCAGGTATACGCCGGCGGCGGCGACGGGCAGGAGTGCGATCACCATGGCTCGTCGGGCCCCGAGGCGCGCGCGCAGGCGTCCGAGCTCGATGGCGAGCGAGGTCCGAGAGCCTCCCTCCCCGGCCTCGGAGCCGCTCTTCGAGGCTTCCGTGGCGGACTCAGCCATCTCGGCCTCCCAGCAGTCGGGCGCGCCGAGATTGCGCCTCGGCCCGAAGCCATGACTTGACCACTCGCAAGGCTCCCCAGCGGGCCATGTCGTCTCGACCCTCTCGAAACCACCGGATGATCTCCCGCCGGGGATGGCACGACTCACAACTCTCGACGCGCTCGTGGCACGTGAGGCAGCCGTGGGGTCGAAGGCGGCCAAGGACCGCATGTCGGGCCGCGCCGCGGCCGCCCACCGCGGGATCCCGGAATTCGAAGGAGTGAGAGGTGGGCGCGCCGTCGTGGCACTCATCGCACAGTCGGGGCTCGTGGCAATTCGGGCAGCCAACTGGATCCGAACCGAGGGTCTGGGTCTGACGACCGTGGGAGTAGAGGCGGAACTGCTCGTCGTGGAACGCAGGCTTCGTCCGCGCTGGCGTCGACTCTTGTGAGTCGTGATGGCATCGCTCGCAGCGCCCGTCTTGCCACCATCGGTGCGCGTCCTCCCACTCACCGAGCGACGGGCCGAGGGCGGTCGCGCGGCCGAGGCGGAGGACCAGCCCGACGATGACGGCGAGCACGCAGAGCACCAGGATCTTCCTGCGCGGTACCGACAAGAGCCTGTCGCGTCTGCTCGGCGCCGCCACTCAGTCGTCTCCTTCGAAGTCTGCCGCACAGCGAAATCCTAGGTCGAAGCTCCGAAAGCCAGGCTCGACGGCACGGGCGGAGAGGCAACTGACCCCGGTGGCATTCGAAGCGAAACTCCCGCCAAGCGCCGAATAGGTCCCGGACTCCGGATCGAGGGTCCACTCGGCCACGTTGCCAGCCATGTGCAGAAGTCCCTGGGGAGAGGCACCGCTTTGGAAGGATCTCACCGGCGCGGTGTACGTGAAACCGTCGTTCTCACCATTCATCTCCTCTCCCGCGTTGACGCGCGAAGGGTCCCAGACTCCGCCGAACGGCCAAGGTCGCCCATCGCCGCAAGCAGCGACCCTCCATTCTTCCGGTGTCGGGAGTCTCTTCCCGGCCCACCTCGCAAACGCATAGACATCCCAGAAATCGAGGCCCACGACGGGATGGTCGAGGTTGCGGAAGGTCGCCTCGTCGAACGGCGCTAACTTCCGCGCCGGGCTCGCCAAGAACGCAGGCGCCCGAAACTCACGAAAATAGCGCGGCGTGTGGTCCTTTCCGGCTGGCTCGTCGGGATGACAATGGCGATGAGGATCGCTCGCCGTCGCACTCGAGAAGGCCGCATACTCACGATTCGACACTTCGGTCCGGTCGAGACGAAAACGAACCCTCTTCGAGCCGACGAGCCCACGAACCTCGATCATGTCACTCGGCGATCGGGAGCTCCGACCTTCGGCCCGTCTGGGACCTTCGCGAGGCGCCACTACCGTCGACACCGTCGAGGGCTCGACGTCCTCGACCTCGGAGGTGCTCGGTGGGGTTCGAGCGCAATCGCTCTCAGCCAGGCGCCGCCAGGCCGCGCTTCGCCGAATCTCGCCGTTCTCCCCGACGAGGAACAGCGCGAGCGAATTTTCCTCCGCGAGCTCGAAACCAAGCTCCGAGCTCATAGTGACGATCCCATGAGCAAGGGCGTGAGCGCGCTCGGCCTCCGAAGTCACCACGATCGCGAGGATCGGCCGTTCGAGCGAAGAGCCGCGGGCTCGACTCACGGTTCCATGACGAATGTGTACGACGTCGAGGACCCTGCCGCGCCACAAGGGATGCTCGACGACGAGGCGGAAGGCGCTCTTGCAGTCACGCCCGACCACGTGGACGTCGTCTCCCGCTTCGAGCCACAGGTCTTCGAGCTTGGACCCGCTCTCGAGCGCACGAAGCGAGACCCAGGTTGGCGCGAGCTCGACCCCGTCGAGCGACAGACCCGTACGCCCGGCCAACTCAACTGCGAAGGCGTGGACCAGCGCACGCTCCCGGCGTCCGCGCCACGAGCGCCGCTCCGCGATGATGTCGGCGCCGCTCTGGAGGGACCCGAGGATCCGACTCAGCTCGTCGATCGCGGCCGGGCTCGTGGAGGTCGAGCTGAGTCGAAAAGGCGTTCCAAGCGCTACCAACTCAGCGGACGCACGCCCACGCGAGACGAGCACACGAGGCGCGGGGCTCGACTCGATCCGCTGAGTTGCCCCGGGCGAGTGCTCGGGCTGCGTCCGAATATCAGCCAGCACCACCGCTGCGAGAGTCCCGACGGCGAGCACGATCGCCAGCGCCTGACGTTGCTTCATGGGGACGCTTCACGCGGGCGGTCGTCCATCGCCGTTCGGAAGCCCACGTCCTCGAACCAAAGCGCCGGATCCTCGGCGCCTCGGTGAGACTTCCTGAGTTGCTCCGGATAGATCGCACCGAAGGACGCTCCCCGCACCGACTTGCGAGTCGAGCGCTCGTTGCCTGCACCCACACCCAGCTCCAAAAACCTTCTCTCCGGCGGAGCGCCGTCCTCGGGTCCTCTGGGATTCACGATCTCTCGCCGAGTCCGGGTGTACTCGGCGTAGGCGAATCGGTCATACCAATCCGACACCCACTCGCGCACGTTTCCTGCCAGATGAATGACGCCGAACGGGCTCGCGTCCCGGGCGGTGTTTACTGCCACGGGCCCTGCCCTACTCACCGCCGCGCGTCGCATGTCCGGATCGGGTCCCCAGGGGAACTTATGTGGGCCTCCCGAGGCCTCCCATTCAGCCTCGGTGGGAAGTCTTCGCTGCGCCCATTTCGCGTAGGCCGCCGCGTCAGCCCACGTCACGAACCGAACGGGCATTCGCTCCTCGCCAGCTCCGAAACCACGCCGCCAGGGCCCCGCGGGTGAGTATCCGGTGGCCTCGACGAAGCGGGCGAATCGTTCGTTCGGGACCTCCTCTCGCTCGATGAGAAAGCCGCTGACAACCACGACCAACGCGGGCTTGGCGTCGTAGCGACCGCGATCGTCGCCGATGAAGTACCGTCCGGCCGGCACCCGAACGAGCTCCGCTCCATCGACGGACCCGAAGAGTCGGCCGGCTTCCGTGCGAACCGAGTCGGGCCGAGTCACAGGCGGTTCGGATGAGGGCGCCGACGGCCACAGCTGCGGGAGCTCCGACTCGCACCCGACCAATCCGAGCACCACGAGGAGCCCTCCGCGCCGCTTCGTCCTCACTCGATCGCCCTCATGAAGGCCACCAGCGACTGCAACTCATGGGTAGTGAGATGGGAGGTGCCCCCGTGGGTGTCGAACGTGCGGTCCAGGGGATCGAGGGGCCCGCTCGGAGCTCGCGCGGTCGTCTCGTTCATCCCGACCTCTCTTTTCTCGGGTCTGACGTCCTCGGGTCCTTGGAGCACAGGCAGGCGAAACCGAGTCAGAGCGGGATGCGCTGGCGTCGCGACGACTTCCATCAGCGATCGTGCGCGGCCGTGGTGCAGAAAAACCGGCGGGCGATCGAAGATCCCGCGAAGCTGCATCGTCGTGAAGCTACCCTCGGTCTCTTCGACTCGGCCCCGGTCCTCGACATCGAGATCGCGTCGCTCTCCGTTCGCCGACTGCACTGCGTGAACGCTCGCGAGCGTGTACGACGCGTCTCTCCGCGTCACGGTGATGAGCTGTGGGAGCGCCCGTCGGTCGTTGTTGGCGAGGGCCCTCGTCTTGTTGGTGAATTCGGGGGGAGTGTGACAAATCGAGCAGCCTACTCTCACGTCGCCGAAAATCCGCGCTCCTCTGCGCACTCCGGGGTGCTCTCGATCGTAAGGGTTCGGTTGGAGCCGGGGCCCCGAAGACAGAAAGGCGGCAACGAATCGATACAGGTCTGGCAAGCCATGCGCCTCTCCGAACCACCTCAGCGACTGCTGCCGAAGGAACGTGTCGCGCCGTTCGTCCAAGTCGTAGGCGATCGAACCCAGGCGGTGAGTATAGACCCGCTCCTTGAGCTCCTCATAGCGCAGCTTTCGTGCGGCCGCGGGGATCGGCGACAAGATCGACGTGAAGTCTCCCGCCCAGATCGGCCGATCGAAGTCGATCGAAGACGCAGGCTCGTTGATGTCGGCCCCCTGCCCCTCCCCGATCGTATGAGTTCCCTCGAAGTAGTAAGGTTGAATCGCCCAGACGTTTCGCATTTGAGGGATGCCGAGCGTGCCGCCGCCGGTCACGCGTCCCGTGCGATCCTGGCCGATCGTCTCTGCCGCGCCCCAGGCCCGGCCGTCACCATTTCCGCGAAAGTGGCAGTGCAGGCAGGACGAGTCTCCGTCGGAGGAGAACAGCGCGCTGTGGGCGATCAACTCCCCTTTCTCGGCGTCGGTGTCGAAGGGCGGTCTCTCCCGATCCCCCACGATGACCTCGGTTCGGTCCCCGGTGTCGGTGGAGATGAACGAGACGGTCTCGCCGAGCTGGTCTGCGGTGAACAGGAGACCCTCGGACGGAGTTCCGACTTTGCCGACCGCGAGGCCGACGGGTCGGAGCCCTGCGGAGAAGACTCTCGTTGGCACGAGGCGGTCGGCGGGGTCGGAGGCGCCGGTCTCGACCTTCCACTCGACGACCTCGAAGGATCCTGACATCGAGACGAAGAACCGATCCCCGATCGGTACGATCCACTCGGGGAACGCGCCGGGAACTCTCTGGAGCTCCGGGGGAATGTCACCCTTCATGTCGCCCGTCGTGGCCTCCGCGGTATCAGAAGTGTAGCGAACCCAACCGGCATGCGACTCATAGGCGTTGGTCACGAGCGCATAGCCGAGGTCTCCGCGCTGACCTGATATCTCGAGCATGGAGAGGTCGACCGCCAGTATGTCGTTCTGAATATCCCGCATTTTGATGTTGGCGGTTCCGTCCACCGCGTCGAACGGACCCAAGACCGCCTGCTCGGCGAGCGGCCGCAGATCGGTCGTCACGGGATCCCGAAGAGTCGTGAATTGGGCGGCCGCGTGCCCACGGTCCCAAGTCTCTGCGCCGAGAGGGTCGCGGGCCTTGGGTGCGCCGAACCCAGCCCCGAACGTTGCGACCAGCAATTGATCTCGCCCGTTTGGACCGTTGGCGATGGCCACGTGGTTGGCGACGTTTCCTACGAAGATCGCACTCACCTCGCGCCGCTCCTCCACGTCGACGATCGAGACGTCCATGGTCCCCGTATTCCCCACGAACAAGAGACGACCGTCGCGCGAAAGCACCAAGTCCTTCGGATGGCTGCCCTCATTGCCAACGTCGATTCCGGGGCCCCCTTCCGCAGCCTGAATCCAGTCGGCTACGGCCTTCAAGTCCGGATCAAACGGCTGGAAGAGCACACCGCCGGAGTGAAACTCAGGCGTCATGCCCGAGTCTCCAAATCCTCCAACCGAGGCCGAGGTGACGGCCCGTAGCAGCAGACTCTCGGCTGGGCGTCCGGCGAGCGAGGCGGCGACCGCAGACAGGAAGTTCTCGACCGGATCGGGACCAGCCACGAAACTCCCGGTTGGGTCCGCGTGGCAGCTCCCGCACCGCGCGCGCAGGATCCCATTGACGCCCAAGCCATTCGCGGCGGCCCTTAGTTGGTCCTCCGAAAACCCCCTTTTCCGTGCGTCGTCGAGAGTGTCCGCGTCCAGCCTTTGCCTTCCAACGAACTCATCGAAGTCGAACCCACCGCGCTCGACGACCTTTCCTGCGAGCCCCCCCTCCGAGACCTCCAGGGAGAGCTCGAGCACCTGGCCGAGGTAGCGGTTGGCTACCCACGCCTTCTTCCCATCGTTCGCGAACGCCACACCCTGACAGTAGTAGTCGATCAAAATGTCGCCGACGGGGACGTCCTTCGCGGTGTCGATCACGGTCGCGTAATTCGACCACTCGTTCGTTACGACCAGAAACCGGCCGGAGGGGTGCAGATAGACACCGTACGGACGCCGGCCGACTTGAATCTTGCGCACCAGCTTCCGCGTCGCCACGTCTACGACGGCGACCTCGTCGTCGATGATGGGCACGTCGTCCCCGGGCTCCGCCTCGGTTCCCGGCAGAGTGACGTAGAGCTTTCTGCCGCTCGCGTCCAAGGTCAGGTGCTCGGGGCGGTCTCTCTCGGGTTGAGGCTCCGCGAATGGTACGTTGCTCGGCACTCGATCGAGGTCGTGCCGGCCCACAGGCGGACCAAATCTCCAGACCGCGCTCGTCTGCTTGGAGAACCGCGTCCGGGCCTCTCTTCGATCCGCGAGCTCGTAGAGCCCGTCGCGACACGAGGTTGTCGCAATCAAGAGGACCATGCCCGCGGCGCTCTTGCGACTCATGGTCGCTCCGACGCACTGAGTGGCGCTCGAAACGGGGCTCCGAGGTCAATCCATCGGATCATCATGTCGAGCTCGCCCTCGTCGAGGTGACTCGAGTGATCGGGCGCTCCGCTGAGTCGGGCCTCGGCGAGGATCTCCTGGCCAACGAGAGTCTCGATCAAGAAGCTCGCCGCGGATCTCGTTCCGCGATCGTCCACGTACCTGCCCGAGGGCCGCAGCAGGGCCTCGTACGCGCTCGAATAGCGACCAGTCCGTCGATCGCGAAGGTCCAGAGTGATCGACCCGTCATGACAGTGGACGCAGCGGCGACGGAGGATGTTTCGAATGTCGCGCTCGAAGTCCGGTGAGCGGAGACTCCAGGTCGCCGCGGGCGGCCGCGGCGCCCGCCCGAAGTTCGCCGCGACCCGCGAGGCCGCGGTGACTACATCCGGGGGTCCGAGCAGATCTTCAGGGCGACCTGTCAGCGAGCCGTGACAGCCTCCGCAGCGAAGTGGAAAGAGGGATCTCGGGATCGAGAAGGTGAGTTTCTCTCCGGGATGAAGGTAAAAGCGGCGACTCATCGACATCACCGCCATCTTGCGCGAGTTGAGCGCCTGGAGGCGCAGAGGCGTCTCGGACGGGACCTCCGCGAAGAAAGACCCATCCACCTCGAGCGGAAGCTCCGCGACGATCTCCTGAGGCCCCTGCGCGCTCAGCCCGTAGGACGTGCCCATCGGCTCGCTGGGTTCTAGAATCTCGCAGGTTCTGGACGGTCGATCAGCGATGATTCTGACGTACGCGAGCTCCTCGCTTGGGGGCGCGAAGCCGAGCTGGCGCGACCCGACCGGAGCGAAGAACGTGAGGAACGACGCCAGCAGCGGGAAGTCGTAACACTCGATCACACCCGGCGTCCCCGACTGGACCCGGAGGGCTCCGTCCTCGCGCTGGGGACGTTGTGCGAGGTCTGCGCGGAATTTCTGGTGCGTCTCGCTTCGTTCGGGGAGGCGAACCATGATGGGTCTGGCGTTGAGCTCGGAGAGCGTGGACGTCGCGGCCGAGACCGGCAGCGCGGCGAATTGGCCACCCCGCGAAGGATCTTCCGACGCCGACGACACGGGGAACTCGACGATGAGTATGTCGAAGTCTGGGTCATCCTTCGAACCCAGATGATTGAGCGGGCCACGGGCGAACGAAACCAGGATTCGACCGTCCGGAAGCGGGAACGGGTCCCGAAACGCTCCGCCCGGCGACCACCCGGCGTGAGTCACCGCGCTGGGACCGGTCTCCGGCAAGAGCGGGAGCTGAGTCGGAAGGAACCTCGTCAGCCCCGTCGGCGTTGCTCTCGGGTTCGAACGGGGCACGAGAGCAGAGTCCATCGGGTTCTCGGTCTCGAGGTTGGGGCCGAGCCCGTGATCGGCGACGGCCAGGACCCCCGCGCCCCAGAGGCCGCGAGGGTCGTGCAGAAGCCTGACCTCGAGCCCGCTCGGGAGCTCCCGCGCGTCCGAGTACAAGGGGTAGCGGGACCGATTCCCGGCGTGAATATGATAATCGAAGCCGCCGGCCTGGACCCTGTAAATCGCGCCGTTGTAGACCGGTCTGTCGGCCTGCCAGCCCCCATTTCTGACGCTGGTGAACATGACCTCGCCGCTCGTGCGCAGAGTGGGTCGGCGGTCCTGCCCAGGCCCGAAAGTCATCCGTCGAGGTTCCGGCAACTCCTCCGCATCCGGGAGTGTGAGTCGCCAGATGTCGAAGGTGCCGCGCCTCGCCAGATCGTGTGCCTCGATCGCGTACTCACTCCGACCGATCGGACGCGGCAGGTCCTGGTCGAGCACGAATCGCGATCCAGGCCCTGAGTCGACACCGACGTGGCGGACGATCCGACGCGACTCGCCCCGATTTGGCCCGCCGACGAACAGAAGCGAGCGTCCCTCCAGGGAGTGTGCGGACTCAGCTCGCTCGACGTCGATGAACGACTGAGTGTCTCCGTCGTCGGACTCGCCGACCAACGCCTCGGGCTCAGACGGCCCACACTCACCGCCGGCGTTGGACGCAAACGCCACGGCCACGTCATCCAGCCGCTCCGAGCGCTCACCTGGGAGGTAAATTGGGTCGATGTGATGGACGAGCACTCCGCTCGGGGTGTGGCGGGGCCCATGGGTCAGCCGCCGAGCGGACACGGGGCGCAGGTCGTCGTCGAGCTCGATTTCGTAAAGGCGGAATCCTTCGTCCGGACTGCTTCGCATCGAGAGTACGATGGCACGGGCATCGTACCTCACGTCGAAGGCTTGAATCTCGACGGGACCGGCGGGGTGGAGGAACTCCGTTACGTTGCGGGCCGGGAATGAGTCGTTCAGGGGTTGAACGAAGACGTCGGAGCCACTCCAGAAGGTGTCGAGGTCGAACCAGCGTCGCGGCGAGTGCCGCGGAGCCCGGATGAAGGCGACGCCATCCAGACGGCCCAGCGCCTCCGGATCGATGGGTCGGCCTCTGGAGGTCAGCCGCTCTGCGACTTCGGCCCGCTCGAGACTCATCCACTCGAGCAGGGTTGCGACATCCGGGTCGTCGAGTGATTCGAAGAATTGGAGGTTCCCGCCTCGGTGGTGGACACCACCCCGAGAGATCGGCAGGTTCTTGGCAATGAGACGGGACAGCGCGAGGTCGCCTCCGAGGTTGGCAAAACGAGTCAGCGCCCCGAGCGCCTGTTCGCGAAGGCGAGCGACGGCGCGGCCAGAGTACCGAGGCGCTATGGACTTCTTCGCATCCGGACCGGATGAGATCCCGATGAAACGGCGAAATCGTGCCTCGCGGTCTTCGGGCCGCTCCGCCGGTATCAACTCCCGGCGGGTAAAGAGAGTATCGAAATCGACTGCTGAGTGGGAGTCTGCGGCGAACCAACGCTCGATCGTCTTCCGAAGTTGTATCCCCCCGCGCGCAAGGTCAGGCCCACGCCCGGTGTGGGAAGCGGCGAGCGCGTCCAGCCTCGAGCGCTCGTCGAAAGCGAGCCTCGTCTCCTGACGCGAACCTAGACTCACCGCCTGGGTGCTCTCCGGCCCCGGTTGGGCGGCCAACGCATCGTCGGGCGTCGGCGCCACCAGCTTCAGATCGTTGAACGCGTCTTCCCCGTGGCACGCTCGAAAGAAGCACCCGTTTCGCTCCAGCACCGGGACGACCCGAGACCCGAAGAGCTCCTCCGCCGGCGTGCGCGCTGATTTGTCCTCCCGATGGGTCTCCACCTCGAACCGAACCCAGTCGCGAAGCCGCTGATAGCCTTCCTCCCGCGTCTCCGAGAAGACACTCACACCTCGATGAGGCGAGCCTCCGAGCTCGACTGGAATCGTATGCCGGAGCAACGGGCTCGCATCGGGTGAGTCTCCGTACGCGATCCGACCGCCACCGCGATCCGGCCTCGAGCGAACGACTTCGAAGACCGAGCGCGCCAGCGCTGCCGGAGACGGATCGGTCGCGTCGCTCATCGGGAGCCAGAGCTCCCCGGGACGACGCTTGGCCTCCTGTTCGTAGCTCGACGCATCGAGTCCATGGCATCGTCGAAGCGCGCAGCGCTCGAGCAAGACCGGGAGCGCCGACTCCTGAAATAGAGAGAGGGATGCGTCGTCGACTCGGGCCTGGGCCCCGCATCCGGCTCCGAGAAGACACAGCACCGCGACACGCGTGATGGACACAGCGACGAGCCCATTGTGGACGGTCGGGCGTGGGTCCACTCTGATCTGAATCAAAAAAGGGCGCCAGGAGCATCGGACGAGCGCTTCCAGACTGGATCCACGGCGAATAGATCAGGAAGATCATCGCGAGGGCCACGCTGTGGGAACGCACGCGTAGCAGGGTGGGCGCTGCACTCGGGAGCAGGCCGTGAAGTTGCACTCTCCCCCGGCTTCGGCGCCGGGAAGAGCGCATGGAAGGCCAGGACCTGAGCAAGGACCGACCTTCTGGTTCGGCGGCTTCGACATCACGAGCAGCGCCACGAACGCTGCCAGGTAGACGGCGAAGATGGCGCTCTTCACCAAATCGAGGTCTTCGAGCCACCGAGGCATACTCATCACGTCCTCTGGCACGCGAGGGCGGCGGGGAAGTGAGTCGCCCTCTTCTGGACCGACCAGATGAACCCATCCCACCAGAAGTGGCAAAACTGGACGAGCAGTATGAGCGTGGCAGCGACCAAAGAGTCGGCCCAAGCGGCAGCCCAGAAGCCGACGGACAGCGTGCTGACCACCACGACGAGCATCGCCAAGACTCGGCCTCCGCTCAGTCGGTCCAAGCGAAGCGTTCGGGTCAGGTTGTCGCTCTCACTCCAACCGATGATGGCGTAGTACTGGAGCGCGTGAAAGCCTTGCATGATGAGGAAGGCCTGCCCGAAGCTGTCGAAGCCCCAAGTCCAGACGGAGGTCACGGTCAGGGAGAGGTAGAGGAGTATTTTCTCGACCGAGACCTTGTACCCGAGCTTGGAGTATCGTCGCATTTTGAAGGCGTAGAAGCCGGCATAAGTCAGCCCGGCCACGGCGACGGTCGCGGACAGCTCGCTTCCGTGTCGCACCGTCCAAATGGGGAGAGCGGCGAGCGGCTCGATCCCAATGCGGCCAAACCAAGAAAATTTCTCGAGATGAGTAGCGAGCGAGGCTCCGCCCACGATGGGTCCGGCGTAGACAAAGAGCGCTAGCCCGAGGTCCAGATTTCGCCCAATTCTCGCCTCGTTGCCGCGGCGCATGTCGTAGAGGCGTCCGAGGCCGAAGGTCTGCATGCTCGAGTGCCACACGTCGAGCCACACCAAGAATATCGCCAAGAGAATGAGGAACCGGGCGCTCAGCTGCATCAGCAAGAAGACGAGCGGCGGAACGACGAGGAGCCGAATCGGGTACTGCCTTCGCATCGTAGAGTTGAGGTGAGTGCGGAACAGGACGGCCAATAAATGGCCGGTCGCGAGCGTGACCGCAAGAACTGGAAACAACACGAGCTGACGCCCAGCCACGGCGACTTTGTATTGGGCCATTCCAGACGCGTCTATCGCGGCGCCGATCGTGAGGAACATGACCGGCGACCAAATGAAGAAGAAGTGGTCGAAGAACGGACCCACGATGAATCGGCTCGCCTCGGCGGCGATGGCATGCGGAGCCGATCGGGTGCGGCGAGTCACGCTGTTCGGCTCGCTCGTCATCGGACCATTGTGACGTGGAGTCACGGCCTTTCGTTTGCGCAAGATCAAACGAGGATAGCTCCTTGACGACTCTCGTGAGGCCCGAGTACTGAGTACCGAGCTGTGCCTCGAAGCCTCGAGATGAAGCTCGCCAAGATTATTAATCCTGCCTAATATCGTGCCTCAGGATCGGGCACGGGCAGGGGCACGGACGGGCACGGGCACGGACGGGCACGGGCACGGCATTTTCGGGACCTCGAGGCAGGATTAGGATCGGGCACGGGCACGGGCACGGGCACGGGCACGGCATTTT
>CAYXDO010000223.1:0-15033 GCA_964463485.1 uncultured Myxococcales bacterium | reverse complement strand
GAAAACACTCCGCCGATACTCTCAAACTTCAGAAGTGGCACGTCCTCGTGAACATCCCAACGATAGTATGCGACGCGTTCGGACTCATGGCCAGGCGGATCTGCGCCCGATTGAGATGCGAAAGGATCTCGCGGTGGCGTTCGTAGGCATCGGATACGACCGACTGAGTTGCCTCCAGGCACTCGGGCCACGTGCGGTATTTGACGTCCTTGAAGGTCATGTAGATGACGGGGTAGCGTGCATAACGCGCTACGCCAGAGGTCAATGACTGGCCTCAGAGAGCGCGGACTTTTAGTCAACCACCACCAGCGTCTACTGCGAGGCGCTCAAATTGGTGAGAAGCTGGCGGCGAGTGTCACGACTCCTCCTCCAGGGGCTCAGCTTGCCACCGGTTTCAGGCGGGACGCTCGTGAGGAGGACGAAGGCCGCTAGGAGTTGTGTTCCCATTCTGCTCACTTCAGTGGGAGGTTCCGGAGCTCGTCGGCCAGCTCCCGGAGCCTGTGCGCTTCAGGATGATCGGTCACGAACACGAGTCGGAAGAAGTCTCTAATGGGTGTAACTTTAGGGACGAGCCGCACCAACTGACCCGTCGCGAGATCTGGCGCGACGAAGTATTCCGGCAAGACCGCGACGCCGGCTCCCACGAGGACGCGGTAGCGTACCGCCGCGATGGCTCCCATGAGCTCGATGCGTCCGAACGACCACATTTCTTTGGGCGGGGCCGCGTCGAGAAAATAGCGAAACAAGGGCAGGCTCGGGTCGGTGTCGATCAGCACGTGGCGCCCGGCGTCGGTGCTCGTTTCGAGCTTGCTTTCGGCGATGAGTTGCTTCGCGCCCACGAACACGTAGCGTTCCTCGTGGATGCTCGCGTAGTCGATTCCGGTGACGGAGAGTCTCATGCTCGAGATCATCGCGTCGATGGCGCGGTTTCGGACTCTGCCGAGGAGCTCTTTGCCGTCGCCGAACGCGAGGTGAATTCGTCGTTCGGGCAGAGCTTCTTGGAGTTGTGGCAGGGCTGGGAGGAGCCAGGAGAGTCCCAGCTCGAATCGGGTTCCAATGGTCAGATCGAACGGCGCTGGCTCGGTCGCGTGCACGAGGTCCCGGCAGCGGCCCGCGGCGTCGAGCAAACGCTTGGCCTCCGGGAGGAGGCGCTTGCCTGCGTCGGTGAGTTGGACGCGTCGGGTCGTGCGTTCGAACAGCCGGCAATCGAGGTCGGCTTCGAGTCGCTTGATGCGGTCGCCGAACGCAGCGGGTGACAGGTGGACCGAGGCCGCGGCGGTGCGGAAGTTTGCCGTGGTCGCGGCTGCGGTGAAGCAGCGGAGGGACTCGAGATCCAACAGCACTCGCAGAGCTTACTGCCACGAGCGGTTGTGGAGCAGCGGGCTACTTCTTTTTCGCGGCACCTTTGGCCGCAGCAGGCTTGCCGGCCTTCTGGAGCTCGAGGACGTAGAACGCGAGGCCCCACCGGTCCTCCTCGGGCAAGTGGGCGTAGGCGATCATCGGGGTACCCGGGATGCCTTCGGCCAGGGTCTTCATCACTTGTTCCGGCTTGTTTCCATTTTTGAACGGGTCTGTCCCGAAATTGCGCGGCTTTGGATTCAGGGCAGCGCCGGCGGGGCCGTTGCCGTCGCCCTTTTCGCCGTGGCAGGGCACGCAGTTGACGGTGAAGGTGGCCTTGCCTTTGGCCACGAGCTCCGCGGTTGCCTTGGGCGGCCCAGCGAAAGCTTGGGCCGCAAAGAGGAGCGAGGCGGTCGACAAGAGGAGGGGGAATCGGTTCATGATCGTTGTCCTTCCGGGGTGCGGAAAATCTGCGCCAAACAGGAGCGAGGTTGGAGTTGCACCAGCCCTGCGCCACAAGCAAGCCGTATGCTGTTTGAACGCATCAATCGAAAAAGGATTCACACGGTGTTTCAAAAAACTTCGTGGCTCGGATTCCGCGCAAGGTATTCGTGCCACGGGCGAACTGGAAGCTCTGAGATCTTCGGATAGCGGACGAGCGCCTCGACGAGCGCTTCGGCGAGTCGCAGGTCGGTGATCAGTGGGACGCCTGCGTCGACGGCGCGTCGACGGATCAGAAATCCATCCGGTCGCCCCTCGTCGTCGTAGCTGCGTGGAATGTTGATGACGAGGTCGATGACGCCTTCGTCGATGAGATCCATCGCGGTGCGCCCATCGCCATCGCGTTTGCCGATGGGGGTTGCGTGGATCTGGGCGTTGGCCAACATTTCCGCGGTTCCCTCGGTTGCAAAGATCGGGAGGCGAAGCTCGTGCTGGAGCACGCGCGCCTCGTCGAGGAAGGAGTACTTCTCTTCCATCTTGCCGAGGGAGAGTAGCACGCCTTTTCGAGGGAACCTGAAGCCGGCGGCGAGCATCGCCGAGAGCAGGGCCTCGTCGCCGTCGTCGCCGAAACAGCCGACCTCGCCGGTGCTGGCCATTTCCACGCCGAGCATGGGGTCGGCGCCGACGAGGCGCGAGAAGGAGAACATGGGGGCCTTGCAGGCCACGTATTCGAGCTCGAGGGCTCGGTTTCGCACGGCTCTACGCACGCCGAGCATTCTCCGCATGGCTTCGCCGGCAAAGTCATTGCCAGTCGCCTTCGACACGAACGGAAAGCTCCGCGAGGCGCGGAGATTACACTCGATGACGGCGACTCTTTGGTGTTTGGCGAGCAGCTGCACGTTGAACGGTCCGGTGATTTCGAGGGCCTTGGCCAGCGCCGAGGCGATCTTCTTGGCGCGCTGAATGGTCGGCAGAGGGATCGACTGCGGCGGCAACATGAGTGTCGCGTCGCCGCTATGAACACCCGCGTCTTCGACGTGCTCCGTCACTGCCCAGAGCACTAACTCACCGTGGTCGGCGACCGCGTCCACCTCCACCTCCCGAGCGTGAGTCATGAAAGCGGACACCACGACGGGGTGTTCGGGATTGACCGCGCGCGCCCGCGCGAGGATGTGCCGGAGCTCGTTGGGCTCGTGAGCGACACTCATCGCCGCGCCACTCAGCACGTAACTCGGCCGCACCAGGACAGGGAATCCTCCGACGGCCTCGACGATCTGCTCCGCGTCGGAAGTTTCGGTGAGGTGAGCCCACCGTGGTTGGTCGATCTGGAGTCGATCGAGCAGCGCGGAGAACTTACTTCGGTCCTCGGCGATGTCGATGTTCTTGGGGTGAGTGCCGAGGATGGGTACGCCTGCGCGGGACAGTCGGAGCGCCAGGTTGTTCGGAATCTGACCTCCCATGCTGACGACTACCCCCTCCGGCTTTTCGGTGTTCACGATCTCCATGACCGATTCGAGACTCACCTCGTCGAACACGAGTCGGTCGCAGACGTCGTAGTCGGTGCTCACCGTCTCCGGGTTGTAGTTGAGCATGATCGTCTCGTAGCCGAGGTCCTGCGCGGCCCGGGCCGCGTTGACGCAGCACCAGTCGAACTCGACGGACGATCCTATGCGGTACGTACCGGAGCCTAGCACCAAGATCCTTTTCTTCTCGGAGGGTCGAGTCTCCGTGCGTGAAGCGGAGTGGCTCGAGTAGAGGTAGTTGGTCTCGGCGGGAAACTCGGCGGCGAGTGTGTCGATCTTGGCGAGCGAAGGTCGAATTCCGGCTGCGGCCCTTGTCTCTCGAATTTCCTCGCGACTGAATCCAGACACCCTGGCGATGGCTCGGTCGGAGAATCCGAGGCGTTTGGCTTGGCGAAGTGTCGCGGAATCGCGCGCGTTGGTGCTCAACGCGGATCTCATCTCCACGATGGAGCGAATCTGCGAAAGAAACCAGAAATCGATACCGGTGAGCTCGTGGATTTCCTGGTTACTCATGCCCTCGATCATGGCTCGCGCGAGCGAGAAGGCTCTGACGGGCGTCGGCCGAGTCAGCGCGGCGTGCAGATCGGGTTCGGGGAAGGCTTCTGGGTCCAGGCCGTCGACGCCGATGTCGAGCATTCGAAGCGCCTTTTGGAAGGCTTCGGGAAAGTTGCGTCCTATCGCCATCACTTCCCCGACGCTCTTCATCTCGGTCCCGATGCGCGTGGACACGCCGCGGAACTTGGCGAGATCCCATCGCGGGTACTTCACGACGAGGTAGTCGAGGGCCGGCTCGAAGAACGCGGTGGTCTTCTTGGTCACTCCGTTTTGAATCTCCGGAAGCCGGTACCCGAGCGCGATCTTCGCGGCGACGTACGCGAGCGGGTAGCCTGTGGCCTTGCTCGCGAGCGCGGAGCTTCGGGACAGCCTTGCGTTGACCTCGATGACTCGGTAGTCGGGCGAAGTCGGTGACAAGGCGAACTGAATGTTACACTCACCGACGATGCCGAGGTGTCGGATCGTCTTCAGGGCGACGTCGCGGAGGAGCTGATATTCCGAGTCGTCGAGGGTCTGGGAAGGGGCGACGACGATGGACTCACCGGTGTGGATCCCCATCGGATCGAGGTTTTCCATGTTGCAGACGGTGATGCAGTTGTCGTCGGCGTCGCGGACGACCTCGTATTCGATCTCCTTCCAGCCGCCGAGGTACTCTTCGACGAGGACCTGCTCGACTCCGTCGAAGGCTCGTTTGGTCGCTTCGTCGAGCTCCTCCCGCGTGTGGACGACGCCGCTACCCTTACCGCCGAGTGCGTATCCTCCACGAAGCATCACTGGAAGGCCCAGAGAAGTGACGGCCTGCTTGACCTCGGCGGGCGATCGGCACGCGTGGCCTCGCGCGGTCAGGACGCCGATCTCCGCGAGGCGGCGGGCGAAGAGGGCGCGGTCTTCGGTGTCTCGGATCGACGAAATGGGGGTGCCCAAGACTTCCACGCCGTGCTTCGCGAGCACGCCGGAGTCCCAAAGTGCGAGGCCCGTATTCAGCGCGGTCTGGCCTCCGAACGAGAGGAGGATCGCGTCCACTTTTTCTTGCTCGATCACTCGCTCGACGCGTTCGGGGGTGACGGCCACGAAGTAGACTCGGTCGGCGAGCCCCTCGCTCGTCTGAATGGTCGCTATGTTCGGGTTGACGAGGATCGTTCGGACGCCTTCTTCACGGAGGGCCTTGATGGCCTGAGACCCAGAGTAGTCGAACTCGCCGGCCTGGCCGATTTGTAGGGCACCAGAGCCGAGGACGAGCACCTCTTCTTTGTGAATTCGCCTCATGACTTCACCTCGTGGTCCCGACCATCGAAAGAAACTCGTCGAAGAGGAAGGCGGTGTCGCGAGGTCCTGGGCACGCCTCGGGGTGGAATTGCACGCTCATGAATGGCTTATGATCCGCGATGATCCCCTCGTTGGTTTCGTCATTGAGATTGACGAACCAGGGCGCGAATCCTTTCGGGATCGAAGGGACGGTGACCGCGTACCCATGATTCTGACTGGTGACGAAACACCGACGAGTACGCAGGTCGCGGACCGGCTGGTTGACTCCACGGTGGCCATACGGGAGCTTCGACGTGTCGGCGCCCGCGGCCAGCGCCAGAATCTGATTGCCGAGGCAGACTCCGAAGATGGGTCGCGAGTAGGAGTCGAGGAGGGTGCGGACCTTCTCGACGAGGGGCATCAGGTCCTTCGGGTCACCGGGTCCGTTGCCGATAAGGACCGCGTGGGCTTTGTGCGCCAAGCTCACGACGTCGGCGTGCCACGGCGCTCGAGTCACTGAAGCGCCCCGTTCGAGCAGAGATCGAACGAGGTTGTCCTTGGCTCCCGCGTCGATGAGCAGGATTTCGGTGTCGCCGCCCGGATAACGAATCGTCTCGGTCGGCGCGACGAGCCGAAAGAGCTCCTCCCTCATGTTCACGGCGTGAGCGCGTTCCCGCGCTTCGGAGAGCGTCAATCGATCCGAGAAGAGCCAGCCTCGCATCGTCCCGAAGCTTCGCAGCCGCTGAGTGAGCGAACGAGTGTCGATTCCGGTCAGGCCCGGGACGCCCTCTCGTCCAAGCCATTCGCCCAGCGAGCCGGCAGACGCGTGGTGACTATGCTCCGCAACGTAACTCTGGACCACCAACCCTTGAACCTGGATGCGATCGGATTCGAACGGTCGAGCGATCGTACCGGGCGGGCGCTGCCTTGGAACTCCGTAGTTGCCGACGAGGGGATAAGTGAGGACGAGGATTTGGCCGCGATACGAAGGGTCGGTGAGGGCCTCGACGTACCCCGTCATGCCGGTGTTGAACACGACCTCTCCGGCCACGGGATCGTCGGCGCCGAAGCTCTCGCCCTGCAGCTCGGTGCCGTCTTCGAGGACCAGCTTCACCGCGCGTAGGCAATGCGGAGGCAGGTGCGAGTCAAGTGCGAATCGGGTCTATGGAGCCGGCTTGCGGGATTACGCCGAAACTTACTCCATGTGTAGCCCCGATTCGGCCAAGCGGTTGACTCGACCGGGCGGGGAGTGCGAGCGGGAGGTATGTCCGACACCTTCGAGATCGACGTCGAGGACCCATTTACGGCCGCGACGCTGAACGTTCCGATCCTCGTGGGCAGCCCGCTCGGAGCCTCGAAACCCGATCCCAAGCGTACCCATGCCGCTCTCGACCCGAGCACTGCGCCGAAGATCGGGGACTATCAAATCATCGCGCGATTCGCGTCGAGCGACCAAGCTCAGGTTTTTCTCGCGCAGCGATCGAGGCCAGGTCGGGAGCCGGAGAGGGTCGTGCTGAAGCTCGCGCCCCGGCATGGCCATGACTTTCAAGGCGCAAGGACGAAGTTGCTCGACGAGCTCGGTGCGATGCTGTTGCTTCAGCACCCGAACATCATCAGCGTCGTCGAAGCGAACGAGGCGCCCGAGGGGTTTTTCGTCGTCATCGAGTATGTCGACGGCGTCGATGTTGCGAGTGTGCTCGATCGATTGGCTCAGAGGAAGGTACGGATGCCAGTGGAGCTGAGCGCGTTCACGGTCAAAGAAGTCTTGAAGGGCCTCGACCATGCGCACCAGGCGACGGACGGCGGCCAACCCTTGCATTTGATTCACCGTGACGCGAACCCATCCAACGTGCTTCTGAGTCGAAGGGGTGAGGTCAAGCTCGCCGATTTCGGGATCGCTCGTATTCGCGGGCGACTCCAGTCGGCGACGCTGCCGGGTGTAGTCAAGGGCAAGGTCAGTTATCTCGCGCCTGAGTATTTGGCTGGCAAGCAGATCGACCATCGCATCGACATCTACTCGGTGGGAGTGATGCTGTATGAGCTCCTGACTGGGATCAAAGCGTTTCCTGGCAAGAGCATGGCCGCGAGCTTCAAGGCCATCGTACATGACGGACTCAGCCTCGACCCGCTCGACGCGATCTCGCTGCCAGAAGGGATCAAACCGATTCTGGCGCGCGCCATCGACCGCAATCCGGAGCTGCGGTACTCTTTTGCACACGAAATGGTCTCCAAGCTCGAAACATGGTCGAACGGCCTCGGGGTGCGGGTGGGCTCCGACGACTTGGCGGCGTACCTGAAGGAGCAGCGGTTGGTGACCGGCGACTCACTCGAGGGCTGATCCGCCCGTCCGACGAACGCGGATGAGTGATCCTTCCCAGGGCAGCAAACCTAGCGCACCTCCCCGTCCGTCGGCGATCAACCTGGTCACCGGGCCTTCGCCGACGTCGGCGGCTCCGAGAAGGAATTTCGTGGCGGGGAGGTCGATTTCGCTGATCAACCCTCTGCGCCTGAGTCCGTATCGCGACACGCCACCGACGATCGCGGTTCGGGAGAGAGGCAGGAGACTCACGGCGTCAGCCGGGCCCTCGAAGAATGGCGATCTTCCCGTATCTTCCGTGTGATTCACGAGGTGAATTGCGGGATGGTCGACTTCGGTGACGACGAGGGCCTCTGGTCCCGAGGCGAAGAGGTTAGAGCTGAGCATCGCGGCCTGCATGGGCCGCAAACGAACGCTCAGCGGCTCCTTGGTCAAATCTCGACTGAACCACACGACCTCGTCTCGCTCGTCGTCCAGGAGCGCGACGTACTCACCTATGAGGGCGACGGACGGGTTTCGGCGTTCGCTGAGAGTTACCCGGGACACTTCGAGGGAGTCGAGATCGATGAGCCCGAGCCAAATCCCCGACTCGGTGTCGGCGTCGAGGATGTTCGCGGCGAAGGCGACGGTTCGCCCTTCGACCGCGAGCTCGGCGGCCCCTGAGAGTCCGAGCTCGGCGAGGGTGGCGGTGACCGTTCCCCGGGGATCGAGCTGGAGGATGAATTTCTCGTTCGCGCTGTGCGTTGCGGCGACGAAGCCTTCGCGGGTGGGGAGGATTTGAACGAGGCACCGAGTGGGTGTCTCGAAGCTTTTTTCAAGAGTGTCCGCGTCGAGCCCGACGAGCAGCCCGGCTTCGCGAAAGCACTGATCGTCCCGTCCGGAGGCTACCGACACGGCGACGATCTGATCCCGAACAGCGACGTCCAAGAGACGTCCGTACCTCAACACGCTCACGTCGACTTGCACCAGCCCTTCGAGGTTGGGTGGGTGGGCGCGGTCGTCGAGCTCGACGCGATCGACGACCTCGAAACGTGGAGCAGGCACCGAGTGGGCGGTGAGTTGCACGGTCTCGCCGCTGGTCTGCCGACAGCGTAGGTCTGCGAAGTCGTCCGACCCGCTCGACGCGTCCGGGGTGCACGAATCGGTGGGTCGCGCGCACACTCGCTCCCCTACCGGATCGATCATCGCCCGGGCCGAGCCCAATCGGCAGGACGAAAGATCCAAGTCGATCGCACATCCTTTCTGTTCGATGGGGATTTCGCAGGCGGGGGCGAGGTCTCCGTAACTGAGCTCGAAGGCCAGGCGTGCGGGAGGGCAGACCGAGTCCAGGCTCGGCGAGGTGAGCAGCGGAGCCTCCCTGTCGATTTCCTGGCCCGCGAGATCGTACGCCACGTGTTGGGCCGCCTTCGGAAGCAGGGGCTCGCAGCCTTGCGGCGCGCGGAATGGCTGCAAGTCGCCGATGAGTTGTTCGAGGGGGCCCAAGTCCTCTCGTGTCCAAGACGAGACCGAGAGGTAGCCGTTCGTGCCGGACAGTTCGAGCTCGGCGTGATCTTCGAAGGAGAGGAGGGGAGTGGCTGACCGAACTCCGGTTTCGTCCACGCCGGCTACGAGGCCGACTTCGAGGGGGGCCTTTAAACTGAGGCTCCTCGATCCACATGCGAGGGCCAAAAGGAGCATCGGCCAGCAGCGAAGACGACGAGCCGGGGCGATGAATGAGCCACGCGGGAAGCGCTCGGTGAAGTCAAGCGCGGCGTGGACAGAAGGTGTGCGGCGAGAGGTCACCCTGGTCGGAGGCATGAGTTATGGGGTGTGCTGCGACATCGGATCGCGGAGCCCGGGCCTGTTCGAATTCGGCGGGACCACCTTCGGCGTGTTAGGATCTCGGGGTGACCCGCTCTTGCGTCGCCGTCCTCTTGCTGGGTTTGGCCTGCGGGGAAGCGAAAGCGCCGTTGAGTTTCGCGTGGCCGAGCGAGATTGATGGCGAGATGAGTGTCATCGTTGCGCACGTGAAGGACGGTCGTGTGGTGGAGGCTCGGGCGGGTGAGGCCTCGCGTTTCGAGCTCGAGGTGGCACGCGACGATTTGGCGGGTTCGAGGCTCGAGGTTCTTGCGTATGAGTTACCGTTATCGGCCATCGCTTTCGAGCCCGGCGTGTTGGCTCCGCGGGCGAGTATCGATGGAGGCTTGCCGCCAAGAGCTCCGGACCTTTCATTTGCCATGGAGCCGATCGTCGACGGGGCGCGGTTCGTGGCGGTGAGCCCTGGAAGCACGGCGCTCAGCCGGTTTGGTCATGCGAGGCCCGCGGAGGTCGACCCGTGTGTCAGCCCACAGGCCACACCCATCTCGACTCCGTACTTGGCGGAGCGGCCCGTCCTCGTGAAGCTCGACGAGAGCCGCGTGTTGCTCCTCGCTCGCGAGGATGTCGCACTCTACGAGCGAAATGTCGGGTTGAGCGAGGTGAGCGTGGTGCCCTCCGAGTGCCTCGGCTCCGGATTTCTAGCGGCCGATGGAGGTTTGTTTCTCGCGACGTGTACCGGGGGGATCGTCAAGGGAGTGTTCAGCGGGAGCAGCCTTCGGATCGAGCCTTTGCCCGAGCAGCCGGAGCTCGTGGGCCACGAGATCGCGTGGATGGATGGAGGTCGTGGACCGAGGGGGGATGAGTTGGTTGGCGTGACGCCGACGGGCAAGGTGGCCACGTTCGATGGGATCCGTTGGCGAAGCCATGAAGGGTTGCCGGCCAGGGATCCCGAGCTCACTTGGCTTGGAGGTGCGTTGTGGCTGGGTCCGGGAGAGGCGTTGGTCGGAGTAGTCTCGGAGGCTCGGCCCATGTGGATCCGGGACGGGACCGTGGAACTCGTCGAAACCCAGTCAACGACCGGCGTATCTTCGATGATTTCCAGCCCGACGCTCGGAGTGATCGTCGGAGATTCCGAGGCCTCGTTCTGGGTCATGGAGGCGGGGCGAATGCGTACGCTCGGGCACCAGGGATTCGGTTCTTGGACCACCTCGATGGCTTCGTTTGGGGATGGGTTCGTATTCGGGACTCCGTTCGGAGCGATCGGTCGCTATTCGGCCGCGAAGGGGATGTGCCCGTTGTCGGACCTCGTCGTCGCGTTCGAGCCGAACGGCATGGTCGTCTTCGAGGACGGGACCTTGCTGGTATCGGGTAGCCCGACCACGAATGACTTGGTCTGGTTGGCCGAGATGCGATATCCCGGCGCGCGTTGAGCTCATTCGGCGTCTGAGTTCCGCGATCGGCTTCCGCATCCCCCCGCCGACCGATGTTTCCAAGGGTCGGCTCGTCGACGATGGCGGAATGGAATTTCGGCGCGCCCGTCGAGCTCCGCGCGTGCTGATCATCACTGGGAGCTTGCTTTCGCCGAAGGGCAACGCGCTCGTGCCGGCGCTGGTCGGCCAGCTTGGATCGTTTCGCGCTTCGAGCTCGGCCTGGCTGGACATTTCTTACAAGGTGCTCGCGGCAAAGGCCTTGGCCGGGGCCTGGTGGGTGCGCAGCCGCCCGGCTTTCGCGCGCGCGCCCTATCGGGACGTCGTCGAGCGCTACTTTGGCGACGACGAGAACGTCGCGGCGCCCGAGCTCACCGAAGTCTCCCTCGCTTCCCTCATAGAGCGAGAGGGCGTTGACTGGGGGGCCACGACGTGGGCGGACGTTCTGGCTGGCCATGCCCAAGACGCGCTCGCGAGCGCGACGGTCGTCTTTGCGTCTTCTACTCTGCTCCGGGACCGGAGTGAGTTACTGCCTTGCCTCTCCCGCGTCACAGGACGTGGGCGCAAGGTGGTCCTCGGGGGCGCGCTCGTGCCTCTCTTGGATGAGGCCGAGCTCCCTGGCGTCGACGTGCTCGCCGTGGGTTACGGGGAGTTGTTGGTTCCGTCGATCATGGCATGGATTCGCAGCGACTTCATGAGGCTCGTCCCCCCCGAGGGCGGTCGCGTCGAGGCGCGCGGAAGCTTACTCGTCCTGAGCTCAGGCGTACCCAAAGACAAGTCTCTCGATTTTCTCCCCGAGCCTGATTGGAGCCTCGCGGAGCGTTGGCACGGCCGACCCTTCCGCATGGTTCACTACGAGTCCGTCCGCGGCTGCCCCTACCGTTGCGCCTTCTGCAATTATCCTTATTTGTTCGATGACACCAAGTTCCGAACAAAATCAGCCTCCCGGATCGCCGAGGATTGGCAGCGGCTTGCCAAGCTCGGGGTTCGCTGGGTGAGTTGCCTCGACTCCCTCTTCACGATGCCGCGTCGACGTCTGGTCGAGCTGTGCGATCGCTTGATCGCCCTCGGTTCGCCCGTGTCGTGGATCTGTTACGCGCGAGCGGACGATCTCATCGATGAAGCCGCTGTTCGCCGGATGAAAGCCGCCGGTTGTGAGGAGGTGCAGATCGGAATCGAGTCTGGAGACCAGAAGGTCCTGGACGCGATGAACAAGCGCACCACCGTCGAGAAGAACCGGCGCGCCCTGGAGGTCTGCCGGGCGGTGGGTCTCACTTCGCTCGTCACGGTGATCGTCGGTTATCCAGGGGAGACCAGGCGAACGGTAGATGCGACCTATTCGCTGCTCGAGTCGGCGCCGCCGGATTTCTACCACGCTGCGCCGTTCAACACACGGGTCGAGTCCGTGCCTATACTCTCCGATGAGAGCCGAAGGCGGCACGAGCTGGTCACCGCGGGCGGGGTGAGCTCCTCGGCGCCGTACTGGCGGCACTCGACGATGAGTTGCACGGAGGTCCCCCAGTTGGTCGATGAGCTCAGGCGGCGCATGGCTGAGAACCGTGTGGCCCTCGAGGGAACTCTGTTCTATCGCGGCGCGCGGGCGTACCGCTCGGAGGATCGCGGGATGCTGCTCGACTTCCAGCGCGATGCGCTCGAAGGAAGTCCCATGCACTTCCTCTTCGACCGTGCGTTCGAGCTCGTCGAACGCCGCCTCCTCGAGGACGTCGCGCGAACCCTCGCACCGACTTCGAGGCGACTCCTGCCGGTGCTCGTGGGAGACCGCGCTTGAGTGAGACCCGAGCCGAGTCCACTCGGCTGCGAGACCAGGAGTCGCCTCTTCGCGCCTCGACCGCCCCCATCGCGTCGCTCGATGACTCCGTGGTCGACGAGATGTGGAAGTTGTTCGATCGCTACTACGTGGAAGTGAAACGTGCGTCGTTCGAGCGGGACCTATCCAACAAGGATCACGTGATCCTCCTCCGCGACGGGTCGAGCGGCACTCTGAAGGGCTTCTCGACGCTCGCGGCGTACTTCCTGGAGCTCGACGGTCGTCCCTTTCAGGTGATCTTCAGCGGCGATACGGTGATCGATCGCGCTTACTGGGGACAGACTGCGCTCCAGCGGGCCTTTCTCTCGTTCGTGATTCGACGGAAGCTCTCCCATCCTTTGACCCCAACGTATTGGTTTCTGATCACGAAGGGGTACAAGACGTACCTGCTGCTCGCTCGCAACTTTCCCGAGCACTGGCCGCGCTATGATCGCAGTCTCCCCGAAGTCGAAGCTCGACGGATCGCGCTGTTGGCGTCGCAGCGATTCGGAAGCGCCTGGCAGCCCGATCGTGGCGTCCTCGTGTTCGACCGATCCGTGGGGCGGTTGCGGGATGACGCCGCTCCGGTCGACGCGCGCGCCCTGAGTCTGCCGGAAGTCCGATTCTTCCTCGAAAGGAATCCCAACCATGCTCAGGGCGAGGAGCTCTGCTGCATTGGCCGGATCGACTCGGGGCTTTGGGTCAGCTACCTGAGTAAGCTCGCGAGGCGAGCGCTCGACCGAAGGCTTCCCTGACTCGTGCTCCGTCGCTTCGAGCTATCGAGTTTGTCCCTTGCCCATCGCATGAGCTTGCGTGGGTCGCACGTGCGTTTTCTCGAGGCGCTCGCGGCGCCCACGCGAGCGCAGGAAGAGAAGCTCTCGAGGCTCCTCCGAATGAGCGCGTCGAGCGCCTACGGTCGTTTGCATGGCTTCGATCGCCTGCGCTCGGTCACGGATTTTCAGGACCGCACGCCACTCGTCACCTACGAGGAGCTTCAACCCTTCGTCGATCGGATCGAAGATGGGGAGTCGAACGTACTCACTTCCGACCCGGTGCGGATGCTCGAGCGCACCAGCGGATCGACTTCGAAGGGGAAGCTCGTCCCTTACGGTCAGAAGCTTCTGGATGATTTCTCCGCGGCCACGGGGCCCTGGTTGAGGTCTCTTGGGTTGTTCGTCCCGGGGTTGCGCGGAACCACCAGCTACTGGTCGGTGTCGCCGGCCGCGCGCGAGCGTGAGTGGACCAGGGGCGGCCTGCCGATTGGATTTTCGGACGACACGGAGTACTTCGGCCCCCTCGAGCGCTGGGCGATCTCGCGGATGCTCGCGGTACCAGGCACCGTCGCTCGAATTTCCGACGTCTCCGAGTGGCGACGCCAGACCCTCATTCACCTCGTGTCGGACGAGCATCTGGGTCTCATTTCGGTTTGGAGCCCGAGCTTCTTGACGCTCTTGATGCGCGCGCTCGAGGCGGAGCTCGATGGGATACTCGCTCGAGTTCCTGCGCGGCGTCGCGCCGACATTTCCCGGAGTCTCGATCGACGAGGCGGGATTTCCGGCGAGGCGATCTGGCCGCGATTGGCGCTGATCTCGTGTTGGGCCGACGGTCCTGCGGCCGCGCAGCTTCCGGCTCTTCGGACTTACTTTCCTGGAACGCCGATTCAACCCAAGGGACTCGTGGCCACGGAGGGTGTCGTCACGTTCCCGCTGATGAGGGAGCTCCCAGGGCGAGCGAGGTCCCCGAGCGGGCTCGAGCCTGAGGACGTTCGACGGCGCGAGCAGGCGAGCGCTTTGGGCTTGCTCGGCGTCGGGGGTGTCGTTGCGCTCCTGAGTCACTTCTTCGAGCTCATTCCGCTCGACGAACGTTCCAAACGACCCAAGCTGTTGGGCGATGTCCGGGTCGGCGCTCGATACTCGCCCGTCATCTCGACCTCGGGCGGGTTCTTTCGTTACCGGCTCATGGACGCCGTGAAGTGTGTAGGTCATCTCGGAGCAACTCCGGTGCTGGAGCTCGAAGGCAGGCTGGACGGTGGTGTCGACCTCGTCGGCGAAAAGCTCGTTCCCGCCGAGGTCGACCGTGCGCTCAGCGCCGTGTTGGCGAGGCACGGATCGGTCGAGCTGGCCGTGTTGGTGCCGGTTCGAGCCGATCCGGCCCGCTACACCTTGGTCGTGGACGGAGACGTGGATGCAGGCGAGCTGGCGAAGGATCTCGATCGCGCGCTGTGTGACGAGAGCTATCATTACCGCTATGCGCGCGAGCTCGGACAGCTCCAGGCCGTGGAACCGAAGCTCACCAGAGGGGCTCTGGAGCGGCTGGTTCGTGCCCGGATGGAGCAGGGCGCCCGGCTCGGGGAGATCAAGCCCACGGGTCTGTTGCGGCAGGCGGAGATTCTCTTCGGGAAGGCAGGAACGGAAGAAGAGTTCTGAATCGGAGTTCTGAATCGGAGGTCTGAATCGGAGGTCTGAATCGGAGCTCTGAATCGGAGGTCTGAATCGGAGGTCTGAATCGGAGTTCTGAATCGGAGTTCTGAATCGGAGGTCAGAATCGGAGGTCTGAATCGGAGGTCAGAATCGGAGGTCAGAA
>CAYXDO010000222.1:0-15264 GCA_964463485.1 uncultured Myxococcales bacterium | reverse complement strand
CCGTCACCGGGCCCGAGTCCGTCACCGGGCCCGAGTCCGTCACCGGGCCCGAGTCAGTTACCGGTTCCGAGTCCGTCACCGGTTCCGAGTCCGTCACCGGTTCCGAGTCCGTCACCGAGCCTGAGTGCGTTGCCGGGTCTGAGTCCGTCATCGGCGGCATACGAGTCGCCGGCTATGTCCGAACGCGGCGGTCGGGAGCAGCGTCTCGCAGCGATTTCCGGGGGTCGAGTCGAGGACGCGGGTGACCTTGTCGAGCCTGAGTCGTTGTTTCCGTGCTCCTGTCCGCGTTCTCGGTTCAGGGCCAGGTTGTGTCGGCTGCGACTTCGTGAGATCGAGTCGGCCGTCGTCGCTCCAGGCCAGTCGGACGGTGAGTCGGTGGGGAGATCGCTGCCCCCTGTGGCGCACCTCGCGTGCCGTCCTCGATCAGGCCATCGACCTCAGACGTGTCCGCTCCTTGCTCCTTCAAGCTCTGGGCGAACCGCATGAGGCCCTTGACCTCATCGCGGAGCGGCTCCGGATCTTCGAGCGCCGGATTCGCCGGCATCTTCTCCATCCACGTTTCCAGGAACGCCGTCGCGGCCACGCCGGCGTTGACGCGATCGCCTGTCGGATCGTCGGCACCCGAGAGCCCAACATCCTGAATGCGGACAACATCGGACTCTGGCCTTCCCCGCAACAGACCACGCACGATGTCGTTGTTGAGATTTTCGTCGGTGGCGAGGCGCACCGCGGTCAAAGTACTGGGCCGTTCATTCGGCGACGCCGAGCAACGAGCCGCTCGCGGATGCCGCGCTGGTCGAAGGTCTTTGCGTACTCAGCGCGCGCGAAGTCGGCCTGGACCTCACCTTCGGCGACGTAGCGCTCCACCTCGTCGACTTGCCGAAGGTAGAAAGCGATCACGCTGTAGACGTCCGACAGTTTGAGCACCGGATAGCGTTGTGCGATCTCCTCCGCGATGGCTCCGTCCTTGAACTCATCGACGATGGCGTCCAGCGTGACCCGGGTGCCCGCGACGCGAGCAACACCATCCCGGTCGAGCTCAAGAGGAGGGACCTCGGCGACCATGGCCAACATCACGCAGCCATTCTAGGCGCAAGCGGGGACGCCTGGCGAGCGCAGACTCGGAGGCAGCCGGAATCAGACGGTACGAGAGGGGTCGAAACGGAACGAACAACCTACCGGAACTTCAAGGGAAAGTGTCGCAAGTGCGCGTCGCGCCTGAAGATGTCGGCGAGGCCCAAATCGGGTTCGAGTCCCGTCCACCCCGCCAATTTTCCTTTTCCCGCATTTCGCGAAGTACCCGGAACGGCTTTTTCAAGTCATAACGGACACTTCTGCCATCCAAAACCGGGTTCCAAAGTAGCTTCGCGAGCAGATCCCGTCGTTCCTCGGGTGACCGACCTTCCCACAATGATTTCGCGTTCTTGGCGAGTTCCAAGACGCGCTGCGCCGTGACGAGATACGCGCCGTCCACCTGGCCCTGCGTGTCCTGAAGCAGGTCGAAGTTGAGCCGCCGCTCCTTCTGAATGCGCTCAAGCTGACGGCGGAACGTGGCGTCGTCGAGGCTCCCCGCGAGCTTCATGTCCACCAGGCTGTTCTCCTTCGCCTCCAGCTCGACGGCCTCGCGCCGGTACTTGTCGGCCTCGTGGCGCTTCGCGGTCTGCGCCTGCCGGTGCGTCACGTTCATCGCGTCGGCGATGGCCGTCGCGAGGTCGTCGGTGATGCGGATGTCGTCCACCGCGCCGCCGAGCTGTTCGAGGATGTCGGCCTCGGCGACGTTGACCTCCTTCGTGTGCGCTCCTCGGCCGTTCGTGCAGCGGTAGTACTTGTACTCGTTCTTACCCTTCCACTTCGGGGAGTAGACGACCGTGCAGCCGCACTCCGCGCAGGTGAGCCGGAAACCCGGCAAAGAGAACAGGCCCTCGCGCTTCCGGTGCTGCTGGGGCGCTCGTCGGCCGAAGGTCTCCTGGATGGCGTCCCACTCCTTCGGCGTGAAGACCGGCTCGTGCTTCCCGGCGTAGACCTTGCCGCCAAACGAGAACTGACCTTTGTAAAAAATATCCTTGAGTACGCGCTCGACGCCGGACTTCCGACCGTTGCCTTTGAACCTGTACAGCGCCTTAGGAGGGACGATGCCTTCGTCAAGCACCATCGTGGCGACCGTTTCGAGGCTGTGACCCGCGAGCCGAATCTCAGCCATGCGCCGCACGAGCTTGCGGCCCCAAGCGGTCAACTCCACGGTGCCTCCTTTGTCGAGGACTTGACCATCTGCGCCAAGCAGCTTCTTGTTCACGTACCCAAGCGGAGCGCGCGTCGGATACCAACCGCCCTCCGCCTTCGCGCGCATGCTTTCTTTGGCGCGGCGACTCATCGAGCGTACGGTCTGGCGAGCAACCATAGTCTCGACATCGGTAGTCATCCAGTCACCGTCAGTTGTGTCCTTGTGGAACACGCGTCGGTCATAGGCGACGTGCAGAACGAACACGTCGTCCCTGATTAAGTCCTCCATCGCCTCCTTATCGGTCGCATTGCGCGTGGTTCGTCAGTCGAGAGCCGTTCGTCACGATCATCGTCGTGCGTGCGCGCCGCTTGGCCAGCGAGACGAGCTCGGGGAGCCACGGACAGAGGGTCGGCTCTCCGCCGACGAACGTGATCTTGTCGAAGGCGGCCGCGAGCCTCTCGACGACGCGGAGCGCTTCTTCCCTCCTCAGGTGGCCGCGCGGGAGCACCGTCGACTTGACGTCCTGGAAGACCGCGAAGCAGCCCTTGCACCGCATATTGCAGGGCTGCCAAAGGTGGAAGTTCACCGAGGGCGGCAACGTCGCGACCTCGGGGGTCCTGCTCGACAGTACCTTCGCGACCGCGCCTCTGAGCTCGTGAGGTGCCAGCCGCTACCATCTGGGCATTCGTACACGCGGAGCCTGTTACCCTGCCGCGGGAGCGGTCCATTTAAGAGGCAGCTAGCTGTATCCTTCTGGCCTCCGGGAGTGGCCCTGAGAGCTGTTGCTTCGCAGCAGTCCACCAGGGTGTGGTCTGTTGCAATGACCAATCTGCGAGATCATCCAGTCTACCGGCTTTTAGGTAGCTTCGGATCAGGAGCATGCCTTCTGCATTCTCCCGGTTCCAGAACGTCCCGTTTCCCTTCATCCGGAGGTTCACGATTCTGCGGACGCTACTTTCCACGGATCCGCTTCCGATGACGAGCTTGCTCCGCTTGAAGTCAGCGTAGCGCATTCGATGGGCATTGCGGGTGAAGTAGGGCGCATTGCTTTTCTCGCCTTCGCTGCCGTCCGTTGGCGTTGGCGCGAGACTCAAGATGAGTCTCTCGACCTCATGGATGTCTCCGGCGTGAAGCGCTTTCTTGGCCTTCTTCAGCCATTCCGCCTTTCCGCCCTGTGACCAGTCCACTCCTCGGTGACCTCGACCGCTCCGACGAGTCCGCGCTCTCGCCTGACGACCGGTGGCGGCCGCAGTTGCAGACCAGGCAGGCAGGCTTGGCATCCCACAATCGAACGACCAGGACCCCACACGACGACCGACGGTTCTAGCGCGCCGCAGCGGCAGGTCTCTCCACCGAGGATGAGTGCAGCCTCGCCGTATCTGGGAAGGCTGTCGGTAGACTCGACAACGGGAGGGTCGCCAACCTCCGTGCTCAACTCGGACTCGTCAACGAGTCCCCCAGCGGGAAGAACGCTGCCGGGCGGGCCGTTCCCTGTGGTGATGAGGGAGGTGTCCTCTTTGCTGGCCTCGTCCATCGACGACGGCAATGCGCAGGAATCGACGGGCCGCACGAAATCGTCGGGCACCTTGACCTCGTTGATGTCGCCGGCATCAGCGACCAAGGTGCCGAGGTGTGCCAGTCGCTCGTCGAGCGTTTGGTCCCTCGATGGCGCCTGAATGATGACCTCGCCCTGAGACGTCGTCAGCACGACGTCATTGTCGGCGCTGCGGCAATTGACGATGTTAAGAGGCGATCCGGGCGGACCTTCAGATGGGTCCTTGACCGGACCCGTAGAGTCATCGAACATGTAATTCACGGCGACCATCTCGCGGTCGCCGCCTCCATTGGTCGGCGTGGCCCCGGCGTGTCAGCGCCGGGGTCGCCTGCGTTTCGACCAGCGGTGGGAGCCACCGCGATGCCTCGACAGTCTTGACGGGCGCTGTCGGTGACCGCCCGAACCGCTCACGCGGCCTGGTCCGACGCCGAGGGTCACCTCAGCGCCGGACCGGGCAGCGCGAACTCAGGGCGCCAGGAGGACTTCGACGTCGACCCCGAGCGCGGCCGCGACCCGTGCTGCCCGCGTGGGGCCGAGCGAAATCGCGCCGTGCTCAATCGAAGAAAGGGTATTCAGTCCGAGATTGGCGTCTCCTGCCAGCTGCGTCAGAGTTTTGCCCCTAAGGTTTCGCTGCAACCGAATCCGGGCTCCAACGATCCTCATATCGGGTTTCTTCACCATCTTCACGACCGAAGCCTGCGCGACGAGCCGCCGAAAGTCAACGACGCATGCGACGCAACACGCTGTAATCATTACACATTACGAGCCACGTGACGGCCTCGCTCGCGCAGCCTGCTGGCCCTAGCGATTCCTGCGTCCGGAGCACGCGCGGCGGTACACGCATGCTTCTCGCTGTCGTCTACCCTAGGTGCGCCCTCGCGGCCGCATCCGGCGCCAGCCCCGCGTGCGCGAGCACGCCACCCACGCGTCTGTTCCAGGGTCCCCAGCCCCGCAGCAGCTCAGGTCCCTCGGGCTCTGCGTGGTGGCGCCAGGCCGCCACGACCGCGTCCAGCGCGCGCAGGATGTCATCTCGACGGACGTTCGCCGCTCGCCCGCCGCGGGGAGCCACGAGGCGCACGAGCTTCCACCGCAGAGCCTCCGGGGCCTCGTCTTCGTCTTCACCGAGATCCAGCACGGTCACGCAGCGGCCGAACACCTTGCCTCTGTTCCGTCCCCTTCCGAAGAAGGTCGGGGCAGTGGCGAGCCGCCCAAGGGCCTCCTCGCAGATCTTCCAGGGTGGTGGTTTGATGACGACGGCCGCTGCGGTGGCAGCCTGCTCCGTGATGATCTCGAAGCGCGCCTCCGTCGTGCACTGCTTGGGCTCGTCGGTGCCGTTGAGCACGTAGCCAATGGCGCGCGCGAGCCCGCTCGAACCCGGCCCGACGACGATGTAGATCGGCGAGGCGCCGCCGAACCTATGGCGCAGCGGCTGTTCGACGAGCGCCGCGATGGCGAAAACCTCGCTCCGGGGCTCGACACCGAACGCGCGGACCGCCTGCAGCAGGACGCCTCGCGCCTGGCTAAGCGACATGTCGTTTGTGCTCATAGTGCCTCCTGCTGAACGGCATCTCGCCGCTCGAACGTCCGGCGCACCAAGCGCCTGATCTCGAAATCGAACTGGGACTCGGGTGCGTCGGGTCGCGTGGACGCCAGCACGTCGAGCGCCAGTACGACGAGCTCGGCCGCGACTACGTCCGGCGGTACGGCTGAACGCGCTGCGATGATCTCGACGGCCCGTGCGGCTGACCCGTGCAGGGTCACCTGGCACGCCAACGTACTCATCACCGCGTACACCGTACCGGTCGGAGTCCCCACGCCGTGCACGTCTCGGAGAGCGCGCCATCGACTGCGGAAATGAACACGTCACCGAGCTCATCTCCCGCCGCGGGCACTCGGTCGGGTGAGCGCGCGAGGCCAGCGCTGAGCCTCCGCGCGAGCGTGAGGGAGTGCGCGCGCAGGAGCTCGCCGACGCGCTGCTCGGACTCGGCGGTACGACGCAACGCCTCGCTGAGGCCCTTGGCGGCGTTCACCAGGGAGGCGAGGGCCGATAGTGCTTTGAGGTCAAACGAGCCGTCTGACGCCACCACACGCGGTTCGAGCGCGCCGATGCGGTCCACGAGCCGGTCGAGCACAGCGCGTAACCGGTCGGCGGCGGCGGCGGAGCTCGTGGGTGCGGCCGGCGCGGCGAGCTTCGGCTTGAGGTGTCGGTCGCGATGGCGCTCGATGCTTCTCGCGCTCACGCTGATGTTGAGTACGTCGAGCGCCGGCCGCACGCGCGCCTCGATGAGCGTCGGCGACCAGCCCTGCATCGCGAGCTTGTCGACTTGGGCGAGAACGGCCGGCGCCATTCCGGCGAGTCGGCAAGCCCGGCAGCGTCCCTGCGGCGTCATGCCTCACATAAGACGCGGACGGCGAGCTCCGGTCCTAAAGCAAGACGGTCGAAGGTGGGGTCAACGGGGGCCTGCGTGGGGTCGCGGCGAGCTGGGATGGCGCTCGGCTCGGGTCGCCGTGGCGCGAAGGTGAGCGGTTGCCCGCTCCGCACAACCTCACTTGACCGGGCGTCTGCCCTCGCAAGACACTCGAATTGCCCTCGGAGGTCCATCATGTCGAGCCGAATCGAAGCCACATTCGCTGACCCCAATGCCGAGCTCCTGAGCGCGCTGGCGCGCGAGCTCCGTCTCTCCAAGAGCCAGGTGCTGGAGGAAGCGGTCGCCCTCTTCCAGAAGGTCGTCCTCGAAACCCGGCGCGGTCACCGGCTCGCGTTCATCGACAGCGACCGCAAGGCCGTCCTGGAGTTCGCGACACCCACCCTCGTTCGCCTGGAGTCCGCTGGTACGGTCGACTGGGGGGCAACGGAGCGCCCTCAGCTCACGCTGGCGGCCGCGGCTGCGGACACGGTCGACCGGCTGAACGCGGCTCCTCCCGAGCCCAGCCCGGCCCTGAGGGGCGCGTTGAAGCGACGCCGAGGTCGTTGACCTTGGACCTGCCCGAGACCTCCCACGTCGAGCCCGAGGACGCGGCGGCGGACTTCGACAGCGGCGTGCACGCGTTGGACGACTTCCTCAGACGCCACGCCGTCCCGAACGCCGACCGCGGCATCGGAAAGACGTTTGTGCTCCGGTCGGCCGAAGGGACCGCGAACGCCCCGCGCGTCCTCGGCTTCTACACGCTCTCGATGGCGCAGATCACTCGGGAGGCTCTGCCGAAAGAAGAGCGGCCAGGGCTCCCGCGCTACCCGATGCCCGTCGCGCTCGTCGGGCGCCTTGCCGTGGACCGAAGAGCCCAGGGCCGCGGTGTCGGCGGACGGCTGCTGGTCGACGCCCTCATCCGCGTCGCGGGCGCGGCCACCGACGTTGGGTGCCTCGGGGTCATCGTAGACGCCAAGGATGAGAAGGCGCGCCACTTCTACGAGCACTTCGGTTTCAGCGAGCTTGAGCCGGAGGTCTGGCCTCGCCGCATGTACCTCCCAATGGCCACGGTCGTCCGTCTGCTTGCCGAGCCTTGACCCGGGCGTCGTAGAGCCTGCGGAGCCGGACGACGACGAGGCCTGGGACGCGCCCTCACGCCGCGTGCTCCCGCAGCGCGGTTCCAAAATCGGCGACCAGAGCCCGCCAATTTTCAATTTCCGTACAATCGAGCATGAGGTCGAACGGTTTCCGCAAGGAAATCCGGACACTTCTGCCTTCCAGCACGCAGTTCGATAGAACGATTTCGAGCAGCGCCCGCTGCTCACGCGGTGGCTGGGATTCGTAAAGCGAATAGGCACGTTGCGCGAGTTCGAGAAGCTTGATGCCTTCGACCGCGTACAGGTGGCTCGCCTCCCCTCGGAGCGCCAGCTCTCGGTCCACGGCCTCGGCTTCGGTGCGCCACTCCGCCGTCTTCCGCTCCCACATGTCGGTGGAGATGAGGCCCTCGACGCGGTCCTGGTACGCCTGTTCCATGTAGGACGAGAGCTTCTTCTTCCGCAGCGTCAGGCGGTCCACGGCGGCGGTGTGCTCCGCCGCCTGCTCGGCGTGGCTCTCCATGAGCGCCTCGCGGGTCCACTGGACGATCTGCTCGGAGAGCTGGATGCGCCGGAGCGGCTCGCCGAGCTGTTTGCTGACCTCCGCTTCAGGGATGTACGCGACGGCGTCGCACTTCGCCGCGCAGTGGTAGTAGACGTACTGCGCCTTCGCGGCCGACGCCGTGATGGACCCGCCGCAGCTCCCGCAGGTGATGAGCCCGGTGAACGCGAAGTCGTGCTTCCGTTTTCTCGGCTTCGACTTCCGGCTCATGGCTTCGTTCGCGCGATCGAACAGCTCGCGGGTCACGATAGGCTTGTGCAAGGCGGTGCTGGAGCTTCCAGAGCATGGTCCCGTTGTTCCCTCAGCAGAGCGTCGAGGTGCTTTCCGACCAGGTCTTCCGTGAGCTGACCTACGCAATGACGCCCAACCTTCACCGGCGCCTTCACGAGCCAGACATGGCGGTCCGTTGGCGCGTCTTTGCCGACGACATGCCGCCCCGCGAAGGCGGTCGCAAGCTCAGCGAGCTCAACGACTTTTGAACGGCACCGCGGCGCGAACCTCTGCCGCAGAGAGGCGGACCCGACGCACCATCGATGAGCGGGACCTACGGCTGGGAGATGCTGCGGCAATCGAGCCACGTGCGCTCAGAGGCCACGGACCGTGGCGACCTGCCAAGACGTTCGGGTGGCCCGAGCTTCAGATGTACGCCATCCATGAACGCGACAGGGTCGTCGAGCTCCATGACCTACTGCAGAGCGGCGTTGGAGCTCCATGTCCGATGATGTTGGCGACCGAAGGCGACCTTCTCGTGGTGTACTTCGTCGAGGAGACGCCCATCGGCGGGGACGGGCCGACGGTACGAGTGGTCGGACCCGACTCGGCTGAGCCGGCGGCAATCGTGAGATTCACTCGGCCCTACGCCTCGATGTTCGGTCCCCCCAACGACAAAGCGTTCGGCGGGCTCGCGAACGGGTGAACGATGTTGTGGCCCGCGAACTGGGCCGCGGCCGAGTATAACGCGAGAACCTGTGAGGTGGCCCGACGAGGCCCACGTACCCACGCCAACTCCAACGACGCAGGCCGGACGGCCCCGCGCTACGCTGCGGCCAGGCGTCGCAGGACGCGGGCCACCGTCGTCGGGTGCCAGCGTGTACCGCGGCCGCGCGCGTTGAGGAGCTCGGCGACGGCGTCGAGGACGTCGGTCTAGGTCGCGGAGACTTCCGGACCGAGGTGAGCCAGCACCAAGGACAGGAATTCGGCCCGCCTGATGACCTTGATGTCGATGCCGAGTTCGGACTCTAGAGCTTCGCGGCGCTTCTCGAAGGCGTCGCTCGTCTCGTCTGCGGTCGTCAGCACGACGCCCGCGTCGATGCGGTGGCGCGCGCGGGCCGTCTTGATCTGGTCCAGCGCGCCGGCGTCGTCATGTACTCCCTGGAAGTTCTTCACTTGAACACCGACCTTGTACTCGATGCCCAGGGCGTCCTGGCTGAAGACGATGAGGTCCGCGCCGTTCTCATTGCGCCCGCCCGTGGCGTCGACGCGGGCGCCCTCGCCGTCGCGTGCATAGATGCGGGCGAAGAGCCGGCCGGTAAGAGACTCCAACTCAGCGGCCTGGTAGCGCTCCTGGATGCCGCGCCACGCGGCGTCGGTCAGGGCCGACTGCAACGAGACGAGCTTCGCGTCAGCGGCCTGCGGATGGTGGGTGGGCTTGCCGGTCTCGACCGCGCCGACGAGGCGCTCGACTGCTCGCGCCAGCCAGTCGAGCGACCACGTGCGCGAGCGACACTTCGCCGACGTGCGCAGTCGAGCGTCTGACCATGCGCAGTCCGGGTGTACCAGACCGACCTCGCCGGCCGGCGTACGAACGGGCTCGACGGGAACAAGATGCGCGAAGTCGAACCCGTCTCCCCAGGCGACGGACACGTGCAGCGGGTCGAACTTGTAGCCGCCTTCCACGACGCGTCCGAAGACCCACGTGCCGTAGGCCGCGAGATTCGGCATCATCACGACGTCGCCGGTCTTCAGCCCGTCTGGCTCCGTGTCGAGGAGGCGTCGGTTGCGCCAAGCTTCGATCTCCTGGTCATCGAGCGGCTTCTTTTCGGCGAGCTTGGCACGGATGAGCCGAAGGTCCTGACGGGCCAGATAGCCCCACCCCTGCCGCATGCGGCCTTCTCGAAATTCCTGCCACACAGCGTCGCGATGTTCGGAGCTCGAACGGACCGCCACGTACCTCTTCATAGGCGGCAGGGTACGTCACGTCAGCGCCTGCACGAAAGGCCCCGAGGCCGAGTTCACGTAATCGCTGTTCCCTGAACTCGTTGCTTTCGTGGCCGCATCATCGCTGGTACCAAAGGCTCGGTGAGCGACATCAAGACCAGGATCACGGCGGAGCTTACCGCGCTCGATGCTCTCGGGAGTCAAATCCCGCAGGGCAGCTCCAGCCACAACCAGTTCGACGGCGCCCCCTGTGCACCGTATCCAACAGGCTTCGTCGATCCGGCCGCGAGTACGCAGCTCGGCGAGTGGACTGCGCGGTCGCTTTCCCTACTCCGCAAACATGCTCCCAGCTCTTCCTTCATCCACGACGTCGAGACGTTGCAGAAGGCGGGGAAGAAGGGCGACCAAGACTGGTACCTCTTTGAGCGGGCGAAGGGCGCGATGGCGGGCTTCAAGGCGCATCTCCACACGGGCCTCCTTGAGGACATAGAGGGGACGATTCGACGCGCGGTCCACTCCGACTTCCTTGAGCAAGCCGAGTCCTTGCTTGCCGAGGATCCGTCGATGCCCGATCCACTGAAGGTTGCCGCGACGGTGCTCGCTGGAGCGGTGCTTGAGGACGCCCTTCGGAAGCTCCTCGCGAAGCACAACGTGCCTCCCCCCGCGAAGTCGTCCTTGAGCACTCTCAATGAGGCCCTTCGGAAAGCGAGCGTCTTCGACACAAACCAGTGGGGCCTGATCGACAGTTGGGGCCGGCTCCGAAACTCCGCTGCGCACGGTGAGCCTGCGAAGGTTCCTTCCGGTCAGGTGCAGCCAATGATCATGGGCATCCGCTCCTTCCTGGCGCAGTTCGGTGTGTAGTCGAGCAGCCCTAGTACGTCACGGTTAACGTCGTCTCGCGCCGGCGATCGTACCTCGCGGTCGTGCGCAGATCAGCGTGGCCCATGCTCCTGCGCAGCGTCTCCAACGAGGCTCCGCGGTCGAGCGCGACGGTCGCGTAGGTTCGTCGGAGCGCGTGCGGCGCGACCGGGCCGTCGTGGGCCTCCACACCCGCGCCGTCGGCTCACTCACGATCGCGTTCACGGCGCGAAGCGAAAGGTGCTTGTCGAGGTTGCCGCCGCCGCGGGGGTTGCGGAGCGGCCGGAACAGCGGCGCGTTGGTCGGACCCAGTACACGACCGTCCGCGGCGAGGTACGCGATGAGCGAGTCGGCCGTCGCGCGGTCGACATCGACGGTACGTACACGGCCGCCCTTGCCATCGACGGTCACGCTGACGCCTGCGGGCTCTTGGCGCACGTCGGCGACGCGTAGACCGGCCGCCTCCGCGCGTCGCAGTCCCGAGCACGCGAGCACGCCCAGCAGCGCCCGGTCGCGAAGACCGCGCTTTGTAGTCATGTCGGGCGCGGCGAGGAGCTTGCGGGCCTGGCGGGCTTCGAGGTGCGGCGCGCGTTGGCGTGCGGCTTCGACACGCGGCGCTTCGACGAGCTCGGCTGGGTTCATGGCGACCGCGCCGATGGACTTCGCGAAGTTGAAGAACGAACGGACCGACGACAGTCTTCGCGCCACCGTCACCGGTGCAAGTCCGTCGGCGATCATTTGGTCGCGCCACCCGATCACGTGTTGTACTCCCGCGTGCAGTACAACCCGCTCGGCCTCCGCGGGCTCTGCACCGAGGAAACGCGCGAAGGCGCCGAGGTCCGCACGGTACGCGTCACGTGTCGCCGGGCTCCGCTTGTTCGAAAGGTACGACGTTGTCGCAGAACTTGCCGCGGGCAGGTTCACGGTCATCGCAGACGAGTGATGCAAGCCGCGTACTCGGCGAGCTTGGGCCTGTAGGAGAATAGGCGCCCGAAGTCATGGCCGCTCCAGGACGACGCGCCATGCAGTTTGGCACTTGCGGCCCGCCTTCGGTGCCGTGATGCTCCTCGTCCCGATGACCAAGGAGCTCGCAAGTCATGCCTTCCTGAAGTCGATTGACGCGCCTTTGGGCGGGCGAGTCCGGTGGGGGGACTGCCATGGAGCGACCTCGTTCCGGCGCGTGCGGGGAGAGAGCTAGATGGCCGAGCCGTTCACCATCCGAATCTTCGTGCCGCATGGAGACCCGGACGGCGTGAAGATCGTCGACCGCATGAACTGGACCGGCATCGGCGTGGCGTTCCCGCGCGCCGCGTGGCCTGACGTTCGAGCTCGCGCGGAGTTCGGTCGAGCGGGTGTCTACATCTTGGTGGGCGCGGCCGAGAACGAAGACGCCGACCTCCCCATGGTCTACGTCGGGCAAGGCGAGGTCGTACGCGACCGCATCGAGTCCCATTTCGCGACGAAGGACTTCTGGGAGTGGGGCTACGCGTTCGTCTCAAGCAACGGCGGTCTCAACCGGGGTCACGTGACGTGGCTTGAGCACTCGCTCCTCACGCACGCACAAGCCGCAAAGCGATGCCACCTCGACAATGTCGTTCAGCCCCGCGAGCCCGCGCTCACGGAGGCCGAGAAGGCCGACACGCACGGCTTTCTGCGCGAGGTCCTGCGCACCCTGCCGTTGTTGGGCGTGCGCGTGTTCGAGAAGCCGAAGGCCCTGGTGGTGTCCGGCGCTGCAGTCCAGCCGACGGGCTCCGCCAGTGCCAGCCCCGAGGCCGGCGGCGAGAAGGACACCCTCGTGGTGCCGGCCCAAGCCGACGGCTTCCAGGAGGTCTTCATCGGTCAGCAGCAGTGGTACGCGATTCGGATCGGCGGAGGCATGTTGCCGCGAATCAAGTACGTCGCGGCGTACCAGACGAACCCGATCTCAGCGATCACGCATTACGCCGCAGTCGAGCACATCGAGCCGTACGGCGACGAAGGGAAGTACAAGCTCGTGTTTCAAGGACCCGCGCTGCCGATAGGACCGATCCCGTTCGGGGACGCGGCGCCGGGCTCCATGCAGGGACCTCGGTACACGAGCCTCGCGAAGCTCCGGGCCGCGAAGAAGATGATCGACATCTTCTAGTCGTCGCGCCGATGTGACCGTCGAGCGAGGTCTCGACCTTCATCAGGTTCGGCCCATTGATCATCGAGGCCACGCCGATTGCTGCGGCCATCTCTAAACGGACCGGGGTCTAGTGATTCCAAGCCGCGGTCTTCCTTTGTGTTTCACGGCTGACCTTCTCCACCTTCATCACTAACGGCGTGGCGCGCGCCAGCCTTAGAGATGACCCACTTCGCGTTCCTTCGAGGACCACGCGGCTCGATGACGCCCTCGCGCCTCATCTCCTGCAGGAGATTCGCGATGTACTTCTCCTTTTGGGCCGGGTCGAGGGTGTCGGAGAGCTTCGAGACGAGGAGCTTCTTGAACTCCGCGTAGGACCCCTAGATACGACACGATCAGCTGTTTGTAGTAGTTCTTGTCGAAGGCTCGATTGCGGATGTGGTCGGCTTTCGCGTCGGTCGCCGCAGCGACCTTCGCCGCGACGTACACGTTCGGAAACCGGCCCTCGACGAGTCCACGGCGCTTCAGGCCAGCGACGACGTCGCGGTCGATGTCCTTCCGCTTCTGCACTCTATCCAGCGCGATGACGAGCGCGTCTTGAGACACCGACACGATGGCCACCTTTGCCGCAGTCGAGCCCGTTCTTCCGCATGGCCGTGTTGACCGTACGCCGTTGCGAAGTTACGTGCCCAGCATGGTCGAACGGACGCCTCGAACTGCAGCCTACGATCTCCTGCGAACCGGAACGCTCGTGTTGTTCGACATGGTTGAGTCCAAGGTCGAGCCCACCGTCGACAACGAAGAGGCCATTGTTCGCCTTGAGCTGCAGATGCGCGACGAGGTTGACGAAGGCGAGGAGCCCGACCCCGAGGTTTGCGACACAGTCGAGTGGGGAGCTTTCGGTTTCATCTTCGTGTTGGCGACGCTCTCCTTCGCAGACGCACGGCCCCGAGGCTACTCGGAGAAGGACTTCCAGGCCGACGACGAATTCGGTCTCGACGACTTCTTTGCGAGCATGAAGTATGTCCGGGGCGCGCTTCACTTCTATGCGGACTATGTTCGGGGCCGCTGCATGAAGACGGACATCGTCGTGCGCGGTGACGGTCGCGTCACGGTCGCGACGACCTGCCGCGGTGAAGCCGCGCTTCGCTGGGTCGCTCGGCTCCAAGGCCACATCGCGCCGGTCCGCGAGCTTCTCAACTGAGAGCGCGCGCCAAGACAGCGCGTCACCGAATCCATTCGCCCACGACGTCGCTCTCCGGGACCTTGAGCGCGTTCGCGATGCGGTACAGCGTGCTCCGGCGGGGCATTGACGCCGAGTTCAACATGCGGCTCAACGATGGCTGCGGGATGCCGCACAGTCGTGCGACCTGCGTGACGCCGCCGTGCCGGTCGATGAGGTCGCGCAGTTTCTGCTTATGAGCGAGGACCTGGCTCGGGATGGACCGCCAGGTCCTTATAGGCGCGTCGAGCCCTCGGTCGCGCATGTCGTTGGCGATCTTTCCGGCGTCGATGACTTCGGCTGGCTTCGTCATAGTTGACGTCGCAAACGTCGCTCACGGTGGCATGGAGTACGACGTCACGTCCGGGCCAACGGCCTCTACGACGCGGTTGAGCATCCGCGATCGGGGCTCGGGTGCTCCGCGCTCCAGGATGTGCTGTATTGCGGCCGAAAGCTCGACCCACGACGCCGAGGCCCCAGCCTCAGGCTTCGGGAGGTGTAGGGAACATGACTGGTGGTCGACCCGAGCGTGAGCGCGCACGGACCCGATAGACGCTCGGGAGCGGCCGTGGCGCGAGAGAAAAGCCCAAAACGTCCTCGCCGCGTCCCGCCGGGGCTGTGATGACTCTCGAGGGCTCCGCGAGCCGACCCTGGCGACCCCGCAGCTCGTCTCGTGGCGGCGAGGGCTCCCTCCCGGAACCACTGCGAAGATTCTCAGCAAGCTCCGGAGCGCTCCCGAAGTCCCTGCGAGCGCTCTCATCCCCGACAGACGCCGCGCCCGGACCTCTTGCGACCTCTCTCAGCGCCGAGATGCAATCCGGTGCACGACCGACCTGCGGCGATACAGCTCAACCTCCGTCTGAACCACGGAGAGCACAGAGAAGGAACACGGAGGGCACGAAGGACAAAATCCTCTGTGTTCTCCGTGTCCCTGCTCTGTGTCCTCTGTGGTTTGCCCGCGCCGAGCGATGATCGTCGATCTACCGCGCAACTTGGTCGTGCACCCAATCCCTGTTGACCAGCTCCGGGTCCCCGCGTAACCACTCCGTATGCAAATACTCCCACCGGGAATCTCGTTCACCA
>CAYXDO010000221.1:0-15317 GCA_964463485.1 uncultured Myxococcales bacterium | reverse complement strand
TCCGAACGGCAACGCGTCGCACACCGATCGATCGCCGCAAGTCATCGTTATATCTATTTTTTTTCGACAAACTTTCCCGCAGCGCACTCAGATCCAGACCCGGCTGCACCCGAAAGATTTCGAGGACTTACAAGTTTGACACAGTAGTGGTAAGTAACAAGCTCGAACTAAGGGCCGGTGTGGCAGGTACGGCACATCCTATTTTCTCGGGTGTCCGACCGGGCCGCGTACCCTGCGGGGTGTGGGTTGCCGCCGGGCCCTCCGACTTGGTGGCATCGAACGCAAACCGACGCTGCTCCCTGATCGTGACAGGCCGCGCACGTGGTGATGTTGCGACGCGCCTCGAACCCATGAAAATCGATCGAGGCTGGATTCGACCAACCCTCGGGGTGGGGCGCTTCCCGCAGATCGCCGATCGTAGCGACCATTTGGCGCGCATGGCAGGACTCACAAAACGCCGGTCGGTGACACGTTTGACACTTGTCGCCACTCACTCTCGCGTCGGAGACGTGCAGCGCCTCGTAGGGCTCCGGGTGAATGAACGCTCGAGTGGTCCGCTCCATGAGCTTCGTGCTCGCCTCCAACACCTGAGCTCCTGAATGGCAATCGGCGCAGAACGAGCGCTCGTGGCACTGCGCACACGTCTCTCGACTCTGTCGGGCTTCGGTCCCGTGCCGCCGCTCGAACCTCGAACCGTGCGCGAACAACCGAATCTCCTCCAAGTGATATCGCGTCAGGTCGACATGGCATTGGTCGCACTTCAACGCCGCCATCGTGGCCGCGTGGCATGACTCGGTACAGACATCCATGGCCGGGACCCTGCTCTCCGTGGGCTCCGACGCGCTCGGGATCTCGAGATGACACTTCATGCAGTTGCCCCGCGCCGGCTCCATGTGGCGCTTGTGCGAGAAGATCAGCCCTCGGTCCGAGGGAGGTGTTCGCGTCGCCCGCTCCGCCGCAGTGTGACAGAGCATGCAACCGGTCGGCTGGGCCGTGTCGTGACAGTTGTGACAGCCCTCGTGACCCGGAGTGTACCGATGATCGGCCACGGTGGTGGCTTCGTCGATCGGGGCGTGGCAAGCCAAGCAACCCGTGTCACGGACGACATGAGTTGCGTGTGAGTAGACGATCTCGTCGCCGAGCACGATGCACCCGGCGAGGAGCATGAGCGCAAGGCTCAGAATCGTGTGCCGGAGCGCCACTCGAACCTCCCGAGGACCGCGAGCTCGTCGGATGCCGCGGACTGCCTGGCCGACGAGAAGGGCACCGTGGGTGACTCGGTGCCGCGAATCGCCGCCACCAAACGCCACCACGACCCAGAGAGCGTCGCGGCCAACGACGCTCTCCCCCCAAAGCCAGACTCACCTTGCGTGCTTTCGACTCGGATGCCTGCCACCTCGGCACTCAACGAGACCAACCGGGTCAACGGAAGCTCGACGCCAAGCCGTCCCAAACCGTACCCAGGCGAGTCACTCACACCAAGGACCTCGAAGCCGATCAGCACCCGGCCGCGAGCCAGCGGGATCGGCCCTCTCAGCTCGACGGCCCCGTGGGGAGCCTCGGTGGCGCCCAGCCGGTAGCGATCGGGATCTTCGGAGACTCCGTCCGGAGACTCCAGCGTCCTTCTCAGCTCGCCGCTCATGGTCAGGCGTCCGACACGGCCCGACCAATCCAAGCTCGCTCCGAGCTCCTGGTGACCGCTCCCGCCGAACACCGACAGGATCGAAGTGCTCGGCAAGAGGAGCGCGGGCTCCCTCGCCCGACCGTATACGGTGAGTCGGACGTCCTGAGCGGGACGGCCAATCAGTACGAGCTCGGAGTCCTCGAGCGCCCGCGCGAACACATCGTAGGACACGAAGCCTTCGAGCCCCAACGATCTCAGCGGGTGCAGCGTAATCAGACCGACGAGCGCCTCTCGGTCGACCTCGGCGACTCGAGTCGTCCGAGAATAACCGAAGGACCCGAAATAGCGCGCGGGATTGCCAAAACCAAGGAGCGCTCCAAAACAGCTATCTCCCGGCCGCTGCCAGTCGGTCCCGCCGTTCGCCAAGTCGAGCGCGTCCGTCGGAATCGGCGGCATGGGTTCGACGAGCAAAGGCTCCTCCCCGAACCGCGGAGTCACCGGCACGCCTCCGAAGACTTCGAGCCGAAGCTCCAGCGGAATGCCCACGAGCTTGTCGAACCTCGGATGAAACGAGAGCGAGCCGCCGTCGTACCGAAGTCCGCGCCCCGTCGCCGAGAACGACTGAATTCGCCCAGCCGTCACTGCGAGCCATGGCCGACGCCACTCGATGAATCCCTCGGTCAAGTCCGCCAGAGCCCGGCTCGAAAGGATCCGTTCCCCGGCTTCGACCGCCAGCCACCCGTCTACGGAAATGGTCAGACCCTGAATGCCCGTCTGCGCCCCGAGCGTGAGCTCCTCGACGATCGGAGCCACCCGCCGCGACACGACCCTCGGCACGCCGCCCACGCGCTGGACCACGGGCTCCGCCGCAATCAGCAAGAGCGTTCGACTCACCGCCCTCATCGAAGCGCGAGCTTTCACCGGCGCCGAGGTGGTCGCCGATGACACGAGACGTGGCAACGCGGCCGTCGCCGTACGACTCATCGAGCTGGTGCTCGTGCCCGCCGCTGCCAAGAGCGCCATCAACAACGAGGCGGTCATGGCGCGCACCCCCTGCCGAGATCACTCACCAGATCGACACACCCATTGATGTGGGACCCTCGCGCCGTCCTCGAAATGGAGCTCGTGCCGACCGTAATACTCTCGAGCTCGGGAGTCTGGTGGCACGCCCCGCACTCGGCCGGGCCAGTCGGGAGATGAACACTCGCCCCGCCCCGCACGGTCTCCGGCGGCAATCCATGACAGGCGCCGCATGGAAGCGGCTCGGTCGGCAGCGCCCACCGCGCCTCGAAGCCGGCGCCGCCCGCCAAGTGCGCCCCGTGGCAACCCACACTGGCGCAGGTGCGCTCGCCCTGATCGAAGTCAGGCGAGAGCTGCCCTCCATGGGTGCCGCGTCCCGACGTCATCGTGACCTCCGCAGGGAGGTCAGAGTCGATGTGACCTGCGGTCGCCACCTCGCTCGGCACCGAATGGCACTCGTCGCAAGAGTACGCGTCACGCAACCCACTCGCGATCGTGTGGACCGCGTGCGCCCCGGAGTCCCGACCGCGAAGGGCGGGACTCGGACCGTCGGAGTGGCACGCATCGCATTCCTTGCCGACCTGCAAGGTCCCGTCGTCGTGGACCCCTACCCGCAGCTTGTCGCCTTCGTCGAACGCCGAAATATGGCAAGACGGGCACGAGCGGCTCGCGTGGCCCGCTGGCGGGTCCCCGTGGCAAACCTGACACGGCGCGGCCGATCGAGTGGCCGTCCACGTGATCGCCGTCTTGAAGTGACAACTCACATCGGAGCAAGTCATCGTCTCCGGTTCGTAGCGAGCCGCCGGGGAGGCTCTCGGCCCGAATTTCACGTCGGCCCGCGCTCCGCCCACGTGTCCGTCGCTCAGAATGGAGTCCGGGACCACGTGGCAGTCCGGGCAACTCACAATCGGAAACGGATCCGTCGCTGCACGCTCGAGGTGAATGGTGTGGGCACCTACGCCGGCCAAAGAGTCTGGATCGCAGAACCTCGCGACGGGCGTTGGATCGTCGCCCGCCCCGTGGCACGTGCCGCAGCGGCTCTTCTCGAGCCCGTCACCATGGCAAGAGCTGCACGGGATGGCTCCGCCCTTCTCGCGCGCTGGTCCGTGGCACTGTAAACATGTTCCGTCGACCTCGGAGTCGAGGAACTTTGCGTACTGAGTCGCCTTGAGGATCGATCCATGAAACTCCGGACGCCCGGCCGGGCCCGCAAACCCGGGCGGATGGGGCTTCGCGGACGTGTAAACCAACCCTCGACTCGCCCACCGGGTGAGGGTCGAGCGTTCCGGCGCGCTGAGGACCGATTGATGATCGTCGCGGTCGAGCGCCCGGACGATCGGACCCGCCGGGCCAGCCCACGGCTCACCTGACTCCGTACAGCTCGCCACCTCCAGGAACGAAGCCAAGCTTGGCCTGGATGCTCCCTCTGCGTGGCAAGGAAGACACTTGGCGAGCAAGACCTCGATCCCTCCCGTCCACGTCGGCGTCGGATCCGCCAGATCCGCATACTCACCGCAGCCGAGCGCGACGAGCAAGGGCACGAGCGTCCAGCACGGGCGAGCTGAAGGCTCGACCGGCGACTGAGTCCTGGGTACGTTCATGGCGTCTGGGCGTGGAGCCCCTCCACCGCGAACGCGCGCTCCGGCCCGTGGCATACCGCGCAGGCCTCGGCGCCGGAGGGCGTCGTCTCGAGCTCGGCATGCGCCTTGGTCGCAGTACCGTCGTGGCAGGAGGTACACACCGCCGCAGAAGGCTCGAAGTAACTCTCCTCGAGGTGGCAGCTCTGACAATAATCGATCTTCTTCGGGAAGCGCACCTCGCTGAAGTCGTACGCCGCGGCACCAAACCCATAGACGACGTAGCGGCCGCCGGCTTTGACGCTCGGCAGTTGCGCGCCCGCATGAATTCTATGAATCAGCACTCGGAAATCGACGGACTCCGGAGCGCCTTGTCCGATCGGTCGGCGAGCGACGTCCGTCGCCGTCGAATTGTGGCAGGTGACACAGTATTGAGCTTCTCCCGTTCGAAGGTTGCCGTGCGCGGCGAGCTCGCCATGGCAGCCGTCACAGGCCTCCTGCCGAACCACTTTGCGCCGCTCGACGGGTGTCGCCCCACTCAGCTCGGCAAAGGCGATCGGATTCTTTGCACCGTGACGATACACCGAACCGTCAGGCTGCGGCGCCTCCCGATAACCTTCGAGCCCAAATGCCCAAGTGCCCGCTGCATCCCCCGGAATCGGGTCTGGCAGAGTATATCGCCAGTCCCCGGAACCGAGCGACACGAACTGACCTCGCGAACCCGTACCCTTGGCAACCACGGTGGTCGCGAAGGCGTAGTTGCTCGTCGGCGCAGCGAAGGTCACCGCGAGCCGACCCACGCTCGCGCTCGAAGTCAGTGCCGCGCCCGCGCGGTCGGCCATGTGAAATTCGATCACCGGAACCGAGCCGGCCTGCGCGGCGACGGAGTTGATCGAGAGCGCGAACGTCGGCGCCCCCGGGAGGTCCGTCGGAAGGCGATGTTTGTCGATGACTCCGGCAAACCCACCCTCGGGCGGATGGCAACCTCGACAGACTGCGGCGATCTGAATCGCGCCGCCGGTGTGAGCCCTCCATCCTGCCGGCAAGGAGGCCACCGGCCCGAACCAAGTGCGGTCGTGGCAGCTCGTACAACTCACCGGTCCGGGCTTGTTGGCATAACGATCTCCGTTCGCTCCGCCGTGGCAGGCGCCGCACCCGCGCAGGTCGCGAGGAAATCCGACCGTCGAGTAGTCACGCACCGTCCCTCGAAAGCCGATCACCCGAAAAGGGTCTCCGCCCACGTTGCTCGGCAAGTCACGCCCACGGTGAATTTTGTGGACCAGCACCAGGAGCTCGAGGTTCTCGCCGGTGTCCGGGTCGACGAGCTCGGGGGTATGGCAAGTGACGCAGCCCTGAACGTCGTTTCGAGCGCCGCCATGGGCGTTCAAGGAAGTATGACAACTCAGGCAGTTCGAGAGCAGGACGACCTCGCGCGAGGTCACCGCGCCGCCGTTCGGCACGATGTCGAGACGCGCCTCCGCGCGAACCGTAGCACCTTCGTGAATGCGCCTGCCTTCGACGCGAAAGCGATGGGTCGCCGCGGGGTCGAATCCCGCCGGAGCCGTCGTGATGAATTGGAACGAAACGACGCCGGGAGAGACTTCGCTCGCGGACGAAACCAGGACTCCGCTGGAAAGAATACTCTCCACGCAAGGCTGCATCGTGGCTTCAAAAGGCGCAGCAGCAGGGCAGAGCACGTACGCCTTCCAGTGATCGAGGTTCGAGTTGTCGGTCGTCCCCTCGATGGCTGCGACATTTGCGCTCAAGCGATCGAGCTCCACCGCGTCCAGCAGCTCGCCCACGTCGTTTTTGATCTCCACTTCGAGCGACATGAGCCCTGCACCATCGACGGCTGCCCGACGAATCGAAAGACTCAGTCCGGGCCCCGGACCGACTTCGGGAGGGATCCCGGCCGGACCGCGCGGGCCACCAGGACCTTCCGATCCTTGGGGGCCCGCGGGCCCCTCCGGTCCGCCCGTTCCTTGCTCGCCCTGGGCCCCCGCCGCGCCGGCCGGACCGGCCGGACCGGGCACGCCCGCTTGCCCATCAGCGCCATCCGTGCCGTCGACGCCAGCGACGCCCGGAGGTCCCGCCGGACCCTCACAGGCCACCGAGGCCATGACGAGGGTTCCAAGTAATGCGATCTGACCTGTGAGTCTCGAAGGATTCCGGAGGGTTCCGGTCAAGGGCACAAACACGTCCCCGCCCTGAGCAATCGGAGGACCAGTTCAGGCCGCCCCATGATCCTTCCGCCAGGAGGCGGCACGGGCGAGAATTCTTCGCGAGGAGAGGTCGAGATTTGCGCACGCCCGGACATGAGTCGATGCAGGTCCCGCGCGGAATGACACAGCCTGCGCGAAGGCACGCAGCTGCCTAGCGGCTCGGAAGGGGCGCGTAGAAATCCACCTGCTGACCGCTCCGGATCCCAAGCCGCTTCGCCGTGCCGCCCTTGACTTCGAGCACGAACTGACTGTCCCCCGGAACCGAGCGCCGGCTCTCCGTTCGTGGCATGGCGTCCTCCACTACCCCGAGCACGGTCTTGTCACCCTTGATGAACACCATATCGAGCGAGATGAGTGTGTTCTTCATCCAAAACGAGAGCGGACGCGAAGAAGGGAAGAGAAATATCATTCCGTCGTCGTCTTTCATGCTCGTTCGCCACATCATGCCGAGCGCGCGCTCGTCCGGCGTGTCGGCGATCTCGGCGGAGAATCGAGCAGGCCCAGATTCGGCGGCGATTTCCACGGGAACTCTCTCCCGCTCGGATAAGGGCTGGCCAGCTACCTCCGGATGGGTGGGTGTGGGTTGAGCACAGCTCGAGACGAGCCAAATCAGCCCGAGGAGATCGGAGGTCGCAGACCGAATGGGCTTCACAAGCCGAGGCGGGCGCGAAGGTCGGAAACTCGATCCGTCTTCTCCCAAGGAAATTCGGCTCGACCGAAGTGTCCGTAAGCGGCGGTCCTCCTGAAGATCGGCCGACGCAGGCCGAAGGTCTCGATGATTCCGCGCGGAGTCATCGGGAAGATTTCCCTGACGGCCTCGGCGATCTTGTTCTCCGCGACTTTGGCGGTGCCCTGAGTTTCGACCAAGACGGAGACCGGCTCGACCACGCCGATGGCGTACGCGAGCTGCACCTCGCAGCGACGGGCGGCCCCCGACGCCACGACGTTCTTGGCGATGTAGCGGGCCATATAGGCGGCCGATCGATCGACCTTGCTCGCGTCCTTTCCCGAGAACGCGCCGCCGCCATGCCGGCCCATGCCGCCGTAGGTGTCGACGATGATCTTGCGACCGGTGAGCCCCGTGTCCCCGTGCGGTCCCCCAACGACGAAGCGACCCGTCGGATTGATGTGATATTTGACCTCACCCACCAGGAGCTCGGCGGGAAGAGACTTCTTGACGACCTCTTCGATCACGGCCTCCCTGAGGGTCGCCTGCTCGACGTCCGGCGTGTGCTGCGTGGACAAGACGACGGTCGTGATGGCCTTGGGGCGACCGTGCTCGTAGCGCACGGTGACCTGCGACTTCGCGTCGGGTCGCAAAAACGGCAGCTTCTTCGACTTGCGGACTTCCGAGAGCGTTCGCGTGAGGCTGTGCGCGTAGGAGATCGGCGCGGGCATGAGCTCGGGCGTCTCGTCGACCGCGAAGCCGAACATCATACCCTGGTCACCCGCGCCGTCGCGGTCGACGCCCATGGCGATGTCTGGGGACTGCTTGTTGAGCACGTTCACGATTCCGCACGAGCGGTAATCGAAACCCATATCGGGGTCATCGTAGCCGATGTCCTTGATGACACTCCGAACGAGCGCAGGCACGTCGACAGAGGTCTTGGACGTGATTTCGCCGGCGATGACGACCAGGCCGGTGCAGCAAAGGCTCTCACACGCGACGCGGGAAGCCGGGTCGCCCTCGAGCATGGCATCGAGCACTGCGTCCGAGATCTGATCGCAGATCTTGTCGGGGTGCCCCTCGGTGACGGATTCGGACGTAAAGACGTAGCTCTCGTGGGTCATTCCAGCTCCTAAGATGGGCCGCGCGGGGTCCCTTCGCCCTTAGCGTACCCGAAACGCGCTGGGCCTAGCACCTGGCTTTGACCCGGGTCAAGCCGCCGAATCGCCCGCCCATCAGATCACCGACCGAAGACTTAGGGCCGAACCCTGCGTAAAAGCACCAGGTGGTCCGAAGAATCCTCGCGACATTGTTCGTTCTGAGCGGCGGGCCGGCTCTTGCCGACACGATCGTGCCTCCAGGCAATCTCATCGGCGGGACGCAGTCGTGGACTGCAGCCGGATCGCCCTACGTCCTGACCGGGGACGTTACGGTGCCCCTTGGCACGACGCTCACGCTCCAAGCCGGGACGATCGTCAAGTCCTCGGTCGGAGACACGCTCGTGTCCGGCGAAGATTCCGCTCGCACCGAGCTCCGAGTCGCTGGATCGCTCGTGGTCGCCGGCTCCGCCGCCAGCCCGGTTCGGTTCATCTCGGGCGCGACGACGCCAGCCGTCGGAGACTACTACGGCATCGTCGGTTTGATCGGCGGCGCGGTGAGCTTGGACTACGCCGAAATCACTCACGGCCAGATCTGCTTGCGCGACAAGGGCGCGAACGCCGTGGTGACTCGATCGGCGATTCGAAGCTGCTCGACCGGTCTCCGCATAGACGCGGGCGCCCCGAACATCTCGAGCTCCGAGCTCTCCGCCAACTCATCCTACGGCCTCCACGCTACCGGCAGCGCGGACGTCACCGCATCGGGGCTAGAGGTCTTCAACAACGGCTCGAACGGAATTTACGTCGACACCGCTTCGATCGACCTGCGGACGAGTGTCATTCGCAACAACACGAGCAGCGGCGTGTACCTCTCGACCAGCTCGGGCTCCGAGACCGCGCTCTTGGTGCACGACACGATCTACGGAAATGCCTCGCGAGGTGTGTACGCGTATCGCGGCACGAGCACGACGCTGAACGTGACCGTACAGGACAGCATCATCTTGTCGAACGGCTCCTCGGGCCTCTACGCGTCCAACAGCCCGAGCTTCAGCGCCCACCACAACCTCGTGTACGGTCACGCCACCGACTACTCGAGCGTCAGCGCGGGCGCGGGCTCATTGACCGAGAACCCACTGCTCGCCAACGCTCCCGCCTTCGACTTCAGACCCACCCATCGCTCCGGAGCTCGATTCTCAGCCTCCGATGGAACCGACATGGGCGCCGTCCCCCACGATCCCACCGCGTCGACGCCGCGCTGGACCGGTCACCTCTTCACCGACACGACTTTCTCCGCCGGACAAACGTACCTCGTCACCGGCGACCTCACCGTCGAACCAAACGTCATACTCACCATCGAGCCCGGCGCCAACGTACAGTTCTCGGCTGGCACCGATGAGATGGTCGGAGGCGACGACTCGACCAAGAGTGAGCTCCGCGTCCGAGGCACACTCATCGCCGACGGAACGGCGAGCCAACACATCGAGTTCGGCTCCTCGAGCCCATCGCCTGCGCCCGGAGAATGGTACGGAATCCGACTGCTCCCAGACTCGTCTGCGTCCATCATCGACTACGCCACGATCCGCCACGCCCGCTACGGCCTCCACTCGAGCGCCCCAGCCGGCACCATCGTGCAGAGAACTTCGATCGAGAGCAGCTCGTCCTACGGAGTGTACGCCACCGATGGGACCACGGTGCGACTCAGCGGCCTCGTCGTGAAGAACAACGCCCAAAACGGAATCTACGTCGTCGACTCCGATCCGATCATCGAGACGAGCCAGATCTACGACAACGGCTCGCGCGGTCTCTACATCACCACGAGCGGCGGGTCGCACTCCGTCGAAGTCACGCACAACACCATCGGCGGTCACACCAACGCGGCGATCTACGCTTATCGCGGCACGAGCACCTCACTCAGCGTCACCGTGCGAGACAACATCCTGTCCTCGAACGGGTACGGCATCTATGCGAGCAACTCACCCTCGATCATCGCGACCTACAACCTCGCTTGGGGCAACGGAACCGACTACTCGTCGGTCTCTGCTGGCGTAGGGTCGATCACCGAGAACCCGCTCCTCGTGAGTTGGGCCGCGCGCGACCTTCGTCCCACGACCAACTCCCCCGCGAGGCTCCACGCCTCGGATGCCGGCGACCTCGGCGCGCTTCCGTACGATGGGGCACCCACGCCGGCCGTGCAAGGCCACCTCTACGCGGACACGACCTGGACGGGCAGCGTGGACGTCGCGGGCGATGTGACCGTCGAACCGGGCGTCACACTCACTCTGTCAGGCGCGACGGTTCGCTTTACCGCGGGCACCGACGGCCAGGCCGCCAACGCCGACACCACTCGAACCGAGCTCAGAGTGCTCGGGCACTTGGTCATCGATGGCAGCCCGGGCAACCCAGTCCGGCTCGGCTCGGCGGCCGTGTCGCCTAGCCCGGGGGATTGGTATGGGTTGCATCTGACTTCGGCCGCAGCCAACGCCGCCATCGACAACGCCGAAATCAGTCACGCTCAGTACGGCATTCGCTCGGAAGCGCCCCCGAGCGCCCGGATCGAGCGGGTTCGGATCTCCAATACCTCCTCGTACGGGCTCTGGATCGACGGAGGAGCGGCTACCTTCGACGGCGTCCAAATCAGTCGGGCGGCGAGCAACGGCGTGTACGTCACCGACGCCTCCCCCACGCTGACGAACCTGGTCGTCTCATCCTGCACCGGCTCCGGCGTCTATGCCTCTTCGAGCAGCGGCGCTTCGACCGTCTTGATCGACCACGCCACGATCTGGGGCAACACGACCCGCGGCATCTACGTGTATCGAGGGACCTCTACCACCCTCAACGTGACCGTTCGAAACTCGATCATCGCCGATAATGGCTCTTATGGAATTTATGCATCGAACAGCCCGTCCGTGACCGCGACCTACAACGACGTCTCCGGTCAGACGACCGCTTACAGCAGCGTGACCGCGGGGGCCGGATCGATCAGCGCAACTCCGCAGTTCGTGAGCACTCCGCTCGAGAATTTTCACCTGCTGCCGAACTCACCCGCCATCGACGTGGCCGATCCGGCCTCCGCCAGCGACCACGACGCCGAAGGGCTCCTGCGGCCCCTCGACGGAGACCTCAATGCCATGGCCCGGGCGGACATGGGTGCCTTCGAATACAACCCATCCGCGAACCTGTGGCCCAACGCCGACGCGGGTCCGGATCGGATCGCCCACGACGGCATCGCGCTCACTTTCGACGGCTCTGGATCGCGAGATCCGGACGGCTCGATCGTGTCTTACGTGTGGTCCTTCGGAGATGGAACGCCCAACGCGACCGGCGCGGTCGTCAACCACACCTTCAGCGGCGGAACCGACCGAGTCGTCACCCTGACGATCACCGACGACTCCGGTGCCATCGACGTCGATACCGTGAATGTCGAAGTCAACCTCCGCCCGACCGCAGAAGCCGGTCCGACGCGCTTTGCAGACCCGGGTGAGTTGGTGACTTTCTCCGCCGCGGGCTCCACCGACGCCGACGGAACCATCGTGAATTACCGGTGGGACTTTGGAGACGGCGCGATCGGGAGCGGAAGCACCGTTTCGCACACGTACTCCACGGGCGGCGACTTCAACGTCACCCTCACCGTGACCGACGACGACGGCGCCACCGCGGTCGACGGCACGACCGCTCGAATCACCGGCGGGTCAGACACGTCTCCGCCCGTGGTGGTCCACAGCCCCGTGGCGAATGGCCAGACCGCGGGCACGACCGTTCCGGTGAGCGCCCAAATCACCGATGCCTCCGGCATCTCGAGCGCGACTCTCTTCTATCGAAGAATGGGTACGGGCTCCTACGCGGGCCTCCCCATGGTGCTGGTCTCGGGCTCGAATTACCAAGCCGACATCCCTTCGTCGGCCGTGGGCACGCCTGGCGTGGAATATTATCTCCAAGCGGTCGACGCCGCGCCGGCGCCGAACCTCTCGTTGGTCCCCGCGGGCGCCCCCGGGAACGTACTCACATTCTCGGTCGTACCCGCACCTGGCCCGGTCATCGTCCACACGCCGATTCAGGACGGACGCACCGGCGGACAAGACGTGCTCATTTCCGCGGCGGTCACCGCGCCAGCCGGAATCGCCTCGGTGACCCTCGATTACCGCGTCATCGGCGGCGGAAGCTTCACTTCGCTCGCGATGAACAGCTCCGGACCCGATACCTACGGCGCCGTCATCCCCGGACCGGCCGTGGCAGCGCCAGGCGTCGAATACCGAATCACCGCGACCGATCGCGCGAACCCCGCGAACACCACCTTCGAGCCCGCCGACGGGACCACTCATGATTTCACCGTGGCCCCCGCCGCGGACACCACACCCCCCGTGATCGCACACTCCCCTGTCACCGGAACTCAACCCGCGGATCTGGCCGTACCCGTATTCGCCGACGTCACGGACGCGAGCGGCTTGGCCTCGGTTCGACTCTATTACCGAATCGCCGGCGTCGGCGGCTTCGCCAGCCTGTCCATGAGCGGCGCAGGGTCGACCTATTCGGCCTCGATCCCGGCCGCCTCGGTTGCGCCTCCAGGTGTCGAATATTGGATCGAAGCCACCGACGCCTCCGCCGGTGCAAATCGCTCGGTGGCCCCCACCGGCGCTCCAACCTCCCTCTACGCGTTCGCCGTCGAGCGCCAGCTCGACATCCAACCCGGAGACTTGATCGTCACCGAGATCATGTCCAACCCGACCGGGAGCGAGACTCAGCGAGAGTGGGTCGAGATCTTCAACACCTCCTTGCACGACATCGACCTCGTCGGCTTGGTCTTCGCCGATGAGGGTACCGACTCGGTGACCGTTACGTCGCCCACTCCTGTCATCGTAGGACCCGGGGAGTACTTCGTCCTCGGTCGATCCGCAGACACAGCCCTGAACGGGGGCGTGCCGGTGAGTTACGTGTACTCGGGATTCTTCCTGGCAAACACCTCCGACGAAGTGTTGATCACCGCCGGACCGACCCTGGTCGACCGAGTGGCCTACGACGACGGCGCCACGTTCCCGGACCAGGAAGGTCACAGCATGAACCTCGAACCAGAATCCTTGGATTTTGCGTCGAACGACGATGGCGCGAGCTGGTGCGCCTCCTCCACGGCGCTCTCAGGCGGCGACTTTGGCACGCCAGGCGCTCAGAACGACCCCTGCGGCGGACCGGTCGATGCCGAGGCTCCGGTAATCACACACACCCCGGTCGCGGATGGCCAGCCAGCGGGCCTCGCCGTGGTGGTCGACGCCGTCGTCACCGACGACCTGAGTATCGGCACCGTCGAGCTCTCTTACCGAATCATCGGAACGACGACCTACGCCACCATCGAGATGACTCTGACCGGAGCGGATACTTTCCGCGCCTCCATCCCTGGCGCGATGATTACCGCCGCAGGCGTCGAATATTACCTGCGAGCGACCGACGACGCGACCAACGAGACCCTCGACCCGGCCGGAGCGCCGACGACGGCCCACTCGTTCACCGTCGGCGGCGTCGACGCGACCGGTCCGTCCATCGTCCACGCGCCGCTCGGCCCGCAACCCGATGGATCACAAGTCACCGTCATCGCCACCGTCACCGACCCATCCGGCGTGGCCTCGGTGACGCTCTACTACCGAAGCGGAGGCGGCGCCTTCGCCAACCTCGCCATGACCGCGGGAGCCAATGACCAGTACGCCGCGGTGCTCGCAGCGGGCGGGACCTCCGTCGACTACTACTTCGAAGCCGCCGACTCACGAGGCAACAGGTCGACGCTACCCACCGACGGCGCCGACGCGCCGTTCTCCTTCCAAGTCACCGCCGAAGATCTCGATGGGCCCATCATCGTACACACCAAGGTGCCCGACGGCCAGTCGACGGACCAACCCATCGACGTCTCCGCAGTCATTACGGACGCCACGGGCGTCGCCGAGGTTCGGCTCTACCATCGTCCCTCCGGCGCCGCGACGTTCTCGAGCGTTCCCATGAGCCTCCGGAGCGGCGATGAGTATGCGGCGATGATTCCGGCCGTGGCGGCCGAGGGCTCGGTCGATTACTACCTCGAGGCGGTCGATGAGTCCGACGCTCAGAACGTCTCGCGCGACCCCGCCGACGCACCCGTCGACGTGTTCACCTTCACCGTGGTAGCGGAGGCGACCGACAGGACCGGCCCCGAGATCGTCCATTCGACGCCCGGAAGCGCCCAGATCGGCACTTCCATCCCACTCATCGCGACCATCAGCGATCCGTCGGGAGTGGCCGGAGGATCGGTCAAGTATCGTCTGGCGGGCGAGTCTGAGTTCCAGACCCTCGAGCTGTTGCCGACAGCCGACGCGGGTGTGTACCGCGCGACGATCCCGTCGGACCGCTCGACGGAAACGGAGCTCGAGTACTACCTCGAGGCCTCCGACTCCGTCGGCAACACCGCGTTGGCACCGTCGAACGCGCCTACCGACCTCTACAAGCTCACGCCGATCGCGGAGCCGGGCGGAGGCAACGTGGACGGCGAGCGCGACCGCAACGGCTGCGGCTGCAACGAGGCTGCTCATGCCGCGTCGAGCGCCGAGCTGCTGGTGCTCCTTGGTTTTGGTTTCCTGTTACTGCGCAGTCGTAGGTGGGTTCGGTGAGCTCAGCGCAGGCCATCGGTCAGATTGCCGTCACCGTCTCCGACGTCGGAGTGGCGCTTCGGTTCTATCGCGACCTGCTCGGCCTCGAGCACCTCTTCGACGCCGGACCCTCACTCGCGTTCCTTCGCGCAGGAGACGTTCGACTGATGTTGAGCACACCCCAGGGACACGGCGCCGTCGGCGCCAACTCGGTGCTGTATTTTCGGGTCGAAAACGTCGAGTTCCGCTGGGCCGAGCTCGTGGAAAAGGGAGCGACCGCCGAGCGACCGCCGCAACTCACCGCCCGTATGCCGGACCACGAGCTTTGGATCGGGTTCGTGAAGGACCCAGACGGCAACCTGGTCGGATTGATGGAAGAAAAGCGATAATCCAAGGAAGTCACGCCGGGCCGAATCGATCGTCGACCATCGCGTCGAGTATTCCGAGGATTGGTCGACCCTCACGAATCGGAGGTCTGAATCGGAGGTCTGAATCGGAGGTCTGAATCGGA
>CAYXDO010000220.1:0-15595 GCA_964463485.1 uncultured Myxococcales bacterium | reverse complement strand
AGGTGAGTACCTACTGAACAATTCCGACCGCCCACCGAAAATCGGTCACAGGGGGCACGGCCTGAATTTGGGCCGGCACGGCCTGAATTTGGGGGGCGCCGGGCTGTAACAGCGGGCCCCCGCTGTGACTCGAAACTCAGCTGAGTACCTACTGAACAATTCCGACCGCCCACCGAAAATCGGTCACAGGGGGGCACGGCTTGAATTTGGGGGCACGGCTTGAATTTGGGGCACGGCTTGAATTTGGGGGGCACGGCTTGAATTTGGGGGAAAGGGGGCAGCCTGAATTTGGGGGGAGGCACGGCCTGAATTTGGGGGGCAATTCGTGGCGGGACGGCCCCTTTTCGGGATCACACCCGCTTCAACTGAGCTCAATGCGAAGCCAGTCCAACAATTGATCCAGCACAACGCCTCGCATCCCAGTCCAGCGAATATATTCAGACCTGCCAAACCTGACTGTTGCTACATATCCGTCGTCATTTTCGCGTGCTTTCAGAATGACCGGAAATGCGAAATTTCTAGACAGGTCGAGCGTTCGCTTTCTCCCTCTCGCATCGGCGGCTCTACCGAGTTTGAGGAATCTTTCGAGACGTCGCATATAGCGCACGTCGTCGTATGTACTCAGTGAAAGGTAGGACCCTTCAACCGAAAAACGCGCCTCGTGCGGCACTCTACTCGAGTCCTCGATCCACGCGTTCGACAAGTGAAGCTCGATGCTCCTTTCAAGAGCGATTGGATCGATCGGTTCACGAAGTTGAGCCTCGGTCTCATAAATCCCCATCTCAGATTTCTCGGCTGCTCCCCTCGCATCTTCAATGAGACTGATAAGCGCAGTCAGTGCCTCACCATGAAGCCCTTCCCACATGTACAAATCCGACACGGGAGTATTCCGGTCAAACCACCCCAAGTGGATCCTCATGATGTATGCGTCATCATATTTTCCATCCTTAATCATGAAAAAGGGGCACCGAAACGCGCTCGAAAGATCGAGTATTTCGCCGGAGTGATACTGATAAATCCCGGGCGCGACCTCTGAATCCGTATACTCAGGATTTCCCTTGGTCTTTGCCACGTAGTCGCGGATTTGGTCGAGGAATCCCAGATTCCTTGCCAGGACAGACATCACGACCTGACGAAACTCGAATTCAACTCTCCAGGGCATTACCGTCGAATCCAGCCTTTGAAGCGTCAACCGCATATGCATTAGAATTTGCTCCGCGGTGCCATAATGTTGCCCTGATAGTCGACATTCTCATAACTCTTCGGGCCGAACGGCGGAATCTGAACATCCCAGTGATGACTTCCTGTGTGACCCGTGTCGCGTATCCAAATTCTCCCTTCGAGGTCCTCATACCCTTCCTTACCCACCCTGGGCCCTGAGGACGGCATCGACTTCTTGAGTATCCACTCCCCTTTCTTATTCTGGGTCAGTCGAGGATGAAACGGAAACTGCACCTTGGGTCCGGGCTGAGGGAGGTTGAGCCGCTTGAGCTGATTGTAGATCTTGTCACCTTTGGCAACCAGGTTCACTCTTGGAGCCGCCTTTATGACGGGCGCGATCGCCGGTACGGCCGACAGCACGGTATCGACGGTGCGTCGCCCGAGCTCAAGACTCGCTCCGTCGAGAACCTCCCGCCCCTTTCTCGCTTCCTCCTCGGTGGGCGGGTCACCCCATTGTGGTGACCGGAATGACCCGGTGTCATTTAGCTCCCTGATTTCCCGGTACAGGTCAGTATCAACGATTAAGTCGCGGATGCGGGACGCCGCCGCCTCACGGACATCGTCATATTTCGACGCCGCCCAGTCGGGCGCCTCCTTCAAACGGTCCAAGGCCTCGGACGGGGTCGGAAGTGTCCAGTCTCGCCAGCCCTGGCCAACGCTCCGCTCATTGGGCGCCTTGAAGGTCTGATCGCCGTGTGCTGGCCAAGACTCGTCTAGATTTTCGCCTCCCTTGCCAATGCTGATGACGGAACCCACGCCAACCGAACCCACGCCGCCCACGCCGCCCGCGCCTAGACCATCTCCCGAGGGGACAAAGCAGCCGCGAATGCCCACTGTCGGCCCAAATCCGGAGGGGTCGGTCACGGTTATCGGGTTGTTCTCTACGTAGGCATAGCGGCTTAGAGACTGTGAAGACGCAATATTCCACACGTATGGATCTGGCGAGATGAACCGCCCGACCTCCGGGTCGTACATCCGCCCCCGCATATTGACCAATCCAAGCTCCTCCTCCGCCTCATGTCCGGTGAAACCGTCCGTGGGTGGCGTCGGCGAGCTGGCGCTCCTCCGTTGGCCGAACGCGTCGAAACTCAAGGTCGATGCCGATCCACCCGTCCACACGACATTCGGAGAGCCGTCGCGTCCGCGAAGAACATAGTGGTCGAAGCGCGCTGTCGGAGTCTGCTCGACGACGAGGAAGGCACCATCCGGAGCGGCTATCCTGTAGCGGTGAACGAAGTCTCCGGACGCGAGGCGCTCCCGCTCGTACAGATCGTCGAGGTAGATCTTCGTCGAGCCTGGTGCCCTTCGGACCGCTCGGTTATGATCCGCGTCATACTCATACCTGAAGTTCCCGCTGGGTCCGTGGAGCTCGCGCAGTTTTCCTTTGACTGTGTATGTCAAGCCGGCCTTCTCGCCCGATGGGAGCGGCCTTGTGATTTGATTCCCGTTTGCGTCGTACGAGAAGCCCCGGCCCCCGGCCGTCTTGACCGCATACGCGCCCGATCCGCTCGCCGTCGGATAGTCGTAGTTGCCAACATCGGACTTCCACGTGAGGTTGCCGATCGCGTCGTATCGAAAATCGGCGATTGGCCCTCCGTCGAACGTCTCAACTGAGGACAGGCGATTCAGCTCGTCGTATCCAAACCGCTCATCGATCGGCTGTGGACGCTGAGTCTCATCACGCACTCGCGTGACGTTGAGGTTCTCGTCGTATTCGTACCTCAGGGCCTGGACTTGGGTGTGGGCTCTGTCCTCGGCAATGATAGATTCAAGGCTCCCGGAAATGAAGTTGAAGCTCCGGTCGATGCTGAGGGCGTCGGGCAACTGGTCGCCACCGTACCGGACGGTCGCGACCTGTCCAGACGGTCCCGGCAGAACCCAACGCCAGAGGTTCTTGGCGCTGCTCGTATCGAAGATCTCCGTCAGATTGCCAAAATCGTCATAGCCATACGAGATCTCGAACTTGGTAGAAGGCGCGGAGCTCGGATACTCGAGCCGGTCGAGCTCGCCTCTGCCATTGTAGTGATACCTCAGACCGAAGAGCTCGGCATCCACCGTCAGTTTACGAGCGCTCAGGCGACCGAGAGTGTCATAGGACCACTGGGTGCGGATGCCGTCTTCGCTGCGCGACTCCTGAAGCGATCCGATGCCGTTGGGGCCATCGTATTGCCATGAAGCGACTCCATCCTTGGAGAAACGCTTCGAAGGTCTCCCAAGGGCATCGTAGCAAAACCACTGACTATCTCCGTTGTTGTCGGTCGCGCTATAGACTCGCCCGAGTGCATCATAGACGAATGTCTGGTGCCCGACGTCGGGGTCATCGAGCTCGAGCCTCCTACCGTAGTCATCGAAACGCTGCGACCTGGTTCGTCCAAGTGGGTCCAGGACGCCGACGATCGTGTCGAACGGACCGTACGAGATCGCGGTCTCTCGTCCGAGAGCATCGGTCGCCTTGACGATCCTCCCTGCCGGGTCAAAGAGCGTCGTTTCGCTGTGGTTACGAGCATCCCACCGTGTGACCAAGAGGCCGTCATACGCAAAACGCTCCACCCTGTCGCCCCCGAGTGCGGAAGCCGACCCGGGGCGAGCTCGGGACGACAATCGGCGCCTTCCGTCGTATTGGTAGGATGCCGCTATGGGTGGCGCGTTTGTTGGATAGCACGATGAACAGGGATTCACGACCGGATAGGAGTAGGGCGCAGTCATCGTCGCGGGAGGGCCAAAGGCGTAATACAACGCATCCTGAACCAGGATGTCTCCGCGCAGTCCAGTTCTCCACGTCCGCAGTGGCCGACCGTGGGGATCTAACGTCGTCGCAGACCAGGCGCCCGTAGACTCGAGCTCAGCCCAGGACAGGTAGTTGAGACCAGAAGCCGGCTCGAGGTCGTCGCTCCGCACTGGCCACCTAATCGCAAACGAGCCATCCGGCCGATCCGTTCGCCTGACCCGACCAAATCCATCGATGAGGTATCGCACCTCCTGCCCGTTTTCATCGATGACATTGGTAAGTGATCCGGTGGCGGGGTCATGCCTTGTGCGAACTACGTGCCCGAGGCCGTCTGCGATAGCCTGTGGGAACACGCCCCCCACGTCAAACGTCACCGCGGTTTGCTGCTTGAGGCCAAAGATATCGCGAACATACGTACGGGTTACGTTTCCTAGGGGGTCCCGAATGAGTCGCAGAGAGCGCCAGGCGGGGTCGCCCGCCGGGCCCGCATCTGAGCGCTCCAATCGCCCATCGGCATCATAGGAGTTGGAAACGACGCGAGTCGCGGAGTCACCGCTGGGCGTCGTCTCAGTGATGGAACGCTGCTTGACCAAGCCGGGAAGCCACTGGCCCTGTGTGCGGCGTTCGAAATCCACCCTCTCGTCCACCCGCTTGGCGAGGTAGCCTTGGCCATCTCGACTCTCGGAGCTCCTGTGCTCGACATTGCCATAGAAATCCATGGACAGGACTTCCGCGGTTTCCGTGCGTTCGGCGCTCAACGAGGCGGAGATCAGTTCGACCTGGCTCCGAGCCGCAGAGGCGGTGGGTCGAAGGTGCTTCGAAGGCCATAGCTGCAGCTCCTCGCGAATACATCCGTATGATCTCTGCAGAGACCTAGTCGCAGCGATGAAGTAGGAAACGGCCGCGGCGTGCTTGAACTGTGGAGCCCACTCGAGCGTGGTGCGTTCAAGCCAGCCCGCGGTCGGGTTGGATTCACAGCCGCCCAGACCGTATACCAGGATTTCTTGCGGTCGAAACGCGCCGGGATAGACTCCGTCCGCAATTCTCTGTCCGGAGTCGTCCTCGACATTGATTCGCCGCCAAGGCTCGAAGACCTGGCGGGTGACAATCGTCGAGTCGGCCAGACCATCATGAGGCGTCTCGACGCGTGTGATCGCGTCAAAGCCCAGAAAACCGCGGCCATGCGCATCTGCATAGGCGCCATCATAGAAGTACTCAGCTCCCAAATACGTGGTCGGCGCACGTTCGACACCATGCTGGCGATGCTCTGACACGACCGGTCGCGGACCAACGTATGCCCGGCACGGATACGAACAGTCGCTTCCCGTCCAGTTCGCTTGGTATGCGTCGGAGGGACGCCAGTGGACATCGGTGCCGAGTCTTTGGTAGGTGAGGCCATGCGAGAAGCGCTTGGTCGTCGACCCGGGCGACTCGAGGCTTCCTTCTCGGATTCCGATCAAGAGATCCGGCACCGGCGCAAACTCAACGAGACCCGGTTCGTGCATCCGACCGCTGTAAATGTCGAGGAGCTCATAGCGACCATCCCCATTCCAGTCGATGAGTCGCGGGAACACGGACTCGCGGAGGTCGTGGTCAGACGCGTCGAAGGCGACCATCGGTGTGATTGGGATGTTCGGGTCTTCGAGAGTGTCGCCGTTCCGCAGGAGTAAGAACCGGTCCCACGGCCGGACGTCTGCTAGGCTCTGGGTCGAAGTGAGGACGGCTGAAGCCCGTACTGCACCACCGTAGGGTACAAGGAGGTCCTCGCGGCCATCCGAGTCGTAGTCCATCACGACAGCGTGGCTCGCATGGGCAGATGACATCGGGAGCCCCACTTCGCTCGGCGAGCGATGGAACCCTCGGCCGTCGTTGATCCACAACTCGGGCTTGAACTCGTAAGTTACAGCGTCAGTCACAGCGTCGGCGTCCACCACCCGATCGAGCGTCACGATCAAGTCCCTGAGCCCATCGCCGTTTACATCGATGGGTGTTAGCTGGGTGGAGCTCAACTGTGAGCCGCCCAGGAGATCTCCCAGGAGACCTCTCCGGAGACTTGGGCACTCCGGGTGCAAGGGCTCGACTTCGCCGGACTGCCGATCTCTCTGGTAACAGATGCTCTGGAAGGGCTCGATGGCCTCAGTCGTTGAATAAAGAGGAACCCCGGTACCACAAACATGATCGTAGCCGGTCGGGGCGTCTGGGCAGTCGTTTGCGAGACAATGCTCTCCATTTTCGGGGTAGCATAGGTCGCCCCGACAGCGGTACGGTTCGTTCGCACACGCGTCCACCAGAATACCCCAACAGTCCTGTTCGCACTCGGCGAGTCCGGCACTGCACGGGATCTCGACAAATTCATACATTTCGCAGAAGGCCTGACCGCTCGCGATGTCCGTGGATTCTGGCTGTTGCCAGTCGTTGAGGCCAAGGATCTCGAAGTTCGTCGGACAGAATCGCGACGGATCGCACCGACTAAAAACCAACTCGGAGTCGCCATCTCCATCGATGTCGAGTACAACCATCGGAGCGGTGATTGGCACACCGTCAAGTGCCGGGAGCGGCAGACCCGCAGGTGATATTCCGGTGGTCAGGAAGTCGAGTGGTCGTCCTGGCCCCTGATTGTAGTGGAGCGTCCACTTCGTCGCACACGCAGGTCCACCTGGGTCGAAAAAGCAGCCGAAGAAGGAAAAAATGTCATCAGACACCACCGGCTGCAGCAAATCCGCCAAACCATCTCCGTTCGCATCCAACAACTGCGCGCCGGACGCGCGACCGGGCCCGGAAGGCTGAAATCCGCGGGAAACGGGAATCGGCCAGATTTCGAAAAAACCGTCGGCCCGAGAGTGTAGAACTCTCCAGAGCGGCGACTTGTCGAGTAGCAACAGGTCCATTCGACCGTCGACGTCATAGTCGATCGGAAGGCCTTTCGTTTGCCGGCCGAAGTCAAGGTCGCCGTCCCACCCAGGGACGGGATTTGACCCGTAGCCGAATAACGCGCCTCCCCGCCTCCCGAAGAAATCGAAGGTCACCCAGCCATCGTCTCGCGGCATGACAAGGTCAGTGTTGCCATCTCCCGTGACGTCCATCGCGATAGGGGTGGCGTCGGCCGCCGCGACGCTGGCGAAAGCACTGCCAAAGGATGATTCAAACCCAGTGTGAGACTGAAGGCCCCGGTAGCCGACTCGCGACCACGAGAACTCCGTTGGTCGCCGACACTCCGGTCCGTCCGAAGGATCGAGGGAGCACTCCAGGAGGTCGTTCGGACCACATCCTGGGACTGCCGGTCGAAGCGCGCACTCCTGAACACGGGCGAGGAGCGACTTGCCGGAATTCGCGCGACAGTACCCGGACGTACAGAAACCACCGAGCTCCTCGCAATCCGAGTCTGCGCTGCAGGCAACCTCGTCATTGTAGGTGAGAGAATAGCGGCGTAACGCGCCCTTGAGGTATGTCGTCTCGATAGTAGAGAGCCTCCAGTCGACCACGCGCGGCGTATGCTCGCCATGGGCGTACGTCACGCTGGGATCCGTTCGAGACGCGTAATTGAATTCGACGCCCCTGTCGTGTGGTCGGTCAAGGTGCGGCCGAGGCAGGTCGGATCTGACCTTTGCATGGCCCCCGTACTTGATCGACCTCAACCTGGGAAACGCGCCCGGTGCGAGCGCAGGAGGGTCGGAAGGGCTTGAGGCGAGGTGGTCGTACTCGTAGTCGATGACGTTGCCGTCCACGTCTCGCTCACTCGTCAGCAGCCAGCTTTCGGCAACCAACCCCACGAGCAAGCTACTCTCGAGCAGGCCTCCGTAGATCCTTTGCCGTCCGTCCTTGGTCTCAACGACAAACGAACCAGGAGCCGGATAGTCGATACGGGTGATTCTCGCAAAAGTGTCCTCGTGGGTTCGATACTCTGCACTGCCGTCCGACAGCGGCACCAGTCTTTGACCATCCAGGCACAACGCATCATCTTGATTCAGTTGAATGGGCGCGACCTGCCCGTCGTTGGCAAACGTCTTGGCGCAGCGAGTGATGATGGAACCGGCAGCGAGTTGAAATCCCTGTCCGAGTATCCCGTTGCCCACATTGCTGTTATATGTGATGCCGACGCTAGGGATCATCCCGGCGCGATTTGGAAGTACCTCGATCGCAATCCAGTATCGCGCCGAGCCGTCTGCCTCCACAGCGAAACTCCCGGGTGTCGACTCGATGCCATCAGCCGATTGGAAACTGGTCGGTGGATGAAGCAACCCGTCGGAGATCGAAGTGGGCACATGATTGCCTTCGCCGGGGGACTCGTTTCCGGGCAGCGGTAGCTGCGTAATGGGCATTGCCGTGGTTGCGAACACCGATGGACTAGGGAAGGCCACAAGCGACTCTGATGTGGCTGGGCAGGCGTTGTTCCGTGTTCCACCCGGCGTATATTCGAAAAGCCGTCTCTTGTTTATCGAAATCAGATACCCATATTCGTCAACCCCCACCTCGACTCTTGTCCCCCCGGGCCCCACGAAGGACTGCAGCCCTCCCTGACCATCTCGTTCGATCTCGAGCACGACTTGCCCGTCGGCGTTTTTCACCTGGCTTAGATGCTTGGTCGCGCTATACTCGAATCCATATATGGTCCCGTTCAAACTGCGGGTCGCAATGTGCCTACCTTGGGCGTCGACGGCGTATGCGAGAACTCCATCCTCGCTCAGGATCTCCATATTGCCCGCGAAGTTGAACCCATCCCAGGCCGGCTCCACGGACCTCAGCTTCTGACTTCCTTGGTCCGCGACCAGCACAGCCTTGTCGTTGTCGCTCGCAACCCACACGGCCTTCGGCGCACCCAGCGCGACCTGACTCGCCGGCTTGAACCCATCCTCCGTCGCCGCCGGGCCTCCCATCAGCGTACCCATCTCGCCCTTGCTGTCGACGAACCTCACCGCGTTGTTGCCGGTGTCCGCCACGAATATCGAACCCTCTTTGCCCACCGCTACGCCCTCAGGCGCGCTGAGCTCGGCGTTCAAAGCCGCGGCTCCGTCACCTGAGTATCCCGCGACTGCGCTTCCGGCGAAGGTCGCGATGTTTCCGTCGGTGCCGATCCTTCGAATTACGTGATTGCCGGTGTCGGCCACGTACACCACACCCTGCGGATCGACCGCCACGCCGTGCGGGGCGTCGAGCAGCGCCTTGTAGGCGGCGAACCCATCGCCTTCGTACCCAGCCACGCCGGCTCCCGCTGCGGTCCAGACTCGGCCATCGTTGCCGACTCGGTAGACTCGGTGCTGGGCGGCGTCTGCTATGTACACACTTCCGTCGGGCCCCACGGCGAGACCGCTGGGGTCGATGAGTTGCAACGCGGTGGCCTCGATGCCCTCTCCGCTCGCTGCTCCTCCGCCCGCGAAGACCGAGGTCGTCCCGTCCGGACGGCGCTTGATGACCCGCGCGGTGGCTTGGTCGGCCACCAGCAAGCTCCCGTCTGACAACAGCGCCAACGCCTTCGGTTGAACCTGCGGCATCGCCGTGGTCAGGGAGACCGCGTCGAACGCGACTCGCGCCAAGCCGACGACCGGGTTCGGGTCGGGCTCGAGGACCTCGAAGCGCAGCGTACCCACTGGGCCCAGGATCGGATGGTCGACGAATACACTCAGAGCGTGGATGCCTGGGCTGCCGGAGGCACCACTGAAGGTCAGCGCGCCGTCCGTCAATCCGATCGAAGCCTCCACCGGACCTGCTAGTGTGTACTCATACGCCTCGGCGGTGCCCACCATCGCGGGGACCGAGCAGCTCAGCGGGCCCGAGCTCGGCAGCGTCATGAATGGCTTACAGGGCGGAGCGTTCGACTCGGAGACGTCGATGACGAAGTCCTGGGACGCTATGCCGGGATTGGTTCCCAGCTGCTCGAGGCTGACCGTGACTCCGTACGCACCGACGGTAGGCGGATACCAATGAACCGAGCCGCTCTGGCTGCCGACGCCGGCCACGAACGGGGGTTCGGACGCGGCACCCGAGAAGTGCCAGATTTCATGCACCCAGGCGGCGCCCGAGATCTGGGCGTTGATGTCATAACGGTAGAGGCTCAGCGGCGAGCCCGTCACGACCGGCGCGGACTCGATAGACGGCGCGGGTCCGGAGCACGGCATCACCTCGACGTCGACGTGTTGGTACGTGTCGACGCCCGTGAACAGATTCCTCGCCACCAGGTCGAACGACTGCGTTCCGAGCGGCGGGTCGGTCCATTGAATCGTAAACTCGGTCTCGCCCGGAAGCATCGAGACCGGCCCGTTCGTATTGGCGATGAATGGGAAGGGACAGGAATCGGCAGCGCAGTTCTCCGGCTGCGGCGGGTTGCTTGCGATTTCGATCCTCGGGCCGTACTCGCCCGGCATCGAAGCCCTGACGTTGTAGAGGTAGACCTGATCAGCACACGCGAAGCGTTTCGGCAGCGTGTTGAAGATCGGATCGCCCGTAAATCCTCCCGACAGCGCTCGATCTCCTTTCAGGCGAAGCTGAATTGTCCGCGTGCCCGGAGGGGGCGACGGCCAGTAGTCGGTGAGCTGAACCTGAATCGGAGACCACGGACCGGCCGAGTACGCCAAGTCCACGATCGGGACTCGACCGAGCAAGTCACCAAGTCCGTCTCGATATTCGATCACGATCGAGGGCGAGGTCTCGGCGTCGTGGGTATAGAGACTCGAGAACGCCAGCGGGATGGGTCCCGCGTCGATGGCTGCGCCGAGCGCGGAGACATCGATATCTTGCACGAGCTCGACCGCCGTGCTCCCGTCCCCGAGCAGATATTGGCCTCCCTGCGACGGCACGAGGGCTGGGTCGCTCAGTGACCACGTGCCTGCCGCCGGAACCCACCCTGGAATGGCACCCGACACTTCTGCCGCTTCCGCGTCGCCGTTCACCACGAGCTCCTGCGCGGAGCTTCCAAACAACGAGTGGATGGTTCCGTCTGGATCGATGCGGCGCACTTGGCTGGGTTCGGCGACGTAGATCGTTCCGTCCGGGGCACTCACGACACTCGTCGGACTCAGCAGGTCCGCGTCCACCGCGAGCCCGCCATCTCCGGTGGAGGCTGGGTTGCCGGTGCCAGCGATCGTCTTCGCATAGAGTCCGAGGTCACTCGCCTTGCGCGTCTTGCCGTTGCCTTCGTACAGCGTTCGCGTGAACGGGTCGTAGGCGTGGTGAATATCGAGCCACCAGCCGCCGAAACCTTGGCCCCTGGCGTCCCAGCCGCCCAAGGCTCCGCGCCATTCCTGAATCAGCGAGACCGTGCTCGGCGAGGAGACCTCGACCACGAAGTCATTCCTCCCGAGCGCTTGGGCAAACGCATTCACGAACGCCACCGGGTCGGCCGCGTAGAGGTCGCTCGGATATTGGTAGGCGACCTTCACTCTCGCGGGCTGGCCGCCCTGGAGCTGCCTGCCGAACGCGTCGAGCCCGTCCCAGACGATTTGCTCCACTTGGTGGGTTGCGGCGGACGACGTTCGTGTGATTTTCTTCCCCGCGACGTCGAGCTCACTCTCGATCCCCAGCAAACCCACCGGAACGGTGGCGCCGGACAGCGGAATGTCGAGCGTTCGGGGCGCCTCGAAACCGACGACGCGATCACTCTTGTACACCAGATGGAAGGTCGTGTCAGCGAGGTCTACGGTTTGCTCCACGACCTCCGGGCCGACCGGCGACACCGGCGCAGGCTGAGTTGGGAATTTCGCGGCCACGGGCGGCGCGAAGCTGAAGCCAAAGGCCCAGGTCGAGAAGTGGCGCACGGGTACTCGCAGCAGCGAGGTGGGTGAGCCGTAGAGGGTCGCCAGCGCTTCCTTCTCTTCCAGACTCACTCCGATGGCGCTCCCATCGTCGGCAGCTCCGTCGCCGTCGGTGTCGAGCTCGGCTTGGCCTTGGGCGTCTGTACCCAGCACGGACACGACGCGGCCGTCGTCGGACGGAATCCAGCGCGCCGAGCTTCGGTCATAGAAGCCGGCGGGGACCGACTTACCGGTCGGGATACTCAGAAAATTATCCACGTAGACATAGACCGGCGACGAGAACACGACGTCGGTAGACTCGGCCGCGCCGAGCTCAGCCATAAACCCATAGCCCGTGGTCGGGGGCAGCGGCGCGGTCAGGGCGCCCGGACCCAACTCATCGCTGAGCTCGGTCGACGAAACGGTGACGACGTCGAGCGGTTGGGCCGACCCACCTAGGTAGGCCGTGACTCCGGACGGGAAGAGCAGCGTCGTGCGGCGGCTGCCCCGTTGGTCTTGCACGACTCGGCCGGCCGCGAGCTTGGCGCCCGGCGCGGTCAGATCGACGGAGGTCCCCAACTCAGGCCCCCGGAGCACCACGTCGGCGAAGGAGTAGGTCTCCTGCCACACCGTGTCGACGCTCCGGTCGACCGTGAAATAACCCGCTCGTTCGAACCGCACGGTGACTTTGCCGCCGCCGTTCACGAGTAGGTCGTAACGGCCGTCGAGGCGCGTGCGCGTCGAACCCAGCTCGGGCGCACCCACCACACTCACCTGCGCTCCAGGCGCAGCGGCGCCGTCCGCGAACAGGGCTCGGCCCCGCAGCCACACCGCTCGCCGCGGATTCACGGCTCCGAAACCCACGCCGGACTGCACGGGTCGAACTCCTTCGATCAGGAACCGACCTGCCTCGTACACGGAGGTCGCGACGGTGAGATCGATCGGGGGTGCGACAATCACTGGGACGTCGAAGACCTCGAGCACGAAGGACTGGCGCGCTTCGGCTCCGGACGCATCCACGACGCGGATCGTCACGAGGTGCGGGCCCACATCGCTCAGCGAGGGCGTGAACGTCAGCGAGCACCCGGAGAAGGCCGCGCCGGCCGGCCCCGACTCGAGCTCGCAGGTCTGCGTCTCGTCGGCGTCCGGGTCGGACACCGACACGCCATACTCGTAGAGCTGACCCACCGCGGCGACTCGGACGGGGTTCGACACGATCTGCGGCGGGCGGTTCGGTTGCACCACGTGGATCGAGAAGGAGAGCAGATCGAAGGCGCCCTGCGAGTCCGTCACGCGGAGCACGACGGAGAAGTCACCGGCGGCGTCCGGAGTCCACGAGAAGCCCCCCGCGGTCAAACTCATGGCCGGGTCGCCGGACTCCAGCGAGAGGGTGTGGCTGTCTCCCAGATCTGGGTCGACGAAGAGCACCGGAAAGGTCAGGAGCTCGCCGACGGAGCCGAGGGTGACAGGCGCGGAGACGAAGCGCGGGCCGTCGTTCTCACCCACCACCACGATCGTCGCGGTGGCCTGGTCTTCGAGCACGCCGTCGGTCACCGAAAAAGTCAGCTCGAGGATCCCCTCGAAGTCAGGCAGCGGACGAATTCTCGCAGAGCCGTCGAACGATACCTCGGCGACCTCGACCGCCGGACTCACGGAGACGAAGCTCGCGAGCACGACCTCGCCATCCACATCTCGCGAGCCTTCGAGCAACCCCGGCGCGGGGATCGTCAGCTCGCGGTCCTCGACCATCACGAACGAGTGGTCACTGGCTTCGGGTGCGTCGGGGACCGGGTCGCTGACCACAGTCACACCCGAGGTGCTGGTGACGACGCCGTCGCTCACGCTCACCGCGAAGGTAGAGGTGCCGTTGAAGTTCGGCGGAAGAGAGAGCACGAGCGCGTCGCCGACCCGAGCGACCGAGCCCTCGGCGGTCTGGGTGAAGCCGACGAGACTCAGCGCGTCCCAGTCCCTGTCGTTGGCCAGCGGGTAGATCGTGACGTCGCCGGAGTCTTCGAGCACGGTCACGAAGTCATCTGTGAGTACGGGTGCGACATTCGTGATCACTACGACGCTCGTCGCCGTGTCAGTCAGGCCCAGCGGATCGCTCACGGACACTACGACGGGGTAGGTGCCGTCGTTCGGAAAGGTGAACGTCGGCGTAGGACCGGTGGCGTCATCCAAAGCGCCGTCCGCGTCCAGGTCCCACGCGTGCGAGAGCGCGTCGCCCTCGGGATCGGAGGATCCTGCCGAAGAGAGTGTAACGGGTTGTCCTTCCTCGGCTGAGTATGGGCCGCCGGCGTGGGCGATGGGCGCGGTGTTGGGATCTCGAAACCCATCTTCGAAGGTCGCGGTGGCGTCCTGACCGAGCTCCACGTCGCGGCCGAAGAAGGCGCCTCGCAGCGTGGCGTCGTGGCGCGCTCGGAGGGTTCCATTGGGCGCGAGCACGACCGCGCGTACGGTGGCTCGCTCGCCAAAGGTGACGGCCTCTGGGTTCGCGTTCAGGTTGCCGCTGCCCCCGTTCTGCCCGTGGACTTCGATTCGGAGGTCCTTCGCGGTCAAACTCAGCCCGTTGGCCGGGCCGAGGTAACTCTTCGCGCCGGGCAGCACTCGTCCGGAGATCCTCAGCTCGACCGGCCCGAGCGTCTCGACCCGAGACTCCTCACCGAGGTCGAGCTCGGTGATGTGAAGGACGCCAGGCTCGAGCTCTAGCAGCGCTCTTTGTCGCAGTTGGATGGGGCCGTAGGCGCCGGGCACAAGCCGCTGGCGGCCGTTCTGAGGGACAGTGAGCGCCGTGGTCCCCGGAGTCACCTGGGAGAGTATTGGGAGCGCCGGGAGAGTCGCCGGAAACGCAAAGACCTGGCCGTAGGTCTCGCCGCCCGAGCCGGTGGTCAGGCTCGAGGTGTACAGGTCGCCAGCTGCGGCATGTTGTCGCAGGCGGATCGTGTCGGCGACGAGATCGAAGGCGGAGTCGATTCGGGCCGATTGGCCCAAGACGAGGCGTGCGTCGTCGGCGAGGACCTGGCCAGGACCACGCTGAAGGACGCCGATATCACCGCCCTGAACGGCAGCACCTTGGCGTAGGGATGCGCTGTTCTGGGCGAGGATCGTGAAGTCGCGGAGACTGGGAGCGGCGCTCAGCCCGGCCGAGCCGCTCCCAATGTAGGGGGGGGGTACGACAATATTGCCCCTGTCACCACAGGCGGCTCCGAGCGCGCCAACGCAGAGGAGGAGGGTTTTGGTGTTGCGTTGGCTGGTGTTCACGAGTCCCGACCCGGCGGCGAGATTCGCACCAGCCGGAGCGCACGTCAAGAGTACCCGCGGGTCGACGGGTCGGTGGTGTCCATGACCAGGGACGGAGCGATCGACGCCAGGGGGTCGATGGTGTCCATGACCAGGGACGGAGCGATCGACGCCAGCGGTCGATGGTGCCCATCCCCAGGGATGGGGCGATCGACGCCAGAGGGTCGATGGTGTCCATGACCAGGGGGGGTTGATGGTGCCCATCCCCAGGGATGGAGCGATCGACGCCAGGGGTCGATGGTGCCCATCCCCAGGGATGGAGCGATCGACGCCAGGGGTCGATGGTGCCCATCCCCCGGGATGGAGCGATCGACGCCAGGGGTCGAAGTGCCCATCCCCGGGGATGGAGCGATCGACCCCTGGCGCAGGGTTCTCGGCCAAGACTGCTGTGCGACAAAGTCGCTATTTCGACCCTTGACGTCTGCGCTGATTCGTGTCACGCGAAAGGAGCAGGAAGGGAAGGGAAGGGAAGGGAAACCGATGGCCGCGATCATCACGGGGGAATTACTCCTCAAGCTCATCGCAGACGCTCTGGAGCACACGACGTACTTGAGTCACAAGAAGCTCGTACATAACCCGGCCTAGCCGGTACCATAGAAGATCGACAAGGCGGGGCTGGCGT
>CAYXDO010000219.1:0-15618 GCA_964463485.1 uncultured Myxococcales bacterium | reverse complement strand
AAACACGCGAGGTCGCTCCCGAAACGACCTCAGCCCAATGGGTTGGCTTCGGCAGACTTCGTAGGCGTGGGCGTGAGTCGTGGGCGTGAGCGTGGACGATTTCGTACGAGCACGAGCACGAAGGTTTTCGAGGATTCGAACGAGTTTCACTCTTGTCTTGTCCGTTCCAGAACTCGACAAGTCTGGGAATTCGCTCCCAGGAAATCGTGCTCGTGCTCCTGCTCGAAAAACGTGCGTGCTAGCTACGGAGTTCCCGGCGCGCCTACGATCGGCGGCGGGGCCGGAGCGCCTTTCGAGGTGGTAGAGTAACTCGGTGACAGGGCCTCGTCGCGCACTCGCCCTCGGGCTTTTCTTCGCTGCGTGCGACAAAGATCCGCTCGCCAGCGACGGGTTGATCGTCGACGCTTCGGGTCGGGTCGGGCGGCTGGACTCGGGTTGGGATGGCGGGCTGGGCGTGAGGCTCGAGGCAGGCGCTTCGGACGGTCGCACAGAAGACGCACAGGGTGTGGACGCCGGTCGCGCCGACGCTCAGCGACAGGACTCCGCGCCAGACGTCGGGCCACCGCCTTGCGTGTGCCCGGCGCTTCCTGCCACGTGCGAGCCGCTCGAGCCGAACGTCCCTGCGTTCACGCCTCCGGCCGGTGAGGCGCTGGCGTCGTTGTTCTCCGTGCTGGCGTGCGCCGACAGCACTTTCCACGCGGCTTTCTACGAAACGACTTGGCCTTGCGTCGCCGAAGCGATGTCGGCACGGCTCGCAGCTGATCCCGACCTCGTCATGGAGCTCGTGCTCGACGACGACGAGTGTCCTCGCAACGCCGGACGGCTCACGTGTGCGTTTTCGATCCTCGACGGGCACCCTCGCGTACGGGTCGTCCTCGACGACCGATCTGCCCTGATGCACCACAAGTTCGCGGTGGCAGATCGGCGAGTCGTGTGGGCAGGGTCCGCGAATCTGTCGGAGCGTTCGTTTTGCACCGACTTCAACGACACGCTACTCATCGACGAGCCGCAGATCGTCGCCGCGTTCGAGCGCGAGATGGACCGGTTGTTTCGCGATCGAACTTTCGGTCCGCGGGAGCCCGAGCCACCTGCAAAGGCTGGTGAGTACACCGTGTACTTTGGCCCGGTGACTCCGTCATCGAGCTCCGGTGTGTGGTTCGACGAGCTCGCTCGTCGCGTGGCCACGGCGTCGGTGTCGGTCGATTTTGCGATCTCGGCGTTTACTCGCTCGGAGATCGCGGAGTCGTTGTTGATCACACACCGTCGAGGCGTGCCGGTCCGAGGGCTCGTCTCCAGTGGCTACGCGAACGACGTGCCCGCGCGTTTGCTCATCGAAGGCGGAGTGCCGATCCGAAAGGGCAACATCCACGCGAAGCTCGCGATCATCGATGGAGTCACAGTCGTGACGGGGTCGCCGAACTGGTCCGCCCAAGCGTGGGAAAACAACGAGGCGAGCATCTGGATCGAGAGCTCCACGGTGGCGCGCGCCTACCGAGCAGGTTTTGATCGTCAGTATGCCCAGGGCCTCCCGCCGTGACGACTCAGCGGGGCACGGGCCGTTTGACCGAGACCTTGGGGCGTGGGAGCGTCGTTCCCGTGCCACCGCCTCGGCGGAAATCATCGGTCGTCGACGTTCGCGCAGACGGTGTTTTGATGCGCCGCGTTACGTCGCCGACGCTCGATGGGCTGCGTGATGCGCTCGAGGCCTATGCGGTTGGGCCGGTGTCGGAGGAGGAGGGGTGGGGTCTCGCTTCGATCCTGACGACGCTGTTCGATCTCGTAGAAAGCGGCGGTGTGGATCCCGACGCGCTCGAGTCGCTGGCGAGCTGTCTCGAGGTGGCCCGCGATTTCATGAAAGCACATCCACGCTATCGCCCGGTCTTGGGTCCACTTTGGACGACCTCGGACGTGGAGTCGTTGGCGGAGGCCCTGAGCGAGAGCGGTCCGGACATCGCGAGACGAGCGCGGCTTCTCGCCCTCTTGTGGAGGGCGGTGCAAGCGGGCAAGGTGGAGCCTCGAGCCGAGCCGAATGCGCGCGCCATCCTCGAGAGGGAACGTTCAGAGGGTGGAGCTGCGCTGGAGGCCGAGTTGAGCCGTGCGCTCGATGATGGCTGAGAGTCGCGAGGTGAACGATGCGGATTCCGAAGGACGGCGCAGCTGGAAGTGTCACACGTGAGTTGAAGCAGTCGCTTCAACAGGTCGAGAAAGCCGCAACCGCGGGCCTCGACCTCGTGAAGAAGATTCGGCCAGAGGCGAGGCCTTCCGAAGACGTAGGCGAGTTCGCGCCGACGAACGAGCGAGGACGGCGAGCGACCGCCGAGCGCGTCCGAAAGCTTCACGACTCCGTTCGCGACGTCCTCTTCGGCATCAAGGACGCCCGCGACGTCGCCGAGGCGTATCGGGACGTCGACGGTCTCAAACGCGCGATGGCTCATGTCGACAAGGTGCTCGAGCGGATCGATCCTCGCGGCGCCTACAGCACCACCGGCCACGCGAGCTCCCTCCTCCGTGGCATGCGGAACGCGCTCGATCCCGACGACCTGAACGCGCGCTATCGACCGACGCTCGAAGATCTCCGCACGATCCAGTCGACCCTCAAGGACATTCGTTCGGGCGTCGCTTCGCTCGCTTCGGATTGAGCCGCGGAGCGCGTTCGCTTCCGCTCATGCGGGCGGGACGAGCTCCTCGAGCTTGCGGGCGAGGTGGATCGTCTCGCTTGGTGTTCGCGCGCTCGTCTCCCACTTGCGAATGAGCTCGTCGAGGTCGTCGCGGTACCCGAGCAGCTTGGTCGTATGGCCGAGTGCTTCCGCATATAGGTCCACCGCGCCGTGCTCGCTCACCGACACGATCGACGCGCCGGCCTCCAGCGCTTCGCGGATCGACTGAAAGACCGATCGGTCGTGCTCCAACAACACGCGCCGATCGTTGATGGCCGAGAGTGAGTCCAAATACTTCGCGAAGCCCTCGGCGGTGAGCCGAGCCTCGTCTGGTTCGCGCCCCGAGAGCTCCTCTCGAAACTTCATGAACTCCCAGCGATCGGTCGCGCGCATGCGGACGAGCACGTCCCGCTCGAGGAGCTCCTCGAGCGCTTCTGCGATGCGCACGAGCGCGTGCGCGCGCTCTTCGATCGGGAGCGCGGGCTGCTGCACGAAGGCGTTCGCTGCCTGAACGACCCGTCGAAGGTCGGCGATGGAGCGGCGAATCATGAGCGCGTCGTCGAGCGCGCTTCGATAACCTGGGATCAGGTCTCCGCGCGTCATCTCGACTCGATACACACCGCACAAAGAATCGAGGAGCGCGCCGATCGCCTCTTCGAACGACTCGCGACAGCCGTCGAGCTCCCTGAGCGCCCGACTCGGATTGTTCTCCTCGAGGGCCTGCTCCGTTCGTTTTCGGATCTCGTGGATCTCGCCGATCAGCGCGCTGGCCAACGGAACCAGCGCCGCGGCGACCTCCTCGTCTCTCACACCGCCGCCGGGATCCGAAATCACCGGAACGAACGCGTCCTCGAGATCCGCCTCGCCGATGGCCCGCAGCAGGCTCCCTGTCCGTTCCGGGGAGCCGATGTCGAAGTCGAACGACTCGAGGTCAGGCTCCTCGGTCGGCTCGGAGACCCGATCGAGTCGAGACTCGACGAGCTGGGCGAGCGAGAGCGAGGGCGTGAAAAGGTGCTCCGCGAGTCGAGTGAGAAAGGCGACGGCGCGGTCGACCTGATCCGTGTTGGAAACGAGGATGTCCAAGTGGAACGCGCCCGTCTCCGTGCGTCGCTCGAAGATCGTGGCCTCGAGGTGTGCGAGCGAAGCCAACGCGGTCCCCGCGGCTCCGAGGATTTCGGAGACCAACGCCCGCTGGCGCGGGTCTCGAACGGCCTCGAGGAGGCGCTTGCGTCCGCTTTCCGAGATCACAGGCCCTGGCGCAGCCTAACTCCCAGCGAGCCAGCGAGGAAGAAACGAGCAGAACAACCGAAAGCCCTACGTCGCCTGGAGGTACACTCGCGTCGTGAGCGGGTCCCGCGCGCGCTTCCTCCGATCCGCTCTCGCGTGCGCCGCGGCGTTCGGATGTTTGGATCAGAGAGACGTACCTTTTCCTCCCATGCCCGAGGGAGCTCGATCCGTGATTACGGCGCAGCTCCTTTCCGGTGGTGTCTGGGAGCTGACCGCGTCGTCGCGATGGGACCCGGGCTCCGTGGTGTTCGCGTCGGAGGGCTCCGTCACGCCGATCCGAGTTGCCTTCTTCTCGACGGAGCTCTCGGCGATGGGCCTCGCAGAGGGTCCGATTCCGCCCTACGACGGGCAGAGTTGCGCGCCGCGTGCGATACCTGGTCCGCTCTCCGAGCTCGAGATAGTCGGCGCGTCTTTCGAGCAGACCGATACGCCCCTCATTTCGGGATTTCGGTTCTTGGATCGGTGTCCGTGTCGCTCGTTCGTTTCGCAAGAGATTTTCTTAGGGGCGCAAGCAAGATCGGTCGCGATGGCTCGGACCGGGCCCGACTCGGCGGTGATCATCTACGGAGGAGAGACGGCGAGCGCGGAGGCGAGGACCTTCGAAGACGGGACGCTGGGTGAGCCGTACGTGCTCTCCACCGACGAGGTGGCACGCTCGGCGTATTATGATCTCGACGGTACGCTGTGGGTCGGCGGCCCAAAGGGGCGGCTCTCGAGCGGTCCGCTGAAGGGTCCCCTCGAGTGGGTCGCGACCGCGTCTCCGGCCGGCGCCCTCGCGGCGCTCGCAGGCCCCACTCGGGAGGCGCCGCTCGAGCTCTACTTCGTGACGAACCCAGAGCCGACGATCGGCTCGAAGCTCCTGCGGTTCGCCGAAGTCGACGGAGTGGGTCGCTTTCGATTTCTGGAGACTCCGGTGGGACCAGGCTTTGGGCTTCAGCGTAGCTCGGTCGTCTGGCTTGGGCCCAACCACGCGCTGGCGTCCATTCCCGACGGCATCCAGCTCCTCGAGACCAGCGCGGGCGGCGTCGCTCCGGAGGCGTATTATCGGGATGTCGTCCACGAAGCTCTGGCGCTCGCAGACTCCGAGGTCTTCGGGGCGATGGTGTTGTCGACCGCGGCGGTGTGGGCCCGCCGCGACGACGACTGGGAGCAGCTCGCTTCTCTTGGCCTCGGCGCGGTGGAGCTCGACGACCCCGATACGATCGTTCCTTTCGGCGATGGAGCGCTGGTCTTCTCGGTCGCCGGTGCGGTCGTGCAGCTTTATCCGAACTGGACTTCGTGCCCGACTCAGAAGCTCCCACTGAGTCTGCGCCACAGCGCGGCCCAAGGCTTGGAGAGCGGCGTGCTCATCGCTTCGACGCTCCTCGACGCAGGCTCGTTCTCCGGGCGAGCGTACTGGATCGAAGCCGAGCCGTGAGCGCCCCGTGCCCAGGCACGACGATCCGCGGAGCAAACTGACCTCGTCGAGTCCGTAGCAGTTTCAGGATCCCCAGCGGACCGATACCTGAAACCGAGCGAAGCGAGGTTTCGCACCGTGCCGCCTGTGCCCGGCGCGATTCCCCAATCGAGCACTGATGTCTTTGCAGCCGGGCGGTCCAGCGCACCGGGGCTTGATGCATGGCCACGACCCGCCCTCATTGACTCTCTGTCCTCCCTCGGCAAATCCTGGTTGGACTTGGCTTCCGAGGCCGCTTCCGGCTCGGCCCCTGGCCGAGCAATCGCGACCCGCTTCGGCGACTATTACCTGGTCGAGTCCTTGGGAAAGGGCGCGATGGGGAGCGTCGACCTCGCTCGTCCTCTCGTGAGCGGCGCTGGCGTCCCAACGCTCGTCGTCATCAAACGCATGAACACCGAGCTCGCGGACAAGGAGCTCTTCCTGAAGCGGTTTCGGCACGAAGGGGAGGCTGCCGTCCGCATCGACAGCCCCTTCGTCGCCAAGGTCTACGACGTCGGCACGGTCGGAGAAGAAGCCTACATCGCCATGGAGTTCATCGACGGCTACCGGCTGTCGGAGTTCCTCGACCGGCTCGTGAAGTCGGCCCGCCACGTGCCCGTCGACCTCGCGATGGAGCTCTGCTCGGGCATGCTCTTGGGCCTCGAAGCGCTGCGCAGCGCGGTGGACGCGTCTGGCCGGCTCCTCGGCTTCGTGCACCGTGATCTCTCGCCCAAAAACCTCATGGTCGTCGGTGACGGTCGCATTCGCATCATCGACCTCGGGCTCGGCAAGTCGACCGCCCAGGACTGGAAGACGCGCACGGGGCTCGTGATGGGCTCGCCCGGCTACATGTCTCCGGAGCAGTCGATGGCAAAGCCCGTCGACCATCGCTCCGACCTCTACACGGCTGGCATCGTGATCTACGAGCTGCTCACGCTACGGCGCTACATCCGGCGCGGCGCGCTCGCGGACGTGCTCACGCGGTCCGCCAACCCCGAGTTCACTCCGCCCTCGCACGTGCGACCGGACCTTCCGGAGCGGCTCGATCGCGTGCTCGAGAAGGCTTTGAGCGCCGATCCGAACCGGCGTTTTTCCACCGCGCGGGAGCTCCTCGCCGCGCTCGAAGCAGTCGCCCCCGCGACGCCTGGCTCGGCCGCCGGCTACGTCCAAGAGATGTTCGAGGCCGAACGCGCGGAGCGGGCCGCGAAGCTCGAGGAGTGGCTCTCGATCCCCGTCGAGGAGGTCGGAGCGCCTGCCGAGCCCACCGTCATCTTTGCCCGCGCCTCCGGCGTCACGCGCGCGTTCGAGTCGCGCGCTCGCGAAGCGCGCACGGTCGTACGGTCGGCAGGGCCCGATCCGTCGAGCATCGCCGCCGACGACGCGCCGGACACGATCCCTGAGGCCGACGCCTCGCCCACGCGTGTGGACGAGACCGATCGCTCGTTCACTGGCTCGAAGGTCGCGGCGGCGCGGCCTGCCCCACGCACGGGAGTCTCGGCCCCCGTGCTGGCGGGCGCCTTGATCTTCACCGCGGCGCTCGCCTTCACGGCAGGCTGGCTGTTTCGGCCTCCCGTCGAGCCCATCGACGCTCCCGAGGTGGACGTGCCCGAGATCGGCGTCGTCGGCGCGACGCCTCGGCCAGTTCCTCCGCCGTCGAAGCCCAGGCCTGCTGATCCGCGCCCCGCTCCTGCCGATCCACCTGCTCTGGAGCCGCCCAGGCTCGACCCCGCGAAGCTTGCGGAGCCGAAAACCGAGCCACCCAAAGCGCCGGTGAAGAAGCCGCTCAAACCCGAGGCCGAAGACACGCGCTCGGTGGACGAGCTCTTCAAGAGCATCATGACCCGCGGCCAAGCCATTCTGCGCGACCACCCCGAACGCGCGGATCGCGTTCAAGCGATCATCGGAGACGCCACGCTCGAGGTCGGCCGCGCGGATTCCGCTGCGGCGCAGCTGACCCTGCGGCGAATGGATCAGCAGCTCGTGGAGCTCGCACGATAGGCTCATAAGGCCCGAGGCTCATAAGGCCCGAGCGGGGAAGTTCGCCGACTGCGCTCGAGGAGTGCGCGCGTGACTCATTTTCGGGCAAGTCCGAGCGCGTCCAGCGCCTACGGGCCGCGCGTTCCCCTGGGAGCGTTGACTTCGAAACCGATTGTGAGGAATCCTGGATGTCGCTCGGCGCTCGTCGCGGCACCGAAAAATCGGCAGCCGCGTGAAGCAGTGTGGCCGGAGGGACTCCGACCTTGAATCAACGCTCCACGCGTCAACGCCCACCCGACCCACTCATTGGACGCATCATTGCGGACCGCTATCGGCTCGAGGCTCGAGCCGGCGAGGGCGGGATCGGCGCGGTCTACCGCGCTCGTCACCTGCTCATCGACCGCATCGTCGCCATCAAGATCTTGCAGCCGGTGCGGCGCGGCGAGACGCACCACCGTGATTGGTTCTTGCGTGAGGCGCGCGCCGCCAACCGCGTGAACCACGCCAACATCGTGGACATCTACGACTTCGGTGACACCGAAGACGGGCTCTACTACCTCGTGATGGAGTACCTCGAGGGCGAGCCGCTCTCGCACGTGATCGCTCGAGGTGCGATGCCGATCGATCGCACCGTCGACATCTTGGAGCAGACCTGCGCGGCGATGGCGCGCGCCCACGACCTCGGCGTGATCCACCGCGACATCAAGAGCGACAATGTGTTCCTCACGCAGCGCGGCGGTCGGCCCGACTACGTGAAGGTGTTCGACTTCGGGCTCGCCTCGCTGTCACACGACGCGCGGCTCGCGCCCGAAGGCGCGGTGTTCGGGACGCCCGAGTACATGTCTCCGGAGCAGACGCGCGGTGAAGAGGCCGTCCCTCAGTCCGATCTGTACGCGCTCGGAGTGTTGTTCTTCGAGATGCTGACCGGGCGTCTCCCCTTCGTCAGCAACGAGCGCAAAGAGATCTTGCGGATGCATCAGGAGGCGAAGCCGCCGAGCCTTCGGCAGTTCCGTGCGGACCTCGATCAGGAGACCGATCAGATCATCTTGAAGCTCCTCGAGAAGAAGGCCGAGGATCGATACCGCGACGCGCACCACCTCCTCGAGGATCTCAAGCGCCAGCAGCGTGCGTCGCCTCGCGACATTCCGACGCCGCTGCCGCGAAGAGGCTCTAGAACGAGCGTGTTCGCGCCGGCCCAAGCGGCGGGGCCGCTGACGTCGGGGCTGTCGGCGTGGGCGCTGCGCTCGGTCATGTTCGGTCGAATGGTCGCGCAGGCCAACCCGCGGATCTCTCAATCGCCGCCAGTGCGTCGATCCCTCGACGATCTTTGGCGGCTGTGCACGCAGGCGGCGAAGACCGAGGCCAGCATTTCGAACGAGGCGAGCCGCGTCGAAGGGTACGAGAAGCGCGCCAGAGAGACACGCGCGCAGTTCGGACGTCAGATCGAAGAGCTCGGCGGCGAGGAGTCACGGTTGAGGCGTCAGATCTCCGACGCGCAGCGCCAGTCCGCGGCGCTGCGCAAGGAGCAGGAAGAAGCTTCTCGGAGCCTCGACGAGGCCTGGGCAGAGATCGCGCGGCTCGAGATCGACGGCGACGACGCGGAGCTTCGTCGCGCTTACGAGCGGGCCGGCGCTGCGAGGGCGAGGTTCTCGGCTCGATCGCAGGAGATGGCGAAGCTCGACGCTCGCATCGCGCACATGTCGGCGTCGCTCGCCGCGATCGCGGCGCGGTTGTTGGAGCTCAAAGAGTCATTGAACCGCCACGACGACGCGCTCGAGACCGCGCTGAACGACGCTCGTCGTCGAGTCGCCGGCAGCGGGCGCGACCGTGCGCAGATCCTCCGCGACCTCGAGCGCTCTGCTCACGCGCTGTATGCAGAGCTCGCGCCCGCCCCCGAGTGCCGCGAGCTGCTCGCCGAGATGGACAAGCTCGTCGGACCGCTCCCCGTGCTCGGCGTCAACGAGGAGGAGCTCTCTGAAGAGCCGCCGCCGATGTCCGAGACCAACACCGAGGTCTCTGCCCTCGACAAACGCGCCGCCGTGCTGAAAGGCCAGCCCCTCGCTGCGGCGCCTGCGAAGCCCCGGCAAGGCGCGCCGGGCTGATTCATGCCGAAGTCTCTGTTCGGCCTCACCTTCGAAGAGGCCGAGTCGCTCGCCAAGCAGCACGTGCCGACCGGCGCGGGCTTCACCAAGGATCTCTACGCGAGCGCGTTTCGGGCGGGTCGTTTCGAGCCCGAAGCGCTCCCGATCAAATCGGAGTCGAAGGGCGCCTTTCGCGAGCTCTTCGACGTCGCGCTGCCCAAGGTGAAGCGGACGATCGAGGAGCCGAACGCCGAGGGCGTCTCGACGATGAAGGCGGTCTTGGAGCTCGCCGATGGGCTCGAGGTCGAGGTCGTTCGCATTCCGATGGGACCCGACAAGCTCACCCTGTGTATCTCGAGCCAGGTGGGCTGCAAGATGGCGTGCTCTTTCTGCGAGACCGGGCGCATGGGGCTGGTGCGCAACCTCGAGGCGCACGAGATCGTCGGTCAGATCGTCGTCGCGCTCACCGGGCTCGCTTGGCCTATCAAGAACATCGTCTTCATGGGCATGGGGGAGGCGCTCGACAATCGCGCCGCCGTCTTCCAAGCGCTGCGCGTGTTGTCCGATCGCAGGGGGCTCTCGATCGGTCAGCCGCGCATCACCGTGTGTACGGCGGGGCACGTGGACGGCATCGACGAGCTCAGATCGCTGGGGCTCAAACGTTTGGGCTTGTCGCTCAGCCTGAACGGAGCCCGCGACGAGCTGCGCTCGCGGATCATGCCGGTCAATCGCAAGTGGTCGCTGTCGGACGTGCAGGCGGCGCTGCTGCGTTATCGAGCGGCCGCCCCTCGGCTCGCGTTCGGCATCAACTACTGCCTGTTGCCCGGCCTGAACGACACCCGCGAGGACGTCGACGCGATCGCGGAGTTCTGTCGACCGCTCGGCAAGCTGATGGTCAACGTCATTCCTTACAACCCCGGGAGCGCGCCGCTCACGAGGGCTCCCACGGAAGACGAGATTTCGAGCTTCCTCTCGTCGATCGCCGAGCGCGGGCTGCCGGTGCGACGGCGTATCACCCGCGGCCGAACTGTGATGGCGGCGTGCGGCCAGCTCGGGAATGTCGAGCTTAGATCGCAACTGTTCGCGTCCGCTCGCACAGGCCACCGATTCCGCCCACGTCCTTGAGCGCGAAGTCAGTCGTCCAGCAGCTTCGCCGCAGAGTCGACCGCGCTCACCCGCCGGAGCCACTCGTTCACTCGAGCTCCGTCCCGCTCGGCGAGGATGCGTTCCCTCGCTCGACGCGGCACTGCGATCCCGCGGCTCTCCAGCACGGCTATGATTGCCTCGAGCTTCCCTCGGCCGATTCCCTGCTCGATTCCCCGCTCGATTCCCTGCTCGATTCCCTGCTCGATTCCCTGCCCGACACCCTCGTCGCGAACCGCCTCCAGGCTCGCATAGCCTTTCTGCTGCAAGAGATTCTGGAGCGCGGCCTCCATCGCCACGCGGCGATCGAACAGGGCCTCTACGGGAACTGGATTGCGAAGCACTCCGGGCGCTTCCAGCGTGTCCCCAGGGTGCTTCCTGCGGACTCTCTTCCTCGCCTCGTGGACTTCGACGTGCCGAGGCGTCGTGAGCCGCACGACCCACACCCATCGAGTGCCCGCATGGAGGAGCTCCCGAATCTTCGTCTTGAGCTCGACTTCGTCCTGAGATCGCGCCGCATATTCCACCGCGAGGGGCGGCACCCCTTGTACCCATCCAGGTTTGTCAGGAACGCCGACGGCCAGGTCAGGTGCCCGCATCGTCGTCTCGGAGAGCGCATAACCCGCATCGACTCCGGTCGACGTGACGTCAGGGTCGGTGTCGATGACGATCGCCCCGACGGAGCTAGCGCGGGCGTGATCGCCGCCCCCGGGGGCACAGTAGATGGGATGGCCATCCGAGAGCTCGTACCGATCGCCGGGCCGAACGTCGGAGTGTGTGAAGGGGCCCCGACCCACACGCGCGGACGAGTCTCTCGTCATGAGCCCACCTTAGTGGCTCCTCCTCGCGAGGGGCAAGCGGCGGTCTTCCTCACGATCCTCGATACACGCGCTCATACACGGTCAGTCAATCCAAGCGCAGCTCACCGAGCACGACCTCGATCGCAAGCTCGATCGCTCTGGCCTGGGTTGCGGCCGGCTGGAAGCGATCGACCGTGGCGGCGAGGCTCTCGTCGGGCGCGACGTGAATGAACCCAGCGCGAGTGGTCTCGGGCAGCGCGCGCAACGCCATGAACATCACCTGATTGCAGAGAAAGGTTCCCGCGCTCGTGCTCGCTCGGCCCTCGATCCCCGCGGCGCGCCACCTCTCCAAGATGTTTCGAATCGGCAAACGCGCAGACAGCGCGAGCGGGGCCCCTTCTTCAATCGCGACTTCGACCCGGCGCTCGCCTCGTTCGTCCGCGTCGAAGTCGAGCAGGTTGAGCGCGATGCGTTCGATCGAGACACATGGTCGATCGAGCGCGACGCCCGTGTGAATCACCAGCGCGTAGCCCGCGCCATACCTTGCCGGGAGGATCTCGCGGACGGTCGCGGTCTCTACGGGGAGAACGACCTTGTCGACGATCGCCCCACCGATCTCCTCGCTCACGAGGGACATGATCGTCTCGCTCGGATTGCGCGATAGGCCGCCGAACGGACCGAAGCTGGTGAGGAGCACGCGTGGCTCGTCTTCGCGACTCATTTGGGCCGCGCCGCGTCTCCTTCCCACTTGTAGAAACCTTCGCCGGTCTTCTTGCCCAGCTTGCCGGCCCGCACGAGCCGACGGAGCAGGGGAGGGGGCGCGAACTGCGGCCCCACCTCACGCGTGAGGTGTTCGGCGATCGCAAGGCGGACGTCGAGCCCTACCAGATCGGTGAGCTTCAAAGGGCCCATCGGGTGTCGATATCCGAGCTCCATCGCACGATCGATGTCTTCGGCCGAAGCGACCCCCGTCTCGAGCATTCGAATCGCCTCCATGCCCAAGATGATCCCGAGGCGTGAAGACGCGAAGCCCGGTGTGTCTCGAACGACGATGGGGCTCTTGCCGGCCGACGTGACGAACGCCTTGGCGAGCTCGAGGGTCCCTGGGCTGGTCTGCTCGGCGAGCACGATCTCTACGAGCGCCATCACCGGCGCGGGGTTGAAGAAGTGCAGCCCGATCACGCGCGCAGGATTCTTGGCGGCCGAGGCGATCTCGGTGACGGAGAGCGACGAGGTGTTGGACGCAAAGATCGGATCTCCGCGCGAGGTGAGCTCGGCGGCGAGCTTCTTCTTGAGCGCGAGGTCTTCGAACACCGCTTCGATCACGAGATCGAAGTCGCCCTCCGTCTCGGTGGCTCCCGAGATTCGCGAACGGCAGAGCGCGGCTTCTTCTTTGGTGATCTTGCCCTTCTCGGCGGCTTTCTCGAGCGACCCACCGATGCGCGCGAGCGCTCCGGTCACACGCGCCTCCTCGACGTCGTACACACGCGTCACCGCGCCTGCGCGAGCTGCCACCTCGGCGATCCCGACGCCCATGGTTCCTGCTCCGATGACGAGCACGCGTGAGATCATTTGGACTCCTCCTTCTTGGCTCGCTTGTCCAAGAACGCCTTCATTCGTTCATGTTTGTCTGCGGACTCGAACAAGACGGCCTGGGAGATCGCGTCGATCGCGTCCAATGGAGAGCTCGTGCCAAACGCCGAGTTCAAGGCGGTCTTCGCGAGCCTTACGGCGAGAATGCCTTGCGAGGCGATCTTGAGCGCAAAGGCTTTGGCTTCTTCGATCACCGCGACGTCGGCGACCACGCGGTTCACGAGGCCGATCTGAAGCGCGCGGGTCGCGTCGATGATGTCGCCGGTGAGGATCAACTCCTTCGCGATCCCCATGCCCACGAGCCGCGGCAGTCGTTGGATCGCGCCCGCTCCTGGGATGATTCCGAGCGAGACCTCGGGCTGCCCGAGCTTGGCGGAGAGGCCAGCCACGCGGATGTCGCAGGCCATCGCGAGCTCACACCCTCCGCCCAACGCATAGCCGCGAATGGCTGCGACGGTAGGGAGCGGCGACTCCTCGATCTCGCGAAAGAGGCTCGCGTTGATACGTCGCAGCGCGTCATCGACGTTGCGCGTCAAGAGCTCGCGGATGTCTGCGCCTGAAGCGAAGACTCTGTCGGACCCGGCGATCACCAGCGCGCGCACCTCCCGATCCCGTTCGAGGGTCCGGAGCGCGGAGCGCACTTCTTCGATGGTCTCGAGGCCGATGGCGTTGCGGACTTCGGGTCTGTGAAGCGTCAGGACGGCGACAGGGCCGTCGCGGTCGAGGAGAATGGTTTGGAAGGGCACGACGGGTCCGTTCTAGCTGCCCGGAGGTCGCACGTCATCGGGCGGCTCGTGCCCCGGCGGTCGGCTGACGGGCAGTCTACGGGCAGTCGGCGGCGCAGCTCTGGTTGGACTCGCCGCCTGGGTTGCTGTCGCAGCGCCCGTCGCCGCACTCCGCGACGACGTAGTTGACCGTCACGTCTTCACCTTCGCCCGGGCCTCCGGTCGTGAGGGTGAGTTGGCGACCGTCCGCCGACACCTGGAAGTCCACGCCGTTCTTGAGTTGCCGGGTGCCGATGGTCACCGAGACCCCCTCTGGGTACACGGCCGGCGGATTGAGGTTGTATTCGGTCGAAATCACCAGGTCCTTCGCGATTCGTTCGAGCGTCCTGGCGAATTCTTTCTGGCAGATCGAGTCGATCAAACAGGCCGGCCGCTCTCCGACGGCCGCGCGGCAATTCGCCGCAGTTAGACCAGGGACGGCTTCTACGATCTTCTGTTCCATCGCGACCGCGAACTCCACGTAACGATTGCCCGCGAGCGCCGAGCAACACGACGGCGTGTTGTAGTACGAGCACCAGTGGCAGAACTCCCAGAACTGCAGCGCCTCGTTCTCACATCGGTCGAGCGCGCGATCGCAGAACTCACCCGCGCCACAGACGCCTGGGTTGCCGAGGCAGTTGCCGGTGTGGCTCCCCGCCGGAGGCTGTTGGCCGCAGATGTCGCCGCAGGCGACCGGACCCCCTCCGTCGCCGATCCGGCAGCGGCCGGCCGTTCCGTCTTCTTGCACGCCCGCGATGACCGCGACGCGCGTCTGAGCCGCGGGCTTGATCTGGAGCAGTCGATTCACGGTCTGGTTGATCGGCGTGACGTTCGGATCGTCGTCGTTCTCGTCGGTCACGATCACGATGACCAGGTTGGCGTTCTCGCGAAGAAAGTTGGTGTTGCAACCGGCGAGGCGGTCTTGGCCGAGCCCAAGGAGCATCGAGTTGAGACCCTGCTCCTGTCCTGATCCGCACGAGCCGACGCGGACGTTGTCCTTGAAGCGCTGGACCTGTTGGTCTTTCGGCAGGTCGGAGCTGATGATCTCCTGTCCGGACGCGCCTCGGAAGCAGCCGTGTTGCAGGTTGACCGGCATACACTGAGCGACGTCCTGGTTCTTGAAGACGTTGGGGGGGTTGGGGGAGAAGGTCGTGATGGCGAGGCCCCCTTTTTCGCCGGGATCGCAGTTCGACGACTGACCAGCAGCACACAGCGGAAGCTGAGAGTCCGAGACGTCCGTGGTGATGATGCCGATGCGATAGTTCCCGGTGCCGGCGATCTGATTGATGAAGGCGTCGAAGTTGCGGGCGAGGTTCTCTTGTTCGTCGGCCATCGACCCGGAGTTGTCGACGACGAACAAGATGTCTGCGGGCGTAGGCTCCGCGGCCGCCACGACGACTTCTTTTTCAGTCGTGGAGCTCTTCGCTTTGCGTTCGAAGTCGTACTTCATGCACGACATGAGCGGCAGGCTCAGCGCGCCGATCGTTGCCAGGCGAGTCCCTGTGACCATGGCGGCGATTCTGGTGGGTGAATGTCGGGAAAGCAAGCCGAGGATGGGCTCCGAGTCCCTGGTCGACGGTCAGCTAAGCTGTGAGAGGAGCGCGAGTGGCGGCTCCGGGCACTCTTGAAGCTCGTCCGGCCGCGTGGAGTCCTCCTCCTGTGTTGGCTCTGGCTCGCCGATCGACGGCGCGCGAGGCAGAGGGCACCGAGGGTGACCCCCGAGAGTATGCTCCAGGTGTCCATGGCAACGACTCGTGGACCCTCCTCGCCCCGACGCTCAGGCCTCCGACTCCGACCTCCGAATCCGAATCCGACCTCCGAATCCGCCTCCGAATCCGACCTCCGACTCCGACCTCCGAATCCGACCTCCGAATCCGACCT
>CAYXDO010000218.1:15798-15961 GCA_964463485.1 uncultured Myxococcales bacterium | reverse complement strand
GATTTCCGAATCCGATATCCGAATCCGATTTCCGAATCCGATTTCCGAATCCGATTTCCGACTTCCGAATCCGACTTCCGACTCCGATTTCCGACTCCGACTTCCGAACCCGACTTCCGAACCCGACTTCCGAACCCGACTTCCGACTTCCGAATCCGACTTC
>CAYXDO010000218.1:0-15698 GCA_964463485.1 uncultured Myxococcales bacterium | reverse complement strand
CGACTTCCGAATCCGACTTCCGAATCCGACTTCCGAATCCGACTTCCGAATCCGACTTCCGAATCCGATTTCCGAATCCGATTTCCGAATCCGATTTCCGAATCCGATTTCCGAATCCGACTTCCGAATCCGACTTCCGACTCCGATTTCCGAATCCGGGCCGCCCCTAGGGTTGTTGCCGACCTTCGGTCCTAGGAACTGGCTCCAGATAGCTAGCGAGACTCTGCCCGTCTCCACTCCTCGGCGTTCCACGTGACGGGGGTCGTGGTCCCGGTGGGCTTCCAGCCTTCGAGCCAGCGCGGCCTCAGGCTCGCGGATTGGCGAACCAGGAGAGGGATGGAGGGAAGAAGCTCGCGGTAGCGCTGACCCACTCTGGTCAGCAGCCGCTTGCGATCTTCGGCGTTGGTGTGATCGATGCGTTCGAGGAGCGCATCGAGCTCCGGGTCGGCGAGGCCGACGAAGTTGCGATCGCCGCGGCTGTGGAGGATGGGAGCGCCGTCCCAGTCTGGGGGCAAGCGCCACGCATAGAGCGCGAGCGGAGCTTGGGTGTGCTTGCGCATGGCGTCCATCAGGAGGCGGAACGGAACGGGTTCGAGGCGCGTCGGGACTCCGGCCTCGGCGAGCATCGATTGGATCGCGGTGCCCGCGCGCTCCGACGCCGCGCTATCGGACGCCAGTTGCAGACGGAGCGGCCCGATTGGACCCAGGTCCGAGACCACGTCGGCGACGAGGGCCCGCGCGGCGGCGCGATCGAAGCGCGCGGGCGGTAGATCTAGGGCGCTCGGCGCAAAACAGCTCGACGACGGCGAAGCCTTGCCGTCGTAAGCGAGGGACGCCAGAGCGTCTCGATCGATCGCGAGGTCCAGCGCTCGACGAAATCGAGGGTCCTTGCCGAAGGCGTCGTCGAGCCGCACGTCCAGGTGCAGCCAAACGCCGCTGTCCGTCAGGTGGAGCGCGTGGGTGGCGCTCAGCGCGTTGGCTGCGGCGACCACACGGTCGAGGGACAGACCGCTCGCCTCCCCGATCGCGTCGACGCTCCTGGAGCGCAGCGCCACGTCAAGCGCGTCTTCGCTCGCGAAGATTCGAAGCTCGACGCGATCGAACGCCGGGCGGGGCCCGGGCCAATGAGGGTTGCGCTCGAAGCTCAGCGCCACGCCGGGCACCCACGAGACGAGCCGAAAGGGGCCGTTGGCCAGAGGCGAGCGGCCAAGGCCGAGGAAACCGGTCTGGGTGGGCGTGCGCGTCGCAGGAATGGCCGGGTAGGCATGGCTGGGAAGAACGGGCAGAAGGCGGGGCAAGAGCACGCGAGCGACCGACGAAGTCGCCTGCACCTCGACGGTGAGCTCGTCCAAGGCGCGCACGGCGGTGATCTTGCGGGCGCTCGAACCGGCGACCGCGACACGAGGATCGGACGCCACTGCGAACCCGAACACGACGTCTTTGGCCGTGACCACCCGTCCGTCCGACCACCGCAAGTCTGGACGGAGCGTCACGCGAAACCGCGCCGACGTGGACCCTGCGACGAGCGTGGGTGGCCCTCGGGCGAGATCGGGTCGAACGGACCAGGTCTCGTCGTAGACGGCGAGGTCACGGAGGATCAGGCCAATGGCTTCCTGCGAAGACGCCCGCTGGGTCAGCACCGGATCGAGCGTGTCGGGCTCCTGCGTCGTCCCGAGCACGAGCACCGACAGCCGCGGAGGCTCCTCGCCCTTGCATCCGGCTGAAGCGAGGAACACGAGTATCGAGGCAAGCGCCGAGCCTGGTGGCACTCGGCCCTGCGGGCGCGCTGGGCGCTCGCCCCCACCGCCCAGCTTCTCTCGCATGGCGATCGCACCCACTCAGCGGATCTTCCCACCAACGCGACGGAAATGCTGCGTCTCTGCCTGCATCTCCGTTGTGTCCACCTCCACGTCCTCAGAAGTTCGTGACCCTGCTGAAACACAGAGGACGTTTAGAGAAGACACGGAGGACACAAAGAATTGCTCATTTCATCATCTGTGTGCTTTGTGGGCTTCGGCTCCGTGCTCTCTGTGGTTTCTTCCGTGGCCGCGAATTCGCGGTGACCTGTGCTCAGCGAAGGGCTGAATTCGCTGGTCCGTCTTTTGGTTCTGTCACCTCCAGCAGCGGACCGTCCGCGCAGCTCAGGCGCAGCCAAGATGGCTGCGTCCGCTTTCGTCGTGGCTTGGGTGTTCGCTTGGGTGTTCGCATCGAGCGCCTTCGCTCATCAGCTCTCCCATCCCAAGACTCTTCGCATCGGGTTGATGGCCGACCGTTTGGCCGTGTCCGTGGTGTTCGACATCAGCCCGGGCGGCGACGCTCAGCAGGCTCGGCGGCTCTTCGACGCCAACGGGGACAAGGTTCTGGACGCACAAGAGCGGGCGCGCCTCGTGGTCTTCCTCGAACAGACCGCAACGCTCTTTCTGGTAGTTCGTGTCGAGGGTCGGCCGATCCCGCTGCGCACGGTGGAGTCGGTTTCCCACCGAGCAGACCTCCCCACCGACGCGACGGAGATGCTCGGTGTCTCCATGCTGCTGGTCGGCGACCTTCCGAGCACCCCGACTCTGCGTTTGGAGATCGAAGACCGGAACGCGGACGCCTCGAAGGACGTCCCCGTCGTCGTTGATGTCGCTCTGGACCTCGAGGTGTTGTTGGCGGCGCCTGGTGAGCTGTGGCGCAAAAGTAGGGAAATCCAGCGAATCCAGCTCGATTCGACCCGGAAGCTTCGCCTCACCGTTCGTAGGCTGGGCTCCGGCGCAACTTGATTGAAGGCTCGGCCCGTGCTACGGGTCCTCGCGATCACTGCAACTTCGTTCCTGATTTCGGGCGGTTGACGTCGATTGGGGAGCCGATGACACGAACGATTCTCGTAGCCGACGATAGCAAGACCATGCGCCGCTGCGTCGAGCTCGCCTTTCAGAAGACGGAGTTCCGCGTGGTCTCCGTAGGCAGCGCGCAAGAGGCGATCGCGGCGATTCAAGCTGCGCCTCCGGACGTCGTCCTAGCCGACGCCGCCATGGAAGGCGCCGACGGATATCAGCTCTGCGAAGCTCTAAAGCGAAACCCGAGCACCGCTCGCATCCATGTGGTGTTGTTGGCCGGCGCCTTCGAGCCTTTCGACGAGCGCCGCGCCGCTGCGATCGGTGCGTCTGGGCACGTGAAGAAGCCTTTCGACACAGTGGCGCTGTTGAGCCGTGTGAAGACGCTGTTCGGTTTGCCGGCTGAGCCCTCGGGGATGAGCTCCTACGAGGCGCAGCTCGCGGCGTTGCGCGCCAAGGCCGAGGCTGCTCGTCAGGCCAATCAAGGCATGGCGCGCCCGCAGATCCGCAGCACACCGATCATCGAAGACGAGCCCACGATGATCATGGCCGCGGGCGAGCGCCAGTCGCTGGCCCAGAACTACCAGCGAGACGCCGCGGCAGAAGCTCAGAAAGCCGCAGAGGCTCAACGCGCAGCGGAGGCTGCGCGCCAAGCCGAAGAGGCGGCCCGCCAAGCCGAAGCGGCGCGTCAGGCCGAGGCCGCGCGCCAGGCCGAAGCCACGCGCCAGGCAGAAGCTCGCCAGGCCGAAGCAGCTCGCCAGGCCGAAGCGCGCCAGGTCGAGGCCGCGCGCCAAGCCGAAGCGCGCCAGGTCGAGGCCGCACGCCAAGCCGAGGCCGCGCGTCAAGCCGAGGCCCGCGCTGCCGCAGAGGCCTCGCGCATGGCCGAGGCACAAGTTGCACCGCGATCGCTCGATCAAGTGCGTGGACCCGGGCTCGAGCCACCTCCGCGCCCCGACGAGCTCCGCGCTCGCACGAACGTGAATCCTTGGGCCGTCTCCGACGCTGCGATGGGTGAGGGGCAAGTCATGTCCGACACTCAAATCCCGCAAGAGGTCGCGCCCGTCGCCGCCGATCAGTGGGCAGCCGCAGCGGACACGAGTCAGCAGGCCGGCTACGCGGAAGGTCAGTCGTACGCGCAGGAAGCCCAGTACACCGCAGACGCCAACGGCGGTTATTACGACACCAACGGCGGGTACTACGACGCCAACGGCGGGTACACCGACGCGCAAGGCTACTACTACCTCTTCGACGTCAACACTCAGCAGTACTACCTCGCGCCGGAGGGCCAACGGCCCGAAGCCGCCGCGTCGATCGCGGATGCCGCGGGGCGCGTCGTTCAGGGGCTCTCCAAGGACGAGCTCGTGGCGATCGCGCGACAGGTCATCGAGTCGATCGCGTGGGAGGTCGTTCCTCAGATCGCCGAGTCGCTCGTGCGCGCCGAGCTCGCGAAGGCGTCGGCCAAAGTCACCGAGCACATCGCCTGGGACGTCGTTCCAGACCTGGCCGAGACGATCATTCGGACGGAGCTTCAGCGCCTGACCAGCGACTGAGCTGGTCCGGGGAGGATCTCGAGCTTGTTTCTCGCACGGGTGATCGGGACGGTGGTCGCGAGCGTGAAGACGCCGGGCCTCGACGGGATCAAGCTGCTGGTCGTAGAGCCGCTCGACAGCGCGCGAAAGCCCACTGGCGGGCCGCTCGTGGCCTGCGACCGTGTGCAAGCGGGGCCTGGTGATCACGTGTTCTGCGTGGACAAACGCGAAGCGACGCACGCGATGCCCGATCCGTTCGTTCCGGTCGATGCGGCGATTGTCGGGATCGTGGACATCGTCTCAGGGGGCCGTGAGTGATCCTCGGGCGCGTCACCGGCACGGTCGTGTCGACGGCGAAGATGCCGGAGTACTCGGGGACGAAGTTGCTGATCGTGGAGGCGCTCGACGAGGCGCTCTCGTCCAGCGGACGTGAGTTCTTGGCCGTCGACAACGCTCAGGCAGGCGAGGGTGATCTCGTGTTGGTGTTGGGCGAGGGCAACGGAGTGCGCCAAATCCTCGGCTACACCAACAAGCAGCTGCCCCTCCTCGAGCTGATCGTTGGGATCGTCGACGAGGTTCAGCGAGCGTGACGGCGGTTCCGGTCCTACGGCGAGAGGTCTCCGCGTACAGTTTGCTGCTCCACGATCGCGGGTGGGTGGCGAATCACGACGGCAACGTCTCGATCCGTTCGGGCACCGGCTTCCTGGTCACGCCGACGGCGGTCAGCAAGCGAAGGTGTGCGCCGGACACGATCGTCTCGTGCGACGCCGAAGGGAAGCCCGCAGGCAAGGCCAAGCCGCCGAGTGAGGTCGCGCTTCATGCGGGCGCGTATCGCGGACGCCCCGACGCAAACGCGGTCATTCATGCCCACCCACCGTACGCGTCCGCGTTCGCGCTCCTGGGCCTCCCGGTGGCTCCGATCGCGATGCCCGAGGTCGTGGTGTCGCTCGGGGACGCGATTCCGGTGGTGCCGCTCTTGCTGCCCAAGGATCCTCGATCGGGAGAGGTCGTCGGAGCGGCGCTCGCGACTGCGGACGTGTTGATCATGACCGGGAACGGCATCTTGACGATCGGTCGAGACCTCGAGGAGGCCTTCCTTCGGGTCGAGCTGCTCGAACACTATGCGCGCATTCTCTTGCTGGCCAAGGGGTTGGGCGTTGTCCCGACTTTGGGCTCGAGCGATCTGGGCAAGTTGATCGAGCTCCGAAGATCGGCGGGGCTCCACCGTGAGGGGACGCGGAGCGCCGCGCCCAAGGAGCCCAAGGACACGGGCGCTCGCGCGAACATTCGGGCCATCGTCGAAGACGAGATCAAGCGCGCGCTTGGAGGCAAGTCGTGAAAGCAGACGTCGACCAGCTCGTCGAGCTCATCGCTCGGCGTGTCGAAGAGCAACTCACCCGCGTGAGCTCCGCGAGCCCCAGTCCCGCGAGCCCTTCGAGCGCGTCGGTCGCTCCGTGCCGGTCGTGCGGAACCAACGGCGCGTGCGATGCTCGTAACGTCATCGGCAGCGTGAACGCGGGAGCCGCTCGGATCGGCGGCGCGGCGGGCATCGTGGCTGCGCCGTGCAGCCACGTGGCGCCGCTCATCGACCACACGCTCCTCAAGCCCGAGGCGACTCGGGAGGAGGTGAAGAAGCTCTGCGAGGAAGCGAGGAAGTACGGGTTCGCGACGGTTTGCCTCAACAGCGCGCACATCCGCTACGCGGCCTCGTTGCTCGAAGGGAGCTCAGTGAAGCCGATCGCGGTCGTCGGCTTTCCGTTAGGCGCGAGCCAGAGCGCGGCCAAAGCGTTCGAGACGCGTGAAGCGATCCGCGCAGGCGCCAAGGAGATCGACATGGTCGTCAACATCGGTGCTTTGAAGTCAAAGGATTACGAGCTCGTGTTGTCGGACATCGCGGCCGTGGTCGCCGCCGCGGGCAGCAAGCCCGTCAAGGTCATCCTCGAGACGAGCAAGCTCACGAGGGACGAGAAGGTGATCGCTTCTGCGCTTTCGAAGGCCGCGGGCGCCGCGTTCGTGAAGACCTCGACGGGGTTCGGGGGCGGAGGCGCGACGGCCGAGGACATCGCGCTGATGCGCGAGGTCGTGGGTTCCGAGATGGGCGTGAAAGCTTCGGGCGGGATCCGAACGATCGACGACGCCGACCGAATGGTCCAAGCGGGCGCGAATCGCATCGGCGCTTCTGCGTCGGTGGAGATCGTCGAGTGCAAGCGGACGACACCCGAGAAGAAGTCGGCGTACTGAGGCGAGACGCTTCCGAGAGAAATGCCATCGCTCAGCGGTGAATCGGGCACGGGCACGTCATGAGTTTCGGAGCCTTTTTCAGCGACTGCTAGCTGGAGCTGCTACGCAACTCGTTCAGACCGTCCATCCGCCCCGAAGAAAAGCAAAAGGCCCCACCGTTTCCGGTGAGGCCTCTTGCGAGCCACTCGGCCTAGCTCGGCCTGCGGCCTCGGATCACGGGATCAGCGTCTCACACTGACCGAGGGCTCCTGCGCCACCTGCGCGGCACTTGTCGTTGCCCGCGCCGCCGTTGGTCGGCGTCGTGTCGCTTGCGTCTCCCCAGACAGTGTCGTCTCCGCCTTCGCCCAGGAGGATATCGTCGCCCTGGTTTCCGTCGACGTAGTCGTTGCCGACGTCGCCGGTCACGAAGTCGTCTCCCATCTGACCGCGGACGAGGTCATTGCCGTCGCCGCCGTTGATGGTGTCGTTGCCGTTGCCGCCGAAGATCGTGTCGTTGCCACCTTCGGAGTTGCAGTCGTCATCGCCGTCGCCGCCCACGAGGACGTCGTTGCCGGGGCCGCCCTTGAGGATGTCGTTTCCGCCCAAGCCGAGAACGCAATCCGCCCCGCCCGTCTTGAGGCCCGACAGATCGTCATCGCCATCGGTGCCGACGATGACATTCGTCGTATTCTTGCAGTAGCCCGCGATGAGGTCGGCGATGGTTGGCGCCGAAGCGCCCGCCGCGAGGTCCGTCTCGCCAAAGCTCTGCTCGTTGCCGCCGCAGCTGAATCCGAACGCGATAGCCGCCGGCGCTGCAAGCTTGAGAATCAGTTTCATGTTTTCCTCCACTCCACTGCCGCGAGAAAGCGGCTGCCTTATCTTGAACCGAGGCGGCTCGAAACCTAGCGAAATTCAAACCTCACGTCCAGCGAATCGCTCGGACAAGTCCAACGCTCGCTTCGATTTTCCGGCGATGAATGCTTTCTTGGAACGGTGGCACTAAATTCAATCCGAGCATGTCTGCGGCGCCCAAAAATGCGTGCTCGGACCGGGTCAAATGCCACGGTTCAAGAAGTCCTGGGTCGCAATTTCGGTGCGCGTCGAGCGACGCAAGATCCCTGCGATGTCGATGCCGAACATGATGGGCGCAACCGCATCGTCACCGACGCCGAAGGTCGCAAAGATCGCGGGGCTCGCGCTCGTTCCGATGTGAAATCGAAAACCGGTGGTGATCAGCAAGGGCCCTTCCGGAAAACGTCCCGCGGTTTGTTCGACGATCAACGTGTTCGTGCCGAGCTCCGCGAAGGGCTCGAACCAATCACCGATCACGTAGCGAAGTCTCGCGCCGACGGTGAAGAAGATCGACGCGCTGGTGCCGCGTTCGAGCGGCCACACGGGGGTGAGGCCAAGCTCTAGCGCCGCCGCGAAACGCTCCACGTCCAGGCCCACGTGCGCGCGGACGCGAAACCCAGCCGTCTGGTTGAGGAACAGCCCCGGCGCGATGGATCGCATCTTCTGGAGCTCCACGACGCCGTCACAAGGGACGTTGGTGGTGGAGCAATTCGAGGCCCGATCGGGCGCGCTTGGAGCGTACAGATCGAGCGCGGCGCCGAGGTGGAGCGTCGGCGGTCCGATCCCGTCCCAGCTGTTGGTCAGCCGAAGCTCCCCGCCGCCTTCCACGCCGAGCGTCGCGTTGCCTGCGAAGAACACTTTCTCGCGATTGCGAAGCTTCGCGCCGTCACGCGGCACGTCGTAGCCGACCGGGAAGGTGCCGATCAGCGCCACGCCGCGAGCGAGCTGCACCGCGAACATGAGCTCGAAGTCCCACGCCGAGTCTTGCTCTCCCAGCGCCCAGCGGGTGCTCAGGTAGAAGCGACTGTGGCCTTCGTGATCGACGAAGTCGGCGCTCGTGAACGGGGGCAGAGGCTCCGCGACGGGCGCGCTGGTCATCGGCTCGGGCATCTCCGCAAGCAGCGGCGTCGGGAGGGAGACAAGGAGGAATGCGAGGACTCGGCGCATCAAGGTCCGGGAGAATACCGCCAGTCTGTCGCATCTTCCACCATTCATCCGCGCTCCATCCACTGCTCGTCCGTTGGCGATTCCGCTGCGGATCTGATGGTCTTCGAACGATGCGCGCAGTGGACCTCATCATTCGCAAGAGAGACGGCGGGGAGCTCACCGTCGACGAGATCTCTTGGCTGGTTCGCGCCTACACGAACGGTGAAGTCGGCGACGAACAGATGTCGGCGTTCGCGATGGCGGTCTTTTTTCGAAGCATGAGCGGCGTCGAGCTCGCCGCGTTGACCGAAGCGATGATGCGCTCGGGCAATGTCATCGACCTGTCTGGTCTGCCTGGAAAGAAGGTCGACAAGCACTCGACCGGCGGCGTCGGCGACAAGGTCTCGATCTGCCTCGCGCCGTTGGTCGCGGCCTGTGGCGTACCCGTCCCGATGATCTCTGGGCGCGGCCTCGGCCACACCGGCGGCACGCTCGACAAGCTGTCCGCCATCCCCGGCTTTCGCGTCGATCTCGACGACGCAGCGTTCGTAGAGGCCGTGCGAAAGCATGGGCTCGCGCTGATCGGCCAGACCGCCACGCTCGCGCCGGCCGACAAGAAGCTCTACGCGCTGCGCGACGTCACCGGGACCGTGGAGTCGATCCCGCTGATCTCTGCGTCGATCCTCTCGAAGAAGCTCGCCGAAGGGATCGACGGGCTGGTGCTCGACGTGAAGGTCGGATCGGGCGCGTTCATGCGAACGATGGATCGTGCGCGATCCCTGGCCAAGACGATGGTCGCGGTCGGGGAGCGGATGGGCCGCCGCGTGCGTGCGTTGATCACGAGTATGGATCAGGTGCTCGGCCGCGCGGTCGGGAACGCGAACGAGACCTGGGAGGCCGTCGAGGTGCTGCGCGGTGGAGGTCCGGCGGACCTGGTCGAGATCACGACCGAGCTCGGCGCGGAGATGTTGGTGCTCGGTGAGGTCGCCGATTCGATCGACGACGGGCGCACGCGGATCCGTCGTGCGATCAGTGACGGCCGCGGGCTCGAACGGCTTCGCAGATGTATCGAGACGCAAGGAGGCGATCCGAGCTCGATCGATCGCCGAGAGCTGTTGCCGACGGCGTCCGAGAGCTCGGTGGTTCGCGCGGTGCGCTCCGGGTTCGTGCGATCGATGGACACGGCCGTGCTCGGGCGAGCGGGCATGATCTTGGGCGCGGGTCGCGCGCGGCTCGACGACGTCATCGATCTCGGCGTGGGCTTCGACATGGAAGCTCGGCTCGGGCAGAAGGTCGAGGCCGGCGAGGCGCTCGCCCGCGTGGCCTACAACGAAGAGTCGAAGGCCCGCTTGGCAGAGCGCGAGATCTTGCGAGCCATCGAGATCGGCGACGAGCCGCCGGAGATCCAACCTTTGATTCGGGAGCGGATCGGATCCGTGCGGAACGGATCGGACGAAGGTAGAGTCGACAAATGATCACGATACCGACCCGAGACGCCATCGAACGCGGCGTCACCGCCGTCCGCGCGCGATCTCAGCTCGTGCCGCGCGTCGGGCTGGTGCTCGGTTCGGGGCTCGGCGCGCTCGCTGATGCGCTCGAGACAGATGTCGAAATTCCTTACGGAGAGATAGGCTTCCCGGTGAGCACGGTCGTCGGGCACGCGGGGCGCTTGTGCCTCGGAAGGCTCGACGGCGTGCCGGTGGCCGTCATGCGCGGCCGTATCCACCTCTACGAAGGTCACTCGGTTGAGGACGTCGTGCTGCCTGTTCGGGTGCTCGTCAGCCTCGGCGCGAGCTCGCTCGTGATCACCAACGCCGCTGGAGGCATCGATCCAAGCTTCGCGGTCGGCGACCTGATGTTGATCCGAGACCACCTGAACCTCACCGGAACGAACCCGCTCGTAGGACCGAATGACGCGTCTCTTGGGCCGCGATTTCCGGACATGAGCTTCGCGTACGATCCACGCGCCATGGAGTCCGCCAAGGGCGTCGCCAAAGGTCTCGGGATCACCGTGCGTGAAGGCGTCTACGCCGGCCTGCTCGGACCGAGCTACGAGACGCCGGCGGAGATCCGAATGTTGCGAACGATGGGCGCGGACGCCGTGGGTATGTCCACCGTCCTCGAGGTGATCGCGGCGCGACACCTCGGTGCGCGGGTCGTCGGCATCTCGTGTATCTCCAACAAGGCCGCGGGGCTCTCGGGTGAGCCGCTCACCCACGACGAGGTCCAGGCCACCGCCGACGCCATCCAAGGCAAGCTGCTAGCCCTGATGCGAGGGATCGTCGTAGATCTCGCGACCTGATCGTGGCTCGGCTCGCGGAAATCGTCGGGCGCCTCCCGGAACCTGCGATCGCGAGGCTCGGGCGCGTGCTGCTCTCCCGATCGTGGAAGCGTTTCCAAGCGGCCGTGAAGGATCCGGCGACGGCGCAGACCACGCGGCTGCTCCAGATCCTCGATCGCGAGCAACACACGGAGTTCGGGAGGACACACGGCTTCGATCGAATCAAGTCGATCGAGGACTACAGGAAGGCCGTGCCCATTCGCACGTACGACGCCTTCGAACCGTACATCGCGCGCATGTTGGCCGGAGAGAGGAACGTCTTGATCGCGGAGGAGCCCACGTTCTACGCGCGATCGAGCGGTACGACCGGAACGCCGAAGCACATCCCAGTGACGCCGACGTACGTCGCCGAATACCGGCAGCCTCGGCGAGTGTGGGCTCGCCAAGTGACGCAAGCCTTCCCTGGTTTGTTGAAGGGCAAGATCCTCGGCGTGCACAGCCCGCGCATCGAAGGCCGCACCCCGACCGGCGTGCCGTATGGGTCGATCACCGTCGCGTTGAGCGGGTCTCCGAGCCTCGGTGATCGTGTGGATCGCTTTGGCGTAGAAGCGGTTCCGCGTCGTGTCTTCCTGATCGAGGACTACGAGCAGCGCTATTACACGGTGCTTCGGATGGCCGCCCAGGAGAACGTGTCGCTCGCCGCGGCGGTCAACCCGTCCACCCTCGTGCTGCTCGCCAAGAAGCTCGACGAGCACGCCGATCGATTGATTCACGATCTCGAAGACGGAACACTCGAGGGCCTGGACACGCTCCATCCCGAGATCCGCGAGGAGGTCCTTGCGCGCCTAAGAGCCGCGCCCGATCAAGCCGAGCGCATGCGCGCTTCTCGGATCAAACGCGGCTTCGTGCTCCCGACCGATCTGTGGCCCGACCTCGCGGGATTGATCTGTTGGAAAGGCGGCAGCGCGCCGTTCTACTTGGCGAAGCTCGCGACGACCTTCCCGAATCGAAAGGTCTACGACTACGGCTTCCTCGCCACCGAAGGCGCGTTCTCCATTCCGCTCTCGACCGACGGCGCCAAGGGCGTGGTGTCGGTGCTCGGACATTTTCTCGAGTTCATTCCGGAAGCGGAGATGGACGCGGGCCGAACGGACAACGCCCAACACGCCGGGCAGCTCGAGCCGGGCCAGTCCTATCGTGTCGTGATCACCGCGTCGAACGGGCTCTATCGTTACGACATCAACGACGTCGTGGAGTGCGTGGGGCGTCATGAAGCGACCGCCGAGATCGTGTTCGTACACAAGGGCGGCAACATGATCAGCATTACTGGTGAGAAGATCGGAGAGGCTCACGTCGTGGAAGCCATGCGCCGCGTCGGAGCCTCGACGAAGCTCCCGCTCGCCGGATTCTCGGTGTCTGCCGAGCTCACCGATCCGCCGCGTTATTTGTTCGCCGTGGAGCTCGAGTCGGACGTCGGGGACGCGACCCTGAGGGCCCTGCTCGAGGCGTGTGATCGAGAGCTCGGGGACGTGAACGTGGAGTACCGCGCCAAGCGAGACTCGTTACGACTCGGACGACCGGTCTTGGTCTTGCTCGAGCGCGGCGCTTACGTTCGCGATCGGGCGCGGCGCGTGGCCTTGGGGGCGGCGGACGGCCAAGTGAAGCCTCCCCATCTGCTTCGCGATCCGGCTCGCCTGGACGTGCTCGGAGTGAAGCGTCGATGGGAAGCGCCCTCGTGAGCCCTCTCGTGAGGACGAGGGCGATCTCGGTGGATCTCGACGGGACGTTGTATCGCGTGCGCAGGCTGCGCGTCGCGTTTCGGCTCAGGAAGTCGAGGTCGGTGCTCGTCGCCTTCCTCGAGGCGAGGGAGCGAATTCGGCGAGAGGGACCGTTTCCTTCGAAGGAGGACCTGTTCTTGCGAGAGCTCGAGATGGTCGCCGAGTCGATGGCCGCTCGGCGGGAGGTCATCGAGCCGGTGCTCCGACAGCTCTATGAAACGCTCCCCGACGCGCTCACTCGTGGCTCGTATCCGTACGCTGGGGTGCGCGAGTCGCTGTTGGCCGCGGTCGATCGAGGCCTGGCCATCGCCGTGCTCTCGGACTACGCCCCCAGGCAAAAGCTCGTGAACCTCGGGCTCGCAGACCTTCCGTGGGCGGTGGCCGTTGGAGGCGAGGAGCTCGGCGCGCTCAAGCCTCACGCCCGCGGCTTTCTCGAGGTCGCCGAGCGTCTCGGCGTCGCGCCAGGCGAGATCATCCACATCGGCGACCGCGAGGATCTCGACGTCGAAGGAGCGCGCGCTGCGGGCGCGGTCGCGTGGCGCTTCCAACCCAAACACGAGCATCCCACGCAGGCCGCGCGCAGCTTTTCGCGATGGACCCCGACGTTGTTCGCCGACGTTCGAGGTTGAATCGGCCGCTCGTCCGTCCACCCATTGACCGACCTCGGCGCGGACGGATTGCCGACCCCAAGGAAACGTACTAACCGCTCGCGCATGAAGAATTTCTTCAGCATCGTGGTGATCTTCGCGGTGCTGCTCGTCGGCGGCGTCTGGGTCTTCAACAAACAGCAGACCGAGAAGGACAAAAAAGCGGTCGTCGAGTCGCTCGCCAACGCCCGCAGAACCTTCGCGCAGAAGGCTCGGTCCGCGGCCAACGAGTCCGACGACAACGCCTACGTGCGGTCTATCCGCGGCGCGATCGAGTCGTACAAAGACGAGCTCAAGAAGGTCTACGCAAAGCACCCGGACTGGCGTGACCCAAAAGCGTACGAGAAGCGCGTCGAAGACGAGTTCAAGAAGGGCGAAAAGAACGAAGCGCAGCGCAAGTCGATGCTCGAAGCCTACGAGCTCGTCACGAAGGCCCACGAGGTCCTCATGGCGGCGAACTGGCGACCCGTCCTCACCGGTAAAGGCAACGGAGACACCCGCCTCGACCTCTACCGCCTCGAAAAAGTCCGCACCCCCGAAGGACAGTCGGTGCTCCAATTTCCGTTCTTCTTCTGGGGCATCGAAGACAGCACCTACGTGTCTTGGGGCAACCTGGACATGCGGATCTGGAAGACCGAGCCCGGCAAGGTCAAAAACGAAGCCGGTCGTATGGTCGACGGCGAAGTCGAAAAAGTCCTCGGCAAGGCCGAGGGCGACGCCCAGCCGCACGTGATCCTCCAGGCGCCAGGAAAATACGTCGACGAGTTCCCGTCGTTCCTCTCCATCGGCTTCGCTTGGTTTCCTCCGCTCCCCCGCGAGGCGAAGTTCGTCGACATCACGTACACCTACCGCACCCGCGTGGCCGGCGGCGGAGAGGTCGAGAGCGTCCTCAAATGGGAGAAGCTCCCCGTCGACAGCAACTGGATGGTCGACGCCGGCGAGTCTTGGGAAGCCGAGGAGATCGAGGCGACCGACGAAGAGATCGCTGGCAAAGACGAAAAGGAAGAAGAGAAAAAGGAAGAGGAGTGACCTGGCGACCCTAATCGACGTCGAAAAAGATCCGCCGAGTCCAAGCCAAGAACAGCAGCGCAAGGGTCACCGCAGAGACGTGGGAGGCCGCGACCCGCAAGCGCATGACCAACACCCTGGCAGCTTCGCGTCGGCGCGGTCGCCGCGTTCATTTCGGATGCGGGCGAGGGCGAGCTCGAGCTCGTCGCGCTTGACGGTGTCGACAGCTTGGGAGGGGCCGATGATCTCGACGATCGTGTTGCGGTCGCGAATCGAGAGCCGATCACACGCGGTCACCAGGGCGATCAGCGCGGTGAAGACGGGGGCTCGAGTCATTGCGGCGGAGGTTGGGCTGCTCCTTTCGGAGGCGGGAATCCGGGAGGCGGCATGACACCCGGGGGCATGGAACCCTTGGGCGGCATGCCTCCGGGGGGCATGCTTCCGGGGGGCACGCCTCCGGAGGGCATTGCGCCGTGCCCGGCAGGCATCGGCGTCGGCGCGCTCATGTCGATCTCGATCGCGGACAGCGCGGAGTCGTCGATCGAGTAGCCGTATTTTTTCTTGAGCTCGTCGACGAACTGGTCGAGCAGCTCGGCGCGTTTGTCAGACTCCGATAACGAACCAACTTGCCTGTTACGGACGCCGGGCGACCGCGGGCGGGCGGGGGCGCCTCTGATCTTCGCGGAATCACGAACTCACGCGGAGCCCTCACCGCGTGGAGGACGCTTTCGCTCAGGCCTCTCTGAAAACGTCGAGCACCGCGCAACCGTGCGAAACACGAGAGGCTGATCGCGATCGGGGCTTGGTGCTTCGTCGAACGGAACGATTTTCGGAGCTCGATGACCGCACATGCCTGGGGCCCAAGGATGCGGAACGCTTTTCGGAGCACAAACGATTGCGCTCCTGCGATCGTTCGTGCATGCAGCTCCCGTGCGACCGATCCGACAAAACACCCCCGAAAAATTCTGGTTCGTGACCTCCAGGACTTTGGAATCCCGCTTCTTCTTGAAGCCAGACCCTCAGGCCGTCGAGATCGTCGGCTTCTTCCTCGCGCGTGCGCTGCGTAGGTTCCCGTCGATCCGACTTGCGGCGTTTGTTTGTCTTTCGAACCATTGGCATATGGTCGTGCAGGACCAAGGCGGCGACCTCTCCGCGTTCCTCGAGTATTTCATCGGAAATCTCGCTCGTGAGATCAACGTGCTCCGGGGACGCTCCGGCACCGTGTTCCCGCGACGATTCTCCGCCGAAGAGATCCTCGATGACGAAGCGTTCGCAGGCCGCATCCGCTACACGCTCTTGAATCCCGCGGACGCCAGGTTGGTGGCGAAATATCGTGATTGGCCTGGACTCGTCGCCTGGCCACTCCTCAACGCTGGACGCGAGTTCAAGCGATTCAACCGTCGCGCGTTCGCTCGCGTCCT
>CAYXDO010000217.1:0-16090 GCA_964463485.1 uncultured Myxococcales bacterium | reverse complement strand
ACGGACTCAGACCCGGTGACGGACTCAGACCCGGTGACGGACTCAGACCCGGTGAAGGACTCAGACCCGGTGACGGACTCAGACCCGGTGACGGACTCGAGTTAGGCCAATCATACAATACAACCAGGTTCCGGTCGGGACTCATCGAGGTCCGATACCCATCTGAGACGCTCCAGAGGGCACGCCCGACTACATGTCGCCGAGCAGGTTCAAGGGTTGGAGCTCACGCCGAGCAGCGACGGCTACTCGATCGGCGCGGCCGCGTTGCCCCGGTCGACACGCCAGAGTGTGCTCTCCGAAATCGGCCGCGACGAAGAGCGATATCGCGTGCCTTCGGAATGAAGGAATGCATCCACTGCCAAAGCCTTGCCTCAAGCTCGTCCCCGCATGCTCTCGAACTCTCCTGGGTCCGAGATGTTGTCCCTCGGTCACGAACATCTGCCCTCCGCGCCCTCTGTCACGCTGACGTGGGCGCGGACGCGGCGTCCTCCGGCGAGATCGGGTCGGCAAGGCCATCGAATCGAAGAACGGGTCGTTTCGCCGCGCCGGGCTCGGCGGCTATTCTGTCGATATTCCGGCAAGCACCTCGATGACCACGTTTCTCGCCTTCGAAATCGTCCACGCTCACCCACGATTTACGCTCACGATCATCCCCACGTTTCTCGTGCTCGTGCCCGAAGATTTCGAGGACTTACAAATTTGACTCAGTAGTGCTAACTACCTACCTTTGAGGCGCCGGCGGGGTGGTGAGCTCACTTGGGTTCGTCCGAGGAGATCCCAAGTCTTTTCATGCGGCGCCTCAAAGCGTCGCGACTCAGCCCCAGCTGGGCGGCCGCCTTGGTCTGATTGCCTCCGGAGGCCGAGAGCGCTTCGCGGATGAGTTTGGCTTCCTGGGTGGCCAAGGCGCCAGCAGGTGGTCTCTGCGTGTCGAGCGGAACATCGGTCAGCTCGGCCGGGAGCATCTCCGTGGTGATATGACCGTCGGTGGCGAGAATCACGGCGCGTTCTACGATGTTGCGCAGCTCCCGTATGTTGCCGGGCCAGCGGTAATCGACGAGGAGCTGTTCGACCTCGGGGTCGAGAGTGGAGGCAGGCCTGCGCATCCTTTTTGCGAGGTCGGTCAGGAGCTCCATTGCGATCGGGAGGATGTCCTCTCGACGCTCGCGGAGCGGCGGGATGTCGACGGGGAAGACTTTCAATCGATAGAGGAGGTCGCCCCGGAACTTATGCGACGCGACGGCTTCCTCGAGGCTCTGGTTGGTTGCCGCGATCACTCGCACGTCACAAGCGAGGTCGCGTACGCCCCCGACTCTCCGGAAAGTCCGCTGCTCGAGGACTTTGAGGAGCTTCGCTTGGACTGACAGGGGCGCGTCGGCGATCTCGTCGAGGTAGACCGACCCGCCCGCGGCGAGCTCGAAGAGGCCTCGCTTCTGCGTTTTTGCGTCCGTGAAGGCGCCGCGTTCGTGACCGAACAGCTCACTCTCGAGCAGAGTCTCCGGGAGGGCTGCGCAGTTGATGTCGAGAAACAAGCCCTCGGCACGACCGCCTGTGCGGTGGATGTAACGGGCGAGCAAGTCCTTTCCCACGCCGCTTTCACCGAGCAGCAACACGGTCGCGTCGCTCGATTTGACTTTGTCGACCCACTCGATCGTTCGGTGCATGGCGGGCGACGCGGCGATGATCCTGGCGTCGCCGGCCTGTTCTCTCGAACGGAGGAGGCGATTCGATTCTCGCAAGTGAACGCGTTCGGCGGCGCGGGCCACGCTCGCCCAGAGCTTGGTGAAGTCGAACGGCTTCGTGAGGTAATCCGACGCACCGAGTTGCATGGCTTGGACCGCGGTGTCCAACGAGGTCACCGACGTAATCATGAGGATCGTGACGTCCTCCCGCAGCGCGAGGAGCTTGGGGATGAGATCCACGCCGCTTCCGTCTGGGAGCTTGATGTCGAGCAAGACCACGTCTGACGGCTCATCGGTGAAGGAGCGGAGCGCTTCGGAGGCGGTGGCTGCGGTCGAGACGGCGTACCCTCGCGCGGCGAGCTCCTTCTGAAGGGACCATCGAATCAGCTCCTCGTCGTCGACGACGAACACGGTGCTCGGACTCATCTCATGCTCCTCTTTTCGCGGGGAGTCGAACGGAGAACGCGCTCCCGCGTCCGACCTCGCTCTCGACGAGGATTTCGCCGCGCTGAGTATCGATCAGTTGTTTGGCAACGTAGAGCCCGAGGCCAGTGCCGCGCGTCTTGGTCGAGAAGAAGGGGGAAAAAATGCGCGCGAGGTTTTCGGGTGGTATTCCGGATCCCTGATCCGAGACGGTGACTTCGACGAAGTGACCGATCGGTGTCGGTCGAACGAGCCGATTGTCTTCGCCGTGCTCGCCTCCGTCGGCGGGTTGCCTCGACGTCGAAGGGACCATGACAGCGTCTTGGCGCCCTTCGGCTACGCGAAGCTCGAGGACGCCGCCGTTCGGCATCGCCTGCAACCCATTGATGATGAGGTTCAGGAGCACTTGGCGAACGAGGTCGGGGTCGACCAAGGCCAGCGGGACCTCGGGTGAGTAGTGCTTCCGTATCTCGACGTGTTGGTCGCTGGCCTGGCGTTCGGCGAAGAAGAGTGTGCGATCCAGCAACTCGCGCACGTCGACCTCCTGAATCGTCGGCGTGAGTGGTCGGGCGAAGTCGAGGAGCTCGACTGCGGTCGTGGAGAGTCGTTCGGCCTGGGCGAGCACCTTGCCGATGATGGGCTTGTTGGGATCGCTGGGCGAGGCCTCGGACTCTATGACGCGGAGGGCGCCGATGATTCCCGCGAGGGGGTTCTTGATTTCGTGGGCGATCGTGGAAGTGAGTTGTCCCAGCGAGGCCAACTTGGCGGAATGGGCGAGCTCGGCCCGGTGCGTTCGATCGAGCTCCGACTTGGCTTTGGCGAGGGTCTCGGCCATCTCGTTGACGGCTTGGGCGAGGTCGCCGAGCTCGTCTTGTCGCACGACCTCAGCGCGGGCATCGAAGTCACCCCCGCGAACTCTCTGGATGGTTCGCTTCAGTCCTTTCATGGGAATGTAAAGGAGGACGATTTGAACCAGCGCAAGGCCTAAAGAGAGGACCAGCGCGAGCACAGCGCCGGCCACGAGGTTCGTCTTCTTCTGCTCCTCGACCTCCTCTTCCGCGGGGTCGAGGGGGGAGTCGATGAAGAGGCGACCCATCGACCGATTCGGGTGGCAGTCGACGCAGGTTGGATCGTCGGAGAGCTCGAAGACGTGGCGTCTGAATCGTTCCCCTCGGACGGTGACGGTGGCACCTTTCGCTCCCAAGTCTTGGAGCGACGTCCCTTCTTGCTCCGGCCAGGATGAGTAGATGACCGAGCCCTCGTGGGTGGCGATGAAGATGCCTTTGCCGGACGCTGCGGACGCCGCGCGCAGGACGTCGTCGATGCCGCGGTGAGCGTCCGGCCCTCCGGCGACCAAGATGTCGCGAAGCTCGGCGTGGAGCCGGTCCACGCGTTGCCCGGAGAGCTCTTCGTGCGTCTGCTCGAAGATCTCTCCGAGCATGGTCGCGGAGAGCAGGCTCCCGGCTGCGACGATCACGACGGTTGGGACCGCGGTTTCGAGGATCAGGCTGCGTCCGCGCAATTCCGAGAACACGCTAATCCTCCGGGGCGCGGGCCGTCTATGGGCGTTCGCGAGGATCCCAAGCTCGCGAACGCGCGCGAGTCAAGGGGCGTTCACGTGGCACAGGCCGCACGCGTTCGTGTACGGGATGGCCATCATGTCGCCTGCTTTGGTCGCGATGGAGGTGCGGCGGGGGACGTCGAAGAGGTGGGAGGAGACGTCGCCCGAATAGTACGCCGTGCCCGCGATCGTCAGTTGTCGGCGGCCCGATCCTGACTTGGCGGTCTTGGACATGTGGCAGTCCACGCAGCCGATGTCGAGCATGCCGACGTTGACGATTCCTTTTTGGGCCCAGTGGGCCTGCTGGCGATCGGCGAGGGTCGCGGCGGCGGGCAAGGTGTCTTCGTGGCAACTCATGCACAACCCTTCGCCGACGGCGGCGTTCGAATTGTCGAGCCGTTCTCGGATCTGATGTCTCAGGCCGGTGTTGCCGTGTGGATCGTGGCAATCGGCGCAGGTCATGAGTTGGGTCGAGTTTCGATACATGGAGGTCTTGATGAAGTCGGAGGCCTGCTGGTGGTGCTTTTTCGAGTGCTTTCCGTCGCCTTTGTTGGCGTCCCACATGCCGTCGTCGAGTCGAGAGATGTAATTCGTGAGGAGGTCCTTGCGGCTCAGGCCAGCGCGGAAGGTCTTACCGTTGGCGTCGAGGTAGGCCTCGGTTGCGCCGCCGCCGATCCCGAGCGCTCGGGAGTGGCATTGCGTGCAGATGGCGACTTCGCGTTCGGGGGTGAGGAGGCCCGGAGTGACGATGGCGTGTCCGCGGCCGGCTTTTTCCCAGTGCTCGGACCCTGGCCCGTGGCAGCTCTCGCAGCTGATGTTCATCATCTCGGCGAGGCCGTCTCCGTCGTAGTCCATCTCTCCGTTCGCATCCGGTACGGCGTGGGCCTTGTAGCCCGCGGTCGAGTCTCCGGTGAGTGAGAAGCCGGTGAAGTGGCAGCCCGCGCAGTTGTTGTCGAAGGCTTTGGTCTTGGAAGGCAAACGCAGGCCGGGGAGGGCCTCGTCATACCAGTAGTGCGCATTGTACTGCTGCCAGACCCAGCGCGAGGAAGGCTGAGTTTCGTCGGTTTGTCCCTCGAAGTTGAATTGAATGGGGAGGGTGTAGCGACTTCCGGCGATCTTCGTGACGAAGCGTTGTTTGAAGACGCCGCCTCCGTAGCTGAGGTCGACCTCGTGAGTGGCCTGGGGTGTAGTTCCTTTGACGTCGGTGAGCTCCACGAAGTATTGATTTCCGATCGAGTACAACAGAGCCGTGAACGAGACGTTCGCGCCTGGATCGGTTTCGGACACCTTCCAGTCGGGCGAGCTCGCGTTGCCATTATAGGCGTAGTAGTAGAGTCGGGTTCCGGCAGCGGTGAACTTGGCGAGCGGATTCTGCCAATCTGGGAATCTGCGCGAGTCCTGGAGGGGTCCGGTGGCTCCGATGGAGCGAATGCCCAGGTTGTGAGCGGTTTTGGTCTCGTGAATGAACCCGTGGCAGTTGAGACAGACGGTCGGCCCGACGTACTCGGCGGCCGCGCTCGGGGTCGTGGAGACTTCGACGTTGATCTGTTGCCCGACCAACTCACTTTGTGCCATGGACGTCCGACAGACGGACCCACCTGGAAGGTGAGTCGAATCTCCGGGGACGGCGACCAAGAAGTAGCGGCCGGCGGGGATGGGCGTGATTCGGTAGAACCCATTCGCGTCCGTAACATCCTGCAGGTAGCCCGCGCCGTTTTGAGCGATGGTGTCTTCGAGGGGCTCATCGACCGTGCTGGCGCGCTCGACGACGATATCGGTCAGCGCGATCGTGGCGGTCGGGATGTCTCCGGCCGGGACGAGATAGATTGTCGCACCCACCACCGGATCGTCCGCGGTGTCTTTCACGAAGCCCACGACGCCCTGGGGCGCGAGCGGGACGTAGTCCGCGTCGAAGCCGCGGCAGTCCCAGCCGTTGACGACGCCGTCTGCGTTGAAGTCTTCGGTGGCTAGGTCGCCGACGCCGTTGCCATCGAGGTCCCAGCAGTCCTGACCATCAGCGCCGCTTGCGCCGTTGGTCCCGTTCGTGCCTGCCGTGCCCGGGAGACCTTGAGCTCCTTGGGCGCCTTGTGCCCCTTGGGCTCCGGCCGCGCCATCTTGGCCGTCATCGCCGGCTTCGCCGGCCAGGCCGTCGTTGCCTCTGTCTCCCTTCGGTCCTTGTGTTCCGGCGGCTCCTGCCGATCCTTGTGACCCAGCGGGTCCGGCCGGTCCTTGGGCGCCGTCTTCACCCGTGCAGCTCGCGAGCGCGAGGGCTGTCGCGAGTCCGACGCGTGCACTCCATCGTTTCATGAGGTCCTCCATTTTCGGTGCTCGATCTCGTGCCGCGCTGCGACACGGTCGGGCAGTGTGCAGGCGGCGTACCACCCTCGGTCCTTGACGCGCGCGAAGGCGAGACGAGCGGCCGCGCGGATCCGCGCGCGCGCCGCGCGGATCCGCGCAAGCCTGAAACTGTCAGCAAAGACGGGTCAGCAAAACCGGGTTGATCGAAAGCCCGATTTCGCTGCGACGCGCGCGCTGCTAGGTTCTCGCCGGAGAAGGTTCTCGACAGAGATCGATGGGTGCCAGGACTGAGCTTGCATGGATTCTCGTCGGGAACCCAGACAACCGTCGAATCGTTGGCTTTCGAGAAGCGCTGGCCACGAGGGGTCAACCGGAGCTGGCGGTTCTTTCCCACGAGCAGTTGCTCTCGGATCCTTCTGCGCTCTTGGCGTTGCCGGACGAACCTGCCACCGTGCGGATCGACTCGGTCGGAGAGAGCACCCAAGTCGAACAGGCTTTGCTCGAGTGGGGCTATGAGGCCCGAGCTGCCGAGGGTGTGGAACCCACGCGCCCGCGACTCGTCGAGCATGGGGAGGTGCTGGCTCCGCGGCAGCAGCACCTTGGTTTCTTGCGGTACCTCGGAGCGCTTTCGTTGGTGTTTCGGGCTCGCCCGAGTTGGCGACTCATGGTGTCGCCGGCCAGCATCGCACTCTCTTTCGACAAGTCCCGCGCATGCGCGGCTTACCGGGCGCTTGGCGTGCCGGTTCCCGAGGCCTTCGAGGTCCCGACTGAGTCAGTTCTCAGATCTAGGTCGACCCGGGACGGGCTGATCGAGCTGATGCGGGGGCGGGAGGTGGAGCAAGTCTTCGTGAAGCTTCGGTCGGGGTCTTCTGCGTCGTGTCTTTGCGCGTTGAGCGCTCGCGGGTACGGCATGACTACGCTCGAGCGCTCGGGCGAGCGCTGGTACAACTCACTTCGAGTCCGGAGGGTAGAGGGCGAGAAGCTCGAGGCCGTGTTGGCGTTTCTCGTGGGGGAAGGAGCTCACGTCGAGCGGGCGGAGCGCAAGGCCAGGCTCGCGGGAGCCTACTTCGACTGTCGAGTCTTGATGATCGCCAACGAGCCGGCATTCACCGTGGTGCGCCAGAGTCGTCATCCGATCACGAACCTGCACCTCGGCGGCTGGCGGGGAGATGTGGAGCTGTTGCGGGAGCGACTCGGGCCGGGTGCTTGGGACAGGGCGATGGAGAGTTGCCTGCGGGTGATGGAGTATCACGCGGCGTTTCATCTAGGCCTCGACGTCATGTTCGAGACGGATTTTTCGCGGCATCGGATCATCGAGTCGAACGCGTTCGGGGACTTGATACCGAATTCGAGGCGGGACGGGCGGACGGTCTACGAGTGGGAGATCGAGGAGTGGGTGCGACTTTCGGGCTGAGCGATCGTGAGTCTGCGAAGCTTACGCGCAGGCAAGATGCCCACGCTCCCAGGGGCTTGCGCTCCAGGGGCTCACTCTCCGACGGAGACGTAGCGGTAGTCGGGGTCGCTCGGGTCGAGCTTGTCTTGAACGCCGATCGTGACGACGCCTGGGAGCGCGGCTTTGAGCGCGGCCTGAGTTTCGGCGTCGAGGAAGTTGTCGCTCAGGTCGAGTTTCTTCAGGTGCTCGAACTTGGCTTTGTTCTCGATGATGGCCAAAGCGCCAGCCTTCGTGAGGGTACCCATCGATAGGTCGAGGGTCTCGAGCTGCTTGAGAATTTTCGAGCTTGGGAGGGCCTTGGCGAGGTCGTCGGAGAACTCGGAGTTCATCAGGCCGAGTTGTTTGAGCTTGGGGTAGCCGGTGCCTTCGAAGAGCTTCGCGAGCATTGCGGCGCTGCCGCCCGCGCCGTACTCCTCCGCACCCAGCCAGACCTCGAGGCGCGCGAGCTTTGGGAGGTTAGCGTCGGCGAGCGATTGGACGGCGCCGGCCGGCAGGCCGCCGGTGTGGAGGGTCAGCTTCTCGAGCTTGGCGCTCTCCAGCTTGCCGAGCTCGATTCCGCCGCCTTGCACGCGGAGCTCCTTGAGATTCGGAGCCGTGGTGAAGATCGAGCTCACGTTCCCGATGTTGACCCAGGAGATCTCGCTCTCGTCGGGGTACTCGAAGTCGCCGATGACGACGCTCTTGAGCTTGTCGTGCGGACCCTTCTTGACGAGCTCGTCGAGCGCCTTGGGATAGGAATCATGCGAGTCCCACTCGTTGATGAGGCCGAGCTTCACGGACTCGAGCTGGCGCGGGTTGGGGAGGTCGAGGATCGCTTTGACGAGCGTCGTGGGCGCCGGGGACTCGAAGTCGGAGGTCACCCGGAAAGCGCTGATCTTGCCGGCCTTGGTGTCGATCGAGACGAAGCCCTTCGCGATCGCGGCGTCGAGCTCGGCGCCATACTGAGCCGCCGGAGCAGGGGGCGGGGTGGGTGCGGTCGTTCCCTCGGCTTTGCGCGCGATCGAGGCGGCGAGCTTGCCGATGCGCGACATGCGGCCGATCTCGTCGTTGTTGAGCTTCTCATCGCCGTTGGCGTCGAGCCGCTTGATCAGTTTCTCTTTGGCGTATTCGAGGGTCGACTTGACGTCGGTCTCGGTGACTCTTGCTCCGGGTCGCGGGTCGCGGTGGTCGGTGAATCGATAGAAGAGGTCGACGAGCGCTTTCTCTTCGCCGTCTAGGGTCTTGAGCTTCTGTTGGATGTCTTTGCGACTGACGTTCGGGTCGGAGCCTCGAGCGTCGATGACTCGTTCGGCGGCTTTCTCGAGGACCTTGTTGATTTGATTCAGGCTGACACCGGGATCTGAGACTCGACTGGGCATACCTACCTCCTGGGCGAGCCATGCCTGTCACATTGGCGGCCCAAACTCAAGCGGGCGAACGGACTTTGGCGGGGGCGCGCCGGCCTGAAAAATGGCTTACTTACGCTTGAAGGCGGTGCGTGCGGCGAGGGGAGAGCCTCCGCGCGACACGAGGAGACCGAGCTTTTCGAAGAGGCGCGGATCGCCGGCCACGACGAGCCGACGCTTCTCGATCGCTGCGTCGACGTCGAGCTTGCCGTCGATGAAGTCGCGGAAGGCGCTGGGCACGAACCGAACCCGAAGCTCCGCGTCCTCCAAGAAGCCGTTGGCGATGGGCTCGTCGGGGTTGCCGAAGCGGATCGTCCACGAGCCTTTGCCGAGCACGGCGATGGAGAGGTTGCCGTGTTGCGACAGGAACTGGTCTGCGCTCGACGCGATCACCTTGGGGAGGAACGTCGTGAAGAACTCAGCAGGCTCCATGGGGATCCTCGCGACTCGAAGGTGTCTTGATTCTCTCGAGCACCCCGTCGCCGAACTCACGGTAGAGCGACAGTGCGTCGAGATGAACGTATCCGATGAAGCAGCCGCACGTCTGTTCGGGGCATGGGCGTTCGCGGAGAATCGAGCTCAGCTCGTCCCGGTAGAGATTGCCGAGCACCGTTTTGACGAAGTGGCATCGCCGCAGGTTTCCGTCGCCATCCACACTCAGCACCGATGCGCCGGTCCGACAGGTTCGTCCGAGCGATGGGTGGCTCTGATTGTTGACGACGAAGTGCGGGTCGAGCTCGGCGTAGGCGGCCTCGACCTCGGAGGGATAGTAGCTCGGGCCAGCGCTCTTGAACGCGTTGATCCAGAAGTACACGCCGTCCGGGAGCTCGGCGCGTAACCTTTGGGCCACGGCCAAGTTCTCGACGAGGCCGACGAGCCCGACGCTGTAGCGAACGTTCATGGCGGCGAGGCGACGGCACTTCGCCAAGAACTTCTCGTAGGGCGTCTGAGTTGGGTGGTAGGTCGCCCAGAGCGCAATTTTCTGTCGGTCTGCCTTCTCGAGCCAGTCGACGGGTGCGGATAAGTTGGTCTGAATGGCGACGCGTCGAACGTGAGGCATCGCGGAGAGTGTGAGCATGGCTTCCCGATACCAGGGTCGAACGAGTCCCTCGCCCCAGGGCGTGAAGAGCACCGAGATCTGGCGTTCGGCGGACGAGACCCAGTCGACGAAGCGGGCGAGTCCGAGCTCGTCATCCTTGAGCTCCTCGGGCGGCGACTCGTGTTTTGCAAAGGGGCAATAGTCACAATGGTAGTTGCAGCTCGAGAGTGGGCCTCGATACAGGATCGAGAGGGCAGGCCCCGTCGAGCTCATCTCAGATCGAAGCCCCGCATGAGCTCGCGTACGTGGTCTTCATAGAGCCACGGACCGATGGCATCGGAGAGCTCGAACGCTTGGGGGCGAAGGGTGAGGGAGCTCGGAGTGAGGTCGGCGAGTCCGAGCTCGGAGAGCTCGCGGAGCTCGGGTCGGTCGTCCATTGGGTCAGAGCCGAAGCGGGCTCGATATCGCCCTCGATCGAGGCCGCTTGCGTGCAGCACCGACTGAATGAGGTAGCGAGTCTTCTGGTCGCGCTCGGAGAGCGCGATGCCGTAGCCCGCTCGTTCGAATTCCTGGGGCGCCCGCGCGACCCACTCGGAGACGATCGCCTTGACTCCGAGCGCGGAGGTTGCCCACTCGTCCGAATAGTGGAGGGTTCGCGTGTAGGATCGCGCTCCGGCGCCGAGGCTGACCATGCCGTCCTGCTGGCAGGAGTACTCCGGCGCGCAGGTGGGCCCATCGAGCTCCGAGTGCCTTCGAAACATTCTCATGGAGAGTTGCTCGTACCCTTCAGCGAGCAAAAGCTCACGCCCGAACCGATACAGCTCGGTGCGTCGGTCAGCGAAGACGACATCCCGGCGGCCGAGGCCGGTGAGAGGCCGAAGGTAGAGAGGGTAGAGGAAGATCTCCTCGGGTCGGTGGGTCAGCGCAGCTCGAATCGAGGTCGTGAGGGTCGTCTCGGTCTGCCCGGGGATTCCGTAGATCAGATCGACGTTGAGCACGGGTATCGAAGCGCGACGGATTCGTTCGAGCGCATCGCTGGCGGCTCGGCCTGTGGTCGGCCGTCCAAGCGCCGACAACTCTTGGTCGAGAAAGGATTGCACGCCGATGCTGAGGCGACTCACCCCGCGTCCTTCGAGCTCCTTCAGTTTCTCCAGAGTGGAAGTCTCTGGTGAGGTTTCGAAGGAAGCGGGCGTAGAACCTAGGTCGACCCCGAAGCTCTCGACGAGGTCGAGGACGCGGGCGAACTCGGGCATCGGGAGGTGAGTAGGCGTGCCGCCGCCAACGGCGACTCGGGCGAATTTCGAGGCGCCGAGCAGACTTCGAACCGAGGCCGCCTGGGCTTCCAGGGTCGCGACGTAGCGCGCCATGAGCTCTTCTCGCGGGGTGACTTGAGTGAAGAGATTGCAGAATCCGCACCGCATCTCGCAGAAGGGGACGTGGACGTAGAGGAACAGCGCGGATCTGTCCTCGAGATTCCAGAGTGGGGCCAGCGGCCTGGGTTCGGAGAACGGTCGGTATGCAGTCTTGTGCGGATATCCGTACGCATAGGAGTCGAACACAGGCCTCGTTCTCAGCCACGTCGAGAGGTCGCGCGGAAGCGACGCTGGCGGCGCTATCGGACGTGTTCCGAACAGGCTCGATGGAGACTCGGGTCGCATGCTCAGGCGCCCTCCCTCGCGAGGACACACTCGGAGTATGGGACCTCCCACACAACGGGATGTGCCACGCGGTGACCCACGTGACCGTCCTCGCCGTAGGCCGTCCCGTGATCGGAGCACACGATGGCGAGCACCGGGCCGCGCCGGCGAAGCGCGTCGATCAGCGGTGGGAGCTCCGAGTCTACGTAGCGAAGCGCGGCGGCGTGACTCTCGATCGAGTCCTCCGTCGCGCCGTCCAGGTAGAAGTAGTTGGGTTGGTGGAGGGCTGACACGTTGAGGAAGGTGAAGTGACGCCGCTCGGGCGGCAGCTCCGAGAGTCGCGACACCAAGAGCGCCACTTGATTTCTCGTGGAGTACTTTTCGATCACCGACGTCTCGCGGGAGAAATGGCTCTCTTGAAAGTATCCCGGCAATACTCTGGAAAGGGGGTTCTGTTTGCTGAAGAAGCCGACGCCACCGACACAAATCGTCCGGTAGCCCTTGGCGGCGAAGCCTTCGACGATGTTCGGGGCATCGAGGACCAGAGTTGCTTCCCCGACGGACTCACTCCCGGGAAATTCGAGGGCGATCAGGCGGGGGTGAGGTCCAGGTGTGGTCGGGGTGGGGAGAAAGCCGGCGAAGAAGGCGTGATGTGCCGGGTACGTGAAGCTCGCGGGAGAGTGCCTTTTCTCCCAGCCAGCCTCTCCGAGGAGCGTTCGAAGGTTTGGCGTTCGACCGAGGGTGAGCTCTCGGACGGCCACGTCGTATCGCAGAGTGTCGATCACCATCAGGAACACGTCGTGGGTTCCGCACATGGATCTTACGTTCAGCATGTCGTCGATCAAGCCGACCGAGCCCGTCGGTAGATATCCGCGTTGGTGGGCAAAGCCAAGAGGGATCGGAGCTCGGTGACCGACGCGATCTGGAGGTCCGCGGTGGGATGGGTGAGTGACGTGCGAGCGACCCAACAAGCTCGGAGGCCGGCGGCGCGCGCCCCGTCGATATCTCGGACCGAGTCGTCCCCGACGAAGAGCGCGGCGCCCGGGTGCACGCCGAGCGCGGCGGCGACTCATCGCGATTTGGGTCGAAGGCGCGACCGAGACCGCAAAGCGGCAGCTTCGCTCCCTGCCTTCGTCGGTCGTGTTTCCTCACGTGCGCGACGCGTTGCTGCGCGGTGAGTGGGGATATTTCGATCTCCTGAGCGGTCCATTCTGTGTCAAACCAGACCATTGGAGCCATTTTGAAGACACCCCCCAGCGCGTCGACGATGAAGAGACCTTCGCGGTGACGGCCTTCGGCGCCTTGTGACTCCGACCCCGCCGAGCGGGTCGAGAGTGCGGGCCCGACGCGGGGGCGGAACTCTCCGTTGAGCCTCTACACCGGAACTCTGGCCGGCGGCCGATACGGCGGCTACCACTTCGGCGCCGTCAAGACTCGGAACCTGGGCTACGGACTCGATGCGAAGATCACTTCCAGCTCGGAGTTCGACCCAGCCGAGGCAAATTCATCCCTCACCCCCGAGCTCGGCGAATTGGATATCGGCGCGAGACGCTTTCCGACGCCGCGCGACCCTACCGGCGATTTTCACGAGCGCCCGCCGGCTCGCTCGAGCCGCGGACCTGTCGCGTAGTTGTCCGTCGCGGTCCTGGACAGGGATGGCTCCGGGTTGGTGCTGGGGTTTGGATTCGTTCATCTTTCGATCCTCTTTCCGCGCGCGGTTGCTCGAGCTCAGGAGGGTTTGCTTCGCCGACTGGACGCCCGCGCGAGCACCCCGACCACGGCTTCGGACTCGTCGGCGAAGACGGGCACGGCCACGGACAGCGGGGACTTTTCCATCAACGTGTCGGCTCGTTCTACGGGCCAACTCTTTCGAACGTGCTCTTCCACGGGTTCCATGACGTCGGACGCTTGAAGGAGCCTTTGAGAGTCACGCTCGGTGGGCAGATCGATCGGTGCGACGATTCCCACGACGCGGCCGTGGTCGGTGATGGTCGTTCCGATTGAACCCAAGTCGCGAAAGAGGTCGGCGAGCAAGTCGAGCGTCGTGGCCTCGTCGAAGCTCTCGACGCTGGCCTCCATCAGGTCCGAGACGAGCAGGGGTTTCGGTTGCGCGACATTCGACATGATCGTTTTCAAGCTTTTTTTCTCCTTGGCTGACGGTGAAGAAAGCATGATTCGTGCCGCGTCATTCGGGGCTGATTCGAATCAACTACCCTTTCGATCTCATCGGCGCGAACCTTCAGCATGCGCCTCGACGAATTGGATCACCGTGCGCTGCTCGAGCTCGACCCCGGAGGCGGCACGATTCGCTTCGCAGGGCAGCGCGCGCTGCTCGTGGATGCCGTGGCGATGGGCTTGTTGCGCAAGTACCTCGTCGAGAACTTCGGGCTGCTGGCGGCTCGCACGGTTCTCACTCAATTTGGCTTTGCCCACGGGTGGAGAATGGCCGAGGCCTTGCGCTCCGAATTCAAGTGGGAGAGTGACGACGACTGGCGTCGAGCGGGTCCGCGAATTCATACGCTCGCCGGGCTTTTTCGGGTGGATTCGCCGGACAAAGATTCGCTCTCCAAAGGCGGGATGGCTCTCCTGGCCTCATATGAGGCCGAGCAACACTTGCTCCACTTCGGCCAAGCAGACCTCCCCATGTGCTGGACCATCTGTGGGTTAACGAGCGGTTACATCAGTCGAGCGACCGGCCAAGAAACGTATGTGCTCGAAGATCGATGTCTGGGCAAAGGAGACGCGGCCTGCCATCTCATAGGCCGAACTCGGGACGGATGGGGAGACGAGCGAGCCGAGGAGTTGCTGTTCTTCGAGCCAAAGGCGCTGAGCGAGTGCCTCGAGGTCTCGCTCCAAAGAGTCATCGAGACACTCAGAGGCGCTGAGCGGAAGCTCCAGGCGAGGCGCCGAGCGCTCGTCCGGGTCGCCTCCGAAGAGCCCACTGGAATCGTCACCAGGAGCCCGGCGATGAGTCAGTTGGTGGATCTGGCTCGCCGCGTTGCGAAAGTCGATTCCACTGTGTTGATTACGGGTGAGAGCGGCTCGGGCAAGGAAAGGATCTCGCGCTTGGTGCACGAAGAATCGGCCCGGGCAGGCGGTCCGTTCATCGCCATCAACTGCGGCGCGATCCCCGAGACCTTGCTCGAGAGTGAGCTCTTTGGGCACGTCCGGGGGGCCTTCACCGGCGCCAGCCAAGATCGTCCAGGGCTCTTCGAATCAGCGAACAGCGGAACCCTCCTGCTCGACGAAGTCGGGGAGGTCTCGCCGGCCATGCAAGTGAAGCTGCTGCGGGCTCTGCAAGAAAGAGAGATCCGACGGGTTGGTGAGAATCGGAGCCGAAAGATCGACGTTCGAGTGCTCGCCGCTACGAATCGAGACTTGGTGCACGGGGTCGAGGGAGGTCATTTTCGGCAAGATCTTTACTATCGTCTGAAGGTCGTGGAGCTCCGCGTTCCCGCTCTGCGTAGCCGAGCGGAGGACATCCTGCCGCTGGCTCGCATGCTCCTCGCCGAGTCGGCCATGAAGATGAAGCGACAAATCACGGGATTGTCTTCGGAAGCGACCGATCAGCTCCTGCGGTATGACTGGCCGGGGAACGTCCGCGAACTCGAGAACGCGATGGAGCGCGCGGTCGCTCTGGCCAGAGGTAGTCGCGTCGAGCTCGAGGACTTGCCGGAGGAAGTCCGACTGGCGGCGCCGAGAATCGCCATTGCCAAGGGTGCGGTGCGCCCGCTCGCGGACATCGAGAAAGAGTACATCCTCGCCGCGCTCGAATTCAACGACGGCAACCAAATGCTCACTTCGACCCAACTGCGGATCGGTCCATCTACGTTGTACCGAAAGCTCAAAAGGTATGGGCTCGCTGGACGGGGCGGATCTTCGTCCAGCAGTATTGGCAGACGATAGCGCCGCGGACTCCGAGCTCGTGGCAGCTCGGGCATGACTGAAGCTCCGGGGCACGGCCCACGCTCGACTGCTCGACCAGCTCACCCATGGGTGCTCGAAGCCGACTTGCCAAGACACCCATGGCGTCGAGCTCGCGGAGCAGGGAATCGAGGCTCGACCGAAGCCGAGCGCGAATGGAATCGGGGTGAGTCATTCTCATGATCTACCTCCAACGGTCATCTCGAGGAGGCGCGGGAGCTCGTCCTGCACGCTCAGCGAGGAGAATTTCCGGAAGCTCATTCGCCGTTGCGCCGCTCTGGCCTGGGTATAAGTGATACATTTGACCTCCGGACGCTCGGCGTTGGAAGTCACCGTCCAGAACGTGAGGCCTTCGTCGAGCTTCGAGATGGGACCGCGAGCATCATTCCGATCGGGGGGACCGTAGACCCAACTCAACTCATAGTGACCCAGCGAATCATAAAACTCCGCGACGGACCGGTAAGTGTACCCGTCAGGCAGCTTTGGAGCTCGGGTGTGAGACGGACGTTGACTCGACGATTCCCGCGGCTTCATGCACCAGAGGAGAGCAACTTTCGGGCCGTCGACTTGAGCGCCCGCCGCATAGGCTTCACACGCCAGGCGGTCAACATGATGCACATACTCGGTCAATTTGAATTGGGCGCAGATCCGCCTGGCCATGAGTCTTGGAATGCTCACGAAGATGTGCCAC
>CAYXDO010000216.1:0-16505 GCA_964463485.1 uncultured Myxococcales bacterium | reverse complement strand
GCGTGGACGATTTCGTGGACGTGGGCGAGATACGTGGTCGTGGAGGTTCGTGGAGCTGGACGAAAACACTCCGCCGATACTCTCAAACTTCAAAAGTGGCACATCTTCGTGAGCATTCCAACGATAGTATGCGACGCGTTCGGACTCATGGCCAGGCGGATCTGCGGCCGAATGAATTCAGAATTCGCTCACTCAGCCCGCTCGAACCCGAAGGACCAGCCACAGCGCGGCGATCAGCAGCGTCACCAGAGTCACTGGCAGGCCCGTTCGCACGTGGGTCCGAAAGTCGACCTCCACCCCGAAAGACTTGGCTCCCGCCACCACTATCATGTTGGCGATCGATCCCACGATGAATAGGTTGCCCGCCAACGTGCTCGAGAGCGCGAGGATAGGGCCGGCCCACGGATGAGTGGCCGCGGGTAGCAACAACATCGTCGCGGGGACGTTCGAGACCAAGTTGGAGAGCGTCACACTCAGTACGAACAACCAGTGAGGATCGCTCGGATCGACACCGACTCCGCGCATCGTCACGAGCACCGACTCCATCGACCCCGTCCCGACGAACGCGCGATTCACGATGAAAAGGCCCACGAACAACACCAAGAGCTGCCAGTCGACCAGCGCCAACATCTCTCGAGACGCCATCCGCCGCGACAACAGCAGCACGCCCGCACACGTCAAAGCCACTCCGTCTCGCGGCAACGAGCCGCGGAAAAGGAACAACGCGATCAAGACGAACGAGACGCCGACCGCCTTGAAGCTCTGCCATCGATTGAACGGCGGCGCGTGAATGTCTGGCGGGATCCCGACCTTCGTCCACTTCCCACGATATTGCCAAGCGATGACTCCCCAGATCGCCCCCAGACCGAGAACGGCGGGCGCGCCGGCGTCCAACAAAAATCGGCCGAAGGACAGCCCCAGGGTCTGACCGATCAGAATATTCTGTGGATTACCGATGAGTGTCGCGGCGGAGCCGACGTTCGATGCGCAGGCAAGGCCCAGCAGAAACGGGATCGGATTCAAGCTGCGCCGAACGCAACCCTCGACGAGCACGGGCGTGACCGCCAAGCACACCACATCATTCGTGAGGACAGCGCTGAGTCCTCCGGAGACGGCGAGCACCAGCGCCAACAACGTCGGCGGCTGAGTTTGCCAACGGACGACTCGCCGGACGAGCTCGGAGTAGAATCCAGCCAGCCGAAACTGCGCGGAAATGACCATCAAGGCAAAGAGCAAGTAGATCGTCGGCATGTCGACGGCAGCCCAGGCGTCCGAGATCGGCAGCGCTCCACCCGAGACCATCGCGATCGCGCCGAGCAGCGCGACGCCGGTCCGATCGAGCGCGAGCCCGGGCAACTTGCCGAGCACCATCCCCACGTAGACGAGGACGAAGACGAGGATGACCAAACTCATGAGACCGGCGCGAGCTCAACGACCGAATTCGTGATACCAGGCCATGCCGTTCGGCGTCCGAGCCAATCCCACGCCCAACTTCGTCCACTCGGTCGATTCGATGTTTCCACGGTGACCTTGCCCACGGGGCTCCGTCATCATGCTGCACAAGGGCCCGCGCACGCCATATTTCCAGGAAAATCGACTACCACTCGCCGCACCGTAGTTTTCCTGAGCCCAACCGCACTCACAACTCCGTCCAAACCCGTGCGCGCCATCGAGACAGTTTTGGACGAAATATCCGTGCACGCCCAACGATTCGACCGTGGCGATCGCGCTCGCTCCGATGCCATCGAGGCACGCGTCCCGAGAGAGCGGAGGCAGACACGTCCTCGAACGCAGGTGATTGAGCGCCGCGAGCGCGTAGGCACGAACCTCTTCGTCGGTCGCTGCCGGATCCGCGGCCGTGTCGTCGAATCCCAGAATCACGTCCCCCGAGCAAAACGGACCCATGAACTCGGGGTCGCAACTCAGACCAGCATCTTCGCTTTGAGGCGTGGCGTCTCGAGGCTCGGAATCCGGAATCGCCGCGTCCTCTCCGGCGTCTTGCCCCCGACACGTCCCAGCCGAGGGCGCGCACTGAGCCTCTGCGAGCCCATCCACCGCGAGACATCGGTACCCACCCGGGCAGGGATTGGCGCGCGAACAGGCTCGACCGCAAAATCGCTCGCCGTTGGCAAACCGCAAGCACACGCCGCTCGCGCACTCCTCACCTTCGTTACAGCCCGTACACAGCCCGCCGGCTCGACCCGCGTCTGCCAGCTCGACCGCGGCGTCCGCCGTGATGGCATCCGGTTCCAAAATGAGCGCGTCCGATAGGGCAGCGTCGGGAGGCAACTCAGGCGCCGCGTCAGCTTGGGCAACGACCGACGGCGGCGAGGTACAAGCCATCAGCAGAACGCTCGTTCTCACCGCGATCCTGCCGAGGCGCACCCGCATCGTGGAATCCTACGCGTTCGGTCAGGCACTTTCAGCTTTTTGGAGGGCTCCGGCAGGTCGACGCGAATCAGGCGCAACATCCTACATGTCGTGCCGATACCGATATCAACATGACTCTCATCGCCCCGTTGCTCAAGACCGCCCACGCCGCCACCGAGCTCAATAGCCAGGCCCCGATCCTCGGCCTATCCAAAGACGGGCTCAAGTTCGAAGGCCTCGACGGCCTCGAGCCGGCCCGACGCCCGGACGGCTCCGTCGATCGACTAGAGACTGCAAAGGCGCAAGGCAAGCTGGCGCTAGGATACTTGACGATCGCGGCAACGCCCGACAAGGCCCTCATTGGCTCCGCGCTCGCGTTCGCGACGGCGGAGGATAGCGGCGCGTTCAGAAAAGTGCTCGGACCCCTGCTCGGCGCTTCGCTCGGCCTGATCGGCGACGTCGTCGAAGCAGTCCCTGCGGCCATTCTGGCCGTGACGTACGGCGTGAGCGCGGGTGTCAACACGTTGCGAAGCTGAGTCACGCGTCGGCACTCACCGACTCGCTCCGCGAACACTCACTCGCGGTCGGGTTCCAGCGTGAAATAGAAGGTTGCGCCTTCTCCGACCTTTCCGTCCGCCCACACCCGTCCGCCGTGGCGGCGTACAATCCGCTGGACCGTGGCCAAACCGACCCCGCTTCCTTCGAACTCATGGGTGGAGTGGAGACGCTGAAAGACCACGAACAGCCGGTGAGCGTAGGCGGGATCGAATCCTGCTCCGTTGTCCCGAATGAAAAACGCGGGCGGCCGAGCGTTCGTGATACCCACTTCGATTCGAGCCTCGGTGACCTTCGAGGTGAACTTCCAGGCATTGGAAATCAGGTTGGTCAGGACCAGGCTCACGAGGTGTGCGTCCGCGTCGACTTCGAGCCCATTGGCAACGCTTGCCTCGACGGTACGCGCTGGGCTAGCGGTGGCGAGCTTCTCCAAAGCACCGCGTGCAAGGACCGACAAGTCGACGCGTTCACGCCGCAGCTCGATCCGCGTGACGCGAGACAGGTCGAGCAGATCGTCGATGAGCTGTCTCATCAGCTTGGTGGAGTCACGGACGATGCCGAGCATTCTTCGGCCCTCCTCGTCGAGCACTTCGCCGTACTCATCGGCGAGGATCTCCGCGAACCCATCGATACCCAACAGAGGAGCCCGCAGGTCGTGGGCCACCGAGTAGCTGAAGGTCTCGAGCTCCTTGTTGGCGGCCTCCAAGTCGACCGTTCGTTGTCGCACTCTCGATTCGAGCTCGTCGTACAGTCGCGCATTCTCGATGGCGAGGCCGGCGCGATCGGCTAGATCCTGCAACAGGACGACGTCGTCTTCGGTGTACCCGAGGCCCGGACGGCTCCTGAGTATCGAGAGTGTCCCGATCGTGGCTCCGCGAGCCCGAACGGGGACCACGGCGAAGCTGTGCACGTCGAGTCGCGCGACCATGGGCCGTAGGTCAGGGTCCGCGTTGGCCGCCACCGTGTCCGGGAGAATCTCGGGAACCAACTTGGGCAGCCCCGTTCGCATGACCTCCGCCGTGACGGAGGTGTTGGTCGTGTTCGTAGTTCGCGTGGTTCCGAGCCCGCGAAGGTACGCACGATAGTCCGCCTCCAAGGCAGGGTCACGGTGGGCCGTCGCTGCGCTGGTCAGCGTCTCACCGTCGGCCGCAAGCAGCGTGACCAAACACCCGTCTCCTACGAGGGTCGCGACCGTGCGGGCGATCGTGTCGAGGAGCTTCGGCGTGTCGGTCGCAACGACAGCAAAGGCGTGGGAAGCTTCGGCAAGCACGCGAAGGCGAGTCGCACCGGGGTCAGTCACCGCCGTTCACCTTTTGTCGATATGGCTTTCCGCAGAGTCATCATGTTTCGAGAGCCGGGCGGGTGACGGTGAAACTCGCGTCTGCCTTTTAGCCTACAATGGACCTCGGAGCGCTCGCAAGCTTGTCATGGCCCCGCGTTTTGGCTTGCGGTTCCCGCGTCGTCGTGGCAAGGGTGGCGGCCACTTGGGCGCATAACTCAGCGGTTAGAGTGCCATCTTCACACGGTGGAAGTCGCTGGTTCAAATCCAGCTGTGCCCATTCGGATCCAGAAACCCTTCGCCAATCCAGAAAGCCCTTCGGGCTCGGGACGTTGTTCCTCCGGGTGTCGCGCGGGCCCACGTTTGGCGAAAACTTTGCCGAATCGGGTGGGGGAATTCGACCGAAGTCTAGAGGCACGGCTGATGCACAGGCGTGCGCGCCGTATGAACGAAGATCGGGAGAACGAAGGTTCGGACGTTCTGGTGCGCGTGCTACGCCAAGACGACCTCGAGGACATCGTACGAATCGATGCGAAGGCGAGCGGCCGACCTCGACGAGACTACTACAAGAACAAAGTGGAGCGCGCGCTGCGAGATACCAGCGTGCAGATCAGCCTCGCGGCGGAGCTCGAGGGGCGCGTCGTCGGCTTTCTGTTGGGCTCCGTGTACTACGGGGACTTCGGTCAGCCGGAGGCGGTCGCGACCATCGACGCGATGGGCGTGGCTCCCGACTCGGGCCGCAAAGGGGTTGGCCGAGCGCTGTTTGCTCAGCTCGCGCGGAACCTCAAAGCGATGCGAGTCGAGCGCATCGAGACTCAGGTGGATTTCTCGAGCTACGAGTTGCTCTCGTTTTTTCAGCGGATGGGCTTCATGCCGTCGCGCCGATTGTCGCTCGAGAAAGCGCTCGATCCCACGGAGCTCGAATAGGAGTCAAAGCTCGTCGTCTCGAGTCGACAGCACCTGCTTGACCACCGAGCCCAGGGGGTGATCGGGCAAGGACGCGACGACGTCGGCCGCGGGGCGTTTCAACGTCAGGCCTTCGATCAGCGCCCGCGCGATGAGCACGAGCCCGGAGATGGCTTTCTCGGCGTCTGCGACTCTCTCGAGCTCCGAGAGCCGCGCGGAGCTCGAGGGCTCGGCCATGACCTCGAAAACGGCCTTGAGAAGCGGCAGGTCCTTGCGTGCGGGGTCGAGCGTAAAAGCCCACTCGATCAGCGCCGCGGCCTCGTGAAGCGCTCCGGACTGAGCAACGAGGAGGGCTCGTTCGACTTTCCGCGTCGCCTCGAAGCTGGTGCGCGCGCTCAGGAGCTTCGGGCGGTCTTTGGCTTGCTCGGCCACACGCCGGTACTTTGCGCTGCGCTCCGTGTCGCTCAGAGTCAGGTACGCCTCTTCGTAGACGCCGAGGACGGCCCGCCGCGAGGGCGTGTCCGGCAGATTCTCCCGCGTGAGGAAGCGATAGGCCCGTTCGAGCTGCTCGGGGCCGGTGTTCGGTCGAACTCGCAGGACGTCGAAGTAGTCCTTGCCCATGAACGCGGAGAGCGCGCGCTTGATTTCGTCGCCCTCCGAAAGCTGCGGTCGGGAGCTCACCGCGTGATGCCTGGCCGCCTCGAAATCCTCCGTGGCGGCTTGGGCGTCGAGGCTGAACGGTCGCAGCCCGGGCTCGGACGTGTCGGGATCCGAAGTCGACGGCGAGAGCGCGCTCGGCACGCCGGTCACGGCCGAGAGCTCTTTGGTGACGCCGTTTTCGTCGATCGACTCTCCCATTCCCGTGAGGAGCAGCGCGCCGAGCACCGCTCGCGCTTCCTTGCGGCTCAGACCTTGCCGCTCGAGCTCCGTCGCAGAAACTGTGCTCCCGGTCGCCACGAGCGACTCGGTGCTCTCTCCCCACTGAAATGGATCCACTCCGCGCGGGTAGAGCTCCGTGAGCCTCACCGGCAGCTCGAGGCTCGGTCCGAGCAAGTGTTTCAAGATCGGCTCGAACGCTTCGGTGGCCATGCCTCGAAAGATCGCCGGCAACGGCTCGAGGATCGCGATGTCGGCGTCCCGAGGAGGCACCGCGCCCTCCCGAAATTGGAATGCCACCGGTCCAGCTCCGAAAAGCGCGATCAACTTCCTTCGCGCGCGCTCCCGAAGCGCTCCCTCCAAAACGCCTTCAGGCACTACGTCCGCCTGACGCACCAGCCTGGACTCGGAGGTCTGCGCTTCCTCTGCGAACGATTCGATCTCTTCCCGAGCGCCTTCGTCGAGCACCGACTCGGCCTCGAGGATGCGAGCGAGCGACACGCGCAGCCCGGGAAGCGCGAGCGCGATCGGAACTCCGTCCCGAAACGCGACGTAGTTGACCCCCGGCAGGCCGAGCTCGAGCAACCCGCTCAGATTCCCGCGCAGGACACCGAGGAGGAGCGCCGGGAGTGGGTACGCACCGAGGTCCGAGCTGAGCATGCCGCCGGGTCGGATGGTCTCAATCCGCGACAAGAGTCGCGCATGATACCCGACTTCCCAAATCAGGTGTTCGAATTCCTGTCGGTGACCCACGCACACGCAAAAATTCGCCGCGGCGCGGTCCGAACGCCCGCACATTCAAGCGCGGACGGCGTTTTGGAACGACAAATTCCCGCCACCCCTGTTGACCTCCAGGCGAGTGACTCGTAGAGTCTGCGTCGATGGGTCGTGAGCGACGAAGAGCCGGTGGCTCCTCTCTCCGAACGCGATCCATGACTTGCGCCCGACATCGTGCCGGGCGGAGGTGCATGAGTTTCCCCCCTGCCCGGTTCGACACGCATGATGCCCCGTGAACCTTACGAGGCCACCGGGAAGCGTTCCCGCCGACACCGCGCGAACTGCCGCGCGAGCTGGGCAGAGGCAGGTTTGTTGGTGTTACGCCGCCCACCTACATACGTAGGTTCCGGTGGATCGACGCGAACGGCCATGGCGGGGGGGAATCTCATGCACCTCGGCTCGGACACGTGAGTCACTCGCCCGACGATCCCGTAACCGCGGAAAAACGGGACCTCCGCGACCGGGCCAAAGCCATCCGGGCGAGTCTGCCCGAAGACGACCGGGCCCGATTTTCCTACCGAGCCGCGCGCACACTCATCGAGTCCGACCTTTTTCAAAGAGCCCGAGTCATCGCGCTCTACGCTGCCATGGGCGACGAAGCCGACCCAATCACCCTCGAGGATGCCGCCGAAGATCGACTCATCCTCTATCCGCGTGTCGACGGTCGGCACCTGGAATTTCGTCGGGCGAAAAAAAGTGGGTTGAAAAAATCTGGGTTTGGTGTCCCCGAACCTTCCGCCACCGACGTGTTCTTCGAAGTCGCCAAGGTCGATCTCATCATCGTCCCTGGATTGATGTTCGCTCGAGACGGCCACCGCCTCGGCTACGGCATGGGCTTCTATGACCGAGCGCTGCGTCGCATCGGGGCGCTCGCTCACCCGACTCCGCCTCCTTCGGTTGGCTTCGCCTTCGAGGCCCAGGTGGTGGACACGCTGCCGACGACGTCCAATGACGAGCCCGTGCACTGGCTCGTGACCGAGCAGGGACTTCGACCGCTCAAGGCTCGGTAGCCACAGCCTCCGCCGCAGAACAGTGCGTTGACTGATTCCGCCTGGCGCCCAATCGTCCCCGCCGTGTCCACGATCGTCATCCCGCCCGCAGACGAGCAGCTCCGCGTCCTCGAGCGCGGCGCCGTCGACCTAGAGGTCGAAAAAGACTTGGTCGAACGACTGACCGCGAGCCACGCGCAACAGCGACCCCTCAAGGTGAAAGCGGGCTTCGATCCGACCGCGCCCGACCTCCACTTCGGTCACACCGTGCTGATCGAGAAGATGGCTCAGTTTCAAAGGCTCGGGCACGAGGTGATCTTCATCGTGGGCGACTACACCGCGCTGATCGGTGATCCGACCGGGAGGAACGCGATGCGACCCCCGCTCTCCCAAGAGGAGATCGCGAGGAACGCGGCCACGTACACCGAACAGGTCTTCAAGATCCTCGACCGCGAGCGAACGAAGATCGTTTGGAACTCGAGCTGGCTCTCGAAGCTGTCGTTCGCCGACGTCATCAAGCTGGCCTCTCGCTACAACGTCGGCCGCATGCTCGAACGGCGCGATTTCAAGTCGCGCTTCGAGGAGGGCAAGCAGATCGCGGTTCACGAGTTCCTCTACCCGCTCATGCAAGGCTACGACTCGGTCGCGCTCGAGTGCGACATCGAGCTCGGCGGTCACGACCAGATCTTCAATCTGCTCGTTGGACGCCACCTCATGGCTGCCTACGAACAGAAGCCGCAGATCGTGCTCACCGTGGCGCTGCTCGTCGGCCTCGACGGCGAAGAGAAGATGTCCAAGTCGAAAGGCAATCACGTCGGCATCACCGATCCGCCCGACGACATGTTCGGCAAGACGATGAGCATCTCCGACGAGACCATGTGGACCTGGTACGAGCTCCTCACCGACCTCGCGCCCGATCGCAGCGATCCCTTGAGCGCCAAAAAGAACCTCGCCGCCGAGATGGTGCGACGCTTCCATGGACCCGCTGCCGCCGAAGACACCCTCTCGTGGTGGAACGCGGGACGCCCGCCCCGCGAGACCGCGCGCGCCAAGGTGCCGGCCGGCCCGCTTTTGAAGGTGCTCACGGCGGCCGGACTCGCGACGGGCACTGGCGACGCCAAACGCAAGATCCAACAAGGCGGCGTCACCCTGGGAGAGACCAAGATCACCGACCCCTTCTTCGAAGTCCCCGTGGGCGAGCACCTTCTGCGAGTTGGCAAAAAGAGCGTCATGTTCGTCGAGGTGATCTGAACCAGCATGCTCGACGACGCCTGCTCGCGCTCGCATTCGTGCGTTTGATTTCGAGCACGAGCACGAATTCGTCGATCTGTCCGGCGCTCTAGGCCGTGAGCGCCCTCGACAACACGACCCTCTGCACCTCGGACGTCCCTTCGTAGATCCGAAGCGCTCGTATTTCGCGATAGAGCCGCTCGACGGTCGTTCCCTTCTTCACACCGAGGCCGCCGTGAATCTGAACGGCGCGATCGATCACTCTCTGCGCGGTCTCGGTCGCCAGCAGCTTCGCCGCGCTCGCGAGTTGGCCCGCTTCGGGTTCGTCGCGATCCCGCGCGGAGGCCGCCCGATAGACCAACAACCTCGCCGCCTCCAACTCCGCGTAAGAATCCGCGAGGTGGGCGCCGATCTGCTGAAACCGAAAGATGGGCTGCCCGAACTGCTCACGCTTCTTCGATCGATCGATCGACTCGTCGAGCGCGCGCTGGGCCATACCTAACGCCGCAGCGCCGACCGTAGGACGGAATCGATCGAGAGTCATCATCGCGAGCTTGAAGCCCTGGCCTTCGGCGCCGATCAACGCGCTCTTTGGAACGCGGGCGGCTTCGAGCTCGATCTCTCCGCAAGGATGCGGCGCGACGAGGTCATAACGCGTGACCCGCGCGACCAAAGACTTCGGGACCACGAACGCCGACAGGCCGCGGCTGCCTTGGTCAGACGTGCGGGCGAAGAGGCAGTAAAAGTCGGCGAGCCCGGCGTTCGTGATGAAACACTTCTTTCCGTCGAGGACGTAGTCATCACCGTCTCGCCTTGCCGTCGTCGCGAGCGCGCCCACGTCGCTGCCGGCGTCCGGCTCGGTGATGGCGATCGCCGCGATCGCTTCTCCACGAACGACACGAGGCCTCCACTCGGCCTGCTGCTCGGGTGTGCCCATGAGCGCGATGGGCCCGTATCCGAGGCCCTGCAGCGCGAGCATCGAGTCCACGAGGCCGCTGTGGGCGCCGACGATCTCCCGGAGCAGACAGATCGCGGTGACGTCGAGATCACATCCAGCCTCGAGCAGACCGCAGGCTCCGAGCTCGCGCGTGATCTCGCGCGCAAACTCGTCCGACTCCTCGGCTTCACGCGGCCCAATTCGTTCGCGCGCAAAGGTCCGCGCACGCTCCTCGAGCTCGTCGTGCCTCGGTCCAAGCCCGATCGCGAGGCGACTCGAGATCGACTTCATCTCAACGGCCCCTGAATTGCGCAGGACGCTTCTCTACGAAAGACGCGTGGAATTCTTTGAAGTCGTCGGCGAGCATACAGATCGTCTGGGCCCTCGCCTCGGCGTCGATGCCTGAGAACAGGTCGAGGCTCATCGCGTCGTTGAGCAGCTCCTTGGTCATCCCGAGCGAAAACGACGGCCCCGTCGCCAGCTCGCTGGCCAGCGCTCGCGCCCTCGGCATCAGCGCGGCCGGCTCGACGAGCTCGTTGACCAGCCCGATCCGCTCGGCCTCTTCGGCGAGCACCGCGCGGCCGGTCATCAAGAGCTCGCTGGCGCGACCGAGCCCGATCACACGCGGCAATAAGTAGGCAGCGCCCATGTCCGCTCCGGTCAAGCCGACCTTCGTGAACAAGAAAGCGATCTTGGCCCCTCGCGCCATGACCCGCACGTCGGAGGCCAGCGCGATCACCGCTCCCGCGCCAGCGGCGGTCCCGTTGATGGCCGAGATGATCGGCTTTCGGAGCCGTCGCATGTTCTTGACGACGTCACCGGTCATTCGCGCAAAGTCCGTCATCTCCTTGGCGCCCAAGGAGACGAGGTGACCTATGATTTGGTGTACGTCACCGCCGGAGCAAAAACCGCGACCCTCTCCCGTGATGATCACGACCTTGACCGCGTCATCCTTCTCGAGCGACGCGAACAGATCCCGCAACCACGCGTAGATCTCGAACGTGAGGCTGTTGAGTTTGTCGGGCCGAGCGAGCACGAGCTCGGCGACGCCGTCCTTCACTTCGAACCGAACGCCTTCGGGCGAGGTCACGAGCCACCTCCGAGCACGGCAGTCGCTTCGATCTCGACCTTGGCTCCGTCTTCGAGGAGACCCGCGACCACGACGAGAGCCATCGCCGGAAAGTGCCTCCCCATGCGCGTGCGATAGGCCGCTCCGAGCTCCTTGCGCGTGGCCACGTACTCGGCTTTGTCGGTCACGTAGATCGTGAAGCGGCCGATGGACTCGGGCGTGCCGCCTGCGGCGCGAACGACCGTCAAGATGTTGTCGAGCGCCTGCGCGAACTGATCGGGAAGCGCGTCCGACACCATACGCTGCTGGGCGTCCCAGCCGACCTGACCGGCCACGAACAGCATACGACCCGCCGGGTAGACCACGCCGTTCGAGTAGCCTTTGGCCGGGCCGAGCTCCTCCGGATTGAAAATCGTCGGGTTCATAAAGTCTCTCCTCCGTCGATCACGAACGCCTGTCCGGTGATCTTTGCGCCTTCGTCGGCGAGGAATGGTCGAATCGCGGCCGCGACTTCTTCAGCCGAAAGCACGGAGCCAAGCGGGATCTCCGCGACGATCCGACGTCGTGCTTCGTCCCGCGTCACTCCTGTCTTTACCGCGATGTTCTCGACGGTCGCATCGAACATGGCGGTGTCGACCCAGCCAGGACAGATCGCGTTGATGGTGATTCTTCTTCTCGCCAGCTCGAGCGCCGCCGCGCGAACGAAGCCCAACACCGCGTGCTTGGACGCCGTATAAGCCGTCGTGTATTTGAAGCCTTTGTGGGCAGCGGTGGATGCAATCACGACGACGCGCCCCTCGGTTCCGTCCTCGATCATGCGACGCGTCGAGGCCTTCACGAGGTGGAACACGCTGAGCACGTTGGCGTCGTAGAGGCTCCGGAAATCGAGCTCCGTGGTCTTCTCTAGCGGCGCAGACTTGGCCTGCCCTGCCGCGGCGACCACCGCGTGAATCGGCCCTAGCTCGTCGCGACAGAGATCGACGAGCACCTGGACCGCACCCTCGTGCGTCACGTCGCAGGGAACCGCGATCGCGCGGCCCCCGCCGTCGACGATCCTGTCTCGAGTCTGGAGCAGCTCGGACTCGGTCCGCGAAGCCAGCGCGACCGCGTACCCGAGGTTCGAAAGCTCGAAGGCCATCGCGCGCCCGATCCCTCGACCAGCCCCCGTGACGATCGCCGCTCGCATGCTCGGCGCGCTACTGGTTGGGCACGGCGTGGTCAACGGGTTCGCTGCCTGCGTCCGGCGCGCAGATCTAAGCGCAGGTCCCCAAAGGTCAGTGATCACGAAGTTTCAGCTGCGTGCTTCGCAACCGCGCGGACGCGAAAAAATTGCGCATAGTTGGCACTTCGAGCGGCCCAAGCAGGCGCGCAGGTCCACCAGGAGCAAAGTCTGCCGGGTCTTCCGGGATACGTCTCGGTGTCTCCGTCCCGGCTTGAATGCCTGCCGGTGTCCCGATAGTGTACGCCGCGTGCCTCGGTCCGCCGGGGTGTGAGGTCAAAGTGGCGAGTCAGCTCATCCTGGTCTCGACGGAGGACGCCGTCCTCGGAAAGAAGATCCGGTTCTTGCTGGCTCGTGACGAGTGCGACGTAGAAATCGTGCCCGCCGACAAGCTCGGCGAGCGCCTGAAGAAGGGCGGCGCGTCCCTGCTGATCGCGTCTCATCAGCTGCAAGGTCGTCGCACGGTGGACATGCTGAAGAAGCTCAGGGCCTCGCAGGCGATGCCGCGAGCTCTATTGCTTGGAGGTCCACAGATCGATGGCCTCGATTTCGTACGTGTGATTTCGGAGCCGGGAGACACCCAAGCGATCTATCGGCAGGCGTCCGAGGCGTTGGCGGCGCCGCCGCTTTCGGCCTTGCCGGGCTCCGAGATGAGCGACGACACCGCGGCCGAGAAAACGATCGCGCACCAACCAGCTCCGTTCGAAGAGGAGCGAGTGGCGAGCAACCGGCCGCGAGCGGCAGTGAGCCACGACGACACCATCGACTCGATCTCGCGCTCGGATCTGGTGATGTCAGAGACAGATCAGACGATGTTCGATGTCGTACGTCCAACCGAGGGGGACGAGAGGGAAGAGATGCCCGCGAAGCAGGAAACCACGGGACCGAAGGGTCAGCTCGAGCCCGGTACGCTGGCGAAGGCGCTGTTCCAGTGCTGGACGATGGAAGCGCGGGGCGCGCTCGTGCTCACCAAGCCCGACGAAACGCTGACCATCTTTTTCGAAGAAGGCTTTCCCGTCCACGTCACCTCGAGCATCCCAGGCGATCAGCTTGGTCGGACGCTCGTGAGCAAGGGGAGCTTGTCCGACGGGCAATACGGCCAGGCCGCCAAGCGAGCGATCGAGCGCGGGTGCGCGCTCGGAACCGCGCTCGTGGAGCTCGGGTTGTTGACGAAGGAAGCGCTCGGTCACGAGCAAGGTGAAGACGCCCACGAGCGTGTGATCCAATGCTTCGGCGCCAAGGGTGGGAGCTTCGATTTCGTCTCCGACAAGTCACCTCCGGGCACCGATCGTCCCTACCGCATCCCGGTCGGTCGCATCTTGGTCGACGGCCTGCGCGACTACACCTCCAACGAGGCCCTGGCCAAGGTGGTGGGGCCTATCGATGGTCGCTACTTCAAGCTTCGTGCGAGCATCGACGCGCTGAAAAAGCGATTCCCTTTGGACGCCAACGAGAAAGAATTCCTTGGCTACTCGGGCCGCGCCTACAACGTCATGGACGCCGCCGAAGCTTCGAACGTCGACGGGCGTGGCGCGCGCGTATTGATGGCGCTCCTCATGACCTGCGAGGAAGTCGATGACTTCACGCCAGGCATCGCGGAGTTCGAGGCACGGATCAAAGAAGAGCGAGTGCGAGTCTCAGGGCGACCCTCCGTGGTCCCAGCGCCGGCTCCAGCGGCGCCGCCGCCGCCCGTGGCGCCGCCGATCGCCGCTCCTCCCATCGCTCCAGCGCCTCCGCCCGTCCGCACGGCGCGGCCGATCGCGCCGGTGGAGATCGAGCCTGACCGGATCCAGCACGCTCCGTTCAACGCTCGGGAAGGATCGATCTCTCCCGCATTGTCGGAGACGACGTCGGTCAGCAAGCCGCCGATCCACGTCGAAGAAGAGCGCGCGCCGGAACCGCCGCCGCCCGCTCCTCCGCCCCCGATGGTTCCTCCAACCCCGCCCTCCACGCCAGTCCGAGCTCACCCGTCGATCCCGCCGATGCCAGCCAACGGCGGTGGGCGCGGGCCACGAGTGGTGGCGTTTGCGCAGCCGCTGCCGAGGACGCCCGATGGGCACCCGCAGGAGACCACCGAGCGCCAAAAGTCTCGGGAGCACTTTCAACGGGGCGTGACTTTGCTCGGTCAAGGCAACTTCGACGACGCGGAAGAGGCCTTCCGCGAGGCCATCGCCTTGTGTTCCGAGGAGCACGTGTATTTGATCGGGCTGGCACGCGCGATTTATTACAACCCGAGTTACTCGGGCCCGGGAAAATTGCCGGTGCTCCGAACGATCGTCGATCGGGCAACTCAGCTCGCGCCGGACGACGGCCGGGTCACCACGCTGCACGAGTGGGTCCGCCACGCCGAAACTCAGCGCTGATCTGCTACTTCACTCTCCGGCCTGCGCGGCCGGCGCTGAATTACTTCACGTGACTCAGGCGAGCGATGGCCCCGTCGAACCGGGACAACACGTCGGGGATCGCGCGAACCAGCAACCGAGTACCCGTCTCGTCGTGGGCCTCGGATAGCACTCTGCCGCGCTCGTGAATCTCGCTCACGAGCCTCTGGAGCTCGTACGGCACGAAGATCTCCCGTTCCACCATCGAGCGTTCGAAAAAGGCCACGATCGCGGCGTGTAGCCTCGCAACGTCCGTAGGCGAGTGGGCGGAAATCATCACGGCGTCGGGATGAAGCTCTGCCAAGCTCACTTTCTCGGACTCGCTCAATTTGTCGATCTTGTTGAGCACCAGGAGTGATGGAGTCTCCCCGGCGCCCAATTCGCGGAGCACCGACTGAGTGACTTCGAGCTGACTCTCGTGGGCCGGATCCGCTGCGTCCACGACGAACAGCAGGAGCTGCGCTTCGCGCGCTTCGTCGAGGGTCGAACGAAACGACGCGACCAGATCGTGAGGGAGCTTCTTGATGAACCCCACCGTGTCGGACACGAGAATCTTCGGCCGAGTCTCCGGGCGCAAGGCCCGGACGGTGGTGTCCAACGTGGCAAAGAGAGCGTCCGCTACGTAGGCCTCGCTGCCGGTCAGCGCTCTCATCAAGGATGACTTGCCGGCGTTCGTGTAGCCGACCAACGCGATACGCTCGTGATCGGACCTGCGCTGGCGTCTTACGGAAGACTCGCTCTCGATGGCTTCGAGCTCGCGCCGGAGCTCCGCGATGCGGTCGCGGATTTTTCGGCGATCGAGCTCCATGTTGGACTCACCCGCGCCGCGTCCGCCGATCCCACCTCGCTGCCGCTCCTTACTCGCACCGAGCTCCCGCAGTCGCGGCGCCAGATAGGAGAGTCGGGCGATCTCGACCTGGAGCCGAGCCTCCCGACTCTTCGCGTGGCGATGAAAGATCGCGAGAATGACTCCGGTCCGGTCCATCACCTCTGCACCCGTGGCGCGCTCGAGGTTACGAGCTTGGGATGGGGTGAGGTCGTGGTCGACGAGGACGACCTTGGCCTTTTCCTCGGTGGTGGGTTGCTCCTCCAAATCCTCGTCGTCGTCGTCGTCCTCGTCACCGTGCCCCAAATAGGGCTGCTTCTTCTTGGAAGGCTCCGGTCCCTTCGGAATGGTGCCCGCTCCGCCGGTGAGCTTGCCGAGAGTTGCGAGCTTTCCGAGGCCGAGCACGGCGGCCTTTGCGAGCGCTGCCCGGCGCTGGGTGACTTTCGCGATCACTTTGAGGCCGAGAGTATCGGCGAGCCGATGGAGCTCGGCGAGCGAGCTCTGGTGCTCACGTTCGTCGACGCCGTCGAGCTGGACGCCGACGATCACGGCAGTGGGTTTGTGGCGAGCTGGCTCCAACGACCGGAGCTTCGCGAAGGCGTCGGAGGCGAGCAAGAACGATTGCGAGAATCTTGGCGGTCGGCCTAACGTCGGGAAGCTTCGCAGACCCTGGGAGCGGACCCCCTGGGAGCGGACCCCTGGGAGCGCAGGCATCTTGCCTGCGCCTAAGCTTCGCGGACGAACGGCAATTCCGCGGACCCCTGAAGCCCTGGAAGCGCAGGCATCTGGGGCTCTCGAGCCCGGGGTCGACAAGGCCGCGCACGACCGATCGCGAACGTTCGGGCGCTCGATCGCGACGCGAGGCTGAGGCCCGCGAGGCCGCCCTGCGCGAAGCGCGCGATACTCTCTCCGAGCTCCTGGGGGCCAAACAGTTACTGCGGTGGAATTGAGCGTTGATCCGGTCGGCCCAAGCTTGGGCTTCGACGACCTCAGCCCGATCGGGTAGCTCGAGGCGAATTGCGTGCTTTCTACCACTACTGCATCAAGAGGCCAGAGCACGAGTAACGTGAGCTCCGTGAATTTCGAGTTCG
>CAYXDO010000215.1:0-16523 GCA_964463485.1 uncultured Myxococcales bacterium | reverse complement strand
ATCTGACGCAGACGCAGACGATCTGACGCAGACGCAGACGATCTGACGCAGACGCTGACGATCTGACGCAGACGCAGACGATCTGACGCAGACACTCGAGAAGGCTTGGGTGTCTCCGTCTCCTTCGCCCCGCGGTTGACCGAGCCGCGCGCGGTGGGTACGGCTACCTCGTCTTGTCCCATCGAAGTCGCGCGTCGTCTCTTCTGTTGCTCGTCGTGGCCTGCGGCGACTCGGAGCGTCGAATCTCGAACGGAGCAAGCTCGCTGCTCCTTTCCGCGGCCGGAGATTCCGTCGAGCTATTTCGCGGCGACCGGCCGTTGTTGGCGATTTCGAAGGGCGACATCGAGCTTGGCGTGGTGAGGGCCCTCGACGACGATATCGCATACGACCCGTACTGGCTCGAGGCGAACGATCCGGTGCTCGGCTCCTTCACACCGCCGGACCTCGTCTTCCGCAGGCCGGTCGGGAGCGCGTTGAGGGCCGAAGAGGACGTCATCGACCTCGACTTCGGAGACGGCGCCAGCGCAGAGCTTCGGGTGAGCGCGGGCGGGGAGGATCACTTCGAGCTAATGCTGCTGCCGAGCTCACCCAACGCGATCGCTTTCTTGCGAGTTGGGGCGCGCACGAAGGCAGGTGGGGAGGAAGCATTTTACGGCCTCGGTGAGTTTCTCGACGACGTCAATCAACGAGGCAAGCGGCGTCCCATGCAGATGGAGCCCGATCTCACCCTCGAGAGCGCCAACAACGAGGTCCAGGTCCCCGTGCCGCTCCTCATCGGCACCAGCGGGTTTGGGTTGTTCGTCGACAGCGATCGGCTCGGTGTATTCGACGTCGCGAACAAGGCCAGCGATCTGATCGAAGTGACTTACGGAACGGCGGAGGACTCGGCGGAGGGCCTGCGCGCTCACCTCTTCACGCGAGAGCACCCACTCGACGTCCTGAGCGGTTACTACTCGGTCACCGCGCCGCCGCTCTTGCCGGCGGAGTGGGCGTACGGGCCGTGGATCTGGCGGGACGAGAACGAGAGTCAGGCCCAAGTACTCTCGGATATCGCCAAGATCCGATCCCTGGATCTGGCGACGTCGGCGATTTGGATCGATCGGCCCTATGCGACGGCGGTGAATACGTTCGACTTCGATTCGGCGAAGTTTCCAGACCCGCAGGCCATGATTCGGTCCGCACACGCCGCGGGCTTGAGGGTCGCGTTGTGGCACACGCCCTATTTGGAGCCCGCTGCCGAGCCTCTGCTGACCGAAGCGCGAGCGGCTGGATATTTTCCGGCGAAGTCAGGCACACTCCTGAATCACTGGGGGGAGCCTATCGATCTGTCGAACCCCGCCGCGTTCGCGTGGTGGCAGGAACGGGTTCGCCGGTATACGGCGATGGGAATCGAGGGATTCAAGCTGGATTATGGCGAAGACGTGCTCCCGAGTGTCGGCGGGGGATCGACCGGCTGGAAGTTCTTCGATGGTCGGACCGAGCGCACGATGCACCATCACTACCAACTCCTGTATCACCGAGTCTACGCCGAGACTCTTCCTGAGTCGGGCGGATTTCTGTTGGGGCGCGCCGGACGCCATGGGGACCAAGCTCAGGTCTCGGTGATTTGGCCAGGTGACCTGGATGCCGATTTTTGGAAGCACCGGGAGCGGGTCGAAGGAGCCGATCCGTACACCGCGGTCGGTGGCTTGCCGGCGAGTGTAGTCATGGCGCTCAGCCTCTCGGCGTCTGGGTTTCCGTTTTTCGGTGCGGATACGGGTGGGTATCGGCACAGCCCTCCCGACGAGGAGACCTTCGTGCGTTGGTTCGAGCAGACCGCCCTGTCCGCGGTGATGCAAGTCGGTGACTCCTCTAGCCAGCCGCCGTGGGAATTCAATGCGGACAACGGTCGCACGCAGCGAACGCTCGACGGCTATCGTGAGTATGCGAGGCTACACCTGCGGCTCTTTCCCTACGCCTGGACCTACGCGCAGAGGTTGGCGACGGAGGGACGCCCAATTCTTCGCCCCTTCGGCCTCGCTCGTCCCGAGCTCGGGAGGCACCCGTCGGACACCTACTTCTTCGGAGATGATTTGCTCGTGGCCCCGGTCCTCGAGCGAGGGGCGCGCGAGCGTTCGGTGCCGCTGCCTCCTGGCCCCTGGGTCGATTGGTTCACCGGCGAAGTATTTCACGGGGGTGAGTCTGGCGGAACCATCGTCGTCGACGCTCCGCTCGAGAAGCTCCCTCTGTTCGTTCGGCAAGGAGCGCTGGTTCCGATGCTGCGCCCCGATGCGGACACACTCGCCGCCAGCACGTCGACCTCCGTGGAGAGTGTCTCCACGCGCCCGGGTGCCTTGTGGGTACGGTTCGCTCGGCCCACCCGAGCGGAGTCGTTCACCGTCTTCGACGGAACGAAGATCGACGTCGCTCCCGCCGGAGCTCGATTGACCCTGAGCTCGTCACCGGGCACTCGGTTCGAAGGCGTCACGTTCGAGCTGTTCGGCGCCACGGGCGTCGACGCGATTCGTGTCGATGGCGTCGAAGTCGCGGGTGAAAAATCGGGGGTGGCCGGCGGCACCGTGCTGATCCGTGCCGAGAGCGCAGGTGGGCACGTCGTGGAGCTCGCGTGGCCCGAGTGAGCGTCTGGCAGAAAACCGTCGGTCTGACTCGAGTGGGTGCACGGCCAAGTTGCGCGATGTATCCACGATCATCACTCGTCCTTGGGAAGACCACAGAGGGCACGGAGCAGGAACACAGAGAACACAGAGGGATTTTGAAGAAGAGTCCTTCGTGCCCTCCGTGTTGGCTTCCATTTGCTCCGCCGACGTGCTGCCTGCTCGTGCTGAGTTGCTTCGACCGAGCGGCGCTCGAGCTGCCGGACGACGCTGTTTTCTACGTCGCGGCCAGCGTTCAAGGGGGCGAGGTCCTCTCGGTCTCCGCTGGTCCTCCGCCGGCGACCAGTCCCCTCCTTGGCGAAGACACCCGCTGGGTGGTTGCCGCGGTGCAGCGCGCGGACGTCGAGTTGCTGGCAGGGTTCGACTCGGCCGGAGTCGGTGCGGCGACGGGCGAAGCTGCCCCGGCAGACTGTGCGCGCTGCCTTTGGCCCACCGACGAGCCTCCGTGGAGAGTTGGTCCCGGGGAGTCTTGTAGACTCCCTCGCTTCATCACGCTCACGGTGGACGGCGGGGCGCTCGACGACTCGACGATCGCCGATCTGTTTTTTCGCGACGTTCGTGTCACGACGAAGGGCCCGTGCCCGCCGGATCCTCCGCGTTTCCGCTTCACCGAGCCTCGCGAGATTCGGGCGATCTGGCCTCCTGACGACGATTCGGTGGCGCTGATGGGTCTCTCCTCGACGGGACACGTGTTGGAGGTGGGCGCCGAGAGGGTGATTTATGATTCACCGAGCGGAAGGATCGAGCTTCCTTCGCCGGGTCCAGCCAAAGACATCATTCCTTTCGACGACGGCTCTTTCTTGGTAGCCGTTCATTCGGCAGACCGCAGCGCCCGGTGGACAGCGTACCGTTTCGCGAACGAGAGTCTCGTCCGGGCCGCCGAGTCACCTCAGATCGCGACGATCCACTTCGATCTCGACGAGGCCGACGGGGGCTCGGTGCGCGTCCTCGGAGAGGTGCTCCCGGCCCGGTTTGCCGGCGGGCTCACTTGTCGGTTCGTGGAAGATAGTCTCCCGTGCGAGGAGCTGACCGACAGCGCGTCCCTGAATCTGAACGTGAGCTCGTACAAAGCGTCGGTCGAGGTCGGCGGGGGCCTTCTGATCGCGGGCGTCGGAAATCGCGCAGCTACGAAGTCCGTAGCTGTGGCCTACGGTCGCAAGGGAGATCCAAGAAGCTTCGTAGGCACGGACATTTCGACCGTAATGATATCGACTTCGACCGATTCGCTCGAAATCACCGACGGCGCGCGGGTGGGTACACGGGTTGTGCTCGTCGGGGCGACCGAAGGAAACGGCTTCGTTGCACTCCGGGACTTCGCTGGCGAGTCGCTCGAAGGCGACCCGAGCGAACGAGCTCGAAGCCTCGGCGCGGGGTGGGTCACGACGTCGATTCCGAGGAGATTCTGCGGCTCTCACTTCGAGGTGGGTCAGTCCGTCGCCTTCGCTTGCGGCTCCAAGTTGTTGATGGTCGACCCAGCGGGCCGGATTCGGCTGGGTTCGGCCAACGAGCTCTTGGCGTCGGCCGACGAGCTCTGGCGCTTCCGTAGCCGGGGGCGCTTCCGCTTCGCCGTGACGCCTGGTGGAACAGGCTATCGAAGCGCCGACGGGGGCGCCTTCGAGTGGGCGAGTGGACCGAGAGCTCACTTGTTCGGACCCATCGCGGTGGCCGCGGGAGGATCCGGAGAGGTCCTCGGCTTCTCGGGCGCCGGAGGGGGTCGGATGTTCCGGACTCGAACGGACACGAGCTCCGTGGTCGAGTCCGCGCTCGCAGGCGTCCCTTCGGTCGCGATGGCTGCTGTGATCACCGACCGCGGCCCGCTCGTCGCGGGATTCGAGCCGATCGAAGGGAGCCGCCTCGTGCGCTTCGAGGACACTCACGCGGTCACGCTCGAACAGGGAGGCGCTCCCTTCGTCGCTTTGTCGCAGGCGGGCATCGAAGTGCTCTTACTCCGTCAATCGGGCGCGCTCGAGGTGCTGGCCGGCGACGAGCTCGTTTCCGCCGAGCTCGTCTGGGACGATCCAAAGACCAAAGAGATCGAGACGCCGACGCCGTGCAGCGGCTACGCCGCGACCTTCGCGCAGAGCGCACGCGGGACATCGCCCCTGCGTGCGATCGACGCCGTCGGTGACTTTGGCTTCGCGGTGGGTTGTCGCGACAGGATCGCCCGACTCTGGCGCGGGCCCTCCGGCTGGCGAGGACGAGTCTTCGAGGCGCGTCTCGACCCATCGGTGTCGCGCCCGGACTCCATGACGCTGAGTGTGGTCCGAGCGATCACCCCTGACCTCGCGCTGGTGCTCGGGGAGACGTCCACGCGAGACGAGGAGCCGTCGGCAGCGTGGTTGGTCCGCTTCTCGGACGGACCGAATGGGGTCGAAGTCATAGGGACGCTCGAGACTCACAACCGCCCGCCCCACCGCCTGTTCGCGCGGACGTCGGGAGCGCCCCGATTCGCCGTCGGCCCTCTGGAGGAGCTCGTGGTCGGGGCGGCCGCGGGCTGGAACAGCGTGGTCCGCGTTTATGGATCCGAGCGCTATTGGTACGACGAGCGGGACGTACACGACGCCGCCTATGACTCCGATTCAGGCGCCACGGTGATTGGCACCGAGTATGGCGGAATATTCTTCGTAAGTCCGCGCTGAAGCTCGAGGTGCTCTCTTCGACCCAGTCGAAGCGTTGACGAGCCGGGACCGGCCCAAACAACTCACCGCTATTCCACTTGCCAGCGCCATCGACCCGGGGCACGAAGAAGCGAATGAAGCGCTGGCGAACGGTGTACGCGATCGCTTCGACTCTCTTCGCGTGCGGCGACACCGTCGTCGAGGTTCACTTGTCTGAGCTCCCAGCGGACGCACGCAGTGTGATCTTCGGGGTGCAGTCCATCGGCGGGACCGAAATTCTCGGCGTGTCCGTCGTGGACGTCGGGAGCGGCTCCGCCGGTCGCCTCGAGATCCCGAACCTTCGCGACGACACGAAGGTCACCGCGATCGTCTACTCGGCAGCTCCAAACGTCATCTGCGCTCCGATCGGGGATTGGGCCCTCTCGTCGGAAGCGAGCGGATCGTCCAAGATCCCGGCCAACTATCAACGGCTCTACTCTGCCACCGTCGTTTCTGGGAAGGCCGGAGAATTCACCGAGACCTCGGAAGTACCGACGAACCTCTTGAACACTCCCCTCGCCAAATCGGAATGCCCGTGTCTCGAGCTGACTCCCGAGATCCGGAGAGTCCGGTTTGCTGCGGGCGACGACTTCTCGGGAGATGCCAAATTCATCGTACCCATCAGTGATTTGCTCGGCGAACCGGGCGTCCTCCTCGGGATGTATAACCGTGGTCCCCCTCCCGATCACGAGCAAGATTGGTGGCTGGGAATCGTGACCCGCGGCGAGATTCGACCGATACCCATCGATCGGGGGAGACTCGGCCTGTACTCGGCCGCGAGGGACTCGTCCGGTCGCCTCTGGGTCGGCGGGATCGGGAGAGTGCAGCCCGCACACCTCATCCTCGACGAAGATCCGCCGAGACTCGTCGTCGAAGAGCCCGTTTTTCAAACCCGGACCGCGACTCTGCCGTTGTTCCAGATGGAGGGATCCGTTCGAGAACCCTCCGAACTCTACGTGGCGGACATCTTGGGGCGGGTCGAAATCCTCACCGTCGACGGAGATCGGCTCGACAGCTTGGGAAGCCACGCGCTCCCACGAGCCATGAGTCGCGAGCTGACTTTCACGCAGCTCGCCTCCGTCGGGCCTCGGGAGACTCTCGCGACGTCCCAGGCCGCGCTCGAGGTCTATTTCCGATCGGGCGACGAGTGGGTCGTGGAGCCCGTAGAGGGACCCGCGATGAGCTCCCCGCTCGACCTGGAGGTGTCGGCGGCCGGGACCTTCATGAGCGCGAGCGACGGGAGCGTCTACCGACGGGGCGAGCGCGGCTGGGTATCGATCGGCGACACCGGGTTCGACGTAGAGGTGCAGTCGGTGCTGGAGATTGGAGGTGGGCGGCTGATCTTGGGGGGTGACTTGGGGCTCCTTGGCTCCTGGAGCGAAAACGGCCCCAACTGCCCGCCCGTACAAGTCTCCGCGCCCGACCGCGTCGCGGTCTCCGACTTCACTCGCCTCGTGCTCACCGGTGGCGTGGTATTCTCTGCGGGCGATCGCGCGGGCGACGGTTCGATGAAGAGCCCGGCCAGCGTGGCCGTGATCGGTTTGTGAGCGACGTGTCGCGTTTAGGTCCCTTGGTCACTTGGCTCCTCGGCGTCTCCTATCTGGCTTGCGGGCCCGAGTCGGTCACGATTGGCGTTCCTCCGGGCTTCGACGTCCTCGTGATAGGTTCCTTGGGGAGCGCCACCGAGAAGCCGTGGGCCCGCGCGACGACTTCCGCTGGGGACGCGTTGGCGGTATCCACGGCTGACGAGACGTCCCTCTTCGGCTTTGGGCTCGCGCGATCGGATTTCTCGGTGGGTGGGCTTCGGGAGCCCGAGGACGCGGAGCTCCGAGGAGTGGGGGCGATTGGGCGGGATGAGGACGAGTGCGGTCGCTGCCGATTTCCGACTCCGTCGGCGCCGATGGTCGTCTTTCCAGGAGACCGTTGCACCCTTCCCGGATTCGCGGCGGTCTTGAGATTGAGAGGAGATCGACTCGAGCCGCTGACTCAACCGCAGGAGGCCGCGGAGGCGCTCCGCCGTTCGCTGCGACTCTCCTGGCCGGGGGCCTGCCTTCCGCCCGCCGACGGCCTCCCGGTCGCGACGGCGACGCACTTTCGCTTGCTGGCCCAAGCTCCCGAGGGCTCGCCGCTCGAACGTTTCGCCGAGCTGCCCGACGGGTCGATCGGCCTGTTCTCGTTCGATTCGGCGTCGCTTCGAGCTCCTCTGGGAGAAGTCTCCGACTGGCCGGGAGAGTCTTCGGGGTCGATCAAGAACGCCCTCGCTTTCTCGGACCCGCCGGACGCGCCGTTCGTGCTCACGATGCGCTCGGATTCCAACAGCCGCTCGAAGGTTCGCTACGAGCGCCTTCGCCCCGGCGTTCCACCGGAGCGCGTGTTGACTCAGCTCGAAGAGATGTTGCACCACGGCGCCCTCGCGCTGCGATGGGTTCCTCGGAGTCTGTCTGGGAGCCTCGGGCTCGCGCCTCCACGGGGATCGGTGCTGGCCCTCGGACAGAGCCCCTTTGGCCGGAACGTCCTCGTCTTGTGTCCGTTGAGCGGTGACTTGGGTTGCCTAGATATGGGCAACGAGGCGCTTGGATTTCCCGGAACCCGCGGCGCTGCCGACGCGGTGGTGTCGCAAAGCGGTGAGTTGATCGTCGCCTTCGAGGGGAGTCTTCATCGACGAGATCCAACGACGGGTCGGTGGACGGCGCTGATGTCCGACGCGGACGCGAGCTTTCAGCGCCTATTCACCCTCGGAAGTCGCATCCTCGCCTGCGGAGAAGGGGGAGCGGAGGGTTATGCGATGATTTTCTCGGGAACCTCGACCGCTGCCCTTACGAGGGTCTACAGTGGCCCTCCAAAAGGAGAGTGTGGAGAGATCTTCGAGGGGCCGGCTCGCCGAGGGATTTGGGTTCGATTCGCGGACCTGACGGTGGACCTCGGCCCCCCGCTGCGTCTCGTGAGTTGGCCGTCGCTTTCCGCGCGGGCGCTGAAATCGGACGTTCCGGGATCCGTGCTGGTGCAAGACACCCTCCTGACACTCTGGCGAGACCGCGGGGAGGGCCTCGAGCAGCTCATCGGCCTCGGTCCCCTGCCACCCCAGAGCACAGCGGGGGTCGCGGCTGGCCAAGCCGTTCTCGCGCTGGCGGATGGAGGTCAGAGCTTCGAGGTGAGCCCGGAGGGTGAGCAACTCACCCTCTCGCCGGTGAGACCGTCGGGCCTCCCTGTCGGCGTGGAAGCGACCGGGATGGCTCCGATGGCGGACGGTTGGATCGTCAGCGGCTACGACCGAGCTCGCCTCGTGGGGTCACTGCATTTCGTCAGCACGTCGAGCACGTTTCGCATTTTCGAGACTCGCGGCGAGCGAATCGTGAGTGTGGCCCAGCTCGACCCCGAAACGCACGTCGCGGTCGCCGATGATTATGGGATCTGGCTCCAGCACGGGTCGGGTGATCCGGAGCGAGTTACGGTCGAGTGGCTCACCGGAGCGCCCCCGGAGGAGTCGGGAAGGACGTGTCCGGAAAAATTCTTCGCGTTTGGGCCGAAGTCTGCGACGTTCCGTCACGTGGCGGCCGCGGGAGGGGTCGCCTGGGCAGTGGGCTGCGAAGGAGCGGTGGTGCGCATCGCTGGGCGACGCGCCATTCAGGTCGGCATCGACTTCGACGAGCGCAACGTCGGAGACGACCGGGGCCAGCCGAAGCTGACGAATGTGCTTATGCTGGCGCCGGACCGAGCACTGCTGGCAGGCCAGGGTGACGAGTCGCAGACCGAGGAGCAGGGTCGACTCTTCGTGGGTACCGCCGGACCAGACGGCGCGACGGTGAGCGACTTGTTGGAGCTCCATGCGGCGCCGCGGGAGAAGTCGGGATCCACGAGCGGCTATCCGATCGACCTCGTGAGTACGCGGCATGGCGCAGTGATCGCCTTCGACGGCGGCGCGGTTTCGCTCGCCTTTGGGCAGACCGTATTTCGATATCCGGCGTCGCTCGCGAGCGCGGTCGTCGCGCCTTCCGGTGAGCTCGTCCTGTTTACACGTTTTGGTCAGGTCGTTTCGCTCTCGGCCGACCCATGAGCTTGACGCTCGGACGATTCGGCGGGAGGCTCCCCGCCCATGAACAAAGCGAAGATCACTCGACCGCTCTTCCTGGTGGGCGCGAGCGCCATTGCCCTGCTCGGGGAGCCGGCGTGGGCAGCGCCCGAGGCCAAGAGCTGCAACGGCGCGCCGGAGACACGCCTGTACTTGTGGGCCTGGAACTCGCAGGCGGGGCTGATGCTCGCCACCGGGGGCAAACAGGCCGCCGAAGGCAGCCTCATGTGTCAGCACGGAGTGAATCTCAAGCTCGTCCGCGAAGACAACGTCGACCAAATGCAGAATTTGTTGGTTACCTTCGCCGAGGGACTGAAAAAGGGCGAGAAGCAGCCCGCTGCCGGAGCTCATTTCGTCGGGATCATGGGAGACGGCGCCGCCTCGTTCTTGAAGGGCGTGAACGACCGCCTCTCGAAGATGGGTAAGGAGTATATGGCCGTCGTGGTGGGTTCGACCGGTTATTCACGTGGCGAGGACAAATTCATGGGCCCGCCCGAATGGAAGACCAAGCCCGAATCCGCCAAGGGTGGGCTCGTCGCTGGTGTCTTGCGCGACGGCGACTGGAACATCGCTTTGCGCTGGCTTGGTGATCACAAGATCGCCAACAACCCAGACGAGACGTCCTACGACCCCGACGCCCTCAATTGGGTGAACGCGAGCGACTACGTCGACGCGGCTCAAAAATACGTGAGCGGCTACTGCACCGACCTCAAGAACCTCAAGACCGGCAAGACCGAGAAGAAGTGCGTCAACGGCGTCGTCACCTGGACGCCGGGTGACGTCACGGTCGCTGAAATGAAAGGCGGTCTGGTCAGCATCGTCGGGACCAACGAGTACCGTACTCAGATGCCGCAGGTGATCATCGGGATCCGAAAGTGGGTGGGCGAGAATCGCCCCGCCGTCACGGGTCTCCTCTCCGCGACCTTCGAGGGCGCGGATCAGATCAAGGCCTCGGACGAGGCGCTCAAGAAGGCGTCCGCGATCTCCGCGGTGGTCTATGCTGAAAAGGACGGGAACTACTGGTTCAAGTACTTCAAGGTTCAGAAGGTGAAGGACAAGCAGGGCCTGGAAGTCGAGCTCGGTGGGTCCGCGGTCAGCAATCTCGCCGACAACGCACATCTGTTCGGCCTCGAGAAGGGGGGCAAGAACCTCTTTGCGCAGACTTACACGGCCTTCGGAGAGGTCGTGAAGTCGCAGTATCCGAAGCTCTTCCCGAGCTTTTATCCGGCCGCCGAAATCCTGGACACCTCCTTTTTGGAGGAGCTCCTCCCCAAGAAGCGCTGATCGATTCGGAACCGGAGGATAGCACCGTGGCAAGACTCACTCCGCTGGCCAAAGGACTCATCACCATGGTGGTGTTGGGTGCGGTAGGCGCCGGCGTCTACGTCAACATCGAAAAAATCGCTCCCCCTGCGGACCGACCCAAGACCAACGTACCACCTCAGGTCTCGCTGCCCGACGATCCCGGGATCTCTGCGGCGCCTTCGAGTGTAGCGCCGGGCTGCGCAGACAAGCCGGAGCTTCGGTTCTACCTTTGGGCCTGGAACGCGCAGGCCGGCCTGATCCTCGCCAACGGGGGCAAACAGGCTGCTCAGGGCAGCGCCATGTGCCAGAAGGGCTTGAACCTCAAGCTCGTCCGTGAAGACAGCGTCGACCAGATGCAAAATCTCCTGCTCACGCTCGCCGAACGACTCAAGAAAGGTGAGGCCAACCCGGCCGAGGGTGCTCACTTCGTCGCCATCATGGGCGACGGTTCGGCGACCTTCTTGAAAGGGATCAACGACCGCCTCGCCCCGCTCGGCAAGGAATATCTCGCGACCGTCGTGGGCTCGCTGGGTTATTCGCGTGGGGAGGACAAATTCATGGGTCCGCCGGAGTGGAAGCAAGACCCTCAGAAGGCGCGAGGAGGCTTGGTCGCCGGGGTGCTCCGCGATGGGGACTGGAACATCGCGCTCAAGTGGCTCGGCGACAATCGAATCCCCAACAACCCCGACGAGACCACCTACGACCCAGACGCGCTCAACTGGGTCGCGGCGTCTGACTACATCGACGCCGGCCAGAAATATGTGAGTGGGTATTGCGCGGACCTGAAGAACATGAAGACCGGTGAGACAGAGAAGCGCTGCGTCCAGGGCGCCGTCACTTGGACGCCAGGTGACGTGACCATCGCCGAGGAAAAAGGTGGCCTCGTCTCCATCGTTTCGACCCGCGAGTACCGATCGCAGATGCCGAACGTCATCATCGGCATCCCCAAGTGGATGAATGCCCATCGCCAGGACGTCGACAACTTGCTCATGGCTTCCTTCGAGGCCGCCGATCAAATCAAAGCCGACGACGAAGCGCTTCGACGGGCCTCTGCGCTGTCGGCGGTCGTCTACGGAGAGAAGGACGCGGCGTATTGGTACAAATATTTTCGGGTCGTATCGGCCAAGGACAAAACCGGCCTCGCCGTGGAGCTCGGCGGATCGTCGGTCAACAATCTCGCCGACAACCTGCACCTGTTCGGCCTCGCCGCCGGCTCGACGAACATCTTTGCGGCCACCTACACGGTCTTCGGGGACGTCGTGAAGTCACAGTATCCGAAGCTCCTGCCGAGCTACTACCCAGTGTCGGAGATCCTCGATACGTCCTTCGTGAAGGACCTCGCGAAGGCGCCGGAGGCGGAGAGGTCGAGCGCCGATCTCGCGACCTTCACGGCGGGCCAGCAACTCAAGCAGCTCGTCAGCAAGCGCGCCTGGGACATCAAGTTCGCGACGGGAAAGGCAGACTTCCTGCCCGAGACCAAGCGGGAGCTCGAGACGATGTTCACCGACCTCGTCGTTGCCGGCGGCACGATGGTCGAGATCCACGGGCACACCGACAACGTGGGCTCCGCTGAAAAGAACCAGCAACTCTCCGAAGACCGCGCGTTTGCCGTCAAGAAGTGGCTCGAAGCCAAGTCACCCACGAATTTTCCAAACAGCCGAATCAAAGTCTTCGCCCACGGCCAGACTCAACCTCTCGAGTCGAACTCGGCTCCGGACGGTCGCGCCAAAAACCGCCGAGTGGAGATCCTGCTCGGCACCGCCAACTGACGTGCCCTCGAAGAATCGAATCGTCGACGCCTTTCTGCCGAATCGAGTGACTGAGGGGTCCACGACCACCGCGATCCTGATCGCGTGGGTCGGCGCCGCGCTGCTCGTCTGGATCACGTCTCCTTTCGAGACGCTGCCTGGGCCTGACGAAGTCCTCGATGCCTTCGGCCGACTCTGGTGGACCGACGGCATGGGTCCGGAGATCTTCACCACGCTGAAGCTGATTCTCCACTCCCTCTTCTTCACCGTCGTGATTTCGATGAGTTTGTCGTATGCGACGGTGATCGCCTTCTTTCGGCCGCTCGCGGCCGCGGCTTCGAAGCTTCGCTTCCTCGGACTGACCGGCCTCGTGTTCCCGTTCACCTTGCTCACCGGCGGCGGCTACTCGCTCAAGGTCGTGCTCCTCACCTTCGGGATGAGCACCTTCTTCGTCACCGCGATGTCGCAGGTCGTGCTCGAGATCCCCCGCGAACAGATCGATCACATGCGCGTCCTCGGCGCGAGCGAGCTTCGGATCTTCTGGGAGGTGGTCGTGCGCGGCACCCTCGACAAGGCCCTCGATATCCTTCGCCAGAACCTCGCGATCGGGTGGGCCATGATCACCATGGTCGAGGGAATCTCTCGCTCGGAGGGCGGCATTGGTGCGCTGATTTTGAACCAGAACAAACACTTTCATTTGGCCGAGGTTTACGCGGTCCTCCTCGCGATCCTCGGCCTCGGTTTGCTCCTGGACTTCGGAATGGCTCTGCTCGTCCGCGCCCTCTGCCCCTATGCGATTCAGGAACGGGTCAAGAGATGAGTGAGGCGACGATCCTGCTGACCCTCGAGGGCGTGTCGCAGAGGCTCGGAGGAGCACAAATCCTCGAAGGCGTGAGCTTCAGGATCAGGGACCTCGTTCGACCGGGAAAGGTCACTGGGCAGGTCGCGTCGCTCCTCGGGCCCTCGGGCGTCGGCAAGACGAGGCTCCTTCGAATCATCGCCGGCCTCGACGCGCCGGACTCGGGCACCGTCCTTGGGCCCGACAACAGAGCGCTGGCGCCAGGGTCGGTCGGAGTCGTCTTCCAGAGCTACCCGTTGCTTCGCCACCGCACGATCCTCTCGAACCTGGAGATCGTGGGGATCGCGAACGGAGTCTCCGGCGCCGAGTCGAGGAAGCTCGCCAAGGAGCTGCTGGGACGCTTTGGACTGTCCCACCGGGAGAGCTTCCACCCAAGCCAACTCTCTGGAGGTCAACGGCAGCGCGCCGCCATCGCCCAGCAGCTGATGCGAAGGCCCCAGCTGCTGCTCATGGACGAGCCGTTTTCGGGGCTCGACCCAGCAGCGCTGTCCGACGTAATGAAGCTCCTGCAGGAAGTCGCCAACACTCACGAGTACAACACGATCATCGTCGTCACCCACGACATCGGATCGGCGCTCGCCGTGAGCGACACTCTGTTCATGCTGGGGCGGGACCGCAACGACCAGGGGCATGTGATCTCGGGGGCCAAGATCAAGAAGACCCTCGACCTGGTGGCGATGGGTCTCGCATGGAGAGAGAATGTGGAGCTCGATCCGCTGTTTGGGACGGTCGAGCGGGAGCTGCGGGCGGAATTTCGAGCCCTTTGAATTCGGGGGCGCGTGCGAGCCCTCAGGGATGCGCTGCCGTGGAGGTGGGAACGAAAGCCAAGGAGATGGAGTTGATGCAGTAGCGCAGCCCGGTAGGTTTGGGACCGTCGTCGAACACGTGACCGAGGTGAGCGCCGCATCGGCTGCACATGACCTCGGTGCGACTCATCCCGTAGGCATCATCGCGCTCGGCCAGCACGGCCTTGGCATCGATGGGTTGGTAATAGCTGGGCCATCCCGTTCCTGAGTCGTATTTGTGGTCCGAAGAGAAGAGCGGGCGACCGCACGCCGCGCATCGATAGACCCCGGCCTCGTGATGGTTCCAGTAGGCGCCGGAGAAGGCGCGCTCCGTCCCTTTCTCCCGGATCACGTCGTACGCCGGAGCGGAGAGTTGTTTCTTCCACTCCGCTTCGGATTTGGTGACTTCGAACGTGGGCTTCGGTTTGTCCGCGTCGGCGCGCGGAATCGCACAACTCGCCAAAGAGACGAGCGCGAGGGAGGCGAGCGCGAGGACGTGAGCGACCGGCCCCATCGTGGGAGCGAGCGAATGACGAAGCGCCATACTCCAGTTTCCCACGTTTTCGTCGCGACGCGGCCCCTATGTTCGATCGAGCTTGTTGCGATTTCGTTGTCCCTTGGTTGCCCGCGAAATCGAGGCGAGGAAGCAACCGCAGAACATCACTCGGCGCGGTTCTGGAGGATGTTTTGGTGATCCGCGCGCAGCTTCGTCTTCAGGAATTTTCCAGTCGAGGTTCGCGGAATTTGAGAGATGAAGACGAACGCGTCGGGAACCCAGAATTTGGCGAAGCGGGTCTCGAGCATGCTCTTGAGCTCCTCTTCGGTCGCGGTCTTGTTGGGTTTGAGCACGATGGCGGCGACCGGTCGCTCGCTCCATTTGGCGTGGGGCGCGGCAAAGACGGCGGCTTCGAGCACCGAGGGATGACTCATGAGCGCGTTCTCGAGCGCGACGCTGGAGATCCACTCCCCGCCGGACTTGATGACGTCCTTGGCGCGATCGGTGATGCGAACGTAACCCTCGGCGTCGATCGTCACAACGTCTCCGGTCTTGAACCAGCCGTCGGCGGTGAATCGGTCGTTGCCTTCGTCTCCGAAGTAGGATCGAGCGACCCATGGGCCGCGGACCTCGAGCTCTCCCATGGTCTCGCCGTTCCACGGGAGCACGGAGCCATCGTCGGCCACATGGCGAAGCTCGACGAAGGGCACCGCGTACCCCTGGGAAGCGCGGGCGGCGGCCTTCTCGTCAGGAGACTTGGTCTCGAGGTGGTGTTTGAGTCGAGCGAGCGTTCCGAGCGGGTTCGTCTCCGTCATGCCCCACGCGTGAGTCACCGTGAGCCTGTGGCGCTCGAGGAATCCGGCGATCATCGACGGAGGAGCTGCGGCTCCGCCGATCACCATGGACCTGATCGCGGATAGGTCCCACTTCGATGGGTTCTCATCGAGCTGGGCGAGAATCCCGAGCCAGATCGTCGGGACGCCTGCGGCGATGGTGACTTTTTCCGAGGCCATCAGGTCGAGCAGGGAGATCGGATCGACCTTGGGCCCAGGGAAGACGAGCTTCGATCCGACGCAGACGGCCGTATAAGGCAGGCCCCAGGCGTTCGCGTGGAACATGGGTACGACGGGCAAGATCGTGTCGTTTTGGGAGACGCCGAGGGTGTCGGTCATACATGACACGAGCGTGTGCAGAGTAGTCGACCGGTGGCTGTACACGACACCTTTCGGATTTCCGGTCGTTCCTGACGTGTAGCAGACGATCGCCGCGTCGTTCTCGTCGAGGTTAGGAAACTCATACTTATCCGGCGCCTCGAAGAGGAAGGTCTCGTAGTCGATCGCTCCGGGGAGGTCGGGTCGAGGAGCTCCATCGGGCACGAGCACGACGTGCCGAACGCTCGGCACAGACGGAAAAATTTTGAGCCACAAGGGGACGAGGGAGTAGTCGACGAATACGAGCTGGTCTTCGGCGTGGCGGGCGATGTACGCCAGCTCATTGGGGTGCAGTCGGAGATTCAGCGTATGGAGCACCGCGCCAGAGCAGGGCACGCCGAGATAGAGCTCGAGGTGTTGCTGGTGGTTCCAGCAGAGGCTCGCCACGCGATCACCGCGCCTGATTCCCGCCGCTTGCAGAGCGCTCCCGAGCCGGCGTGAGCGCTCAGCGACCTCTCCGTAGCTCGAGCGGACGATCATCCCGTCAGCAGTGCGGCTGACGACCTCGCGGTCCTTGAACAGGGTCTGTACGCGCGTCACGAAGTGAGTGAGCGTGAGCGGAAACGGCATCATGCGGCCCGAAAGCATGGGCAACGGTGTACCATCCGACCGGCGCGAAGAGAAGGCGCCATCATGGTCAGAAAACTCGAGAGACCTGTACTTAGGGCCCGTTTTAGGGCCCGTTAATCCTGCCTAATCCTCATCCTGCCTCAGGATCGGGCACGGGCACGGGCACGGG
>CAYXDO010000214.1:0-16543 GCA_964463485.1 uncultured Myxococcales bacterium | reverse complement strand
GCCCGAGTCCGTCACCGGGCCCGAGTCCGTCACCGGGCCCGAGTCCGTCGCCGGGTCTCCGTCACCGGGCCCGAGTCCGTCACCGGGCCCGAGTCCGTCACCGGGCCCGAGTCCGTCGCCGGGTCTCCGTCACCGGGCCCGAGTCCGTCACCGGGCCCGAGTCCGTCACCGGGCCCGAGTCCGTCACCGGGCCGAGTCCGTCACCGGGCCCGAGTCCGTCACCGGTTCTGAGTCAGTCACAGGTTCCGAGTGACGGAGTATCGATCGACGTGGGCTACTCGGGCGAGGTCGATCGCGTGATCGAGCTCGACTCGAGTCCACCGACGGCGATCATCCTGAGTAGGAATGAGATGCGTCTCGCTACCCGAGAGCGGACGCTGTGGGCCCAGGCGGGCGATTGGTGGAGCGTCGAGGTTACGTCTCGGGCGATTTTTGCGGTCCAGTTTGGCACTTCTCGGCTCGCAGCCTTCGAGCGAGCGTCTGGCCGGATTCTGATCGACCGACCGATCGCACGAGGCCATTTTTTCGGTCCGCGACTCGGTCGCACGCGATGCTTGGATGATCGCATCGCGTTGGTCAAGTTGGAGGTCGCGTTCAACACGGTGACCGGCCTGACGGTGACGACTTTGGACGATACCACAGGCTCCGAGCTATGGAGCCAACGATTTGCTCGAGGAGTGGTCCAATGCGGAGGCTCGTGGCTCCTCGTCTCGATATGGAAATCCGATGGGGCTCAGAACCTGATCGCGAAAGGCGTCGATGGCGCAACTTACTGGGAGAAGGAGATCCCGTGCGGAAGCTCGGTGCTGGAAGTCACCCCTGAACTCGCGATTGTGAATGTCGGCGGAAGCTCGATCGTCGCCGTGGAGCGTGCCTCGGGAAAGTCGAGATGGGAAACAAGGATGGTTCCGGGCAAGAAGGCCAGTCATTGCGCGAGCTCTGTCCAACTTGAGTAGCCGTCGCTCGAGCTTCTCGAGTCGCCCGAGAACTTGCTCGTGCGCAAATCCTTCGGCGTCGGCGTTTGCCTGTTGTTGTTGATCAGGACGCGTCAGGCGCGTATGACTTCTCACAGCCTCGTCCTTTTTCCGGGAGCCGCCATGAACAGACTGACCATTCCCGCCGGAGTCTCCTTTCGCGAATTCACTCAGAGGCTGAACTCTGACCGGGACACCGCCTACGAGCCCAACGCGCTCGCGTCGGCGCTCGGCGTGACGGGCGACCTCTCGAAGCCTCGCAGCGCCCCGCTGAGCATCGATCTCTCCGCGTTCGGTCTCACCAACACGACAGCCCAAGAGCTCCAGCGCTTTGTCGAGAAAGAGAGTCAGCGCGACGTTCGAAGCCCGCGCTCGGTCTTCGGCATGCTTGCTGGCGCCCTGAGCGGGAAGGGCCAGGTCGTTCGCGGACCCGCGGCCGGGTACGCGATCAGCGAGGCGTCTCGCACGCGGGTGGCCAAGGGTGAGATCACACCCGCCGACGTCCGAGAGGCCTCGACGAGCGCTGGCGATGCGGTCAGCCAACGGGTCGAGCGAGCCATGAGTGAGACGTTGGGGGACGGTGTACTCACGCAGGCAGAGCTGAGCGGTGGTGCATTTGCCAAGGCCCTCGGACTCATCGGGCTCGACGTCGGTGGCTCGATCATGGGAGCGATGAGGAAGGATACTCTCCTGCAGCTCGGAAAGCTCGATCCGAACGATTACCGAGTTCTGAGAGATTTGGCGGCGCGGGCCGATCTTCCGCCCGGGCGGGCTGGCCGCATCACGATGGAGCCCGGAGCGCGGGCCAAGATCGATGAGGCGATAAGCAGCTTCGAAGGGCGGCTGATTCAGGGCGCCCGGGCCGGCGCGTTTGTCGAGAAGCTCGGTGATCAGGTCCTCGTCAATCAGACGGCCATGACCTGGGCGCCGGTGAGCTCCGAGGAGCTCTTTTCGCGGTTGCCTCCGGAGCGCTGGGCCGAGGAGTGCTTCGACCTCCGGGCGCTGCACACGCAGGTGCTGAGTCGGCAGACCAACCCCGACGGCGGCTACTCGCTGACGATGCTCCAGCGCATGGAGTTTGGAGACTCACCAGTGGCCACGGACATGACCAAGCTGACGGTCGTCGACAAATGGAGGGACGACCAGGGTCGGTGGTGTGCGTCCGCCCGGTGGAAGGTCTTCGCGTCCGAACCGACCTCGCAGATTGCGCACGGGGATTCGATGCGGATCGACCAAGGCCGCATGGAGTTCCGGGCCGTCGAAAAGGACGGTGAGCCATACACGGAGATCACGTTCAACAACCGAACTCAGACCAACACCGAGCTCGAGAAGAAGCTCTTCGACCGCTTTCTGAGCAAGGAATCCACCGCGCGAGGAAGGATCTCAGCGGAGCTCGCGGCAGCAGAGCTCGCGGGCATCCAGGATTTCGCGAAGGGAGTCGTGTCGAGGTATCGAGCCGTCGGGACGGGCGAGGAGCCTGCTCGGTGGCCGAGTCTGTTGACCGGACATGTCGAGGGCATCGGCGCTCGGCCGTAATCTCGTCACGACCCGTAATCTCGTCACGACCACCGAGGACACGAACGCGGCTGGTCACGGAGGGACGTACTCGTTGCGCGCGCGTCGGCCGGTGAGTAGAGAAGGACGCCCGGCCGCCGTGGCCCTGGCGCTTCTATTCTCGCTCGATCTCACCCGGGCCTCCGTGGCTCTTGCGGAGGAGGAGGCTGCCTTTGACGCCGCAGGCTCCAGGTCGGAGCTCCCGTTCGTCGACATTTTCGGAGCTGAGTATCGGACGCCGAGAGCGGGCAGGGGCTTCGAGTTCGAGCTCTTCGATAGGCGGTACACCGTGCCGGCCAGGGATCGGCGGTGGACAGCGGCTGCGGACCTCGGCGTCGTCGGCAACCCAGGCGCGACCGACCCCGTGATCCCTTTTGGTTCTGTGTATCTTTGGTACCACCCTGACGAGTCCCAATTCTTTCGAGCCACCCTCGTGGGGTTGTACGATGAGCTTTTCTACGGCCGCTCGATTGGGGCGCCGTTCGAGGCGGTGCTCACGTTCGAGAATCTCACGGTGCCGTTTCCGGACACTCCCGTCGTGCATGGCGTCGAGCTGCCTGAGGAGCAACTCTACGCTGGGTACGTGCGCGGAGGCCTGGGCATCGGGCTTCGGAGCGCCTTGGAGGCATCGTCGGAGAATGACAACATGGTCGAGGTGAGCGTGTCGATCGAGCAGGCGTTGCTGTATTTTTCGGAGGCGTCGGGCGCCGACCCAGCCTTCGTGCTTCCGAGCACGACCCATGAGCTTCGAGCGCACCTTCGCTTTCGGCTCGACGTGTTCGAGCGCAACGTGCTCGACCTTCCGCACGCCGGATTCGCGCTCGGGGCGGACACGTGGATGGGTAGGCGGAGCGACTGGGATGACTGGGGCTTCAACGCCAAGGAGCTTGCGGGGGAAGGCAGCACGCCGGTCGCTGCCGAGGTCTACGGGGCGCTGGCGCTCGGCGTGCCGTTCGTCGACAGCGACCGGCACCGTCTGTTCTTCTCGGTTCACGCGGGCGCTGGGACGGGTCTGGATCGCTTCAGCCGCTTCGAGCTCGGAGGGGGGCCGAGCGGTCAAGAGTATGGGTCGCTCGCCAGGCCGCTGATTCCAGGCGCGGGCATCGAGGAGCTCCCTGCAGATCACTACGCGATCGTTCGGGCCGAGTACCGATTCGAACCTGTTTTCTTCACGTATCTCAGCGCTCGCGCATCGCTGAGTCTCGTGGGTGGCCCGACTGCCGAGGCGCCTGACGAGCACCTGGCCTCGGCCGGGGCTCGGCTCGCGACGGGCTTCGCGTTCGAGACCCTGCTGGACGTGACCTATGACTTTAACACCGGCGTGCGCCGCGGAGCCGAGCTCGGAGCGCACCAACTCATCGCTCATGTTTCGAGGAGTCTGTACTACTAACCGCGAAGCCGTGTTGCGTGGCGAACATTCAACCACGGAGGGCACAGGGCAAGAGCGCGGAGGGACGGAGGAACAGGGATAGTTGCGAAGGAATTGCGGTACTATGGATTCGTGACGTCGATGGACTTCGGCCAGCAATCGATTCAGGGCCAGCGTGAGGAGCTTCGCGAGCGCGGCTTCGCCCACTTCGCCGGCTTCCTGTTGGAGGACGAGCTGGTTCGCCTCGAGGGCATGCTCCCGAAGTTCGACCGCCCTGGAATTCGTGCTTCTGGCCTCGGACTCACGGAGCTCGCGCGGTTGGACGAGCTCGCTCGAGCGCTGTGCGGTTCGGCGGCGCGGCCGGTGCGGGCGATCCTCTTCGACAAGAGCCAGGTTTCGAATTGGTCGCTCGATTGGCACCAGGATCGAACGATTTGGGTGCGGGCGCGGGCCGAGGTACCTGGGTTTGGGTCGTGGACGGTGAAGTCAGACATGGTTCACGTAGAGCCTCCCTTCGAGCTGATCGAGCGCATGGTGACTCTCAGGCTTCATTTCGATCAGGTGACTCGTTCGAACGGGCCGCTGAGAGTCGCTCCCGGCTCCCATCGCCTTGGCCGTATCGACGAGTCTGGAATTCGCGCGACCGTCAGGGAGCTGGGCGAACACTCCTGTCTAGCGAGCCGCGGTGACGTCTGGGTGTATCACTCCACGATCCTACATGCGTCCCAAACGTCGGAATCATCGTCGCGACGACGGGTGCTGCACGTGGACTACTCTCCCATCGCGCTTCCCGCGCCTCTCGAATGGGGCTGGAGCCCCAGCTGACAGCCGCGCGCCTCAACGGCCGCGCCGCCCGGCGAGCAACGCGGGCTTGTCGTACTTGGTCCCGCGCCAAATCAGTCCTCCGCTGCGCCAGAATCGCCACGCCGCGCGGATCATCCACACCGAGAGCATGAGTTGCCCGAGCGGGCGAAGCGCGAGCGCCCAGGCCGGGCCTGGCGCACCCCATCGCCGGCCCACGGTCGCAGCCAGGAGCGGGAGGCCTAGAGTTGCCATCCCAATCCCTCGGACGACGCCCTCTCCCATCACCATGCTCGGGAGCGGCGCGATCGCGAAGGCCGCGAACAGCAGGGCCTGCAATGACAGTCTCCAAACGCTGAATCCCGCGCCGCGTACGAAGATCTTCTCGAGTCCCGTCGCCATCGCTCCGAGGTTCGGGTACCACTCCAAAGTTACGGCCGACCGAGTTACGAAGAACCGGCTGCGTGCTCCGTGTGACACCAACAGGAAGGCGATACCCATATCATCGAGGAGCTCCATTTTGAGCCACGGCAACCCAGGGGTCCGATCGAGCGCCGCCCTGCGGACCAGGTTGAACGCTCCTATGCCGATGTACGCTCGATCCGAAGCACCCACTCGGGTGGCCTTCGACGCGCTGAGCAGCACGCCGTTCGCCGCGCTGGTGGCGACTTTCACGAGCACGTTGGCCCCGGACACCTCCGGCAGGATGGTGAGATGGTCGGCGGCCTCGGCCTCGACCACCGCCGCGACGGTCCGGAGCAAGCCCGGCGACAACTCGGCGTCCGCATCCACGAACGCCACCCACTCCCCCGTAGTCACCTCGAGGCCCTTCGACATCGCATGGAGCTTTCCGGTCCAACCCTCCGGGAGCGAAGTCACATGCACCACTCGCGTGTCGGAATGAGTTTCCGCAAACTCGTCGAGAATTCTTCCCGTGCCGTCGTCGGAGCGATCGTCCACCAACACGAGCTCGAGGCCGGGATAGTCCAGTTTGCCGAGTGTCGCGAGCGCCTTCGGCAGATCGCGCGCTTCGTTGCGCGCCGCGACGATTACACTCAGCTTCGGCCACCGAGAGGGTTCGGTGGGACGCTGGTCTTCGATTACTCGGAGTGTCTGCCGCGTCCGTACGGCCGCCGCGTACGCGAGGCTCCAGAGCGTCGACGTCACGATGGTCCATCCTGCGAGGACGTCGTCCACCACGGAGACACGCCGACGCCTCGCAGGCGAGGTCAACCCGATCCGCCCGCCGGCAGCTCTTGCGCGCCGACGGCGTGCCTTCGCGTCTGCCTCGGCCGATCGACCGTTGCCCAGCGCCCTCCATCAGGGTTCTAGACGTGGCATGCTCCGGAAAGTCTCCCCGTTGGCCGCAGCCGTCTTCATGTTCGCTGCGTGCGAGGACGACGTCGGCATCGTCCGCGTTCCAAGCTCGCTCGAGGTGGAGCCTGACCCCGTCGACTTCGGCGACGTTGGTGTGGGCCTACGACGGCGTTTGGACCTGGTCTTGAAGAATCCCGGCGAAGCGACGCTGGTGATCGAGAAAGTCAGCTTCGACGCGCTGGGTGGCGAGTTCGAGCTCAGCGACGCACCGAGCGCGATTCCGCCGAACGGTCAGCTCTTGGCGACCTTTGCGTTCTCGCCGACGTCCGCAGGTCCGCGCGAAGGGAAGCTCGTCTTCGAAACGGACTCCGCTCGGACTCCCATCGTCGAGGTCCCCGTCACCGGAAGGGGTGTCGATCCGGCGATCTCCGCTGAGCCTCCCGTACTCGACTTCGGACGGGTGCTGATTGGCAGGACTGCCACCCTGACCGTGACCCTGACCAACCGCGCCGATTTTCGGGTAGAAGTGAAGCGAGCGGAGCTCGTGGACGCGACCAGCACCGAGTACCTGCCGTCGCTCGACCGGCAGTGGCTCGACCCCACGGCCGCGATGACGCTCGTCGTGGCGTACTCTCCTACGGATGTGGGCCTCGACGAAGGCAGAATTCGGGTCATCGACAACTCACCGCGTCAGGACGCGCTCGAGATTCGCGTGAGGGGACAGGGGGTCGACTCGGATATCGAGGTCGAGCCCCTGACGTTGGTGTTCTCCGGCCTGCACGTCGGACAAACTCAGACCAAGTCGTTCTACGTGAAGAACGTCGGCGAGCGCAGTCACGAGATCACTTCGCTGGTGTTCCAGTCCTCCTCTTCGACGATCGCCGGTGAGCTGAGCTTGACGAGCTCGACGTCGACCACGTCGACCACGCCGCTCACCCTTCAGCCGTCGGAGCGGATTCAGGTCGACGTGAAGTACGTGCCGTCTGACGCGCGGTCCGACACCGACCGCGTCGTCGTCGAGTCGACTGGGCTCCGTGCTCCGGTCGAGGTCGAAATCACCGCCTCCGCCGATCCGGCACCTACTCCGCGGATCGTAGTCTCGCCGAGTCCGCTCGATTTCGGCCAGGTCGAGGTCGGACAAACGAAGCCTCTCAATCTCAAGATCGAGAATCTCGGCAACGCGGCGTTCACGCTGGTCTCGATCGTCATCGAGCCTGCGGGCTCGGCCTTTTCGGCGATGGGCGCGCCGGCCGATGGCACCGTCTTCCCGCCCAACGACAGCGAGGTGTTCCCGGTAGAGTTTGCGCCGACGTCTGCGTCCTCGGCGGCGGCCGAGTTGGTCGTGCGCTCCGACGATCCGATGAGTCCCGAGGTTCGGGTTCCGCTGTCGGGTCAAGGGACGAACGCACCGGTGCCGAGTATCTTCGTAGACCCTGTGCCGGTCGTGTTCGGGCAGGTTCCAAGAGGTGTACCCACCTCTCGCACGGTCCTCGTGCGCAATGATGGGTCTGCGAACCTCACTCTCGGCTTGGTTCGTCTTGCCAACGATCAGGGCGGTCGTTTCAGGTTGATCTCGCCGCCCGCGCCGGGGATGAGTCTGTTCCCTGGGCAACCCACCAGTTTCACCGTCGAATATTCGGACAACGGTGTGGTGGCGAGCTACGTGGGGAGGCTCGAAATCAACTCGAACGACCCTGCGCGGCCTACCTTCGTGGTGCCTCTGCAGGCGTCCACGGCGCCGCCGCCTCCGTCTCAGACGGACATCGCGCTCACGCTGAGCTGGACCGTGCCCTCGATGCAGCGCATCGACGTGGACCTCCACCTCTTGCGACCGAACGGCACGTTCTTCGAGCTCCCCTCGGACTGTTGTTTTTGCAACGGGAACCCTGAGTGGGGTGTGGCAGGACAGTCCGAGGATAATCCGTTCTTGGATCGCGACGACTTGGTCGGGCCCGGTCCGGAGAACATCAACCTGAGCGCGGCCGAGAGCGGCACGTACCAAGTCGTCGTCCATTTTTACTCGGACTACGGCACGGGAGCGTCGACCGGAGTGACTCTGGAGGTTCGGCTGCGCGGCGCGCTCGTCGCGACGGTGACGCAGAACCTGAGTATGCCGGAGCGCTGGATCGCCGGCTCGATCGACTGGGATGCGACGAACCGCCGGGGGACCTGGCACGACGGTCTGCTGGGACCGTTTCCCACGATCTTCTCGCTGTGTCGGTGAGGGGCGGCCCGAGACGAAACGGAGGAAACGGGCTGGCGCGCGCGGGGCCGTCCGTGTCACAACCGACATCTCTTGAGCCGCAGCAACCCTCACCCCTTTGTCTGGACTCTACTCATCGTTCCGTTTGGCGGGATCTCTGGCTTCGTCGGAGTCGTGCTGGCCTTTCTTGCGACGCGTAGGGGGCTCACGGTGGAGGAGGGCGCGACGCTGGTTGCGGTGGGTATGCTCCCTCATACCTGGAAGTTTGCGTGGGCGCCGGTCGTCGATCTCACCCTGACTCGGCGGACTTGGTATTTGCTCAGCTCCGCGTTGTGCGTCGTCGGCGTCGTGGTCATGGCCGCGGTCCCGCTCGGGCCGGGCACGCTCAACCTGATGAGAATCGTGATCTTCACCGTCAACCTCGCCACGACCACGCTCGGCATGGGCGTCGAAGGCTTGCTTGCGCACCGAACCCAACCCGACGCTCGAGGGCGCGCGGGAGGTTGGTTTCAAGCCGGCAATCTCGGCGGGGCTGGAATCGGGGGCGGCGCCGGTCTGTGGCTCGCGACGTTTCTCCCCGAGTCTTGGATGTCCGGCGCGGTGATCGGGTTCGTCTTCGCGTTGTGCGCGGTGCCGGTGTTCCTCGTCGAAGACGTGCCGGCAGAGTCTTCGGGGCAGGGAGTGGGAGAAGCCGTTCGGGGCGTGTTTCGGGACCTAGTGACTATCCTGAAGTCTCGAGATGGGTTGCTCGCCGCCCTGATTTGTTTCCTCCCGATTGGTACGGGCGCCGCCCAGAGTGTGTTGGCGCAAGCGGAGGTCGCGGCGGCTTGGGGCGCGGGCGAGCAGGAGGTCGGCATCGTGAACGGCGTGATGTCTGGGTTGATCTCGGCGATCGGTTGCATCGTGGGTGGGGAGCTCTGCCGTCGCTGGCACTCACGCACCGTCTACGCTGCGGTCGGAGCGGCCATGGCGCTCGTAGCTCTCCTCATCGCGGCGGCGCCTCGGACCACCACGACCTTCGTCGTGGGCGGGCTGGCGTACGCGGCGGTGACCGGGCTCGCGTACGCGGCCTTCACCGGCCTGGTGCTCCACACCATCGGCACGGGCGCGGCGGCCACGAAGTACAATATCTTCGCCGCACTCTCGAACACACCCATCACGTACATGGGCCTCGTTTTGGCGGCGGTGGTGGCGCGGGCGGGGCCCGGTTGGATGCTGGTCGCCGAAGCCGTGGCCGGCCTGGTGGCGATCGTTCTATTTTACGCTGCGGTCTTGTCTCTCAAGCAATGGGACGGTGCCGCGAAGGTCCCCGAGGTCTCGGCTTGAGCGGCTCCCCGCCGTATGGCACTCCCAAAGTGCTTCCGGCGGATTTGGCGTACCAAATCACTCGGCGGACGAGGAGCGAGCTTCGCCGGCGAATGCGGGCGCATGGCTTCGATCTCATCGCGCCGGAACCTTCCCTCGAGCTCGACGAACGGCTGCTTCGGCGCGCGATGGACGATCGCACAGCGCGCTTGGGCGCCGGACCCGAGAAGGTGGCCAGGAAGCCTTCGCGAGTCGTTCGCGCCTCGACCCGCTCTCGTGCGGTCGATCGAAGCGGCGACCACTCGTGATCTCGCCGCACAGATTTTTCTGGAGGGCGTGGATTTTGCTCCGGATCTGCGGGGACGCAGTATGCTTCGCTCGTGACTCCGGAGGCCTTTGGTCCGTACGTTCTGTTGGACCGACTCGGGCAGGGCTCGATGGGCGAGGTGTTCCTGGCTCGGGCGCGGGGAGCGGGCGCCGACTACTTGGTGCTCAAGCGATTGCACGCTGACCTTCACGACGACGACCTCATTTCGAGGTTCAAGCACGAGGCCAGCGTCGCGGTTCGCGTCACGAGCCCGCACCTCGTCCGCGTGTTCGAGGCAGGTCGAATCAACGACCGAATGTACTTCACGATGGAATACATCGAAGGCAGTCCGCTCTCGGAGTTGCTTCGCCGAGCCATCGCCGAACGCCGACGGCTCCCAGTGGAGTGCGTCGTCGAGCTCGTACGCGGCATTCTCGAAGGACTCGGCGCGCTCCACGCGGCGACCGACGAGTCGGGAAGACCGATGGGCTTCGTTCACCGAGACATCGCTCCGAAGAACGTCATGGTGGGTTCGGACGGCATCGTGAGACTCATCGATCTGGGGATCGGGACCTCGAGCTTGAAGACCTGGAATACGGCGCCGAGCTCCGTGATCGGGACGCCCGGATACATGGCTCCAGAGCAGGCTCGTACGCCGGATGTCACGCCAGCGGCCGACCTGTATGCGGTGGGTGCGATTCTGTACGAGCTCCTGACCTTGGAGCGGCTGGTTCAGAAAGGCAGCATGAACGAGATGATTCTCCGTTCGGCGTTTCCGACGCGGCGGCCGCTCTCGGAGCTGCGACCCGCCGAGGCAGCTCGCTTCGAGCCGGTGCTGAACAGAGCCCTGGCCTTCGACCCGGAGGCCCGCTTCGAGTCAGCCCGAGAGTTCTCCGACGCGTTGTCGCAGTCTCCGCTCGCGACTTCGTCTGCCCACATTCGCGCGCTGACCGAGTCCTTCGATTTTGCGGAAGAGTCGACGTCCAAGAAGGCCCAGTGGATCCAAGCTGAGTCGGCGGCGAGTGAGGACCTCCCGTCGTTCGACGCGGACCCAGGGTTCGGTACGGAGACTTGGGTTCGGAGTGAGGTGCTCGAGGTGTACGCGAGCCCATTTCGAGCGCGCGCAAATGCGCCGATGAGTCCTGCAGGCTCGCGAAGGTCACGAAATCGGCGATTGGCCGCCGTGCTGCTCCCGACGGCGATCGTCGTCGGGTTCGTTGCCGGGGTATGGAAGCGGGAGCCCCTGGATCGAGCCTCATCGCAGGCCTCATCCCAGGCGGGCAGCTCCTCTGCGCCGAGCCAATCGGACGTGCAACCGGCGCAAGCGGAGGTCCCTAGGGTTCCAGCGCCGAGCGCGCGACCCCCGATCCCAGAGCCGCGACCAGACTCAGTGCGAGCGGAGTCTCGCCCCAAGGCGCCGGCGAAGTCTTCGAAGCCTCCAAAGCCACTCCAGCCGAGCGCCCGCCGCCTCCCGCAAGTCACACCGAACCCACCAAAGGAGACTCGACGAGAGTTGCCGGTGCCGCTTCGACCTCCGGCGAAGTCTGTCGAGTGGGTACAGCGACTCAACGAGACCGGCCCGGGCGAAGCGGAGGTGCTGCTGGAGATCGCCGACGCACTCGCCGCCGCGGCCAAGGGTACGCCGTCCGAGAAGCGCGTGAAAGCGTGCGCGCTTGCCGCGCGACTCAGCCCCGCAGACATGAAAAGGAAGCTCGGGGCATGCGCTGGGTTGCTGGATGCCGAATGATCGACGATCCTCCGCCTTGGGCGGCCGGCTCGGAAGGTCGCACGGTCACCAATTCGGCGTGGCCAAGACGACGTAGGCGCCTGCGCCGATCAACGGACCCAGCGCGATCAATGACCAGGGGATGCGATGGCTCCACTCCCCCAAGAGGGCCCCGGCGATCCATGTCGCACCCATCAGACCGAGGCTCGCGCCGAACGGGAATGCGAGCACGCTCGACGAGCCGGGATTCCCGGCCAGCTCGCCTAAAGTCTCGAATCGCGAACATCGCCGCGTTCCTTCGCAGTCACCGATTTCGACGATGCCCGGGTCGGATACCGCGGCGCCGACCATGACGCTCAGCCCGGTGACGGCTAACGCGGCACCCGCGACCAAGAGAAAGTCTCTGGACGTCCCGGCGATCTTCGCGCTCGCCGTTCGAGTGCTCGGGGTGATGACGACCTCTTGTCCGGGTCGCACCGAGCCTGTGAAGAGCTCGGGCTCCAGCTCCCCGGATGTCCTCCACGGAAATCGAGACCGAGCCGCTCCGAACAAAAACACCGAGCGGAGCCCCGTCCTTGGATTCAAATCGATCCGAACCCAGCGACATCACGAGCCCGGGCTTGCCGGAGAGAGTCACTCGGCCGTGAGGAAACCACACGGCCCTCGATTCGAGCAGACTGTGGGCGGCGGAGACGAACTCGGAGAACAGAGCCGTGCTTGGCGCCACGCTCCTCGAGATCGTGACCGCGGCATCGAGGATCCCAGCTGCCGCGTCTTCTCTGGAAGGCAAGGCCAACGCTCGGCGGCCCGCTGCGGCGTCGAGGAGCAGGAACGTGACCAACGAACCCCCGCGTTCCTCGCGGGATGCGGAGAGAACGGCGAGGAAGTCTGGCGAGCGGCCTTCCGAGTCCACCAGCGACGAGATCCAGCAATCCAGCTCGGGACTCGATTCGCAGCGCCACATTGCGTTGGGATCGCTATTCCACTCGGTGAGGGGTGCGACGCGTAGTGTCGTGAGTTGCTCGATCGCGCGCGAAAAGGCCGCTCGAATCCGCTCCGTTCCCGTCGGATCGGAGCCCGCACCAGACACGTGCACCACGATCGAGGCTTTGCGATCGATGGTGGAGACGACGGTCGGCGAAGATCCGATCAAAACGAGCCAGGGAATCGTTGCCAACACTCTGTCACCTTGGCCCGACCCGGGCCTGACGCGGAATGAGTACGGAGCGCTCCATTTAGGCTACTCCGTAGGGTGCGCGAGGAGCTCGATCTCGTCGATGAAAGTCGCAGAATCGAAGAGGATCTGCACGGAGCTCACTTCGATGGCCGGAAAACTGATCTCGAGCGACTGGAACCCGCGGGCCTCGAAAGGCTGCCCGAAGCACCTCGAGTCGAGGAGGAGGCGGGGTGAGTCAGCGCCGATTTGGATCTGAAACGAGGCGTGAGTGGCCACGCTGCCGCGGAATCGATCGCCGCCAAATCGGATCGCCCCGATCCAGGCTCGACGAGCGAGCGTGATGGACAACGTGGGCGTCGACACCGTGTCCCCGATGTACCCATTCGTGATGTTCGGCGGCTCCGCGGCCCCGCCGAAGGCCAAGTTGAGCTCGGTGCTCACTTGCGCGCACGGCACCTTCAGCTGGGAGCCCGGCGTCATACACATGGAGGCGTGAGACGAGACTTGGAGCGGCACGACATCGAGGAGCTTCATGGAGATTCCACTTTGGGCCTCGAGGCGACCGGTGCATGGGAAGCAACGGGTTCTCTCCGCGCTGCAGTACCAACCTGGTTCGACGGCGCAGTCGCACCCATCGAGCGAGCTCGAGTTGCCATCATCGCAGACCTCGGAGCCGGTGACTCTGCCGTCGCCGCACTGGGTCGGGCACGCATCCGCCGAGTCCGCCGAACACCCTGCGAACCCCGGCGCGTACCGACAAGCTTCACACCCGACGTCCGCGAGCGTGCCGGTGTCGCAATCCTCGAAGGGCGCCATCTTCCACCCGTCTCCGCAGCGGCCGCAGAGAGACGGTTGGCCAACGCAACGGAATTCTGGCTCGACGCGGCACGCGGAATCGCAACCGTCACCCCCGATCGCGTTGGAGTCGTCGCAGCTCTCGCCCGGCTGTAGTGTGCTGTCACCGCAGGCCAGTCGGCAGAGCCCCCCGGTGCACACGAAGCCAGGCTCGAGAGTACACTCTCCGCTGCAACCGTCGCCGTCCTTCGTGTTGCGATCGTCGCAGCCTTCTCCGGAGTCTTGCAGACCATTCCCGCACAAGAACCGGCAGCCGCCGTCGTCACAGGCCCAGCCGGGCTCCGCGCCACAGCTCGCGCACCCGTCCCCGGATCGTTCGTTGCCGTCGTCGCAGTCCTCCCCCACGTGGACGAACCCATCCCCGCAGCGAACGCGACACAACTCATCTTTGCAGTATCCCCACGCCGCGATCTCTGTCGACCACATGTCGCACTTGGAATCGGACTGGAAGGAGGCGAAGGCGGCTCTGAGGTCATGGCAAGTCGTTTCGGGAACTAGGACACCATCACGCAGCCGTCTGCTCGAGACGCGAGGGCGTCCGACCGTGAAGAGTCGCTCGATCTCGATCGGCCAGGTCGCCACGATGGCCTTTTCCGGCACGAGCTCCAGCTCGGCGATCGGAGCGATGGGTTGCAGCTCCAAGCTGGCCAGCGCGTACCACCCGGAGCCTGTCAGATCGAGATCGACGATCGGGGTGCAACCTGCGAGTCCGCACAGCAGCCACGAATTTCGGGCCCAAGATGTCGCGGGTGATTCGGCCACGGCCCGATATCTTACCTCATCGCGCTCTCGAAGTCTCGCCTAAGTCCCTTGAAGTCCCGAGATGGGTTGCTCGCCGCCCTGATTTGTTTCCTCCCGATTGCCACGGGTTCCGCCCGGAGCGTGTTGGCAGCTCAAAACTGCCTTAGCCGAATGGTCGTCTGCACTGATTCCGGAGGGACTTCGCTGTCGGATTCCACGCGTACGACGTACTCACCCGGAAGGACGGGCTGGTCGGAGACGCTGCCGCTGCATTCGTCGTGGGAGAAGTCGCAGCTTTGATGAAGCGAAGCGTCCGCGCCGGACGCGTACATAGTCAGGTAACCGGGCGATTGGACGGTGAGGCGGAAGGTCGATCCTCGGGATTCCGTTTTGCAGGAACCGAGCTCCGAGCCCGTGCCGATCGAAGAGGTCACCGTCATCATTTGGCCTACGTCGATGAGAACCACGGGCGACGCTTCGCAAGGTTGGGGAGGAGGCGCTTGGTCGATCAACCACGCGCGAAAGGCAGCCGACTCGAACGCGCCCTCGTCGCAAGGCGTTCTTTGGTCGGAGGCCTTGATTCGGACGTCACCTTCGATATGTGCAAGGCGCCGAAAACTCGGGCCATAGGGCTCGAATTCCAGGGAGCCGATGGTGAGGTCGACTTCCCCTGGTTCCACTCGCTCGATCGCGAGGTCCTCGCCTTCCGGAACGTGGATGGTGTAGTGACTCTCGTATCCTCGATAAGCGCGAAGCAGGTCTCCGGATTGCAGGGCAATGGCTTGGTTGCTCTGGCTATTTTGGGGTGGAGGCAGCACGTCTTTTCGGTCGATCACGATGGCACCGCCCTGTGCGGAGGAGCGCAGCACAAACGACCCTGGCTCGACGGGTCCGACACACAAGTCCGACCAGTCAAAGCAGGCGATGGACGCTCTCCGGTCACATGTGCCCTCGAAGAGCTCGAAGTAACTCCCGTCGAACCTGAGCCACGAGCGTTCCTCCAGCTCAAATCGCGCATAGACCCCGCTGTCGAGTCCGCAGGCGCCAAACGGATCGGGTGACTCAATGGCACCTGTTGCGTCAGTTGCCCAACTCAGACGATCTCCTACGAAACCCAACTCGACCCCGGTTGCACAAGTCTCGGCGTGGGGTCGCGGGTGCAGGACGAGGTTGGAACGACTGACCTCCACCGCCGCAACCAGCAGGTAGTACTCACCGGGCTCCAAAAAAGTCGTCGACGTGGAGTGGCCCGGCGGATCGCAGAACACCGGCGAGCTCTCGCCACAGGTCCCTCGAAACATGGCGACCCGTGCTTCATACGGGGCCTCGACCACGAGCGCGGATGGTTGTTGCACCGTGAAGTGGTAGGCGACTTCCGATGCTTCCGATTCTGGTGAACAACCCGCGAGCGGCAGTGGTTCGATCGTTGGCTCGACGTCGAGCAGCACGGGCTGGCCGAGAGGAACGAAGAGCTCGACCGGAAAGTCACACGAGTGCGCGCCGGGTTGGATCTGACTCGGTTGGTCGAGAATTCGAATCAGGACACTCTCCTGCGCCGCCGACGCGTTGTCGGTCGCAAAGAGCGTGAACTCGGTATCGCCAGCTTCGAGCGGTACCCCGGCGATCCAATCCTCCTCCAACCTCAATCCAGGCGGGAGCGTGCTCGCCGCCCAAGTGACTTTGCCTCTTCCACCCCATGCGTACAGAACGGCGATGTAGTCGTGGCCAACCGTGCCGGTTGGAAGTCCCAGGGATACAATCTCCAGCCCGGGTGCTGGCTCGTTCGGACAACCCAAAACTGCTGCCATGAGAAGGAGCGCCAGCCTCCGAGATGCCATCCGGTCGATTTCTCACCTCAACGATTCCAAGTCAAGGGGTGCAGAGGAGCTAGAGCCTGCTTTGAAACTCGCGCTTCCGGGCTTTCGAACAACGCTGAGGCCAGGCCTGTCCGAGCGGAGAATTGTGTCGACCCTCCCCAGGAACTTCCCCCTAAGTAGTCGAGATCATTGGACCCCAATAATTCGCAATCCGACGCGCTTAGCCAGTCTGCATCGACCGCTTCGCGGCGGTCTGAATCCGTGTGTGCATCTGAGTCTTTGCTCGAATCGGCCCGTGACCGATAACCAAGTCAGTGGCCGAGCTTGAGTGCGTTGCCGGGCCCGAGTCCGTCACCGGGCCCGAGTCCGTCACCGGGCCCGAGTCCGTCACCGGGCC
>CAYXDO010000213.1:5094-17108 GCA_964463485.1 uncultured Myxococcales bacterium | reverse complement strand
CCGAGGTCCCGAAAATGCCGTGCCCGTGCCCGTGCCCGTGCCCGTGCCCGATCCTGAGGCAGGATGAGGATTAGGCAGGATTAGCGGGCTCTAGCGGGCTCTAGATCACGCTGGACTTAGTCTACTGCTTAGTCCATATCGATGTGTGTGGAGCACGTCAACGTTCACCGCGCCAAGACGCAGCTCTCGCAGCTCCTGCGACGCGTCGAGAGCGGAGAGGAGATCGTGATCTCGCGCGCGGGCGAGCCCGTCGCGAAGCTCGTGCCGTATGCTCGGACCGACCGACGCAGCTTCGGGATGGACCGAGGACGCTTCGAGGTTCCCGAAGACTTCGATGCTCCTCTGCCCGAGGACCTCCTCGAAGAGTTCGAGGGTTGACCTTGAGGTTCCTCCTCGACACGCACTGCTGGCTCTGGCTGCAGGTCGCGCCCGAGCGGCTTGGCGCGGCGTTGCTCGAGAGCCTCTCGGACCCCGCCCACGAGTTGCTGCTCTCGGCGGCCAGCTCGTGGGAGATCGCCATCAAACACAGGCTCGGCAAGCTCGAGTTGCCGGAGCCTCCGAGCGTCTATGTCCCGAGCCGCATGGCTTCGAGCTCGACCTCGGCGTTGCCTGTCGAGCACGCCCACGCCCTCGAGGTCTCGACGCTTCCGATTTTTCATCGCGATCCTTTCGATCGGCTGCTGATTGCCCAGGCGCGGCTGCTCGATCTGACCCTAGTCAGCGCGGACTCGGTCTTCGAAGCCTACGATGTGAAGCTGAAGCGGATCTGATTCGCACTGGTTACGGCCGTCGGCCGCGCTATGATCGTGGACGCAACTCATTGCCGGCCCGCGCAGACCGCAGACTCTCGGCTGTAGGTCTGAGATCCGTAGCAAGATCGGCGCGAGACAACCTCTGGAAGTAGTAGACCAGGGGTCCCGGCACTCCCGTTGCCAGGCCCATCCGCGAAACTCGAGCGCAGCCGAGATGGCTGCGCTCCCAAGGTTGGATTCACCTCTTCGTGTTGAGCTCCAGCGCCAGCCTGTAAACCTCTCTCTTCGGGACATGGTAGGCTCCGGCGACGAGCTTCGCGGCCTCGGAAGCCGATATCCCCTGCTCGAGCAACTCAGCCAGCTTGACCCGCAGGACTTCGAGGCTCAGAGCGGGCTCCGCCCGCTCTTCGGGGGGCCCGATGACTAGCGTGAGCTCTCCTTTGACCTCGCCTTCGAATTTCTTCTCGAGCTCGCTGAGTCGCCCCCGCTCGAAAGTCTCGAACTTCTTGGTGAGCTCCCGAGCGACACACGCTGACCGATCTCCGAGCGTCGCTCGTGCGTCGACCAGCGTCTCGACGAGTCGCTCCTTGGACTCGAAGAGCACCAGCGCCAAGGGGAGCTCGGTGAAGGGCAACAGCAATTCTCTCTTCTGAGTAGGGTCGCGGGGAAGAAAACCCAGGAAGACGAACCGGCCCGCGTCGACTCCGGAAGCCATCAGCGCGGTGGTCACCGCGGAGGGTCCGGGAATGGGTATGACTGCGACATTTCGGGCGAGCGCGTCCGCGACGAGGTCCCTCCCAGGATCGGAGATCAGGGGTGCGCCGGCGTCGGAGACGAGTGCGACATCTTCTCCTCGAATGAGTCGGTCGAGGATTCTGCCGCGATCTTCGTCCGACGAGTGCGCGTGGAGCGGAAACAGGGGAACGGTCAACTGGTGGCGGGCGAGGAGCTTGGAAGTGACGCGGGTGTCCTCACAGGCGATCAGCGCGACCTCGGACAGCGTGGATCGGGCCCGAGGGCTGAGATCGTCGAGGTTTCCGATGGGCGTCGCGACGACGTAGAGCCTTCCTGGCATCAGCGGAAGCCGAGGCCGAAGCGCGAGCCGCCGTCGCGGAGCCTGGGCGACAGGCCGATGCGGACGAGATCGCGGCCGAGCTCGTTGGCGACGCCGCCCAGGCCCGCGAGGGCACGGGCGGGATCGATGAGGAGCTCCATGATGTCTTCGATCCTCAGGCGTGGCTCGGGCGCGTCTTCTTCGTAGAAGCCTCGGAGAGTGACTTGTGCGGCGACGAGCAAGGCGGGCTCGTTTTGTTTTCGTTCGCGGGCGAGCGCCGAGTACGTGGCCTGGTCGGCGGCTGTGGCCCAGCCCGCGCCGATTCGAAACGCCGAAGCCACGAAGGCGGTGACACGATCTCCGGCGACGCGGGCGCGGTCGGCGAGCTCGTTGAGGCCCTGATCGACCCAGGCCGCGTTGCCTTCGGCCAACCCCAGCTCGACCAAGGCTCGCGCGGGATCGTCGTCGAGGCGGGCGACGTCGAGGGCGCGGAAATAGCACTCGGCGGCGCTCTCGTGGTCGCCTAGAGCGAGAAAGGCGCGGCCGAGGGCGAGGCGTCCGGCGGCGGAGTGAGCGTCGAAGGCGCGAACGTCGAGGTCTTCGACGAGCGTGAGGAGCCCGTCGAGATCGCGCTCGGCGACCCGCAGGTCGACCAACACTTGGGCCGCTCTGGAGTTGCTTGGGTCCTTGTGCAAGGCCGCTCTGGCCCACGATTCGGCGAGCTCGGGCGTCTCGCCGCGGGCGAAGAGGCTGGCGATCTCGGCGGACTCCTCAGCGCTAGTCGTGCGGGTGTCGTCGGCCGCAGCAAGGGCGACGCGCGCGAGCGCAGCCTCGTGGCGACGCTGCGCGCGCGTTTCGGCTTCGGCGATCAGGGCGAGGATGGCGCGCTTGGCTTCGGGCTCGGCGGCTTCGGAGGCGCGCAGGAAACAGGCTTCGGCGTCTTCGGTACGGCCGTTGGCGAGCGCGAGGCGTCCAGCGGAGAGCCACACTGAAGCGGACGTCGGGCTGCCTAGCCTGGTGGCCAGCGCCGCCAGCGTGGCGTCGAGATCTCCGCGATCGAGCTCCGCGATGACCTCAGCCTCCTCGAGCGGAGGCTCCGCGTCGGCGCCAACAGGGATGCGTGTGGTGGGCTCGAGCGCGTCGGGCTCGGGTTTGGGGGCGTGCTGGGCGAGCGTGTCGAGCGCGGAGCTCTCGAGCGCTTCGAGCTCCGAGTCGCTTGGAAGCAAAGGCGGCGGGGGCTCGGTGGGCGTGGCCAGCCTGCGAGCCCAAACGGTGTCCCCGAGCTCGGATTCGAGCGTCCCACCAGCGCGGAGCGACGAAGGCTCTCGAGCGACGACGATCTTGCTGAAGGAGAGAGCCGCTTCGCGAACGTCCGGAACGCTCTCTGCGCTCTGCTCGGTGCTCTGCTCGATGCTGAGCGAAGCCTCGCTTGGCGGCGGTTCGAGACTCTTGGGCTTCTTCCGTCGACGCGTGGCCGGAGCGATGGCCTCCACGTTGGTGGGTTCTTGTTTTTCATCGAGGAGCGGCGGGAGACCGAGCGGCGGAGCCTCCAAACGCATCACCGGCGCCTCGGCGGCGGGATTCGCGCCGAGCTCGAGGGCCATGGCCTCCGCCTCGGCGACGGCCTCTTCTGCTCGGGCGTCCATGTCCGACTTCGCCGACGACTCCGGCGCCTCGGGCGGGGGTGGAGCCCACGTGGGCGTGCGCTCCGACGCCTCCTGATCCACGGTCGGTTCGACCGACTCCTTCCACTCGAGGACGTCTTCGTCATGCGGCGGAGCCGGAGCGCCCTCTGGCTTCTCTTCAGCCTGAGTCTCCTCGGCCGCTTCGGCCTCCGCTTCGGGCTCGGCTTCGGTCGCTTCACTCTCGGACTCGAGCGCTCCATCCTCGGCTTCGCCTTCGACGTTCGCGGACTCGTCCTCGGGTGCCTCGACGCCCTCTGATTCCGCTTCGGGTTCCTCGCCCGCGTCGAGCTCGGCCGCGAGCGCTTCCGCGAGCTGCGCAGCGGCTTCGACGTCCGGCAGAGGCGTCGCCGATCCTGCAGACTTGGCCTCCCCGCGGTCGGTCTCCCTTTCCTTGGGCAGGAAGCCGAACGGAGGCGGCGTGAGCGCCGGACGCTCGTCATCGTCGGTCACGCCCACGACGAGCGGCTCCGGCTCGTAGCCCCCTTCCTCGTCCTGGTGCCCCTCGTCCTGGTGCTCCTCGGCGTGCGGCTCGTATTGTTCGAGGGTCGACTCGGACCCGAAGTCGTCGGGCCGGCCTTCGAGCGCCGCGATCTCCGCGAGTGTGTCCTCGTCGGCGTCCTGCTTGGCCATGGCCAGAGCTTCCTTGGCCGCTTCGGGATCTTCGAGATCCATCATGCGAAGCTGCGCGAGCTTCAAGAACAACCGCCCGCGCTGCGGAGCCTCGACGTCGATCCGCATCGCGGCGTTCTCGACCGAGCTCGCGTACAGCGCCGGATCTCGCGCGGCGCGAGAGAGCCGATCCAAGAGCCCGAGGTCGGATTCGATTTGGTCGGGATCCGCGAGCGAGAACCACTCGAGCGCGACATGAAAGGCAGTCGAGGGATCCGGCTTTGCATCGTGCAAACGAATCAGCTCGCCCATGAGCGCCCGCCGATCGCGACGATCGATCACCGTGGCGAGGTGGCGCTCGTGCGTCTCGATCAGGCGATCGATGTCGCCTACGCGGAGCAGAGCCGCGCAGCGAAGCTCGAACACGTCACGATTCTCCGGAGCATCCTCGAACGCGCAGACCGCGAGCGTCCCCGCTTCGTCCGCGCGGCCCTCCTCGTCGAGCTGCGCGATGAACGCCAGGAGCAGCGAGGCCCGTTCGATGGGCTCCCGCCGAGGCGCCAGCCGATGGCCGATGTCGAAGATGCCGGAGCGCATTCCGAGCTCGGCGGCGTGAATCCAGGTGCCCGGATCGGCGTCGTCGAGGGCCACGCAGCGCCGCAAGAACTCGAAGGCTCGGTCGACGTCGTCGAGCTCTTCGAACGCGACCGAGGACGCGTCGCGAAGCGTCGCGATCTTGATTTCGTTGGACGGAGCCTGCCCGGACTCGTGCGTGAGCAAGCGCAGGAGGTCCGCGAGCCGGCCTTCTTCGCGGAGCAAGCGGTGGCGGAGCTTCCGCCCGCGATCGTTCCAGGGCTCCGCGGTGAGCGCTTGATCGATGGCCTCTCGAGCCTCATCGAATTTTTTCTCGTCGAGCATCTTCGTGCCCGTCTCGAGCGCCTGATCCAAGTCCAGGCGAGGGCGTGCGCGAGACTCGCCCCTCGCGCGGCTGGCTCCGCGGGTCGGAGCCCTCCGGAGCGGGACTTCTTCGGAGCCCGCGCCGAGGCGGCTGATCGCCTCTTCTGCGATCCGCCGGCGCTCTGGATCGCGGGAGTGCCGAAGCACGAGGCGGTACATGCTGCGGGCTTCCTGCGTGCGCTTGAGATTGCGCTCGAGCACGACGGCGCGGCGCATCACGAGCTCGGCACGCTTCTCTTCATCGGGTTCGGCGCGCGCGCCGAGCTCGAGGGCGTCCGCGACCTCGTCAAAACGTCCCCGATCCGTGGCCACGACGACGAGCTCGAGGAGCGTGAGGCGATTGCTGGGATCAAGCTCGAGAGCTTGGCGGAGTAATACAATCGCGCGATCGGAATCTCCGAGCAGCGAACGGCAGATACCGGCGGCTTCCACGAGCGCGGCTTGCGCTTCCCGAGGTTTGAGGGTCGCGGCGCGTTGTTCGAGCTCTCGGACGCGATGGAGGCCTTGCTCGGTCTCGGTAGATTCCGGCACGGGGGCCATTTGAACCGAAGTCGGTCCCGTCCTCCACAAGCACCGTGCGCCTCGGCGCAGATCGAGCGTCGCTCAGGTGAAACGAGGGCTGAGACCGGGCTCAGGTCACCGGGATCGGCTCGAGCAGCTCGAGAACCTCCGGAAAAGCCTTCCCCCAGTCGGCTGGCGTCTCACCGCGATCCGCATCGGGCGCGTGAGGATCGGCGCCGTGGGCCAATAGGATCCGGACGCACTCGACGTGGCCGCCGGCGGCGGCGAAGTGCAGCGGCGTGGCGCCGTCCGGACCCACGGAGGTCGCGAGCTCCGGTTGGACGCTCAGGCCCTCCTCCAGCGCGGCCGCGTCTCCTACACCGGCCACCGAGAACACGTCGACCTCGGCTCCGCGGTCGAGGAGGAGCTTGGCCACGTCCGGATACGAGAAGCTCGCGAGCTGCAGCGGCGTCCAGTCCAGCGGTTGGCCCGTGTCTCCGCCGTTCACGTCCGCGCCGTGGTCGAGGAGCAAGCGCGCAGCGTCCAAGCGACCGTGCGCAGCGGCCACCTCGAGCGCCGTCCAATGGTTGCCGCCCCACCACCAAAAGTAGCCGGTCGTGTTCGCCAAAGACGGATCGGCGGCGAGGCGCAAAACGAGCGCGTCGAGGTTGCCGACGTCGATGAGATCGAAGATCTCGGGAACGAAGATGCCTGCCGACTGAAGCGGCTGACCGAAAGTCACGCTGTGCCCGTCGGGATCGGAGACGTCGACCTCCGCCGTGCCGTGCCTCGTCGGGTGAATCGGATCGGGCGCGGCGCCTAGCGAGAGAAGCTCACCATACATGGCGGAGATGTCATCGACCTCCAGATAGAGTCCCGAGAGCGCGGGACGCTTCTCGAAGTCGCCGGCCACCAGCAGAATGAACGCTCCGTCCCGGCGAAGCCTCGCGAAGAGCGGCTGCTCGCCCGCCGATCCGATCTCTTCGATCGCGAAGCCGAGGACGTCGCGATAGTACGCGACGGATCGCGCCACGTTTCCGACACGCATGATCGGATCGATTCGTTTGATGGCCATGCGTCTCGGTGAGCGGATCTCTTACGGCTGTCAACCCTCGACTGAGATGGGACCCGGGCGGCCGAGGAGCGACTCGACCTTCGCCCGATCGAGCGCGGCGCGGCCAGACACGTAGTCGAGCAGCAGGTCCAGTCGATCGTGTCCGAAGAACAGCACGTCGTCGACGACGAAGGTCGGCACGCCCCACACGCCTCGAGCGATCGCCGCTTTCGTCTCGGCTTTCGTCCTTTGGCGGATCTCTCGTCGAGTCGCGACGTCTTCGGGGTCCTGCTCGATACCGCACTCCGAGAGCACGCGCCGCAACACCGAGAGGTCCTCCAGGCTCTCGCCGAGGGCCCATGCCGCGTGGAAGTAGGCCGCGGCGAGCTTGCGGCGAAGCGGCGCGTCGTCGATCGCAGCCACGGACCTCAGCGCCCACAGGGAGTTGAACGGGTGCGCGGGCGGGCCTTCGAACGGGATGCCGTAGCGCTCCGCGCACAACAGCGCGTCCACGACCGCGGCGCGTCGACGGCTCGGGATCTCACCGGGACCCTTGACCCCGCGGTGGGACAGGATCGAGCCAAAGACGACCGGTCGCGGATCGATCGGCAGCGCGAGGAGCTCCGGGCGCCGCGCGAGCAACGCGCTGGCCAGGTAGCTGTAGGGCGAAATGAAGTCGAAGTAGAACGTGATCGGGGCTAGGCGGTCTTTCGACATCGAAGAGCTCCGTTTTCGCATGAACCGAATGGGGCTCCGCTTTCAACGACCATGCTCAAAAATGGGGTTGCCGACCCAACCCGAATTCGCCTATGGAGCGTCGGCGGCGAGTGGTCTCGCCACGGCATCTGGCCTCGGCATCAGGAAGGTAGAAAGAATGTCTCGTTACACTGGTCCGCGTCTTCGCATCGTGCGCCGTCTCGGGGGCGTGGAGCTCCCCGGCCTCGTGACGCCTCGCGAGCTTCCTCGGCAGTATCCGCCGGGCCAACACGGCCCCACGCAACGCGTGAAGCTCTCGGACTATGCGATCCGGCTGCGTGAGAAACAGAAGCTCCGGTATCACTACGGCGTCGGTGAACGTCAGTTCGTCCGCTACGTCGCGTCCGCGAAGGCCGCCAAGGGCAATACGGGCGAGCGTTTGCTCAGCCTGCTCGAGAGCCGCCTCGACAGCATCATCTACCGCGCGGGCTACGCGCGCACGAACCGAGCGGCCCGCCAGATGGTCCGCCACGGCCACGTGCTCGTGAATGGCCGCAAGCAGACGATCCCGTCGTTCTCGGTGGGCGGCGGCTCGGTCGTCGAGATCAGCGAGAAGTCGAAGCACAAGGACCGCATCCTCGCCGAGCTTCAGGGACCCGGACAAAATCCGCTCCCCGATTTCCTCGAGCGCGAAGAGGCCCACCCGCTTCGGGTCCGCGTCAAGAACGCGCCGGAAGGCCGCGATTGCGGCGTCTCCAACATCAACGAGTCGCTGGTCGTCGAGCTCTACGCCGTTCGCCTGTAGATTCTGATCGGCCAGCCTGGGGCAAGCGAAGGCTAGAGCGCCAAAGAGGCGCAGTGCGGAGCTCGTCACCCCGTTGGAGCTCAAACGAACTGTTGGACAGCCCGACCGGGCCCCGATTGTCGGAGCCAGCGCGTCGTTCACCGCCTCGATTTCGCGGGGGCGGGGCTCTTCGCGGAAGCGGGACGCGGCGCGGCTGGGCGCGACGCCGTCGGGGGGCGCGGCGTAGGGGTCGTGGCTGAGCGGGGTTCCGCCTTCACCGTCACCGTGGTGGCGGAATCTTGTCGAGGGGCTGGCTCTAGACCGCTCACGTCCAACTTCGGGAGCTTCGACCAGTCGATCGGTCCGCCCTGCCCTAACGCGGCCCACACAGGCTCGTACAGATCCTCTGCCGAATAGGCTTCGACCATGACCTTGGCGAAAGCCAAGGCCACGTCCATTCTCAGACCCGACTCGCTCAGGACGCGCGCGAAGGCGACGAGCTCGAGCTTTCGTTCTGGGTCCAAAAAGGGCACACCTCGAAGCCCGAGCAGTCGAGAAACGCTCCCCAGAACCCCCTGCGTGGGGGCGGGAGATACCGTGGGCCAAGTCCCGAGCATGGTTCGAAACGCCCGCTCGGCAGACCGCGCAGCGTCCGGTGGTTCGAGGCCAATCTCTTCGAATAGAGCAGCGAAGCGAGCCAGAACGTCCAAGCTTGCCATTCTGCATGACTCCGCCCGGCGACTCCACTCTTCGGCGGTGAGCCGCGACACGACAGCCGGTCCATCGCGCCAAGCGAAGCGAGGCTGCGGTCGGCGGAAATCGGCAGGGACCTTGCCCGCACCCTCGGCGGATGGAATTCTGCGGGCGCAGGATGTCCGTGCCGGCACCACAACCGCGGCCCACCACGCCGCGACGCCTCGGTCCGTTCCGAGTCGGAGCGGAAGTCGCGACGGCTCGACGTGCAACGATCTTGCTCGGCCGACGCGACGGGCATCAGGGCGTGTGGCTGATCAGAGAGCCCCACCCGCGCAGCGATCCGCTCGCGATCCGCGAGGAGCACATGCGCGCGCTGCTCTTCGAACAGCTCGAACCAGGTTGTGAGTCGATCGACGGGCTCGAGGTCCGTTTTCGCCGGCCGGTGTTGGGCGAGAGCCTCGACACCATCTTGGAAGCCCACATTCGTTCGGGCGAGCCGATGCGCCCAGAGCTCGCGCTCTACATTGCGGCGGGCATCGCCTCCCGCCTGCACGCCTTCGAAGCCCACGGGGATCTCGTGCCGCACCACGTGATCGTCGGCTTCGACGGATCCGTCCACCTCATCGATCCGGTGCTCACCGATTGGCCGGAGCGCGCGAGCCAGCCGAGCCGCCTCGGTTATCGCAGCCCCGAGCACGTGCGGCGGGACGCCTTGTCCGTACGGTCGGACGTCTTCGTCTTGGGCGCGTTGATCTTCGAGCTCACGACGGCGCGGAGATTATTCGCCGGCGACAGTCGCCCGGCCATCGACGCCGCCATCGCCGAGGCCAGAGCGCCGCGCCCACGAGCGCTCGTCGCGAGCTATTCGGTGGAGCTCCAAGCGCTGTTGCGACAGATGTTACGCCCTGAGCCGGAGGCTCGGTTCGCGAGCGGCGCCGCGGCGAGAGACACGCTCGCGGCCGCGGGGGCGCGGTTCGGGATGCCGTCGGCAGCCCAGGTCGGGTCGTACATACGCGAACATTTCGCGACGTTCACGGGCGAGTGGAGGGCGGCCATCGACGCCGTGGAGGCCGCGCCCGCAGGCGCCTCTCGGGCCCCTCCCCCGCTCAGGCCGTCCCGCCCACCAGCGGCCAAGGCTCCCGTCGCAAAGACCCCCGCGATGCCTCCGCCGCTGACACGACCAACGCCCTCCAATCCGCCGCCGCTGCGAGTGTCCGCTCCAGCCCGTCGCGCAGACGCGCCACCGTCGCCACCGCCGCCTGCGAAGAAGGCGCCCGTGCTGACGCTCGAGGATCTCGATCGAGCCGACGAAGGCGACGGGCCTGGCTTCGTGTTCGGCGAAGCGGCGCCTTCCGACGGCCTCGATCTGGACTCCGCCTTCGTGAGCCGGAGCGAAGAGCGCGCGCGCGCGGCCACCGAGATCGAAGGAAAGAAGCCGCTGTTCGAAGACGAAGAGCACACGATCGAGGAGGCCCCGGCACGAACCTCATCGCCATCGACCGACCTGGTGGCGGACCTCCTCGGCAACACGCCTGCGTCGAGCAGCGACGAGATCGAGATCGAGACCGACGAGTCGACGACCGAAGAGCGCCTCGCATTCTCGAAGGCGCTCATGGGCCTCGAAGCGTCCGCGGACGAGGGCAGCACCGCTGACAACCTCGCCATCGATGGGCTCTTCCAGCCTCCTGCCGACACACAGGACGACGGAGAGCCAACGCCCGAGCGCGATTCGGAACCCGCGCCGCTGGCCGCTCGCAAGATCAGAGCGCGCACTTCGTCGGTGCTCAAAGCACTTTCGAAAGAGGTGACCCCCAGCGAGATGCCTCCGCAGCCCCCGCCCCCGTGGCTCCGGCCCGAACCCGATCGCGCGGTGACACCGACCAAAGACGTCGCACCCGATCCGGAGAAGGCGTTCCTCGAGGCGAAGCGCATCCTCGAGGCCAAACGCAAGGAGCGCGAGCGCGCCGACACACCGACCTCACCGGCCTCACCGGCCCAAACTCCACCGGCCCTGCCGCCCGACCCGCCCGAGCCGCCGCCACCCACACCGCCGCCGCCGGCACCCCTGCGATCGGCGGGACGGCGCAGCGACACCCTCGTCGTTCGTAAGCGCGCTGAATCCGCCCACGAGGACGCCCAAAGCTCGGCAAGGACGGTCGAGATCCTCCCCGAAGGCGACGTGACCGAGGAGAGCCTCGTGGTGCCCGTATCCGACGGCGAGGTCGAAATCGGCCGCCGGCGGATCCTGCGCGTCGTGTTCGCCGTGATCGCCGTGCTGTTGCTCCTCGCCGGTGGGTTCGCGCTCCGAAGACTGCTGGGATCGAAGTCACGCGGCGAACGGGTCGAGCGCCCAACTCCCGAGACCAGCACGAGCTCGAAGAGCGTCGTTTCTAAACAGTAGCCGCGAACGTACTCGCGAGTTCGGATCGCAAAGGTGGCGCCTAGTCGGCAGTCAGCTCCTCATTGGACCCTGAATCTTGCCGCTCTCGCGACTGAGCCTCCCGACCGACTTCGCGGACGAACACGAGAAATCGAACCAACGCCATCGCCTCCGCGCGCCGGATACTCGAGCCGCGCTTGCGCATCATGCGAACCACGTACTGCTTGATATCTTCGGCTTCGAAGGGACGACCCGACACCGGTCCGAGCCCGGTCGCGAGCGCCTCGAGCGGGCGATTGAGGCTGTGGCATTGTGCACACCGCGATCGAAAAACGGACGACGACGACCGAAGCTCATGCGGGATGTTCTCGAGAAGGAGCTCCCCGTTGTTCTCGAACTCCCGGGGCAGAGGAGCTCCGTGCGCGGGAGTCGCCCGCAGACCGACCGCCAACGTCAGCGCAAACACGACGCTCACGCTCGCTCGAACCTCGGTTGCTCTCGATGTCACTCCCACACACCTAGTCGCTCGACCGGATTTCAGCGGCCACGAAATGAATCATACCACGTCTCGAACGCCGGCGCCTGGTTCGTCTTGGCATACTGGCATACGGATCCCGGCGCGGCCGACGGGCAGTCGCCTGCGATCGCTCGAACCACCAAGCGACTCGAATCATCCGAGTCTGACCTCCGAGTCTGACCTCCGAGTCTGACCTCCGAGTCTCACCTCCGAGTCTGACCTCCGAGTCTGACCTCCGAGTCTGACCTCCGAGTCTGACCACCGAGTCTGACCACCGAGTCTGACCTCCGAGTCTGACCTCCGAGTCTGACCTCCGAGTCTGACCTCCG
>CAYXDO010000213.1:0-4994 GCA_964463485.1 uncultured Myxococcales bacterium | reverse complement strand
CCGAGTCTGACCTCCGAGTCTGACCTCCGAGTCTGACCTCCGAGTCTGACCTCCGAGTACGACCGCCGAGTCTGACCTCCGAGTCTGACCTCCGAGTCTGACCTCCGACCTCGAGCCTGCGCCCGCTCGGCGTCAGCGGTCGCCGGTGATCTATCTGGCGGAGCTCCGAGCGGGCTGGCACACTCGTCGCGTGAGGCTGTCCGCGCCCGTGCTGTTGTCGTTTTGCGGAGTGACGGCGCTCGGCTGTTCAGCTGATCCCGCTCCGTTTCGCCTGGTGACCCTGAACGTGCTCCACGGGCTCTTCGACGAGGACCCCAAGGCCGAGCCCTTCGACCGCTTCGGCGAGCGATTCCAGCGAGTCTTGTCGGCGCTCGCGGCGGCGTCGCCCGATGCCATCTCGTTTCAGGAGATTCAGCTTGGCACCGAGGCAGGATATCCGGACGTCCAAGCCGAGATCCTCGAGGCGGTGGGTACCCAGTACGTTTCGATCTTCGGCGATGTCTTCGGATCGCCAGCAGCACGGGACGCACGCGACGGCGGAGTCGGGCAACTCACCTTGACGCGGGCGGAGCCGTCGCGCTTCGAAAATCACGCGGTCGTCGCCGTCGAGGCCTTCAGGCCGCGGACCGCCTTGCACGTTCGCGTCAGCGCCTCGCTCGGCGCAGTGGACTTGTTCAACGTTCACCTCCAGGGACCCGATGACGAGGCCGCGGCGCGCCGAGAGCTCGAGGACGTCGTGGCCTTCGCGGACGCCGCTGCGACACCCGAGGGGATCGAGGTGCTGGCCGGGGACTTCAACCTGTCGGACACTGCACCGGCGCTCTCGATCCTGAAGGATCGCGGGTTCGTCGACGGAGCCGCCGTCTCCGGATACGCATGTACCGCCGAGGATCGGCGAGGGTGTACGAACGAGACTCTCCCGCTCGACGCGCCTGGGTTTCGAGCGTTGCGCCGAATCGACGCCGTCTTCGTGCGGTCGCGAGCACCGCTCGGCATCGCGTGCCGCCCGATCTTCGACCAGCCCTTTGCGCTGGACGGGGGCGGGGCGCTCTGGGCATCCGATCACATCGGCGTTTGGTGTGAGCTCGGCTCTCGGCTCTAGGAACCACTGGGCAAAGGAGGACGGTGCTGCCAGTCCTGAATTGGCCGAAGCTTTCAGAAAATTTGGGAACCACTCTCTTGGTTCGTCGTCACCGCGACGGCCCGTCGGCCGCGCCGGGATACTCCTCCTCGAACCAGAGCGCTCCTACGATCGCTCGAACCACCAACCGGCTCGAATCGTCGATTCTCGGCAGGTGTATCGTCCGCGACATCTCCGGTTCGATCGGCTCGAGCTGCCAGAGTCGTTCGGCATGGACGACTCGCCCCGATGATTTCGATTCCACGAGCAGCACGCCGGACACGGGCAGTCTATCGTCCGAAAGGCCCGCAGAGCTCACCAATCGTATTCGTACGGCCCTGCCCTGAGCGCTGGTCTCGGTTCTGCTGACTTCGATCTTGAGGAGCTCGCTGCGACGCACGTACGCCGTGGCCAGGCGCGTACCCTCCGGGAGCACCCCGCGCGACTCCATCCTCGACTTCACCACCGGAAAGGTCGCCTCCGCGAGCTTCCAGCGCCAGCCAGCAACTCGGTCAGGGACACGCCTGGTGCGATGAGTCGCCAGCCACCGAGCCGTCGGCACATGGCGCAACAGCTCCCTCATGCGAACGGCGTTCGGCGGGTGAGTGTCGGCCGCGGGCTCGGCCCTCAACCTCGCCCAGATCCGCGGCGCCGCCGCCGGATCGTACCCAGCGCGCGCCATCAGCTCGAGACCTATCAAGTCCGCTTCGAGCTCCTGGGCCTGATCGTGCTGCCCCGCCGACTTAGACAGCGCGTCGGCCATGGATCCGGCATCCTCCGGCTCCAGGAGCTCCACGAGCCGCGGACCGAAGAACCTCGCCAGCGGCCCGAGCGCGGCTCGGATTCGCGCGAGGGTCTCTTTCTCCGTGCCGTGCCGAGCCGCGGCGTGCGCAATCTCGTGGCCGACGATCGCCGCCGCTTCGTCCTCGTCCTGTACGAACCCACTCCGCATCAAACCGGTGAGTACCAGCAACTGACCTCCCGGAAAGCACCAGGCGTTGGCACCCTCGGACCCGATCACGTGAACCTCCCACGGAAACGGCGGCATCCGCGCGCGATTCTCCGGTACCTCGAAGATCGCACCGGCGATTCGACGAACCGCTCGCGTGTACTCATCGTCCGGGTCGATGGTGTGTCCGAGCTGCTCGGCGCTCGCGATGAGTAGGTCTGCTTGTCGAATCCCCAAGTCGACCTCCTCGCGCTCATCGAAGCGGTTGAGGGTCCACATGCCCGTGACGTAGTCGCGAGTTGCGCACGCCGACAGGACCACAGAGCAACTCAGAGCGAGTCGAGCTTGCCGCGCCACGTCCGGCGGTCTCCGATCTGCCGGGCCGGGGTTCCTGCCACGATACCAAAGGGCGGAACGTCACGCGTGACCACGGCGCCCATACCCACGACCGCGTGGTCGCCAATGACGACGCCGTCCGTGACGCCCGCGCCCGCGCCCACCCAGACGTCACTTCCGATGCGAATCCCGCGCGACGTCACGGGCTGCTCTCGGATCGACCGGTCAGGGGAGAGGCCATGGTCGAACGCATAAATCATGGCGCCCGCGGCGATGCGAGTACCTTCGCCAATCTCGATGCCTGCGGCGCCCCCGTCGAGGCTCGCCCGCGCGTTGATGCTGGCGCTCGGACCCAACACCACAGGACCGTGAACGAAGGCCAAAGCGGCGATGCTGGACCCGCGGCAGAGCCGGATCGCTCGGCCCGGCTCGGCGAAGATCCGGGCCTCCGGGGCGACGAAACAGTCTGGCTCGATCTCGACGGTCTCGAGGGCCATGAGTCGCGCCTGAACACGAGCCTGCCACGGGTCGGCCCACGCGCGGTGCTTGGGCTTCAGCCGAAAGTACAGCCACGGCATGTTGGAGAGTCGCCGCTTGTGCTGCGCCACCAACGATCTCCTCCGGGACTCCGAAGAGCCTTCGTCGTCGAGCTCCGAGCCCATGACGCCGCGAGTCTACAGGTCGGCGGACTTGCCGCAACCGATTCGATGCGCTCCAAAAATGCGCCGGTTGGATCGATCGAGCGGCCGCGCAACGCTCGCCCTTGCGTCGTCGGTGCTCCATGCCGGAGCGTAACCAATCAGCCGCTCAAGCCCTTCTTCGAAGTCGGCTTTCCAATGCTCGCACGCATCGTGGAGAGAGTTCGGCGACGGCTCTGCGCCTTTTCGACCTCGCGTTTGGTCTCGTGATCGAAGGGATCGATCTCGTACGCGCGCTTGAAAGCCTCGAGAGATTCGGTCTGCATTCCGAGGCGTCGGCAGACGCGGCCAAGCAGGAGAAAAGCTTCTGCACGATCGACGGGTTCGAGCGATTGTGGGGATGAGATCTCGGCTTGGATGGCGCTTCGCGCGAGCTCGACGACGATCCGATCATTCCGTTCGAGCAGCGAGCGCACGTAGGAGCGCCAGACCTCGACAATTCCGCGGAGAGAGGGCGCGGTCTGTTCTACACGCGTCAACGCTTCGAGCGCGCCGCGAAGGTCCGAGCCTTTCACCAGCGAACGAGCAACCCTCAGCGTTCCTCTCGCTCGGGCAAGCAAATTCACATTGGGCGCCTGAATTCGTTTCAGCTCCAGTTTCGCGAGCTCGGCCTTCTGCGCTCGGAGCTCGACAGAGGGGAGGCTTTGATTGGAGAGCTGCGTCAGCGCACGGAGCAGGATGGCGAGCACTTCGTGTTTCTTCGCGCGAACCTGAGGCGCGTCGAAGTCCTTGGGCGCGTAGAGCGCGCGGAGCGCCTGCAATCGAACGCGGAGCTCGGGATCCGATGCGTCGCCAGCCGACAGGATCTCCGCAGCGCTCTGGGAGGACCACTCGGCGATCTTCTGATTCAGCTCGGCGATCTCGCGCTCGGTCGTCTCCTCGAACGTGTCGGGGTCTTCGATGACGATCTCGAGGGACAACGACCGAGCGCGCGTCGGACCTGGAATCGTTGGAACCGGTTGCGTCGGACTCGGCGAGCGCGGCGCGGACTCGGCGAACGGGTTGGTGCGCGGACCGGCTGTGGTGATCACGATTCGACGATCGGTGGCGCGTTCGATCCCGTCGAGGGCGACCTCTGGGTCGATCACGATCTCGGCGCTGTCTGTCTCGGGCCAATCGTCGAGGCTTCGCGCGGAGGCTGCTGCGACCTTCGATTCTTCGGAGAGCTCAGCGACGAGATAGTCGATCACGGCGGAGAGTCGACGACCGCGAGGTGTATCGGGGCCGGTGCTTTCGATCATGGCCCCGAGCGAAGCAAGGTCGGCTTCACCTTCGTAGTCGGCCGTTTCGATGAGCCCGGCAAGAAGCACGTCGAGATCGGGCGCGCCTGTCATTTCAGATTCAGCGTTGGAGATGGCCGTTTCAGATTCCGCGTTAGAGATGGCCTCGGCGCGGCCGGCATCCAGAGCGGCGAGGTTGTTCGCCAGCTTCGCGGAATCCGTGGGACTGGTGACGTCTCCTGTCAGGATCGAGAAGATGTCGTCAATGTCGACCTCTATCTCGTCGAATTCGGTGGCCACGCAGGGAAGCTAGCGCCCTTGGGGCTCTGAATCCAGCGCTCCGCACGTCAGTACACGGTTCAGAACGAAGGCTCGAAGATTCTGCCGGCGAGCGCTCCGCGCTCGCTATGGCTTCTCGAGTTGGCCAAGTCCAGCGCGCGACCTTCCGGTCGAGCTCGATCGCACCTTCCGAAGCACGAGATCGCCGTCCCCGATTCCGGCAGACATCCGATTCAGACATCCGATTCATACATCCGATTCAGACATCCGATTCAGACATCCGATTCAGACATCCGATTCAGACATCCGAGTCCGACATCCGAGTCAGACATCCGAGTCAGACATCCGATTCAGACATCCGATTCAGACATCCGAGTCCGACATCCGATTCA
>CAYXDO010000212.1:2372-17171 GCA_964463485.1 uncultured Myxococcales bacterium | reverse complement strand
TCTGACGCAGACGCTCTGACGCAGACGCTCTGACGCAGACGCTCTGACGCAGACGATCTGACGCAGACGCTCTGACGCAGACGATCTGACGCAGACGATCTGACGCAGACCACCTCGTCGGTCAGGCGCAGACGCTCAGGCGCAGACGCTCAGACGCTCGAGCGTCCGGCCGATGAGCGACGACCGTGGGCTTCGCTGGTCATCCCGCGCTCTTTCGAATCGCTTCGCGATATTTGAGGCTTATTTGGCGTAGTCGCATGACGCGGCTGCGGAGGAGGTCCATTCGCAGGTGCTCTTTCGTGGTCGCGGGCCCTCGTGCCATCAACCTCCGCTCCTCCTCCAGCAGCTCCGAAATCTCTTTCCAGATCTCGTTGCACCTTCGTTCGAGGACATCTTCTCGCTCGGGCTCGCGCGCCCGCGGCGGGTTCACGGAGGAGTCGGCTCTTCGATCGCTCATGTATACGTCCTCGACCGAGCGCCTCGTCGAGTTGCGCAAATCACCCTCGAAAATCATTCCGTTCAGGCCCTCGAAAATCATTCCGTTCCAGGCGGCTTGCGTCTCCTCGGGCGGCTTCCGTCTCCTCGTCTTGACGGATGGAATCGAAACCAGGACAAGGCCGTTTGCACATTCGCATGAAACGTCGACGACGAGACGACCGGGGGCGCGCACGACCGAGTGGCAAGGTGAGACCGTCCAGCCTTTTTCTCCTGACGGCCGCGGTCGGGGTCGGGCTGTGGATGTTCGTCGGCCAACGGCCTTCGAAGTCCGTCGATGAACAGCCGGTCGGCCGCGATGCTGAGGTGACCTCCAACCGTCCGACGTCGAGCACCGCGACGCGCGCAGAGGTTCCTGCGGCTGAAGAGTCCGTCGATGCCGGATCGGCCTTCGTCGCTCTGGGTGACGCGGGCCTCGTGCCCGCTGATTTCATCCCTCGCGATCCTGGCACACCTGAAGCCTTGGTCGGCCTGGAGATCGGCTCACTCGACGACGCCGAGCGCGAGCGACTGAAGGTGCCGGAAATCTACAAAGGCGGCGTCAAAGTCACTCGCGTCGATCCGCGATCTGCCGCCGCGGAAGCCTCGGTCAAGGTCGGCGACGTCATCGTTCAAGCGCTCAAGACCCGCGTGACCACCCCCGGCGAGCTCCGAGGGGTCGTGAGCGATCGAGAGCACACGATGATCGTCGTCGTCCGTGACGGACACGCGTTCAACGTCACCCTCCACAAACCTTGGCGCAACAAGCCCGTGCCGAGCCGGTGAGTTCTTCAGCGCAGGATCGCGGCGGACGCGGCGGCGACCGACGCGACCGCGAGCGCGACCAATAGCAGCCATCGCCATAACGGTTCGCCGGGGGATTGCTCGATCGCCCGCGGTATTCTCGCGGGCGCGATGGCCTCGGCGCTCTCGATACGCACAGGCGTCACCTTGGCCTCCACCGAAAGAATGGGAGGCGGAGCGATGGCCGCGCTCGACACGTCGAATGAAGCTCTCGTCGGCGCGCTCAACCGGGGCTGAGCGAGCACGCCGCTCGGCTCGGGCTCGGTGTCAGCAGAAGACAAAGCGAAGGGCAGAGTGGGATACTGCTCGGGGATCGCGACCGCAACGAGCCCCCCTTGGCCCGTAACGCGCACAGCCTCCGTACGCGCGCTCTCGAGGGAGCTCGTCACGATCCGAGCCTCCCCGCTGGCGGTGCCCTTCATCGATCCCGATGAAACGGGAGGGCTGGGTTCGGTGCCAGCGGAGCCCTCCGAGACTACCGCTGGAGCCATCAAGGCACCGCGGACGTCGTCGCTCCCTTCGAGCTCGCGAGCGTCCGCCGAGGTCTCATCGTCCTCTTCGAACTCAGCCGGCACCTCGATGGTCTTGTCCATCGGGAGCTGCGCGGTGCGTCTTTTGTCGCGAAGGTGAAGAGCTGCCCAACTTGCAACCTCCAAAGGCTGCGCCGGGGTCAGCTCGGTGACGAGCACCCGCGTGAGCTCGTCTTCGACGACGCGCATCGTCTCAGGCCGCTCCTTCGGATGTAGCGCGAGCATTCGTCGTAAGAGTCCTGCCACTCCATCCGGGACCTCTGGGCGAATCGACTGAATCGGAGGCACCTGAGCCTCACAAATCATCGAAATCAGCACCGCGTCGTTGTCGGCCTTGAAGAGCCGACGCATCGCCAGACTCTCCCAAAGCATGATCCCGAGCGCGAATACGTCGGTTCTCACGGTGACCGCTGCCCCGATCGCTTGCTCCGGAGCCATGTAACTCAATTTTCCTTTGATGACTCCGGCCGCGGTTTTCGTGAGTCGGTCGTTTGCCCGCGCGATGCCGAAGTCGAGCAACTTCACGCGCCCTTCCTTGGTCAGCATGACGTTGTGCGGAGAAACGTCGCGATGCACGATCCCGAGCGGCCTGCCGTCCACGCCCTTGGCGCTGTGGGCGTAGCCGAGTGCACGGGCGAGATCGCGAGTCAGCGTCAAGGCGATCGGCAGGGGCATGGTCGCCTTGGCCTTGTGCGCAGCCTGCAAGACCCGACGAAGGTCTTGGCCCTCCACGAGCTCCATGATCTGTACGCGACACTCTCGATCTTCGAACGCGCCCTCGACCCGAACGATACTCGGATGGCGAAGCCTCGTCGCAAGATTGACCTCGTCGGTCCACATCGACCGCATGCTGGGGGTGGCTCCCGCCAGCCGAAGGATTTTCAGGGCGACGCGCCGTCCCGAAGCGTCCGACGCAGACCAAACCTCGGCCATGCCTCCGACAGCGATCTGTCCTTGGAGCTCAAAATTTCCGAGGGTCTCGCCCTTGCGCAGAAGCCCACCCAAATCGGCGCGATCATAGGCAATGTACGATCTCGCGTCTACCCACGTGGTTTCGTTGTTGAACGGCGCCGCGGGGCGGCGAGCTCGCGGCGGCTTCGAAAGCGACGTCCGACGAAAGAATCCAAGCCGCAGAGCTGGGAAATACGGATTGACCTGCTCCCCTCGTTCGACGCAGGGCACCAACGCTGGTCGTTCTGGTTCAATCGACCGAGCGCACCGTTCGATGCGTCTTTCGATGTTCTACGCGAACGACCAGCCTCAGCGCGGACCACGTCTCGTCGATCGCGCACACTTTGTTGTCCACGAGCCCTAAGGGGAGCCCGAGGTCGCGGACTCGGTTTTCGTCGAGGTCGGTCGCTGCTCTGGCGCTCTTCTTCGGCCATGCCACCCAGATCGCTCCGTTGGGCTCGATCCGCGGCACCAGCTCGCGAAGTTGAGCGAGCAGTTGGTCATGGTGAAGATGGAACGCAACGAGCACGTCGAAGACTTCACTCGGCCCCAACTCGGCTAGCCCTGCGACGGCCCGAATCGGATGCGAGCTCAAAAGGCGGCCGAAGCCTTCCGGCGGCCCGATCACGGCGACCCTCGATTCTTCCTTGATTCCGAGTTTCTTTGGGAGAGGTGTTCCTGAGTATCCGGCGTTCCGCGGGGGCACGAGAAGAGAACGTCTCAGAGGCAGAGGGCGGAATCAACTCGCCGTTTCTGGGCGGGACCTCTGGAACCGCGACGATCCGGGTCGCGTGGAGCTCCAACGAAGCTGCGGGAGGATTGCGGGAGGATTGCTCGACTCGAGCGGGTCGCGTGTCGAAGGAGCATGAAGCTGCTCAAACATCTCCTCATCAACTCGGCGGCGGTGGGACTCATCGCCTCTTGCAATGGGAGCGAAACGCTCACGGAGGCCGAAGAGAACGCCACCTTCTCGGCGGCGGTGACTCAGGGCGGTGACACGCTCGACGGAACGCCAAGCGACGCGTCGGCGCCCACGGGCGCGGACGAGGACGCCATCGGCGAGGGCTCGGACGTGAATCGTGACTGCTCGCTCGGTGGCGTACACGACAGGCTGGTGGCTCGATTCGACACGGACGGAGATGGCGTGCTGAGCGAGACCGAGCGCGCCGTCATGGAGGCTGAGTTCAGCGGCAGGGCAGGCGCATGCGGCCGCGGCGGCCACGGCCGCGGGGACGGCGAGATGCGGGGCGAGGGTGGTATGGGCCACGGCGAAGGAGGCATGGGTGAGGGGCTCGGTCATGGCCGCGGCGGGCCGCCCCCTGAGCTCACTGATACGGGCACGGTCGGCGGCGATCGCCCCGAGGGTTGCGGGCACCGCGGGCGCGGCCCCCTCCCGTTCCGCAGGCTCCTGTGGATTTACGACACGGATGGTGACGGCGCGCTGAGCGACGTCGAGCGGGAGATCCTCAGGGCGGACCTCGAGGCTCGCGGCGCGAACCTCGAAGCCCGCCAGCTCGCCGAGTTCGACGCGGACGGCGACGGCGCGCTGAGCGACACGGAGATCGAGGCGGCGAGGGCCGCTCGGCGGGCCGAGCACGAAGCGCGACGCGCCGCCGACCTCGCCACCTACGACGCGGACGGTGACGGCCGACTTAGCCACGAAGAGCGGCGGGCCATGCACGACGCCAGGAAGGCGGCGCTCGAGGCTCGATTCGACGCCGATTCGAACGGATCTCTCGACGAGACCGAGACTCTCGCGCTCAAGGAGTTCCTGCGCTCCGTGGTTCGCGGCGAGGCCGAGCCCGAGTGAGTTTTCGACCCAACGACGTTCGAGAAACGACGATCGATCGACGCAGCTTTCTCCAACTCACTCCGACTTGGGCGAAGGTGAGGGCTCCGCGTCGGTATTCATGATCCAAGTGCAGTTGCCCCGCGACCCCTGAACGACCTCGCACTGCTCGACGTAGGTCGCCTGCCGCCCACACCCTCGAATCCCGTTCGTCCGCCCGTCGAGCTCGTGAACCTCGAGCTGCTCCGCCGGGCAATTCAAGTCGAAGGACGCGCGTTTCACCAGCTGCTCTCGGGTCGCCCCGCACGCGCCCGTCAAGACGCCCGCGGCGATGACTCCGAGAATCACTGGAATCCGACCCATCATGACGTCCCTCTCCCGGATTGGAGCGCGTCCGTCAAGCCTGAGCCGCGGTTTGGGCCCAAGAAACGTTCATCACGAAGCCGTCGCGGTTGGGAAGCACCTTGATATTGGGCCGCTCGATGTCGGCCGCCGCGAGCGCTCCGGTGACAAATCCGATCTCGAAGCTGATCAAGCTCGTCGGAAACTCACGGACCACGATGCGAAGACTCTCTGGACCCGTTCGTACGATCTCCATGGCGCCCAAGGAAATGGCCGCGGCCCGCGTCTTTGGCAGGTGCGCGACCACGGTGTCGAGCTCGGTGCCCAACACGCCGAAGATCGGTCGGCCCGCAAGCGAAACGGCGAGAGCGGGAAAGAGGTGAGTTGCGAGAGTCGCCAGGCCTCGCTGAGTCGGGACTTCTCGAAGTGTGAGTCGCACGACGCATTCACTCAACCTGAACAAATCTCGCAGCGGATAAGTAGCCAGAGCGTGATAAGGGCCGTCATACACCCGCGCCGCGCGCAGCGCATCTTCGACCTCGGACGTTCCGCGCTGCGTTTCCGGAATCAACGCGAGGATTGTCTGAAACAGTACGCCTTTACAGGTGCTCTCTTCGGGCACATGGAGCACCTCGGACTCTAGGTCGAAGGGTTCGTCCAGCCGAGGCTCGAAGGGCTCGAGCCTCTCCTTGATCGCGGCGATGGCGGCGAGGGTTTGTTTGGCGAGCTCGGGTCGGAGGGCGAGCGCTTCGGGTCCTCGCCCGTTCAGGATGGAGAGCTCGATCTCCGAGGCGACCTGAGAGAGTCGTGACGCGCCCAGAGTGCCCCCCGAGCCCCGAATTGTGTGCGCGCGCATTCGCAATGCAGAGGTGTCGTCGGCCGCTGGTGTCTGCAGCCACTCGAGCAAAGCCAGCAGGGAATCGATGAAAGTCTGGCAGGTGCTCGCGAGATCGGTGGGGTCGACGAAGAGGGCCTCGAGGTCGCCGAAAATCGCAAGATCGAGCACAGGAGTGGCCGGTACTCGGGGCACGGTCGTAATGGGCCGCGTGAGCGCCGTCGCGCCTGTCTTCAGCGTCACCCGCGAAAGGAGTTGCTCGAGGGCCTCCATCCGAATGGGTTTGGCGAGAAAATCGTCCGCCCGCGCTTCGCGGACGGCTTGTCGCGTCGCCGGATCGACGCTGGCCGAAGAGACCACCAGAAACGGACATCGATCGTCAGGCCGAAGCGCTCGGATTCGCCGCAGCAGCTCGAAGCCGCTCATGCCCGGCATCGACAGATCGAGTAAGACCGCGTCGTAGTCCTTGCGACCGATGAGCCCCAGCGCTTCGGCGCCGCTGTTGGCGCCGTCGGCGCGATGCCCGAGCGCCTCGAGCAGCCCCGCGCACACGAGCCGATTGACCGAAGAGTCGTCCACCACGAGCACGCGGAGCTTGGGTCCGGTCATGCTCACCTTCTTGACCGCGTCGACCTCGCCGCCGAGCGCCCGCGAGAGGGCCGCAGCCAGGCGCTTGCGCCGCGCCGGCGCGACGACGACCCGCACGGGCCCGGCGCTCGACGCACGGGCCCCTCGGAGATGAACGAGCAACGCGATGACTCGAGTCGAGGCCGGAGCGTCGAGCTCTCGAATGATCTCTTCGGCGTGATCCACCGAGATCGCCGGGCCGAGTACGATCGCGTCGGTCTTCTCTCCGAGTAGACCCCGCGCTTCCTCCGCGTTCTTCGCTCCGGCCGTCGAACAACCCAGGCAAGCGAGCGAAGACATGATACTCACGCGAACTCGATCGGAAGGTTCGAGCACGACGACGTGGGTCGAACCGAACGGTGTGAGTTGCTTGGTCGGCGCCCCTCCGCTTGGGACGACGATGTCGATCGTGAAGGTCGTGCCTTTGCCGAGTTGGCTCTTGACCTCGATGCCGCCACCGAGCGCCTTGGCGAGGCGTTGAGACACCGCGAGCCCGAGCCCCGAGCCTTCGACGTGACGTGGGCGCAGAGGGTCGCCTTGTTCGAAAGGTCGAAATAGCCTGGCGAGCTGAGCCTCGCTCATACCGGGGCCGGTGTCTTCGACGACGACCATGACTTCGACTCTGTCTTCGCGACCTCGATAGCGGAGCTGTACGCCGACGGCCCCCGTGTCCGTGAATTTCACCGCGTTGCCGACGACGTTGAGCACGATCTGTCGAAGCCGCACGGGGTCGAGCATGACGAGCGGCGCGTCGGAGGGAATGACCAGCGACAGATCCAAACCTTTTTCGGCGGCGCGGGTCGCCACGACGTCCATCACGTCTTCGAGCACGTCGCGAGCGTCGGTAGCAGCGGGCGCGAGCCGCAGCGCGCCGGCCTGCATCGCCGACAAATCGAGGATGTCTGCGAGCAGCGACGCCAGGTGCTCGGCGCTCGCTTTGGCGTTGTCGACCAAGTCGCGCTGGCGATCCTCGAGCTCCGAGAGCTCCAAGAGCGTCAGCGTCCCGAGGATGCCGTTGAGCGGAGTGCGAAGCTCGTGGCTCGTGTTGGCGATGAGTCCGTCTTTCAGTCGCGCGAGAGTCATCGCTTGCTCTTTGGCTCGGTCGGCTTCGACGGCGTGGGCTTGCACGCGTTCCGCCAGCGTGCTCGCCCGCGAAAGCTCCCCGTCGAACGCGCGCCGGCCGGCGCGCGCCACCAGGTAGACACACAGCGCAAGCCCAGCGAGGGACGGGACCACGCCGAGCCCGCGCTCCGTATACTCAGGCTTGATGGGTGCTACGAAACTCACAACGGCCATCGTACCCACGAGGGAGATCGCCGCAAAAAGCCACAGCAATGCGAAGCGACGCGAGGCGACGTAGGACGCGGCAAGCGGCAGCAGGCACACCCAGAACAGCGCGGCAGCGTCGAGCTGTCCGGAAATCATCGAGTCGCTGAAAAACGCCAGCGCGGTGACGCCGAGCCCAAGCTGCGCCGTCACGCCCGCGTTCGCCGCCCGCGCGCGCAGCGTGACCAGCAGCAGTCCGGTCAACAGCGCCGCAGCGACGTGGATGACGCTCGCGCGCACGTGGCTGCTCGCGACGTGAACCACGGAGAAAAAAATCCAAGCCGCGAGCGCCACGAGAAGAAACTGCTGCACCCGCGGCCCGAGATCTTCCGACGGCGATCGGCTCGTGTCGCGAGCGTGGGCCCCCGATGACGCGTCGGAAAGAGAGGACCCCGCTTCTCCGCGCCGCGAATCAAACGCGTCCGGCACACGGCCTCCTTCGCCGGTCTCTGCCGCGAACTTCGACGAAGCTCAGCCGACCGGGCACACCGCCGAAAACTCGGTCCACGAGATCGTGCCGCTCTTGTTGGCGTCGAAACGCTCCAAGATCCCGTCGGCCCATGCGCCGCGCGTGAGCATGTTGCCGATTCCCGCGCGCTTCAAGAGCGAGATCACTTCACTCCGATTCAGGTGCTGGTCTTGGCCTGCGAAGCGATTGAACGCCTTTCGGTAGTCACCCCCGAACTCCTTGTCGACCAACGCGCTGACCTTCGTTCGAAGCTCCTTGGCCTCCGGTGACTCGGCTTGGGCCGCTTTGGGCGTGACCTCGTGATTTAACACGTCTCGCGCAAGATCTTCCGCTTCGGCCGCAGCGGCGGGAGTACCCATCCCGATGTGGCCTTCATGGAAGGTCATCGTGCTTCCCGCCACGAGTGACATGCCGATGAGCACGGCGGACACCGCGGGCTGCCGCACGAAACCGCCGAGCTCTGCGGACCAAGACGTCGCGCCCGCTCGCGGAACCGTCGTGTGACTCGTTCGCGGAAACTCGTGCAAGCTGAGGGTCGAGATCGACCTCGGCGTCGGCCCGACGGCAGCGCCCCCGCGGATGGGTCGAGCGTCCTCGTCGCGCTCGGACTTGCCCGAAAAGCTCGCTCCGGCGTGACCGCTTCCGCGAAGAACCGAGACCACGGAGCCTTATCGGCGCGAAGGCGACACCGTTGCCTACATCTCTCCTCGGGATCGTTTGCCCCTCGCGCGCCTTCCTGTTGCGCTCGGCCTACGCCCGGAGGACCTTCGCCCGCATGGGCGCGAACGAGACCGACGTTGCCTCGATCGAGCTCGAGTTTTACGAGCGTTTCTTCATCGACAAGGGCCTCGAACCCTACCCGGTCCAAGAGGAAGCGCTGCGGCACATCTTCGCTGGCGAAGGTGTGCTCGTCACCGTCCCGACCGGCACCGGCAAGACGCTGATCGCCAAGGCCGCGCTGCTCCTCGCCCTGCGGCAGAAAAAAACCGCCATCTACACCACCCCCCTTCGAGCGCTCACGGAAGAGAAGCACCGAGAGCTCTCGGCCGACTTCGGTGAAGAGAACGTGGGCTTCGCCACCGGCGATTACCAAGTCAACGCGGGCGCCCCGATTCAAGTGATCGTCGCCGAGATCCTGTGGAATCGAATCTTCGCCGATCGCATGCATGTCCCCGCGGACATCGTCGTCATGGACGAGGGTCACTATTTCAACGAGCCGGAGCGTGGGTATGTCTGGGAACAATCGATCATCGGACTCGATCCCCGTACTCAGTTGGTGATTCTCTCCGCGACCGTTGGTTACCCAGAAAGTTTTTGTCAGTGGGTTTATGTCACTCGGCGCGTACCCATGCGGCTCGTGCGGTCCGACGAGCGCAAGGTCCCGCTGCATCACGAGTGGCGAGAGCAATACCTGCTCGAATGCGTCCGGGAGCTCGCCGCGAACGCGGAGGTTCCCGCGATCATCTTCGCTTTCAGCCGCAAGGGTTGCTTCGACATCGCGAGGCTCCTCAAGTCCTGCGCTCGGTTCACGTCGGACGAAGAGAAGCTCGAAATCAGCGCTCGGATCGGGTCCGTATTGAAATCCGAGGGCCTCGGACCGGAGCTCGCGCCGTTGCTCGTTCACGGCATCGGGCTCCACCACGCCGGTGTGTTGCCCGCGTATCGACGCCTCGTAGAGGAGCTCACTGCCGATCGATTGCTCAAGTTCGTGGTCAGCACGGAGACGATTTCGGCCGGCATCAATTTGCCGGCCAAGCGGGTCGTTTTTCCGTCGCTCCGAAAACACATCAAGAGCAAGGCTCGCATTCTTTTTCCGTCCGAGTACCACCAGATGGCCGGCCGCGCCGGGCGTCCTCAATTCGACAACGAGGGCATCGCCATTTCCCTTGGCCCCGAGGAGGTCATTCAAGAGTTCCGGCGCGAAATCAAGGACAGCAAGAAGAGCGGCGTTCGCATCGACGAAACCAAGATCAAGCTCAAACACTACAACCGAGCCAAGGCCGAGGCCAAGGTCCGCGGAGACGTGGTCTGGGACGAGGAGACCCACAAGAAGCTCGTCGGCGGTCAGCCCGCGGCGCTCCGAAGCCGCACTCAGATCACCGCGGAGCAAATCCTCGCCATCGGCCTGCCCGACCTCGTCAAAGAGACGCTTCCCGGAAGCTCACTCATGAGTCAGGCCGCCGCGCCGGTCGACGAAGTCGAAGAGCCCGCGCCGATCGTCGTGAGCGCCTCCGACCCCGCCTACTTGGACCTCAACATCAAGCGCGTGATCGACAACCTGCTGCTTTCGGATCGCGAGAAGGTCGAGGCCCACAAACGGCTGGCGATGATCACCGACAATCTCCGGGCGCTAGGGGTCCTCGACGAGCACGGCCGTCAGGTCAAAGGAGAGATCATCGGCAAGATCCGCGGAGCCGATGGTGCGTTCGTGTATTACTGGCTCATGCACGTAGACGCCACCTACGAGGACGTTCGGCAGCTCGTGGAGTACGTCGTGGAGCACGACGTCATTCAGCGCCACTTCGATCGCAAGCGGGAGGACGTCAAACGCGCGTGGTGCCGAGAACGCCTCCGAGAGCTTCGACGCGAGAATCCGCTCGTCGCCTTCGAGGACGTCGAAGCCGAGTATGACCGCGAGTTTCCGCGGGAGCTTCTTCCCGTAGAGCTGGTCCACGGAGAGTTCGTCGCGACCATGCCGCACCCCGAGCTTCACGGAGGCAAGACCGCGAAACAAATTTGGGCGACGATGGAGGACAACGAAAAGGGCTTCTTCGCGTTCATCGAAGAAGAGGACCTGGCCACCGAGGAAGGGAGTCTCTTCACCTACCTCGCGCGCGTGATGAAGACAGCCCGGATGCTGCACGAAGTGACCGCCATCGAGGCCTTTGGCGACCTCGAGGCCAAGGTCCGAAAGGAGCTCGGCGGGATCGACCCGCGTGTGCTCAAGGAGAACTGAAGTGCCAGAGCTCAGGCAGAACCTCGCCACCAAAGAGTGGGTCGTCATCTCGACCGAACGGAAGAAACGACCGGAGGAGTTTGCCAAGAAGCGATCCGAAGTCGACCCGCGACCCTTCGAGCCGACCTGCCCGTTCTGCCCGGGGAATGAAGACCTCTCCCTCGAGATTCTCCGAGAGCCGAGCGAAGGCCCCTGGCGCATTCGAGGCGTGAGAAACAAATATCCGGCGCTCAACTCGGAAGGCGAGCGCATTCGTCTGTTCGACGGTGTCCACCGCTCGATGTCGGGCGTGGGAGCTCACGAAGTCTTGATCGAGTCCCCGCGTCACGACGTCTGCCCAGCGCTCGAGTCGTCGGACGAAGTCACGGAGATGCTCGCGGCCTTCCAGAGCCGCGGTCGGTATCACGCCGATGATTCCAGGATCGAACATGTCGTCTGGTTCAAAAACCATGGCGCCCTCGCCGGAACATCTCTCGTCCACCCCCATACTCAAGTCATCGGCATCCCCGTCGTGCCCTACAACGTCCGGGCTCGAACCGACGAGGCTCGTCGGTATTTCGATGATTCGGGCGATTGCGTCATCTGTCGAATGGCCGAAGACGAGCTCGACGAGAAGGTGCGGATCGTCATCGACACGAACGCGTTCGTCGCCTTCGTACCCTTCGCGGCATTCTCTCCCTTTCATCTCTGGATCGTCCCGAAGCGCCATCGCGCCAGCTTCGTCGACGCGGGTCCCGAGGAGCTCCAGGAGCTCGGACGGGTGCTCCGCTCTCTCGTCGGCCGACTCTACGTTGGCCTCGGCGATCCTCCATACAACTACGTGATCCGGAGCTCGCCGACGCGAGAGCTCGGCCTGGAATATCTGCACTGGTATTTGGTGATCGTGCCGCGAGTCAGTCAGGAGGCCGGCTTCGAGCTCGGGAGTGGCATGTTCATCAACAGCTCGCTCCCCGAAGAGAGCGCGATATTCCTTCGCGACACGCCGGATAGTTGTTGAAGTCGTCGAGGCAACTCACCCCCCGACCGCACAAACCGTAGGTTTCAGGCCGCTCCAACTCACCCGCTTGACAGCGTCGGCGTTCGGACGGACTCTCGGGATCGGAGATGTCCGCCCGCAGAGGAGCCTCCAGGCTCGTCGTGGCTCTGGCCTGGGCATGCGGTCCCGCGCAAAAACGCATTCCGATTCAGGAGAGTCCGTCGATCGTCGTCGTCGTGGAACCAAGCGCCGCGCGGACGTACGTCGTTCGTGAACAGCCCGAGTATGTCTCTTTGGAACCCGAGTCATACCTCGTGGTCATGCCCATTTCGTCCTTCATCACGCCCGAGGGTCGGCTCCCGGACGTCGACTCGGTTCGAGCCCGGCTGAGCTCCGACGTGGCTCCGCCCGATTCGTGCCGCGAGTGCCTTCTCCTTCGCGACGACGGGCCTCGACTCGTCCAGCCTGGAGACAGCTGCGCGCCCACCGTCGAGATGGCCAAGATCCTCGACGTTTCCGACGAACGTGTGCTCACCGCGGGCGAGGCCGAGGCCGTGGCGAACAGAGTCGTGCTGGATTGGCCCGGCCCGTGTGCTTGCCAGGAGGGCAAGGGCTTGGTCGTCGAGGGCCCCGTGATTTTGCAGGATGGAGCGGATTGGCCCGTGGCGACCATTGCCGGTCGTGATTCGAACGTCTATCTCGCGGGCAGACATCTGGTCAAAGCGCTGCGCTTGAGTGAATCCGGAGCCGAGGAGACTGCGAGCCGGGATGGGTTCGAAGAGTCGGTGCGTTTTCTGATTGCCCCGAAGGGCAGTGACGAAATTCTCCTTGGAACGCAGCTGAGTCCGAATTCCACCCGAGTTCGAAGACTGAGTGCGACGGATCTCTCGGAGCGGGAACGATCAGCAGGACCACCCATGGAGATTCTTTCCGCGGTCGTGAAGGACGACCTCTCTGTCTTCGCGGGACAAGGAGGGTCAAGCCGCGGGCTCTTCAAGGTCGGAAGCCTCCAGGTCTGCAGGTCGGACCGCGGGTCTCTGGAGTGCGAGTTGGTCGCGGAGGTCACTGACCCCAACTCTAGGGCCTGGCGCATGGCTCTCGACGATCACGGTAGTCTGGCGCTCTTCGTCGACAGAGTGTTTTCGTTGGTGCCCATCATACCGTCGCCAGAGACTATCGAGCTTCCGGCGCGAATCGAGTCCGGCGACCAGGGCGGCCAGTCGGGCCAAGTCTTGCTCGACTCAGGCACTTCGATACCGATTTGGACCTACTCCGGCTATCGATACGCCGAATTCGCCCTTCCCACGCGGGATGGATTTCTGACGTGTGCTTCTGGCACGAATGATCAACCGGGAGAAGTCGAGCTCTTGAGCCTCGGCGTGGATCTACCCACGAGCTCCATCGCGCGCGCCGCAGCTCGACCCGAGCTCACGGTTCGGGGCCGTTGCCCCGGCTTGACTTGCTGGGGGGTCTTCGAAGGCCCGAGCGGGCCCTTTCTCTACGCAGAAACGCCGGCGGGCCGACGAATGCTGCGTCTCGACGATCGTGGAGATCTCCTCGACGGATGTGAAGGCTCCCCGGCCCCACTCTCACCGGCGGTCGCCCTGAAGGCCGCCGATCGCTCGGTGGTGCTGGCCGAGGATGGCAGCGTTCACTCATGGACCGACTCCGAGCTCGTACCCATTCATCGCCGGTTGATGCGGCCGATCGTATTTGCTGGCGAGGCGAGGGATGGCTTCGTCGTCGTTCGGGATGACGGGCAGGTGGAGGAGGTTCCGTTCGATGGATCGAAGGGAGCGACAGGGCAGCTCGGGGGTGTCGGAGCGCTCCAGGCGAGCGCACGGCGAGCGGACGGAGCGCTGATCTTACTCCGGTCGAGGGATCTGACCGTCGGGGGATTTGGATACGCGATCGAGTTGGCCGTACCCAGGGGGGAGTTGGAATTCGATCTCTCGTTCGTTGGCGAAGGTCCGCTTCGGAGCGACGGGGGAGAGTGGCGGGTGACCTGGGTGAATCAATCGGTAGCCATCGCGATCTTGCCAGGCCTCGAGGTGCTTCGGATAGAGACCTCCGACCCGGTTGCCGTGACGACCGTGTCGACGGAGTGGGATTCCGTGTTGACACCCGAGCCCGAGCTACCGCCCAACGACCCACTCGCCTTTCTGACCACGGCCGGGGGACTGGCTTGGGCCTCCACCGAGCGGAAAGCGAGTCCGATCGAAATCGACCCCTTCGCAGACCCACCCAGAGCGAGGCGGCTTCTCCTCGCCCCCGAGTCTGCCGACCCTGGCCTCGAAGGGGCGCTCAGAGAGCCGTGGATCTACAGTTTCCGGGCGAGTTGTCCAGGCAGAATCATCATGAGTTGGTCCAATAGTCGAGGCGCTTACCTTGGATTCGCCGGTACTCGGTCCCTCGCCGTGCGTCCGAAACCGGCGGACGCTCTCCCCTTTGGAGGTGGTCAGATTCAGGCAACGTCCGGACCCTTCGAGTCCCTGAACGTCGCCTACTTCGATGACTCCGGATCGGCCATCGGCAGCGATGGCAAGCTGGTGGCGTTTTTGGACCGTCCGGTCTCGCGGCTCGTGGCCGCGAGAGATGCGCTGTTGATCACCACCAAGTTCGATGCCTACTTGTTACGTCCGGTCCCCTGAGCAAACTCGTGCTGACTCGTGCTGACTCGTGCTGACTCGTGCTGACTCGTGCTGACTCGTGCTGACTCG
>CAYXDO010000212.1:0-2272 GCA_964463485.1 uncultured Myxococcales bacterium | reverse complement strand
TGCTCACTCGTGCTCACGCGGGCTGCGCGCGGCTCGCCTGGCCGAATTCTCGCGGAAAAGGCAACCCACGAATACGAGAAACATCGCAACCCACGAGGCTCCGTGTTCCCTTCCGCTCGCGCGGCAACTGCACCCGTCGGAAGCCTCGGTCGTCGGTGCGGCGTCGGGGTGCCCGCCATCGCTTACGTCGCCAGCATCGCCAGCGTCCACCTTCGGAGGGTTGGGAATGGTCCCCAGGTCCTGCGGGAGCCCAGCGTCTGTCGCGGGCTCGCCTGAGTCTTCGAAGCTCGAGTCGACTTCCGCTACGCCCGCATCCGGACTCTCGATCTCGTCGGTGATCGTGATTTCGATCCCCGTAGAGTCGAAGCGGCTGGATCCGAGGTCCTGAGCTCGAAAATAGACCCGCTGACCTTCCAGCATGTCGATGAGGAAATCGAAGCCGAAGCTCGACGGGGGAGCAGCTCCGTTCAACAACGCGCGCATCCATGGGTTCGTGTTGGACGCGTCGAGATAGGCGGCCGTGACGGTCGCCGTCGAGATAGGCCGCGAAGTCGGCCACGAGGATACGAGCACATCCGCCCCCGCGAACCCTGGCGCCGTGCTGGTGGAGACGCTCACGCGGACGCCCCGCTTGTCTTCAGGGCCGTCGCCGTCGGTGCCGTCGAGGTCGGTGAATGCGCCGAATACGCGGTAGGTTCCATCCGCCGGCGCCCGGAAGTAGACGAGCACGTCCGGATCTAGATTGGATCCTGGAGTGCCGTAGTCGAAATTGCCCGGGTGCATGTGGTAGTTCGAAATCAGGTGAAAGGAGTTGGGCGAGTACACGTATGTTTCGTTCGACGACTCGGTCATGAGCGGATAATCGCCGTCGTCGTCTGTCGAAGCCGCGTGGGCATACCACCACACCCCGCCCGCGCCGGTACCCACCTGCGGGAGCAGAATTTGGAAATCATCCGTGTAATTCCAAGTCGCTGCCGAAGCGACGCCCTGAAATGTCAGCGTGAGAGCGCAGAGCCCAAGCCATCTACCCATCGGTGTGCACCTTTCTTGGATCGGTCGTCCCGGACCTTCGCATGGTTTCGCCTGGCGCACAAATTTCCGATCAGCTTGTTCCGCTCATCGGGCGTCGGCGAGCCTTCGGTTGCACGAGCGCGTGCCCAGGAGTACCTGTTCGACGGTTGTGGATATTCGTGTCAACGGAGTGCGACTTCACTACGAGGACTCCGGAGGCGCCGGGCCGACCGTGCTTTTTTCGCACGGCCTTCTCTGGAGCGGCCGCATGTTCGACGCCCAGGTCGAGTCGCTCCGAGGCGAGTTTCGAACGATCACCTACGACCATCGCGGCCAGGGCGCCAGCGATCGACCTCGCGGAACCGTTTCGATCGAGACCGTGTACGAAGACGCCGTCGAGCTCATCCGAGTCCTCGGCATCGGTCCGTGTCATTTCGTGGGACTGTCGATGGGTGGCTTCGTCGGCATGCGCCTCGCGGCCCGGCGACCCGACCTCGTGCGAACGCTGACTCTCCTCGAGTCGAGCGCAGGCCCCGAGCCTCGGAAGAATATCCCGAAGTACCGAGCGATGAACGCCATCGCCCGCGTGGGCGGCCTACGTCTCGTCGCGCCGTCGGTCATGAAGATCATGTTCGGGAAGACGTTCCTGACCGATCCCAAGCGAGCCGACGAGCGCGGGCGATGGCTCCGGGAGCTCACCTCGAACCGACGCACGATCCATCGGTCGGTGACCGGCGTGATCGAGAGATCTGGGGTCGAAGACTTACTCACCCGGATCGTGGCACCGACTCTCATCATCGTCGGAGCCGAGGACGTCGCCACGACGCGGGACGACTCCGAGCAAATGCAGAAACTGATTTCCGGCTCCCGGCTCGAGGTGGTCGAGGGCGCAGGTCACACGTCCAGCGTCGAAGCAGCGGAAGACGTCACCCGCCTGATACGTGGCCACTTGTGTGGTCGATCGGAGCGATAGTATGGTCTACGGTCGGCTACGGTCGGCTACGGTCGGCTAAATCCTGCCTAATCCTCATCCTGCCTCAGGATCGGGCACGGGCACGGGCACGGGCACGGCATTTTCGGGACCTCGGCGGCTGTCGAGGAGATCAACGACGGTCCGCGCGCGCGAACCACATCAGGAACCCGAGCTGTCTTTCGATGAGTGAGACCCTGGCTCGCTAGCCAGCCAGTAGCGTCGAAAGTCGGCGGGGCTCTGCGAGGACTTCGTGCCCGTGCCCGTGCCCGTGCCCGATCCTAATCCTGC
>CAYXDO010000211.1:0-17411 GCA_964463485.1 uncultured Myxococcales bacterium | reverse complement strand
GAACGCCAGCCCCGCCTTGTCGATCTTCTATGGTACCGGCTAGGCCGGGTTATGATCATCGTCTCTTTCTGTCCGGGCTTCCCGCTCGACCACACCGGTCGCCGGGAGTAGCGTGCGAAGAAAGATGTGGCTTGAGGACGTGCAGGCCGCGGTTCGGCGCGGACTCGCCCGAACCGAACCCTGGCCGCCTCGCGAATCGGTCCTGCCGGATTCGGCATATAGAGCTGCGGTCGTCGACAAGATCGAGCAGGAAGTCAAACGCGCGGGCGCTCGCGCCCCCGAGTCGCCGCGCCATGGGGAATTTGCACCTCCGGCGCCCGACGAAAAACGCGAGCGTCTGGTCGGTACGTGGCTGATGACGCCTTCTTCCACCGGAAGTCGGTTCGTCGACCTTTTGTATCTCGAGATCATGGACAACCTGAATCCGTCGCCAGAGACCAGCCGCGACATCCTCACGCGTGCGATTGAGCTGCAGATCCTCGGCGCCGATCTTGGCGAGCCCTCCGTGGCGTGGTCGACCGCAAAGCGACTCGTGAGTCGAGCGTGGCACTCGAGCGAACGTGAGCGTCCGGATGAGGAGCCGCTCGCCTACGCGCATCGGCTTCGTCTGATGCGGGACGGGGCGTCGACACCGGCGGGACGTGTCCTCACTCGCCTCGAAGGACGCGACGCGGTGCGATGGCTGATGATGATCGAGATGCTCCAGTCGACCGGGCCCGCGGATCCCTGGCGCCTCTCTCGAGATACGGTGGCGGAGTTGATCGCGCGCCCCGAGCAAACTGTCCCCTCGGACTGGGAAGCGGTCGACTTTCCGCATTCGTGGGCGACGCTCTCACGTCTCGAGCGGCTCGGGCTCCTGTCCTTCGATTCCGATCCAGGCGTGGACGGATATCGTCTCTTCGACTCAGGAGTGGGCCTTTTGCGGGAGCTGCTCTCGCCGCAGGTCCCGATCCGCGCGGTCGCGGGTGCGTTGCTCGAGCAAGACGCCGCCTCGTCGATCACCGAGCGCGAGTTCGCTGCGGCAACCGAACGGCGCGCAGCGGAGTGGGTCGTTGAGACGATGGCCCATGGGTTGCGGAACGCGCTCGGTCCCGTCAGCTTCGTGCTCGACGCCATGGGCGACGCCCCGAGCACCACCACTGCCGACGGCGTAGACCGTTTGAAGAGGGGCGTGGGCCGAGCGTTTAAGCTTGTCGACGATCTGGTGGCGCTGTTCAAGGCAGCGCAGTCGCCACCCGAAGAATTCGACCTCGAGCGCGCCGTTCGCGACGCCGTCGCCGCAGCCAATGGCGCGAACGTCGAGATTCTCCGCGCTTGGCCAGGTCCTGTGCAGCTCCGCGGACACCGGCTGCGGCTCGTTCACGCGCTCGTGGATCTCGTTCGAAACGCTCGCCAGCACGAACGACCGCAGCTGAGCGGCCTGCTGCAGATCTCCGCGGAGCGCACGCCTGCGGGGGTGGTCATCCGAGTCGACGACAACGGGACAGGAGTCGCTGCTGGCCTGCGAACGCGCATCTTCGAACCAGGGTTCAGCACCCGCCCAGGAGGAACGGGCCAGGGCCTCGCGTTGCTTCGAGAGATCGTTCAGACGGAGTATCGTGGCACGGTCGAGGTTTCCGACTCCCCGATCGGTGGAGCTCGGTTCAGTCTGTACTTCCCGATTGGATAGGGGTTGAAGATGCTCAACGTTCTCATCATCGATGACGACCCAGAATACCAGCGCGTCTATCGGGACCTCCTAGAGGACGAAGGGTACCGATCGTCGTTCGTCGCCTCACGCATCGCGGCCCACGAGGGCTGGCAACGGGAGAGGTTCGACGCCGTCATCCTCGACAAACGTCTCCAGGGTGCTGGCGGGCCCGACGATGGCATCGACCTCCTGCGGGAGCTGCGGTTCTCGGGCGCCAAGGTCTTTCTCGTGACGGCCTACGCCGACGACGACTCGATCCGTCGCGCGTTCGAGCTCGGCGCCTACGACTACCTCGAGAAGGGAGCGTTGCAGCGCACCTTGCTCAGAGTGAAGCTCGACCAGATCCGAGAGCTGGTCCGCGCCCGCCAGCGCGGCCTGCCGGAAGGAGACAGAGTGATCCGCGAACTCTGGGCGCAGTTGCACGAGGGTTCGTCGCACGCTCGCGGACGTCGGCTCGAGGATCTCATCCTGCTGATCCTCACCTCGATCCCCGGCCTTCAGGAGGCATGGCGAAACGTCCGTACACCCGCGGAGGAGATCGACATCGCCGTTCGAAACGAAACGGTGGATCCGTTCTGGCAGAAGCAGCCCTCCTATCTGATTGCTGAATGCAAGAACTGGTCGAACAAGGTCGGAACAAGTGAGGTCGCATGGTTCGCCGACAAGGTTCGCGACAGACGGGACGCTTGTCTGGGCTTCTTCTTCGCGCCCGAAGGCTTCAGCGAGCCCGTGGACGAGAAAATCCGATCGTATCGCAAGGAAGGGTTGCAGATGGTGCTGGTGGATCGGCCTGACATCGAGGAGCTCGTCGCGGTCTCCGCGGATAGGCGTTCGGATATTTTGAAGGCCCTTCACGCTCGATGGGCGCTGAAGTAGTTCACCCTCCGCGCTCTTGGATCATCCTGCCGCCGGTCCTCAACAGCGGACGACCAAAACTGCGGCAACTCATCCGACGCAGACGTGTTCTAGTCTCACCGACTGCGCCGGAGATTCTCACTTCGACTTGGGCGCCGCCACGTCGATCGTGTCGGGCCCTTCGGACGGGACACTCACGCTCACGTTCGCGGTCACGAGCTGATCCTTGGGATCCCGGCCCACCCAGACGAACGCAAACTCACCGGGAGGCACCCTCGACACCACCACGCGATCCTTGCCAAAGCCCCGGCTGCAGACCTCGCCCACACGCGTCGAATCCTCCTTTCCCAGCGCCAGCCCAAACGACTTGAGCTCGAGCCGCGTGGCAAACACGGGCTTTTCGAAGGACAGCGTCTTCAGGAGCCCTCCACCTTCGGGAAGCACGACCGACTTCTCGGGATAGACGATCTCGATGCCGCCTTGTCCGATCCGCGCCGTCGCGTTGCAGTCGTTGATGGACAGCGGTCTGACGCGCCACGGACTCCCTCTGACCGTCCCGATCCACCCGATCTTCGCGCCAGCCTTGGCGCTCGAGGTGACGATCCAACCGTCTGCCGTCGCGGTCTTGAACGCGCGAAGGTTTGCGTCCGGACCGACGACCAACACGCCGCCTTGACGGTCTCTCAAGGTTCGCTTCTGCCCGTCGGACTCGATCGTCACGTCCGCGCCCGTCCGCTCCAACACGTCTTCGATCGTGGTCGTCAGCGCCACGGGCAGCGCCGGTCCTGGCTTGGGCGGATCGGCCGCCGTGCTCGGCGGATCCACGGGCTTTGGCGGCGGATCCGAACGCCTGCCGACCGCAAGGTACGCGATGCCCAACCCCACCAGCAGGCTCCCACCCGCGAAGATCGCCAGCCCGTACGCGGAACGCAGCCCAACTTCGGTCTGAACCTCGACGAGAGGAGCCCCATCGTAGGCGCGCGCTTGTGCCAGACTCTGCGCCTCCAACGCCTTGAGCGGCAAGGGCGCCTGGCCCGCCGTCTCATCGTCGTCCGCGGTATCTTCGTCTTCTTTGATCAGCGCCACCGGCGCAGCAGAAGGAGGTCTGGGCGCCAACTCGGTCGCATCCACGGGCTCTCGCTCCGACACCGGAGGCAACGGCCGGAGCCCCGACTCCGGCGTCAACGTCGCCAGACTGTCGTCTTCGCCTTCGAGCTCCTCGTCCGTGTTCTCCACCTCGAAGCGCCGCAAATGTTTGCTCGCATCGAAGGTGACCGTTCGGACCTCGTCATCGTCCGACGGCGGCGGCGCGACCGGAACCGCTGGCATCGAGTCCGTAGCCCCTCCAAAGTGATCGAGCTCCTCGAGGTCCGAGCGACCCATGATCGTCAGCTCTCCGTGCGCAGCTCGCGGCGAGATGCCTGACAACTCCCTGAGCGCGTAGGCTTCGGCCTCCGTCGCGAATCGCTCGCGAAGACTCTCGATCAACGCCGTCTCTTCCCTCGCCTCTCGTCCGTAAATCGCTTCCATGAGCTCCGCGAGCGCCGAGCCGTCCGTCGGAAAACCTTTCCGGGCCGCATATCCCACGAGGTTTTTTTCGAGATCCGCGGCATTCTGCGTCCGCTTCTCCCGGTCCCTCGCCAACGCCTGCAAGACGACCGCGTCGAGCTCCCGATCGACATTCCCTCGCAGGCCCGAGGGCGACACGATCGGCCCTTCGGTCACCGCCACCATCGTGTCGAAATCCGTCTGCCGTCGAAACAAACGCCGACCCGCCGCCATCTCCCAAAGACACGCCCCCAAGGAAAAGACGTCGGTGCGCTGATCGATCTGCTTGCCGGTCACCTGCTCCGGCGACATGTACGCCGCCTTCCCTTTGAGCTGGCCGGCCACGGTCTTCGCCATGCGCTCCGACGCCCGCGCCACGCCGAAGTCGATGACCTTCGGCGTCCCGTCATACGTGATGAAGATGTTCTGTGGAGAAATGTCGCGGTGAATCACGTCGAGCGGTGCGCCACCCTTGGTCTTGGCTCGGTGCGCCGCATCCAGGCCCCGCGCCGCGCCGATCCCGATCGCCGCCACGGCCGCGTAGCTCAGCCCTCGACCTCCCGCGTAGGCGTCGATCATCACGCGGACGAGCGGACGGCCCGCGAGATATTCCATCGACAGATAATGTGTCGTGCCTTCGGTCCCGAAGTCGAAGACCCGCAACACGTTGGGATGGTCGATCTGAGCCATGATCGACGCTTCATCGATGAACATGGCGATGATCTCGTCGTCGCCCTCGACCTCGTCGGACAGCACCTTCAGCGCGATGAATCGGACCTCGAGCCCCGTGTCCGTGCGCCGAGCCAGATAAATCTCGCCCATGCCGCCGCGACCAATCGACGCGACGACCTCATAGGGGCCGTAGGACTTGCGTTCCTGCGTGGGCGACAAGACGCCCGCCGAAGCAGGTCCCAAAATGGCCTGTCGGAAGGCGTCTTCGAGCTGCTTGGCCATCTCGTTCAGCGGCTTCGGGGCGCGCCCTGAGCCCCGTCAACTTTAGCGGGAGAACGGCAGGCGGGCCAGTTCGAGACCCGCTCGATGCTCATTCGACGTGGATTTCACCCGAAAAACGCCCCGCTTCCACCATGTAGTGCCCCGCATCGAGGGTCACATCGCAGTGCGCGATCACCTGCGGTCCACACACGAGGTTGCAGCCCGACAAAGTCGCGGGGTCCACGCCTGCTCGATCGTCGTACGGCACCGAGATGTCGAACGTGACCGTCTCGCCGTCCACCTCCGCCGAGCAACTCGACGCCTCGTATTCGGAGCAACTGTCCGAACACTCGCTCATCACGAACGTGATCCGAACGTCGCCGGCTGCAAACGTATCGATGGGCATCGACGTCGGTGAGGTGAGCTCTTTGCCTCCACACGCAGCGCCCAACATCAACACCGCGGAGAGAAACGATAGTTTCTTCATAAAGCGGCGCATCCTTGCAGCCAGCAAGACGAGCGTAAAGCGCAAAGCACGACTTCTGACCATCGCCCCGGTCCCGTCCTCGAAAAAAGCCGGAATCGACGGGATCGGCGCTCGAAAGCCGCTGCGTCTTCAGTTGGCCGTCGCCTTGACGAACGGCTCGACGAACATCCGCCCGAGCGCCTCCGCCGCCGCCGCTTTCGGATGCACGAGATCTTCGTTCATCACGCCCGACGAAACCCACCGCGCGATCGAGCCCTCACCCCCCATCGCCTCGTACAGATCCCAAAACGCACAGCCGTTCTTCACCGCGAGCTCCCGCTGCATGTCCCGAACTTCTTTGAGCAGCGCCTTGCTCACGACCTTGCCGTCTTCCTTCACGCCCGCATCCATCGGCGACCACACCAAACAGTCGCTGTCGGGCAGATAGCGCCGAAGATTGAAGAGCACGTCGGCGTGGTCCTTCGTCACGCGATCCATGTCCGTCCGGCCTTTGCGCATCTTGAGCGCATCGTTCCCGCCGACCATCAAGATCACCAGATCTGGATCGAGCTGCTTCAGGTTCTGTTCGAAGCTCTTCTGCCCGAGCTGCAAGTAGACCTTCGCGTCCGCGCCCACCGGTCCGATCGAGATCCACTGCAGCCCGTTCTTCTCGGTCTCGAAAGACAACCCGAACACTCGCACGTTCGGTCCATCTGCTTTGATCACCAACTTGTTGCCCTTCTTCGCCGGAGCCTTGAGCGAGAAGCTCTTCATCGTGCTCTGCTCGTCTCCGCGGGCGTCGAGCTCGCCGACCACGGTCTTGCCCACCAACAGCTTCGCCTTGCCGCCCTCTGGCGTCTGCTGATACCAAACGCCGACTCGCTTCTCTCCCGCAGCGAGCTCGTACGTGAGCTCCGCGTCCTTGTCCTTGGAGGTGTAAGCAGTCCCCGAGAAGCCGTAGTTGCGGCCAGCGTTCGACTCGAGGTCGACCACCCGATCCCGCTCCCAACCTTTGGGCTCCCCTCCAAGCCGCCGCCCTCCGAAGCCGGACTTTTGGTCCGCCGGGATGAACCCACGACCGCCGTCCTTGAACTTCTTCTGAAGCTCCGCTCGGACGGTGCCCGAGATGTAATCCGCCGCGATGTGCGAGTCTCCGAGGTGCAGGATCTTGGCGACGCCCTTGCCGCCAGCCGCGACCTCGAGCTTCCCGCGAATCCGATCCAGCGCCCGCTTCGCGCAGGCCGCGCCAGCATTCGGGTCCTTACACCCCTCCTCGATCGGCTTCTCGGTCACGCCCAGCTTCTTGGCGAGCGCTTGGGCCTTGTCTGGCTTCGCTTCGCTTCGAACGGATACTCCGAACGACAAGAGCACACACAATAACCCCACGCTCCCAGCCGGCCTTCTCCTAGCCAACCGTCGAATCGAGATCGGATCGTGAACAGGAACTGGATACAAAGCCGTCGACACGCGTAGTACACTTGCCAGAAAGCCGTCGTGGTTCAACAGGCGAAAGTGGAGCGGCCGTCGTCCGGCTCTAAGGATGGGGCCCCCGCCGGGGAATCGCCCGTTCAAATCGGTCCCGTCAAACGCTTCGGCAAGTACACCCTCATCAAAAAACTCGCCACCGGCGGCATGGCCGAAATCTGGCTCTCTCGCCAGGGCGGCATCGCCGGCTTCAATCGCTTCGTCGTCATCAAGAAAATTCTGAGCCACCTCGCCGAAGAGGAAACGTTCAGAAACATGTTCCTCGACGAAGCCAAGATGAGTGCCCAACTCACTCACCCGAACATCGTCCAAGTCTACGACTTCGGTGAAGCTGACGGCACCTACTACATCGCGATGGAATTCATCAGCGGCGAGAACCTCGCCGCCATCGCGTGGCGCGGAGTCAAACGAAAGAAGCCGCTCTCCCCCACCTTCGCCGCTCGGATCATCGCCGACGCCTGCAAGGCGCTCAATTACGCGCACCATCTGACTAAGTCGGACGGCACAGCGCTCGAGATCGTTCACCGCGACATCTCACCGCAAAACATCCTCGTCACCTACGAAGGCGAAATCAAAGTCGTCGACTTCGGTATCGCCAAGGCCGCCACCAAGAGCCAACACACCAAGACCGGCATGCTGAAAGGAAAATTCAGCTACATGAGCCCGGAACAGTGCCTCGGCGAACACGTCGACATGCGGTCCGACGTCTTCGCCTTGGGCATCGTCTGCTACGAGCTCTGCACCGGCAAACGACTCTTCAAACACGAATCCGAGCTCATGATCCTCGAGATGATTACGAAGCGGCGCATCACGCCGCCTTCCGAAGTCTCCGAAGGCATCAGCCCCGAGCTCGAGGGCATCATCATGAAGGCCCTCGAGAAAAATCGAGAGGATCGCTACCAGACGGGTCAAGAGTTCGCCCTCGCCCTCGACGACTACCTCCGACGTGACGGCGCAAGCTCCAGCAACGCCGACATCGCGGAGTACATGCGCAGCCTCTTCGGCGACAAAATCGAAGAGAAACGCCAGATCATGGAGCTCGCCTCGAGAGAAGATCTCGAGACCGCCTTCGGCGACGACGAAAGCACCGAACAGGCCATCGCCGCAAAGAACGGCACCAAACGAAAGGTCGTCCACGGACGCCAACCCTCGGTCCAAGTCCGAGGACTCAACGCGCCCGCCGTCGCCGGCGGCCCCGGCTACGTCCCAGGCATGCCTCACCCTGGACAACTCACAGGAGGCCTCTACCCGAGCACCTCCGGCATGCTCCCGTTCCAAAGCCAGTCACAAATGATGTCCCAGTCCGCCCTGGTCGACACCCGCAGCAAAGCGCCGATGCTCGTCATCATCGTCGCCACGCTCGTCATCGTCCTCGCCGGCATCTACCTGTACATCGAAATCTTCAGCAAACCAGCCACCGCCGTGAAGCCGGCCGACACCCCGAAGACTCAGGTCGGAAAAATCGAGATCGACTCGACCCCCTCCGGCGCGCTCATCCTCGTCGACGGCAAACGAGTGCCCCTCGAAAACGGTGAGTGGGCCAAGACGCCCATCGAGCAACTCACCAACCTCCAATACAGCAAGACGTACTCCATCCGCCTCGAAAAAGATGGCTACAAACCCGTCGAGCAACAGATCGAAATGGGCGCGCAGTGGGACGGCAAACCACTCCGCATCGTACTCACCGCCATCCCCGGAAGACTCATCATCAACGTCGCCGGCGACAGCAACTCGAGCGTCAAGATCCTCGTGAACGGCATCGAACAAGGCTACGGACCCGCCGTAACCCGCGAGCTCGAGCCCGGTCCCAAAAAGGTCGAAGGCGTCCTCGACGGTTACCGCTGCACCTCCGACCCCGCCAGCATCACCGTCGAAGCGAACCGCGACACCATCGTCTCCCTGCGCTGCGAAAAAGGTCCGCCTCCTCGTCAATCCTTTGCCGGTGGCTCCACCGGTGGCACCCGCGTCAACACCGGCGGCAACACCGAACCCCCCAAACCCAAGCAGCCCGCCCAGAGCGGCGACTGTATCATCCTCCCCGATCAACCGCCGGGCTTCGTGACCATCAACACCGAGCCCTACTCGACCATCTTTTACGGCGACAAGAAGCTCGGCGAGACCCCGCTCGCCAAGATCAAGCTCCCGTCGGGCTGCCTCAAAATACGAGCCGACAACAAAGAGGCCAACATCTCCGTCGAAAAAGTCATCCGGGTCGAACCAAACAAGACCCTGAGATACCAGTTCGACCTAGCCAACCCGGGCGGAACCAGCTAAGTTCCGCGTTCCCGGTCCGCGACTCGCTCCTCCGCCGACTTCGTAACCCACGCCTCGATCTTGGCCTCCAACTCACCCCGCTCGCCCACTCGCCCGTAACGGAGCGCCGCGTAGCTCATCAGCAAGTCGACCGGCTCCTGGCCCAACGGACTCTCTCCGACCCGAAGCGCAAACGCCTCCAAACTCTCGCTCGGTAACCTCCGCAACCCCGACCGCTCGATCCGCGCCATGAGTCGATCGAGGCAGGGCAGCGGCGCGTCCTCCTCGAACTGCTTGACCTTCTCGCGGGCGCCCCGCCGCAGCACGCGATACACCGCCCACAACGCCAGCAAGCCGAGCGCCGTGGCCCCTAGCTCCCCCACCGTCCGAGCCTTGAACCATCTCGGTATCCCCGCCAGACCCACGACCAACCCATCCAACAAGCTCGTGGCCAAATCCATCTCGGACGGCATCTGGTCCCGCAACGCCCCCGCCGGCGTCGGATCCAAAGTCCGCCACGACCCCTCGATGAACGCCTCCACCCACGCGTGGGCGTTCGAGTCCCGCACGAGAAAATAACCTCCAAGCGGACTCTGCTCGGTGACCAAGAACCCACCCACCATCCGCGCCGGAACCCCGCGGGTCCGCAGCAACAGGACCATCGCCGTCGCGAAGTACTCGCAATGGCCTTCTCGATGTTTCGTGAGAAAGTCGATCACTGGATCGACTCCGTCAGTCCTCTGAAAATCGAGCGAGTACTCGAAGCCGTCGGAGAGTCCCCGCTCGATCGCGCCGGCCAGCTCGAGCGCGCTCGACGCCGTGCCCGCCATCCGCGCCGCCACGCCTTCGAGCTCGGGTCGAATCGTCTCCGGAACATCGATGTCAGTAGGCCCCGGATCCGCGACCGGAGGGCGGCCCGCACCGACCTTGCGCTCGACGCGAAACCACACTCGATCGTCGGTGGGCTCGGCCAGCAAGACACCCATCGCGTTCGCGTGCGCCTTCTCCGTGAGTCCTCCGAGCGCGCTGGCCTCCAGGGGAACGAAGAGTTGCTCGTGTCGCAAGAGCTCGACCACCTCCGTCGTCGCGGTCTCCCGAGCGCTCTTCAGCGGGACGGGCACGAGCGCCCCAGGCGCGGAGCTCCAGCGGCCCGCTCGATAGCGCGAGTATACGATCCCGCGCAAGTGCCCTGGATTCTCCCCGAAGACTCTCAGCACGCGCCGAGTCCTCTTCACTTGGTCACGCATCTGGCCGAGCGAGATCTGGGGATCGAAGCCCGCAGACTGAAACGTATAAAACCTCTCGGCCACTGCAAGGACGCGATCGTGTAACGGAGGAAGCGCCGCCGCGGCACCCAGCCCAACGGCCGCAGCCACGAACGACCCCGCCCCCAAACCCACCCACTCTCGCACCCCAAGCTCCCGAATCCCCGGCCTCCCCGGCTCGAGCCTCCAAACCGTCAAACTCAGGACGACGACGAAGAGCACGAGCACGTACGGAAATTCAGGCGTCCTGTACCCGCCGGTGGCCGAGAACGCGGCCAACGCAAAGGCCTGAGTAACCTTCGGTCCGCCCGCCGGACCCTTCAACACGAATCGCAGAGCGCCGGCCAGGAGCGCCCCCAGCGTCAACGCCGACCAAGAGAGTGGGCCGGGCGGCTTCGGCAGAACGTAGGTCACCATCAAGACGCCCGAGATCAAGCCCACGAGCGACAGCGCGATCTGCGCCAGGAGATCCAAAGTCACTCGCGGACCCACCGCGAAGCTCAGCAGCAAGAACAACCCCGCGGCGATTCCGCCTGCCGGCGCAACCCACCCGTACGCTCCGATCGCGAGCGCAAACGGCGCGAGCTCGAAAGCTCGATGGGACGCTCGAACGGCGCTCACAGGTGAAGCTCCTCACGTCGCTCGATACGCTCCAAAGGCACCGCCGCGAACCCTCCCAGGCTCTCACCGACGACGAGCGCCCGGCAACCCGTTCCCGTCGAGCGAACCCGCCGAACCAGCGCGCGGCGACCCTCGTCCTCGACTCGGGCCACGAACACGACACACGAGAGCCTGGACAGGTGAGGCGTCAAGATCGACGAAACACGCTCTTGATCGAACCCGGCCGATGGCTCGACAGCGGCGAGCAAATCGAGCGCCTGCTCCAGAAATCCCAAGCTCCGACCCAGCGTCAACCGATGGAGCTTGTCCCCGACCACCAAGAGGTCGATCAGCGCCTCCCCGCGGGTGAAATGAGCCACGACGCCCGCGGCCAGCGAAATCGCCGCCTCGAGCCCCCGCTCGTCCCCGTCCAACCCGTCGGTGTCGAGCACGACACCTACCCGCGTAAAATATTCTTCTTGATATTCACGCACGACGGGATAGCCGACCCGACCCCATCCCCGCGCCGAAAGGTCCCGCACGCGATCCCCTGGGCGATACGGCCGCAAACCCATCAACTCTCTGGACTCCCCGATCTGAGAGGCCAGCGCGACACCGCCAGGCTGATATCGGGTCGCCATTTCCACCCGAAGGCGCGCGACCGGCGCGATACGCGGCACCACCACGAACCGAGCCGCCGGGCTCTCCAGCGAAGGCCCCACCGTGACGCCTAGAGGCACGATACATCCCGCGTAGAAGGGGTCGAGGTGATGAACGCCGCGAGTCGCAAACGCCGCAGAGGTCGCGGCCCGTCGCGTCTCCCCCGGCTCGATCTTCCGAACGACCGAAGGCGCGCCCGTCCACCGGCCATCAAAGGGAAGAAGAGGCCTCTGCACCCGGATCGCGAGCGCGTCCCGCGCCGACCGATTCTCGATCACGACCCCGATCTCCAAAGGTTCGTCCACCGTGACTCGCTCCGGCACCTCGAGGTCGAGACGCGCGTCCAACTTGTAGAAGCGACGCAGGAGCACACTCGCGACGAAGACGCCGGTCAATAAACACCAAATCAGGTGAACCTGATTCGCCCGCACCTCCACGCCCAGCGAAGCCACCAACAGCCAAGCCACCGAGAGGAACCGACCCTCCTCGGTGAGCGACAAATAACCGGTGAGCGCCACCGAAACGACCTTCCCCGTGCGCCCCCGACGCCACCGATCGCGCTCGCCCTTCGTGGCAGGGATGAGAATGTGATTGAGTCGAGCGAGACCCTTCCTGTCGAGCCGCTTCATCTCAGGTCGGAACCGGAACTCGATCCACACACTCTCGGATGATCTGCCGCGCGTCCTTGCCACCGTAACGGGCCTCCGGAGCCAACAACAGCCTGTGCGCGATCACCGCCTCGGCCAAGCTCCTCACGTCATCTGGACTCACGAAGCTGCGACGCGACATGAGCGCACGAGCCTGCGCGGCCCGCGACAACGCCAGCGCTCCGCGCGTGCTCGCCCCCAAAATCAATGACTTCTGGTCGCGCGTCTCGCGCACGACTCTGAGTAGATACCGCGCCACGTTCGGCTCGATGTGAACGTTGCGCACCTCCTCCTGAAGCCGCAACACATCAGCGGCGCTCGCCACCGGCTTGACACCTTTCAGCGGATCCTCGGTGCGCCGCGAGCTCAGCACTTCCAACTCATGAACCTCGTCGGGATATCCGAGCTGAATTCTCAGCAAGAAACGATCGAGCTGAGCTTCAGGGAGCGGGTAGGTGCCCTGAAAATCGACCGGGTTCTGAGTCGCGATCACGAAAAACGGCGCCGGGAGCTTTCGGGTCGCCCCGTCCACGGTCGCCTGGCCCTCACTCATCGCCTCCAACAACGCGCTCTGGGTCCTCGGCGAGGCGCGATTGATCTCGTCGGCCAACAACACCTGAGTGAACACCGGACCCGTGTGGAACGTGAACGTCCCCTTCTGCGGATCCAACACGTTGCTCCCGAGAATGTCCGTCGGCAACAGGTCCGGAGTGAACTGAACCCGCGCAAAGTCCATCGACATCGCTGCCGCCAACGCCTTGGCGAGGGTGGTCTTGCCCACGCCTGGCACGTCCTCGAGCAGCACGTGCCCGCCCGCCAACACCCCCACCAGCACCAAATCCAAGGACGCGTCCTTGCCTCGGATCACCCGTCGCAGCTCGGAGCGAAGCTCCTCGAGGAGTCGTTCCGTCGGCCTAGCTTCCGCCACCTGCTGGCGGTGCCCCGCCGGTCCTGCATTGTCAATGCGTTCGGCATCGCTGCAGTTGCTCCCCTTCCGAGCAGTTTTCGAGTAAGCTCCTGCCGCCTTGAGCCCAGCCGACCCACTCATCGGGACCGTGGTGGACGGGCGCTACCGAATCACCGGCGTGCTCGGACGCGGCGGAATGGGCTCGGTATATCGCGCCGTTCAAACCGGCGCGGTCGAACGGGACGTCGCCATCAAGGTCCTCAGAATCGGATTCGCCAGTGACGACACCCGGCAACGTCGATTCGAGCACGAAATCCGAATCATCTCCAAACTCAGGCATCCGAATACGGTCCGCCTGGTCGACGCCGGCCAACTCACCGACGGTCCCCCTTTCGTAGTCACCGAGCTCCTCGAAGGAGAGCCGCTCGACGCGCTGATCCGAAAGGGGCCCATGGATCCGCGCCGGGTGTTGCTCCTCGCCAGCCAGATCTGCGAGGCTCTCGACGAGGCGCATCGGTTGGGCATCGTCCACCGGGACCTCAAACCCGGAAATGTCTTCATTCAGCGAGTGGCCGGCGCCGAGCTCGCCAAGGTCCTCGACTTTGGGCTTGCTCTCGACGCGGCGATGACCAGACTCACCCTCGAGGGTAGCACGTTCGGCACGCCCGCCTACATGTCGCCGGAACAATGCCAAGGGTCTTCGGTGGGCCCCTTGGCCGACGTGTACTCTCTCGGCGCCATCTTGTTCGAGTGTTTGTGTGGTGAACCGATCTTCTCCGCCGAACCCAACACCCCACCCCTCGCCATCATGATGGCTCAGCTTCGGACCGCTCCCGTGCCGCTCGCCGAGCGAAAGCACGGCGCGAGCGTCCCTGCGCCGCTGGCTGATCTCGTGATGTCCATGATCTCGAAGTCTCCCGACGCGCGACCTTCGTTGGCGGAAGTTCGGGCCGAGTCCGCCCGCCTCGTCGCGGTCCTCGACACCCGCGGCACCTCTGCCCCCAACCCACACCGGACTGAGTCCACCGATATCACTTCACCACGTGTGGTCGACCTCGCGGGTCTCGTGGGAGACCTCGCGCCGTCGGATCCCACTCCGTCGTTTCGCGACGCCGAAGACACTCAGCGAGAGGCCGATCCTGCTTTTACCGACGCGCCGACGGCCTCGGACTCCTCGGACTCGGAGACTTGGAATCTCGACTTCTCCGACTCCACGACGGGTCGAACCGTCGCCGAATCAGCGCCCTCCTTCGACGATGAGACGCGATCGGCGACCGATCCGGGTACCGACCCGGGTACCGACCAGGACGCGAGTCCACCCTCGAGAGCCGAGCTCCCCTTCGCCCAAGTCCGCCCCTACGATTCCTCCGACCTCCTGAGCGCTGCGCGCGACGCCCAAATTCGCGAGTCCTCGCTGCGGGCCGGTCCCCAGTTGGGTTTCGTGCCCCCCCTCGCCGCTCCGCCGCCCACGCCGCCGCCCGCGAACCCCCTGATGATCGTCCTCGCCGGAGTCCTCATCTTGGCTCTCATCGCCGCAGCGTTCCTCCTCGGAGGCGCGGTCCTTGGTTCCCCAAAGTCGAGTGACTTCCGGACCCCTTCGACTGATCTCACCTCGGCCGTCGGATCCATCGAATGAGCTCACCACGAGACGAGTTGATCGGCGTGGTCGTCGACCGGCGCTACCGAATCCTCGCCCGCGTCCCGACGGGTTCGATGCCGGCTTATCGCGCGGCCCAACTCCGAGTCGGAGACCGCGACGTGCTGTTCAAAGTCGCGCCGCGCGGCCTCGCCATCGACCATCCCACGATGGGCCGCTTCGAGAACGAGATGAAGGCCCTCGCCACGCTCGTACATCCCGCCGTTCCGCACTTCGTAGACAGCGGAAAGCTCCCGGACGGTCGGCCCTACCTCGTGACCGAAATGCTCGAGGGAGTCACGCTCCGGCAACTGATCGAGCAAAAGTCGCTCACGGTCGCAGAGAGCTTGCGCATCATGCTCGCCGTGACGAGCGCGCTCGCGGACGCGCACGGAAAGGGCGTCGTACATCGCGATCTCTCGCCCGACTCTATTCTCCGAACCGAGACGGGCGCCCCCAAGCTGCTCGATTTTGGATTTGCCAGGCTCGTCGACCGCACCTCGCTCACCGGAAATCAAGAAGTCATCGGAGCTCCCGGCTACCTCGCCCCGGAGCAATGTCAAGGCGGAGAGGTCGGGCCCTGGTCCGACCTATACTCGATCGGAGCGGTTCTGTTCGAGTGCTTGACCGGCAGGCCTCCTTTCGCCGCGCCGAGCATCATCGAAGTGTTGATGAAGCAAATCGCCGAGCCTGCGCCGAGAGTTGCCTCACTGGTCCCGAATGTGGCGCCGGAGCTGGATCGCCTCGTCGACCGACTCCTGTCCAAGTCCCCCGCTGATCGCGGCTCGAGCGCCAGCGAGCTCGCCACGAGCCTGGACGCGCTCCTTCGGTCCGACGACATCGCCGAAACGGAGACTCTGCGGCCGGGTCCCAACCCCTTTGGTGAAGAACAAACCGTCGACGAACGCGCCTCGTTCGAGCGCCCGGACGTCGAGGTCAGCTTTGGCGAGGCGCCCACGGTTCTTCCTCCGCGCTCCACCCAAGGACCTGCGCTTGGCCCCTCTCGAGCCGGCCTCGCGCCAGGCGGCCCGAACGCGGTCTCTCGTGCGGGCCCCGACCAACCCATTCATCTCGACCCGGCACAGGCGCCGCGACCTCCCCCTTCCTTGGCTCCGTTCCAGGTCAGCGGCCCCGTGGGACCGGCGCCCGTGGTGACTCGTCCTCGCCCCGGTTTCTACGAGAGACTCACCGAAGGAACCGGCGGGTTGGTCGTCATCTTGGCGGCCGCCGTCCTCGCCACACTCGCCTTTCTCCTCGGACTCATGGTCCGTTGAGCAACCCATGAGGCGCCGAACCGACTCCACGCCCAGCATCGTCGGCCGCACGTTGACCGCAGTCCTCTTCGATCTCGACAACACCCTCATCGATCGCGACACAGCGCTCGGACGCTTTCTGGCCAAACGACTTCCGCCGCCGCTCGTCGAGAAGGCGCTCGCCCTCGGGACTCTTCCCCGTGACTCCACACACAACCGACGCCGACTCTACCACGATCTATGCGCTGAGTTTCCCTCTGAGTTCGACCCAAGTCACTTCAGCGAAAGCGACCTGCTCGATGGAATCGTCGCGGAAATCCAGCCCGACCCGCGCGTCCGTGCCACCCTCACGGACCTGGCTCGTACCTATCGCCTCGGTCTGGTGACGAACGGAGGCTCGATGACCCAACGTCGAAAGCTCGCCGCCGCGGAGTTGGCGGGCTTCTTCGAGGTCATCACGATCTCGGCCGAGGCGGGCTGCGAGAAGCCCGAGCCCCGAATCTTCCTCGAGACCCTCGCCGCGCTCGGCGTGCACGCCGACGCCGCTCTCTTCGTCGGGGACGACCCAGTCCGAGACATCGACGGGGCGCGCGCCGCCGGCCTCCGAGCTTGTTGGGTCGCTCGCACGGCACTCACCCATCCCACCGCCGACCTCCAGATCGCCTCGGTCACCGAGCTGCGATCCCTCTTGGCTTTGCCCACCAACGCGGATAACTACGGCCGGGCTCGGTCAACGTGTCAGCCCTCCAGCAACCCAACTACTTCTACCTGAACGGCGCGACGGAAGACTCGATCGAAAGTCACGCCGCCGCGCTTCGTTACGTAGACTCGGACCCCCCACCGCTGAGCTCCTCCTCAATCGCGGCCTTGCTCGAGAGCTTCTCCAACTCCTTCTCCACCCCGGCAACGACCCTGCGGCCAACGCGGTTGCCCACAAGCGAATCGAGTGACGCCCCCACCATTCGCGCGGCCGAGCCACTCTCGAGTGCACATCGGTCCTGACGGGCGAGTGTCTCTGCCGCGGGTGCAGCGTCGTCATCACCAAAGCATCCGGGACTGTCATTATTCTCCAGCCGCCCAGCTCCAGACTCGTGGTTGGGTTGCGCGACGCGAGGGCGTTGTGTCGCTCAGCGTAGTCGGGTCAATTCAAATGGGTGTAGCCGGGCCTGGATCTGAGTGCGCTGCGGGGAAGTTGTTCGCAAAAAGAATAGAT
>CAYXDO010000210.1:0-17545 GCA_964463485.1 uncultured Myxococcales bacterium | reverse complement strand
ACGCTCAGCGCTCCGTGCGGCGCGGGCGGGCGATAGCTGAAGTCACCCGTGATGGTGCTTCGTCGAGCGAGTATCGCACGGCTGGAGCCTCGCCCGGATCGTCGTCCGTGGCCACCAGCCTCGTCAAGTAGAGCTCCCCGAGGGGCAGCGGACCCGGGTTGGGTAGGTCCGTAGTCCAGCGGGGCGGGGCGTTCACGTCGATCACTTCGACCGTGAAAGACTGCGTGTCGCTGAGACCCGTCGGGTCAGTCGCTTGCAGCGTAAAGAGCTGCGGCCCGACGACCGCGTTGGAGGTCAGGAGCCGAACCTGCCCCGAGGCCGATACGCTCGCTCCCTGCGGCGCCAACGGCAGCGTCCAGGTCACCGCTTGACCCGGATCGGGATCGTTCGCCGTCGCGTCGTACGCAAACTCATCCCCCTCGAGGACCGACGTGATTTGGGGCGTGGAGGTGATGTTGGGCGCGTCCGGCGCCTCCACCACCTGAATTGGGACGACTGCGACATTCGACGCTCCGGTCGGATCGCGCGCCACGAATCTGAGCTCGTCCGCGCCAAAGTCGTCGGGCAGCGGCCGGTACACCATCGTCGGCCCCAGGCCGATCAGCGATGCGAACGCCGGCGCAGCGACGTTCGGCGGCGATAGCGGGTGCAGCGTGCCTCGCGCGGGCGCTCCCACGACGTCGAAGAACAGAGGATCACCATTCACGTCGAAGGCCGGCAACGTCAGCGCGATCGACCGGTCTTCCTGGGTCGTGAGCGCAAAGCCATAGGCGATGGGCGGCGCCTGCGCGTAGCCCTGACCGCGCGCGAGGTCCTCGTCGACTCTCGAGTCTCCGTCATCGTCGACCACGTTCGCGAGCTCCTCGTCGATCCTGCCGTCGCAGTCGTCGTCGTTCAAATCACCCGGCGCTCCCGCCGCTGGGACACAAGGCCGCCCGAGCTGATTGAGCCGCCACTCGACGGCCGTGCCGTGGGCGCTCCCGAACCCATAACCCATCGAGACTCCGCCGATCAAGACAGCGGGGCTGAGGGAGTCGAGGCGATGCAGCCCGAGCGGCAAGGTCACGTTGGCCATCGAGTAGCCAAGGATAGGATCGGGAACCCAGGCCGCGCTGGACCCCTACCCCCCGCCTGTCACGCAAAACTCGGGTGAGTCACTACGGAGCATTTCCGACCGCCCACCGCAAATTGGTCACAGGGGCACGGCTTGAATTTGGGGGGCGGCACTGTCCGAATTTGGGGGGACCTCAATGCTCTGTCTCACCTGTTTTTTCACCCAATTTAGCCAGGGATCGTCGGGACCACGAACTTCTTCGTTGAGTGGCGCCCCAATTCGGTGGTACAGCACGCCACCTTGCAGAATAAACAGATACTCTGCGCCTATACGATAATCGAATGCAAAGCAACCCAGCTGGGCACTTCTTCGCGGAGTAGTGTATGGAACGGCCTTGGATATCCGCCCGAAACAACAACTACTTGGCAACGCCACGGCATGGAGCCGCGCCGAGACTGTGCTACCCTTCACTAACTCACGGGTTTCGAATTCGACTAGTCGATAATCGTCGCGGTCCCGCCCGAGTATGTGACGAATCGCCGCCCAAGGACGAGAATATGCGTGCTTCACGTACGGGTCAGCACCTGCGATCGACGACAAGCGAACCAAGTGGCCAAGGTCATACTCGCCCGATTCGCGCAAAACCACGCCCGGTACGACTTGAATTGCCTTCACTCGTACGATCACGTCAGACTCGCGAACGAGGTCTTCAGGGCTCACTGGGAGGGAACCGCCGGTGCAAGCAGCACCGTCCCTCGCGATTCCGAGTGAACCCAACGCGGCGGGCGATCCAACGACCGAAAGTAGCAAACGAAGAACCCAACGGTCTCCAAATCTAGTTGGGTTGTCGCGCATTACACGGCCCTCCTTCGCCCCGTCTCGTCGAGTGTACTTATAGCGGAAGCTCGTAACGACGTCAAATGGCCCTGAGGCCTCGATGCTTTCAACTCGATTCAAATCGTCGTACGTTCGTGTTTCATTGATGCCATTCGGATAACTCAGTCCAGTCTGATTCCCCGCGGCATCGTAGGAATACGTAAGGGCCCCACCTCCGGGCTGGCCGATCCCGACTCTCCTCGGCGTGATACTCACCGTGACCACCAGCGGCGTGGTGTCGGGCTGTGTCGAGAGCGCGAAGGTCCGCAAGACGAAGGCTCCGCGTGGGTCGAAGGCTCGCACGGTCACGCTCAGCGCTCCGTGCGGCGCGGTCGGGCGATAGCTGAAGTCACCCGTGATGGGATCTAACCGGCTGCCCATCGGTGCTTCGTCGAGCGAGTATCGCACGGCTGGAGCCTCGCCCGGATCGTCGTCCGTGGCCACCAGCCTCGTCAAGCGGAGACGTCTTCCGCGTCTTCCGCGTCTTCCGCGTCTTCCGCATACACTTGGACACATACAAGAAAGCTTACGAGTCCACGACGTTCACGACGAAGATTTGGTCCGTGTGCCCGTCAGCGTGAGCGTGTTGGGGCCGAGCTGGTCGAGACACCGAGTAACTCAACTCATTTCGCAGGAACGTGACCATGGCCAGTTCAAAGGCCCAAAGGCCCCTGCGAGCTCACTCCGCCGCGAAGATGTTGATCCCATTTTCCCGGTACAGCACGCCGCGAGCAATTCGGGTGAGGTCATATCCAGGCTCTCGAACGACGGTTCCGTTGACGTTCCCAGAGATTTCGCCGTCCCGAAGGTCAGCGCTCGCACCCAGGTTGATCTCGACACCGCTCGAGGCATTTTCCGAGATCAGGAAGCGCTCGACCTCGATGTACGCCAAGTTTTGAGAGACTGCCCCGACCCCGTCGACGAGGTTGCAGTAGTCATCATCGTCGCACGTCGTGAGTCGAGCTTCATAGTCGGTGATGTGAATGCTGGCACCCATTCCGTTCGCGGTCATGGCAGAGGACTGGCTCCGTAAGAATCGAGCTCGAGTCCCTTCCGCTTTGCAGTCCGTGTTGACGTACAAGGCACTTCCTTGGATGAAGTCGGTTCGGTCGAACCAAGTGTCCTCTACCTCCAAGTCCTCGAACTCGAGGTCTCCTCTCCAAATGGCGACGGCCGCACCCAGGTTCCCCGAGAATCGCGCCCGCCTCATGGACACCTTCGCGAGCTCATGTCTCGCGTCTCTCGATCCCACCTCGAGCCCGATGCCCAGCCGCCGAGCTGGCGTTCCCGTGGTCGGACCCACCTCGAGGTCCTCCAGCTCGATGTTTGCGGAATCGCTTCGGCCCGAAAGGACGCGGATGACGACATCACGACCGTCGAAAAAGGACGCCCGCCGAATTTGAGCCCGGCTCGCCGCGCTCACGATGATCCCCGCCGCGCGGTCACTGTCGGGATTGGGTGCGGCGATCGAGAGGTCAGATACCGTGATCGAGCCATCGACTGCGATGGCATGAATACGGTGGCCTTCGATCCGGGCCTTCTGAAGGGTCGCGACGGCGCCCGCGAGGACCAACACACCGCTGCCCGCGGCAGGATCGGGCAATGGCTCCGCCTCGTCGAAGAGTCTCGCTTCGACCGGCCGTGGGCTGAGGACCACCAAGTCCCGAATGGAGCCGATGGCGTTCGGCCCGCTGAGCTCGACGCCCGCTGCGAGCGGAGACTCGACGCGGACTCGGGTGGCCTGCAGCGCGGACCCGGCGATCGAGATTCCGGTCCGTCGCATCAGCCCGTCGATCAACGTCACCTCGCCCGAATCGGATTCGACCCCGGCCTCCGCCGTGAATCTCTCGATGGCGACCTGGCCGTGGCTCGTGAGAGTTCCAGAGAGGTGGGCTTCAGTTGCTTTGAACGCCCCGAACACCTCGACGCGGGCCAACTCCGATCGCAAGACTTCGAGATCTCCTGAGGCTTCGATCCGGAGGGAGCCGCTAACAGCGAAGTCCCGGAAGGTCGCCGTTCCAGAAATGGAGGCGTCGCCGAGCACAGTCAGCCGGTCTCCGGAGACGCTCGATCCGAGGACTTGGAGACTCCGGACCAATACTTCGTCGAATCGGCCGCTGACCACCTTCGAGTCCTCGATCTCACTTCGTGTCACCACGACTCGGCCTCCCGTCTGATCGAGCTTGGAGAGGTAGAGCTCGGAGACGCGAACCAACCCACCACTCACGGTCAGCTTCGAAAGCCGGGTCGTTCGCGAACAGGCCCCGACGAGCTGGATCGCACGGCTCACCGAGAGATCGCCGTACTCACCTTCCGCGAGCGCGACGATGGATCCCTCCGGCACGCGCACCTCCTCGAAGTGCGACCAGGGATTGGAGAGCGTACCGTCGCCGTCAGGCGCTCGAGGGTCGACGTAGTAAGCCCCGGGCGGAATGGTCGCAGGCCAACGCCCCGAACAAACCGACAGCGCAGCACACGTGCTCGAACCCACCAACCAGGACTCATCGGCGGCGCACGACGGGAATCGTCCGTCTGGCCTGGGGTCGCAGCCTCCGCTCGAGTCCTCGAAGCCGGCAGGGCACGGCAAGAGCTCCGGCGGGCTCGGCAGCGCAGGGGGCTGGGGCGCGGCCGGAGGGAGCGGTTTGGAAGGCAGGCACTCGCCACAGACCAAGCCACTCGGCCCGTAACATCGTTTGGAATCGATGCACTCGAGGACGCCTTCTGGAGCTCTGCATTCGGATTCTCGTGTCCGCCTCTCGACTTCGGCTGGGTCTACGAGCTCGGGCTCGACGGGCCGAGGACCGCAGCCACCCGGACCGAGACAATCGGCGCCAAAGAAGACCTCGAACAGGGCGGGACTCTCGAGAAATCGAGTGACATACGATCGAGTCAGTTTCTGACCCGTCGAGATTTCGAGCTCGACAGCAAAGGACAAGTCAGAGCTTTCGCTTCCTTCGGACGGTGCGAGCCCGATCGAAAACGGCAGACATTCGGGAGTCTGTCCGGAGAGCTCGATCGGCCCTGTCTCATCCAGAGCTCGGCCATCGTTGGCGATGACGACTCGGGCCGAGCGCGCCAGCGCTACGACGGCGGGGTCGGCATCGACCCACAGAGAAATCCATGAGCTGTCCGCCGCACAGCCCGACACAAGCAAGAGGACGAGGTGTTGCCGCAGCGACTGCCGCACCGAATCGACCTAGCTCGAATGCGAGACGAGACGCAACCCAGCGTCACGCGACCGTCGCGCGGCCCATCGGCTGGACCACCAAATCTCCGGGCAGCTCGTCATAGGAGAGCACCGTGATCCCAGGGAGCTCGAGCTCGATCAGCTTCTTCACGTACCGGCGAATCTCCGCCTTGGTCAGGATCACTGGACGCACTCCGGACCGAAGCACGGGAGTCACCGATCGAGCGACCGCCTGAATCAAGGACCTGGCGACGTCTGGATCGAGGGCCAGGGCATGAGTGCCCGCCGAGCTCTCGACTCCGTCTTGTACCGCGTCTTCGATGATCGGATCGAGCACGATGGCACACAGCCGACCCTCGAGCCCGGCGTGGGCGAAGGCGAGCTGAGACCCGAGCGCGGCCCGAGCCTTCTCGGTGAGATGGAGTGTGTCGCTGTCGTGCGCCCCGCACTCTCCCAAGGCCTCGAGAATCGTCTTGAGATCGCGAATGGAGACGCCCTCATCGACGAGGCGTCTCAAGACGTCGGTGACTTGGGCCTTGGTGACTACTTTCGGTACGATCTCCGAGACCAGAGACGGATAGACCTTTTCGAGCCGATTCAGGAGGTCGCTCACCTCTTGAAGTCCCAGAAACGTCCCGATCTTCTTTCTGAGTACGCTGGCGACATGCAGCGCCAGAATACCCGAGGGCGTCCACACCTGAATTCCGGCCGCCTGAACCACGGCCATGTGGGTACTCTCGACCAGCGAAGCAGCCGCACGCGACAGTGGGTTGCGCGCGGGCTTGGCTTCGATACCCAGGCGGCGGAGCTCTCTTGGTTCGGCCAACGCCAAGAGCCCGGCCAAAGGGATCGACTCCTTGGCGACGGGCACGTCTTTGATCCGCAAGACGAACGTTCCTTTGGCCAAGCTCGGGACGTCAGGCCGTACGCGAATACCGGGCACGGGCACGCCGGTCTCGAGGTACAGGGCGTCCCTCAGCTGGGGAATGAGCTCGTCGAGGATCTCGGTGCCAGCATCGGACTCTGTCGAGAACCCAAGGACGGAGGACAAGACCGGATCCAAGTCCAAGCTGATAGGCACGACCGCCGGAGCGAGTTGGTCAGCGAGGCTCTCCTGAGCAACTCTCACCTGCTCCGGGGCTACTTCATTGCTCCCAAAGAAGCTCCGGCCGGCAAAGATCGAAAACAGGAGCGCGGCGACGATCGCGAACGGCAGGAACGGCAGTCCCGGAATCAACGCCAAGGCGAACAAGAACATGGCGCTGACGAGGAGCGCTTTGGGTTTGAGCAGGAGCTCGCTCTGAACCGTAGCTCCGAGCGTGGAGGTGATTCGCTCTCGATCGACCCGAGTCACCAAGACGGCGGCCGACAGAGTCATGAGGAGGGAGGATACTTGCGCGACCAACCCATCTCCGACCGTGAGCACCGAATACAGCGTCAGGGCGTCTTCGAAGCGCAACCCGTGACGCAGCATACCGATGAGGAGCCCAGCGAAGAGGTTGATGGCGCAGATCAGGATGCCGGCGACGGCGTCACCTTTGACGAACTTCATGGCGCCATCCATGTTCCCAAAGAGGCGAGACTCACGGCCGAGGTCCTCGCGACGGGACTCGGCTTCCGTGTCCGAGAGCGCACCGGCCCGGAGCGCGGCGTCGATGGACATTTGCTTCCCCGGCATCGCGTCGAGCGCAAATCGGGCCGCGACCTCGGCAACTCTCTCGGCTCCCTTCGAGACCACGAGGAGCTGCACCAACGTGACGACGAAAAAGATGGTCATACCCACGACTAAGTCACCCTGAACCACGAAATCGCCAAACGCCCTCACCAAGCTTCCGGCCTCTCCATGCGCCAAAATGCCTCGGGTCGTCGAGACGTTGAGCCCGAGCCGAAACAGAGTTCCGACCAACAAGAGGGTCGGAAACGTGCTCAAATCCAGCGCGCGGTTGGCCAACAGCACGACGATGAGGACCGTGGCCGAGAACGCGACATTGACCGCGATCAGAGCGTCGAGCGCAAACGGCGGAAGTGGCACCACGAGCATCGACGCGATGAGCACCACGGCGATGGCGAGCATGACGTCTGGACGGCGCCCGGCTATGTGCAAGGGCATCGCGGCAAGGCGAGCGCAGAAATCGGGGAGTCTCATGAGGTCGTCCGCCTTACGCGGCGCCAACGCAGCGTCTTGGTGGGGAGAGAGCTTTTCTCGATCCAATGTGCGCGAGGAGCGCTCCTGATTTTCGTGCGAGCTCGGAGTCACCATGGGCCATTGCTTTTTCACGAGCTGTGCCAAGCAGCTCGGCGGCTTCACGAAGGTCACCGGCCTCCAGCAGGAACTCCGCTCGATTGATGTCGGGCCTCGGGTCGCCTGGGTCGAGCTCGGAGGCGCGCTCATACCAACGCCTGGCTTCGACCACGTTGCCTAGCTTGTCGTGGGTCAGGCCCAGCGCCATGGCAAAGTAGGGCTCGCCCGGAGACACCGCCTGAAGGCCTTCGAATAGGACCAGGGCCAAACGTAACCCGCCACTCATGAGGTAGTGATAGCCAATTTCAGCGACTGCCTCGAGATCTTCAGGCGAGTAGCCTCGAGCCTCCGCGAGGGTCCGATGGGCGGCAACCAGCGCAACGCCAGGCGCCGCGACTGCGCCGATTTGCCCGACCTCGCGCTCGAGCTCGGGTGCATACGGGTCCGCCAAAACGCGGCTAGCCTGGCCTTCCTGGGCCACGTAGCCAAGTGCGACATTTTTTGGCGCGGCGGGAGCTGCGGCCGCCGGACGAACAGGACGAGGTCGGGGTCGGGACGGTCGAGCGACTGGTCGGGGATGAGTCATGGCAACCATAGTTTGTACTCCAACGATCAGGCCGAGATGGATCCGCGATGGAGGTGATGAGCAGCGCTATTCAGCGCCGCAAGGACTCGGCGCATTCTCTCCTCCTTGATGACGGCGTCCTCGCTCGCGGCCGTCCGCCGGGTATCGACGTCGAGAACGCGCCTGACTGCCGCCCGCATGCTTGGACCGTCGAGGCGAGTTCGCTGCGGGAGGCGCAGGTGGTCGCTCGAGCTCGGCGGAGAAAAAAACCGGCGCGCCGCCGGCTCGCCGAGACTGGCAGCCTCGGGCGCGAGAACCTTGTTGGGTGCTCGCACCCCCGCGAGCTCTTGGACGATGGGCTCCGGAGCGCTTTGGGCCAGGAATCGGGCGAGTCGAAGTTCCAACATGGAGCCACGCTATGAGAATGACGTGCCGACCAAGATCCCATGGAATTCATGGGCCTTTCTGATTCGGCGAGCGCAGCGCGACCTGGGGCTTTCTCGAGCCATGCAGAGGCTGCGATCGGCGACGTGCAGAGGTTGCAACTCGCCACTCCTGTTTTGGTATCCTCGGCGCCGGTGTCGGATGGCGCCCAAGTAGGTGAGGTCATCGGTGACTACCGACTGGACCGAGTGCTCGGCGCGGGCGCGACGAGCCGCGTCTTCCTCGGAACCCACGTGCGGCTCCGACGGCGCGCGGCCATCAAGGTCCTGGCCGACGAGCTCTCGGCAAATCGGCGGACCATCGAACGGCTCTTGAACGAAGCCAGGGTGGTCAACGACATTCGGCATCCCAACATCATCGACATCAGCGACTTCATCGAGAGCGAGGAGCCACGGCGAGTCGCCCTGGTGATGGAGTTCGTGGAAGGACCGAGCCTGAAGGCGGTCGTAGCGCGGCCCGTACCGCACGACCAAGCTCTTGGAATGGCTCTCCAACTCGTCAGCGCGATTTCAGCGGCACACGGCGCCGGCGTCGTGCATCGCGACCTGAAGCCCGACAATATTCTGCTGAGCTTCGATCCCGCCGAAGTGCCCGATGCCGTGCCCCATCTGAAGGTGGCGGATTTCGGAATCGCCAAAATAGCCGGGGCCGAGCTTGGCCAAAAGCCCGCCACCGCGGTGATGATCGGGACGCCCGCGTACATGGCGCCAGAACAAATCGCCGGACAACCGCCCCCGTCCGCGGCGACCGACGTGTACGCGATCGGCGAAGTCTTGTACGAGCTACTCACCGGGGATCGAGCCCATCCAAAGGGCTCGATGCACGAGCTCATCCGGGTCAAGCTCCGGGGCATCGTCCCCCCGATCTCGCTTCCCGAAGCCGTGCCGAATCGCGATGAGCTCTCGGGACTGATTCGCCAATGCTTGGAGCTCGATCAGAGGGCTCGGCCAAGCTTGCGACAAGTTCGCGACACGTTGTTGTCAGCCTGTCCCGATCACATTCGGCGGCTCGGTGCGGGGAGTTGGGCGCGCGTCGAGCGCTCGCCCGATCCGGAGCCCGAGACCAGCCCCGCGCTGATTTTTCCCGAGGTCACCGATTCGACGCGGACAGGGAGTATGGACGCCCCCGAGTCCGTAGAGCCCACGCGTGCGACCGAGCTCGTCGATTTGGTGCCCACTCGGGCGATTTCGGCGCCGGAGCTCGAGCCCACCCAAACAGCTCCTGGCAACCATGACCTCGAGCCGACTCGAACGGCTCCTGGATTTGCCGTTCGGAAAGGTCGTACCCCGATCGGACTCTTCGCCGCCTTCGTACTCGTTCCGAGTCTCCTCGGTGTTCTGTTCGTTGCGCTGAAGCGACCGGACACGAAGGCAGCCGAGATCATCATTCCCGAAGTGGAGCGAAGTCTCACCGCCACGCCCAGGATGGCGCCCGTTCCCGTCGAGATCCGCATCGACAGCGACCCAGCGGGCGCCGAAATTTCGGACGCCAGCGGTCAGGTCTTGGGGCGAGCTCCAGTCAAGGTCACGCTCGAACCCGGAGCGACGCGGCGCGTGCGCGCCAGCGCTCCAGGACATATTCCGGTCGAGGCGGAGGTGAGCTCCAGCCAGCTCTTCGTCAGCCTGAAGCTCGCGAGGGTGGCCGCCCCGGTCAAGACTCCGATCCGGGAAAAAGCCGCGCCGGTCATCGAAAAGAACGACATCGGAGAGTGGTAAGGGTGAGTTGGGTCCGGTCTATGCTCGTGGGGCTCGTGTTTCTTCTGAGTTGCCTCGGAGTCGCCGCGGCCTCCGAGACCGGCAAGTCCGAGTTCGAGCAGGGCCGCAAGTTGTTTCTCGAAGGCCGATTCGAGGAAGCTCAGAGTCCGCTGGAAACCGCGGTCCAGCGTTCAGGACGGAGACCTTCGACGATCCGGGCGCTCGCGCAAAACGAACGGGCTCGCGGCAACAAACGTCGGGCGATCGAGCTCTTTCGAGAGTATGAGAAGACGAACCCACCCGACGCGAAACAGGTTCGCAAGACGATCGATCAGCTCGAGAAGGAGGTCTCCTTGGAAGCTGCGCCCTTGCCCGACCTATCCCCGAGCTCCCAGTCGGAGGAAGCGCCGGCTGCGATGGAGTTGGCCACGGAGTGGTCCCTGGGAGAAGTCGCGGCGCCCGAACCCGAACCCTCATTTCCCTGGATTTGGATTTCCGCTGCCTTGGTCGTGGCGGGGGGTGGCATCGCGCTGGGTATCATCCTCGCGAGCCCCGACCCGATCGAACCGAGTGGGGGGACGCTGAACCGAGTGCTCCACCGGTGACGGGCCGATCGAGGAGAACAAGCGATTGGCAGCTGCCGTAGCACCCACCCGCTCGAGCCTCACCGCGGTGCCGAGGAGAAGGACCTTGGCGAGGGTCTCGAATCCAGAGAGCTCGAGGGCTCGGGCCGAGACCAAACTCTCCTCGAGCACGTCCTCGACCTGGCCCTGCCGAGCCCGTGACTCGACGGCGAAGACATGGGCCCTTCCTTCCCACTCCGCGAAGTTCTCCAACGTACGTTCGTCGGTCCACAGCTCGTTCACGCCGGAGCTTCAAGCACACGCTGTGCCACTTCTCCGGGTCATTCGCTGTCACGTTTGGATTTGCGAGCTCGCGGGATCCCCAGCGCGTCGAGTCGATTCAAGAAAGTGCGCATGGGTATGGCGAGGGCTTTGGCCGCCTCGGTCTGAGTTCCATACTGTTCGAGGGCCGCAAGAATACGCCGCTTCTCGAGAGCCTCCATTTCCTCGCGAAGAGAGCCAGACGAGGGCGGCTCGACCGGTCCCGTCGGTCCGGTCCCGAGTCCCAAGTGCTCGGGCTCGATGACGTCGCGGGTCCGAAGCGCCGTCGCTCTCAACACATTGGCGAGCTCTCGAACGTTGCCGGGCCAAGCATGATCCTGCAACACCGCCTCGGCGGCCGGGCTCAGCTCGAGCCTGGTCCCAAGGCTCAGCAGAAGAGACTCCGCGAGCGGAACGATGTCTGTTTTGCGCTCGCGAAGGGGCGGGACTCGAATCGTCATCTCCGCGAGCCGATACAGCAGCTTCTTGCGGATGGGTGAGCCCTCGAGCTCCGTCGAGGTCGTCGCGATGATCCGGACTCCAGAGAGCCTCCCGCCGTCGATGGCCTGGGCGAGCTGGAGCTGGATGCGCTCCGGCAAGTCGCCGACCTCGTCCAAGATCGCCGTCGATCCACGCGCTCGCTCGAAGGCTCGATCCACGCCGGACTCCTCGAGCTCCGCAGAACCGAGGTGCACCGGCGGACGATTCCGCCTTGGACTGAGTGCGTGGATGAAGATGGCCAGCGTGTCTTTGCCCGCGCCGCTCTCCCCCAAGATCAACACCGGCGCGTCGGCCGAGGCGGCGTGCTCGGCCAGCTCGACGGCCCGGACCATCTGTGGATCGAACGCGATCGGTCTGGGCGGAGCTTCTGCTTCGAGAGTCGCCTGTCGGGGCTCTCGCCTCGACAGGACGGAGAGTTTGGAGTTGCCGATCCCGACCCATTTCGCAGACTCGTCCGATGAGTCCAGGGCGAGCACCTCACCGGGCTCCAGAGACCTTCCGTCAAGCTCGATCCCTGGGGCGGTGGCTTCCAGGGCCAAAGAGAAGTCGGCGGTGAGGATAGCCTGGGAGTCCGCGACGCTCGGGTCTGGAACGAAGATGTCACAGGTCTCTCCGGAGCCGATCGTCCAGGAGCCAAACGGAGGAAGGGAGACCCGGATAAAGAGCGAGGGTCCTTCGACCACGAGCCACTTTGGCCGCGGGATGCTCATGGTGCCCTCTCGATGAACCGCGGGAGATCCTTGGGCCGCAGCGGGCCGGTCGTCTTGCGGGCAGCGAGCTCGTGAACCAAGCGAACGATCCCGCGGAGGTTCTCGGGCCAGTCGAACAACAGCAATCGCTCGGCGGCTTCGGAGCTGAGCTCGAGCGCCTTCGCCGAAATGCCCCGTTCCCTTTGCCATGCCGTGCTGAGACGTGAGACCCATCCGAGCACATCGGCGCGGCGCGCGCGAATCGGAGGCGCACGGACTTCCCAGAGCGCGAGCCGAGCAAACAGGTCTTGCCGAAAAGCTCCGTTGGCAACGGCCTGAGCGAGATCGCGATGAGTTGCGGCGACCACGCGGACGTCGACCTTCACGTCGCGAGTGCTGCCCACGGCTCGAATTTCTCGCTCCTGGATCGCGCGGAGCAGCTTCGGCTGCAGCTCGATCGGGAGCTCTCCGAGCTCGTCGAGGAAGAGCGTGCCGCGATCGGCCGCGAGGAAGAGGCCCTCTTGGTCCTGAGATGCTCCGGTGAAGGCGCCCTTTTTGTGGCCAAAGAGTTGGCTCTCGGCGAGCTGCGCTCCGAGCGTCGAGCAGTTGATGGCGACGAAGCGGCCCGATCTCCGGCTGAGGCGGTGCAGCTCCTTTGCGATGGACTCTTTGCCGGTGCCAGTCTCTCCCAAGACGAGGACCGGGGAAGGATCCGGAGCGGCCCGAGCGATGGATTCGCGGAGGGCGCGGGCAGGAAGAGATCGCCCTGGAATGGCACTTCGGTCGACCTCCTTCGAGTCTGGGCTGAGGCTGTGCCCAGCTTCGAAGACGAAAATCACGTCTCCGAGGCGCAAGACCGAGCCATCCTGCAGCCCCTTGGATCTCTGCTCGAGGCGGTCACCGTCGAGCCACGAGCCGTTGCGACTCTCGAGGTCCCGCGTCGTGAAGCGCCCCATCGCGGAGTCCCAAGAAATCTCGAGGTGAGTCCTGGACAGCTTCGGGTGATGAATGGCGACTTGGTCGGGGGGCTCACCGCTCCTCCCGAGCACGGTAGCTCCGGCGTCGAGATCGAGCTCGGAATGAAGCTCTGGCGGATGAACAGCGACGAGCCGCCCGCGAGGACCGGCTAGGACTGAGCCGTCGAGGGTACCTTGGCCCGTGGCGTCCAGCGTCTCCAAAACGTCCTGCGACGGCATCGCGGGGAGCTTAGTACAGGTCTGCCCAGCTTCGTGAGCCGCGGAGAAACCACAGAGGACGCAGAGCCGAAGCCCGCGGAGGGCGAATGAGCCTTCTCCGTGCCTGGCCGTTTTTGCAGGGTCACGAGCTTCCGGGGCGTGTACCGGTAGGTTTGTAGCAGCTTCTGCCATTCGGAGCTGCAACGTCTGCAACTCCTCACAGATCGGGCCCCCCGGCTCATCGCTTGGACGCCGCGTGGGCCGCGATCTCGCTGGCACGGCAGTTGAATTACTCCCGGTCGAACCGGAAATCACCGGTCAAAGCAAAGGAAGAACTCATGCGACCCAACGGAATTCAGCACGAAACCTCGAACGGCTACGACGACTCCGCGCCGCCCACCAACTCGTCCGGAGGCTCGACCCAGTCCTCGGGTGGCTCGAACACCCAGCCCTCGGGAAGCTCCAACACCTCCTCAGGCTCGTCGAGCCCCTCGAGCCACTCGAGCGGAAGCTCCGGCGCCTCTTCGAGCTCGACGAATCGTCCCAACTCGTCCGGGAGCGCTGCCAACGGCGGCCGCCCCGCGTCGAGCGAGCCGAGCCGAGGCTCCGCGTCGTCCGTGGATCGCAGCCGAAGCTTCAACTTTCCGGCTGCCCTCGACAACTTGGAAGACCTTCTCATCGCCGTGCTCGGAGACCACGAGCAGGTGGCCAAAGAAGACGTCATGGCGCTGCGCGATCAGATCCGCAAGAACAATGACCTCCAGCGCGGCGTCCGGGAGCTGCAGAATGCCGTAGGCGATGCCGACAAGTTCGAGGAGATCCTCGACCGCTTTCCCGAGCTTCGTGATGGTCCGATCGGCGAGGCCTTCGACGGCGACGACACGGACTGGACCAAGATGGAGAAGGTCCTCGACAACGAGAACAAGAACCTCGGCGACATCGGCGCGGAGAAGTCCTTCGACATTCAGCTCGCGATGAATCGGCTCTCCCGCGACACCGAGCTTCGGTCCGCCATACTCAAGCGATCTCACGACAACGCCATGGCCGTCATTCGGAACGTCTGAGGAGATACTCATGAAGACCAACGGAATTTCCATCGACGCCCTCGCGACCGAGCTGGTGCGAACCGCTCACGAAGCCCACGCCGGCAAAGTCGGTGCGGCCAAAGACCGCTTCCATCGCGCCCAAGCCAAGGTCGAAGACGTGCAGGCCAAACTCGGCAGGCTGGAGGGCCAGGCCGACGGTATCCGCAAGGCCCTCGCCGATCACCGAGAGAAAGGGCGTGGGTTCTTCGACTACGTCGGGCTCGGAGACTACGACAAGAAGCAGGCCCAGCTCGAGGGAGCGCTGCGAGAGAAGTCCGCAGACCTTCAGGGTGAGTCGGTCGCGTCCGAAGAGGCTCGCTTCGCGATGGAGAACGAGCTTCAGACCATGCAGCAGGGCCTCGATGAGTTGAGCTCGGAGCTCCAGAACGTCGAGTCCGTCTTGAAGAGCAACGAGTCCTTGCTCGATCGTCTCAACCTCGGCCTCGTCCAGGGTTGATCGACCAACAGAACCAACAGGAGCTAGCCATGAACGTTTCGACGCAGCGAACCATCAACGTGGATGTACTCATCGCCGAGGCTCGACAAGATCTTCGGACGCTGGCCAAAGAGAGTGAGCGAGGTGCCGAGGCGACCCGCAACGCCCGGTTCGCGGCCCAGTGTTCCAAGACTCGAGAAGCGGCCTCGGCTCAAAAGGCGCAAGCCAGGGCCGACGTGGAGGCCTCGGACGCCCAGGCCAACGGTACGGTTTGGGGCGGCGTGATCGGCGGGATCGTAGGTGGCGTCGCGGGCGCCGCGTGTATCGTCGGAGGCATCGTCTGCTGTTGCACGGGCGTAGGCGCAGCCGTCGGCGTGCCTTTGATCGTAGCTGGCGTTGGAGCGATCGTCGCGGGGCCCTCGGCGGGAGCTGCGATCGGCGGAGGCATTGGAGCCATGGCTGCGAGTGAGCACAAGAACGAAGCCGCCGATCAGGCCAACAAGGCTGCGACCCTACAGTCCCAGGCCGCCGAGCTCGCCAAAGCGGTCGCGGACTCCAAAGATCGTTCGAGTCAGGCCCGCGAGATCCACCAGCAAATCCTGGCCGACGAGCGAAGTCTCGAGAGCGAGCGCTCGGCCGCGTTCCGATCGACGTTGTGAGGTGAGCGATGAATTCAATTCAGTCCGCCGACGCCGCGCTGCGCGACATCTTTCAGCTCTCTTCGGAGATGGGTAAGCAGGTCAGAGATCGGAATCGGGCGAGGGCCGAGTACCTCGCGGAAGACATCAAAGCGCTCGCGCTCTCGAGGGGAGAGCTCGAGGCCAGCGGCAAGAGAATGGAGGCGGCCACAGGGCTTCTTGGTGGGGCCTGGTCAATCGTCGGAGGGCTGGTGACCATCGCCGGAACGACGACTCAGGGAGTCGGAGCCGGTTCGACGGCGCTCGAACAGGCCTCCTTTCTCGAGTCTCTCTCCCTCGCCGGCTCGCTCGACGAGGTGCTCGAAAAACCCGTTCCCGAGTCTGTTTTTGGCGAAGGAAGGAAGCTGCGGGAGCTCGTGCCGGTCGAGCGCGCGAGCGAGGCCATCGAGCGCGGTGAGCTCCCGAAGCTCGGCCGAGAGCTCCTCGCCGCCGCGCGAAGAGCCGCGCCCGCTGAGCAGCCAGTGGATCCGGGTTCTGCGGCGTTGTCGGTCGGAAAAGAGCTCGCTCCCAAAGTCGTGGATATGGCCTTCGACGTCATGAGTAGGTCGGCGGCCTTCTTGCAGAAGGATGGGAGTGATCAGGCCAAGCTCGGCGGAGAGCGCGAGGAAGAGTGGAGCGCCAGCCGCGGCGAGCTCGAGGCGCAGCAGGATCACGACGTCGCGGTCGAGCGCCTGCGCAGACAGATTCTGAGTCAAAGCGCCCGCATTCGAGTCGGGGCGTAACCAACCGGAGGTCACCATGTCGACGATCAAGCAAATCGATTTCCTGCGGAGGATGGCCAAGGGACACGGGGTCCTGGACTTGGAAACACTGGATGAGGCTTCCAAAGAAGCGCTGAAGAAGAGCGGCCGCTCCCCGGACGATTTGAAGAGAGTCGCAGGGGTTGACCGACGAGTTCAAGGAAACGAGTTCACCAAGCTGTTTGCGCTGATCGACGAGCTCGATGCCGCGAAGGGCTTCGTCGAGGAGCTCGACGGAGTGAGAACGCCGGCGGGCGAGCTCTATCACGCGCTCGCGGCGGAGGTGGAGTCCAACCGAAGCGATCCGAAATATGCCCGGCCCGGCGCGACGACGGCGGAGCTCATCGACGAGAAGTTGGTCTACGCCAATGCCCTGATCGAGGGCGCCCCGAAGCCCGACATCTTGCTGAAAGTCCGCGGAATCGACCAATTCTCCCTTCACCCGGGAGACCCAGAGAAAGGAAACAAGGCGTGTTTTCAGGCCGCGGTCAAGGAAGCCTCGGACTACCTGAAGTCCCAGAAGAAGCGATTCACGCTCGATGAGTCGAGTCAGGTGATTCAGGTCGCGTACGGGGAGGACGTCTTCGGGAGGCTGCAAACCGATGACTCACAGGCGGGCTTGGCTCGAGCTTATGTCGACGCGGCGCTGGAGGCCGGGTTGCCGGTGGTGGTGGGCGTTTCGTACGAGGATCAGAGGTACAATCACGACCGGATGACGGACCATTTCGTGACGATTCACCAGCGCGGTCACGATGGGGCGGGCCGGTTGTTTTATGGGTTCAAGGATCCCGGAGCGGGCGGTCGAGAGGGCCGGTTCTATATAGACAACGTGACCGGAAATTTTTTCAAGGAAGGTGACTACGCGGCGCCCTACGTCGAGCACCTGGACTACGAGGTGACCCAAATCAGGACCTATCGCGGGTTCGATCCCAAGCTGGAAGTTCGCCCGCTTCCGCCGCTCGATCCGACGCAGCTCACCTTCGAGCTGGCAGCCCGACCCTAGCAGGTCGCTGAAAAAGTCGATTTTCGGCCGCCTCGGCGCCCTACGTGATCGGCACGGATGAGCAAAATGCCATCGCTCACTGGAGAATCGCACGGGCACGGACGGGCACGGACGGGCACGGGCACGTCATGAGTTTCTTAGTACACGTCCGTGGAAGTTCGTGACCACGCTGAAACCACAGAGGACGCGGAGAGAAGACACAGAGGACACAGAGAAGTGCATAACCCGGCCTAGCCGGTACCATAGAAGATCGACAAGGCGGGGCTGGCGTT
>CAYXDO010000209.1:0-17593 GCA_964463485.1 uncultured Myxococcales bacterium | reverse complement strand
ATTCTTTTTTCGACAAACTTTCCCGAAGCGCACTCAGATCCAGGCCCGGCTGCACTCAGATCCAGGCCCGCTATTGGACTTCCATCCCTCGGAATTCCGCGGGGATTGTTCGAACCGCCCACGAGATGATTCTGTATCATCGGCAGACTCGAGTAAATCGGGGGCGAGGCGGCCGCTGAGAATTCCCCAGGCCTCCCTATTCTTGCCACCTCGAGCCCATGAAATGCGTCGTTCCCCTGGATCGATCGAATCGGCTCGCCTGGGCTCCCGGTCAGAAGCATACGCAACGCTCCGGGAGGATTTCGATATCCTGAGCCGCAAGCCAGGCGCATACTCTCGACTCATGATCGACCTGTTCGAAGACCTGGCGCGGGCGGTCGATCAACACTTGGATCGCCTCGGCGGCGCCCAGGCCGAGCTCCCCGAAGCCGCCGCTTTGGCCATCTCCGAGTCCAGCCTGCTCGGAGCCCTCCGCCCGTTCGAGGTCCTTCGCTGGGCGATCTCCGCGGACCTCCCCCCGCAAGAGGCCGACAACGAATATGGCGAGCCGACTTTCACGATGATTCGGACCGAGCGCTATCGGATCGAGCTGATTTTCTGGGTCGACGGCGCCGCTCGTGTGCATGAGCACGTCGCCTATGGAGTCTTCCATCCGCTGAGCGGACGGCGTCTTCACATTCGGTACCTTCTCGATGAGTCCGAGGCTCGCAGCGCGGGCACGGTCCGGTGTAAGTTGGACACCGCCGGCGTGGAGCTCGTGGGGCCCGGAGATACTCGTTCGATCTTCCCAGGCCGACGAATGATTCACGAGTTGTTCTTCTTGGAGCGCCCTTCAGTGACTTTATCCGTCCGTGGGCTCCCGGTCGAGCCGCCGCCTCGATATGCGTTTGCGAACGGAGTCCTCGCGTTCGATCTCGCACATCCTCGCGTCGACATGCGTCGTCGGGCCGCCGCTTTCGCCCTCCTCGCTCGCCTGCAACCCCCCGAGCGCCTGGAGGTCGCCGAGGAGTGGCTTCGGGTCGCCGACATGCTCTCCGCGCGAATGCTGCTCAGCACCCTCGAGGGTTCGATTCCGCTTCCGGCGAAGGAGCACCTGCTCGGTCTCGTCCGAAACAAACACGGTCCTTGGCTCGACGAAGTCATGGCCGCGGAAGCCGCTGAGTCCGACCGCGACGCCCTCGAGTCGTTCGCTTTCTCCCTGGACGACCCCACGCTTCGGCTGGTCCCTGGGCTCATTTGGTCCGGCGCGAACGCCGAAGAGAGCTTGGCTGCAGCCCGAAAGGCCGTAGACGTCCCGCATGAGGACGCGCGGGCCTGGCTCGTCTCGGCGACCGAGCGCGCGATGGCGGCGAGGTCCCTTCAGGGGGTGCTCACCACCGTCGATCCGATCTACGGAAAGCTCAGTCGGTTTCTGAAGCTCCTCTCGAAGTAGCCAGGCATCGGGAGCTCCGCGCCGACGCGCACGACGCGCGCGACTCACTCGTGAATGTCGCACCCAGACTGAGCGCGGACGGCATGACTCGACCACCGGAGATGATCTCCATGTGCTCGAGATCGGTGCGGAACACGAGGAGCGGGTGCTTGCGATGGGCCCCAACGCGAGCTCCGAGTTCGGCCGGAAGCCCGTCGAAGATCACGGCCCCACGGACGCTCCTCGCGAATTTGGTCGCACGGGGCGCGGTGCTCCCCGCAATCACGACCATCTTGTGATTGGGAGTCTTGCGAAGCCACCCGCGGAGCTCCTTCTCGGCGCTGTACAGCGCGTCGAGCAACACGATCTCCTCGAGCCTCTTGTCGGTCAGCCAGTGAACGATGGTGCGATAGCCGCCGCTGTGGGCGATCGCCGTGACCCTGGACTTGCTCAACGTCGCGGTCGTCGCCGTGTCGACCTCCGACAGGAGCGCCCCTAAGTCTCGCCAAAACGGCACCTCGTCATTGCCCGAGGAAGCCTCAGGGACGACGAACGCGGCGCTGCGTCCACTCCCTTGAAACTGACTCAGGAGAGAGTGCTCGGTCCACGCGGAGTCCACGCGGGTGTAATAACCGTGGAGATAAATCACGGTTTCGGTGGAGGGTTCGGTCGGTAGCCACACGTGGACGGGTCCGTCTCTGGTCAACATTCGGAGGTGCCGGCCGTTCGCAAACGCCTCGACGAGCTCGACTCGGGTAGAAGTCACCGCAGCGTCTCTCGGGCTGGTCTGGAACAGGGGCGCGGCGGCGGGCTCGTCGACGACTTCAGACTCGGCCTTGGTCGAGAGATCTTTCTTCTTCACGACCAGCATGTGGAAGCGCTTCGCCGAGTCGAGATATCCGTAACGAAACGGCAGAAAGCGCTCCGGCTGACTTCCCCAGAGGTCCCGAAAGTCTTTGGTGTCGTCGGCGTTCGAATTCAGGAAGGGGCCGTTGAAGTGCCCGTAGGTTTCTCCGACGAACCCGCGTGGGCGAAAGTACCTCGGAGGAACTCCGGTGCTGTCGGAAATCATCACGTCCATGTGGTCGAGCAAATAGGTGCGAATGAACGAGAAGCTGTCCCACCACAAGAGATAGCTCGCGGCCTTGGTCATGGCGGCGATCCGACCCTTTTTCTTCAAGTGCTCGAGCACCGGGCTCGGACCCAGGACCTCGTCGCCGAGGTTCTGAGCGATATGGCGATGGACGCGAGGCGTGGCACCGGGAACGCCGGCGGCCACGAAAGTCAGCTCCGAGTTCGAGAAGGCCGGCGAAAAATCGGGTGAGACCCAGTTCGACTTGAGCTTGCCGGCCTTCTTCGGCTCGAGCTCGGCGATCTCGGAGGCCGTGAGGTAGTGGAGCGACCCGCCCGGCTCGACTCGGAAATACCGAAGACTCACCGGTTGGAAACCGTGCACCGCCAGCGCGACGATGAAGAGCGAGAGCTGCCCCGGGAGCTCGCCTCGCTGGAGGTCCTTCAGATTCTCACTCGTGCTGTCGTTGAAGAGGAGCAGCCCGGCGCTCTTCTTGCGAACCTGCTCGAGGCTCTCGGCGAGCTTGGACGGCGCGATGCGAGGCGCCCGGCGAGGGTCGCCGGCGTGCTCGAGTGACATGGTCGTGATTTCTTCGGCGTCTGGATAGGTCGTCAGCGCGCTGAGTAAGTCAGCCCCCCCGAATGGGTACACGACCGTCGTCGGTGTATGAGTAGGGCGAATTTGAGCGATGAAGGCCTTGGCCTCGTCCGCGTATTTGGTCCGGTAGCTCCCCATCTGGGGCAACATACGTCGACAGTGCCGGTCGACCGCGGGCCTGGCGATGTTGGCGGACAAGGGTTCGGTGCCCGAGCAAGCCACCATCCGATAGAGCAGCTTCGCTTCGGCGCCGAAGTCGGCCGGATCCTCGGCCGAAGCGACGGTTGGAACCATCGCGGCGGCGGCCACGAGCCACAGAGCACGAGCACTCATGACGACGGCAGGCTTCGGGCCGCAAGGCGCGGCCCGTCGGCCGCGCCTCGGCCTACTCGTCCCCTTCCAAGCCACCTGTCGCTTTGTCCTGATCGAGCTTCTTTTCCTTGGAGACGCCAAGCGCCGACGCGAGCAGACTCTGGCTGAGCTTGTCCATGACTGCCTGCCTGCGAGGATCGTCGGGAGCGGCCGCCGCCTCACCGGTGCTCGCCTCGGTAGCAGCGACGGCCTTCTTCGGAGCCCGCTTGGCGGCGAGGGTCTCGGCGAAGCTCGTCTTCGGTGCCGCGGCGGTCTTCTGAACCGGAACGCCTTTCGAAGGGGCAACGGCGCGTCCAACCTTGGGAGTGCTCATGGCCGGAGTCTCTCACGGTCCGAGCCGGTCAGTCACTCTGCTTCGCCACGTGCTCGCGAATTCGCAGGGTCCATGGCGCCGTCGGTCCCGTGCCGCCGTGGCTCATGCTGGTGGCGGATCGCGAGCGCATGTTATCCTGGACCATGGCCAAGAAGGACGGCGGCGCGTCGGGCGGATCGAACGGCGAGGCGCGGCTCGATCGCGTGGAGCGCAAGGTCGACGACACCCGGGAGCTCGTCCACGCGCTCACGGCGGGCATTGCGCAGTTCGTCACGGAGCAGCGGCAGAGCAACCTCCGCATGGAGAGGTTCATCGAGGAACAGCGCCAAACCAACGCGGAGCAGCGCCAGTTCAACGCGGAGCAGCGCCAGTTCAACGCGGAGCAGCGCCAGTTCAACGTAGAGCAGCACCAAATCAACGCGGAGCTCCGGAGAGACAACGATCGTGCGGACCGTCGATTCGAGTTGATCGAACGACGTGCAGATCAAACACAGAAACGCTCCGATGCGCTCCTCAGAGAGTTGCAACGGGACCGCCAGCGCATCCAGAACCTCGAGTCTGGCCGTCGGCAGCGCAAAGCTCGATAGTCGCTCCGCCCTGTCGGCAGCGGGTCGCGCTACGGAAAGGTGATCACCAGCGGGCGCGATCGATTCTCGGCGTCGGAGACTCCGCTCCCTTTATTCGTCAGGGGCACTCGATAGTCGCCTTTGTACAGTCCCGTGAAAATGCCGAGCTGACGCGGACCGTAGTCACTCTCGATCGAAACGGTGAACGTGTCCGCTACGACCTCTCCCGGTTTCCACACGTCGGTCCCATACTTTCCCTTGGCCGGGAAGTGATCGCCGTGAATCCGCCGCGCCTGTCCCTCGATGGCATCCCCGTGCACAAAGACCATGTAGTCTTCATCGACCGGCTTCTGGACGGACCAATAAAACGTGATCTCCACGTTGTCTCCGCGCTTGGGTGCCGGTGGGTCGGTCGACACACCCACCAACTCGATGCGCTCCCCGAAGACCGCGTTCACGGCGGTAGCGTTCGTCGGAAGCCGGTCCAAGATCACCGAGCCGACGAGGCCCTTGCGGTCGAAGCTCTCCCGCCGCTCGTTGACGGACTGGGGGTTCGGCAGGCACGCGGAAAGCCACGCCAGGGCCGCAGCGACGCCGAGCCCGAGAGACCGCCCCAATGGGTTCGCGTTCTGAAACACTCAGCCGCCCATCTCCGGAATCACCGGCAGCTCGTCGATCCGCGGCATCAAGATGATCTCGATTCTGCGATTCTTGGCCTTGTTCTCCTTGGAGTCGTTGGGCTTGACCGGATCGAAATGCGCGAAGCCCGCGGCGGCCACGTGAGCTGCGTCTACGCCGGCTTCGGTCAGAAGCTTCACCACGGTGACCGCGCGAGCGGTGGACAAATCCCAGTTCGATTGGAACTTTCCGCCCTTCTTGATCGGGACGTCGTCGGTGTGCCCGGAGACCAGGAAGTCTCGCTCGGTCTGTTGCTTGAGCACGGTGGCCACGTCGTTCAACGCCGCGACGCCCTCTTTCTTCAGCTCCGCGCTGCCCGAGGGGAACAGGATGTCGTCCGGGAGGTTGACGGTCATGCGTCCTTTACGAACGGCCACGGAGAGCTTTCCGGAGTCGATCATCGACTTGAGCTGAGTGGCGAGCTGTCGAAAGGCCGAGGCCATCTTTTCGGCTTGTTCGCGTTGCTTCCTTAGTTGATTGAGCTCGTCCTGAGTTGCCTCGAGGTTCTTCTGCGTCGAAGCGAGCTGAGTTTGCGCCTTCCCGACCTCACCGGCGAGGTTGCGCTTCTCGGCCTCCAGCGACTCGGCGGCGGCCATGACTTTGGTCAAGTCGCCGCCCAGGCGAGTGACCTCCTTTTGAAGCTCGTCGACCTGAGTACCTTTTTTCGAGGAGCTCGCCTCGCTGTCGGTCAGCTTCTGCTGGGCCTCCGCCATCTTCGCGTCGTAGGCGGCCTTCTGATCGGCTAGGGCCTTGTCGTGCTCCTCCTGGGGGATGCCGCAGCTCGCAAGCGACAAGGATACCGCTGCGAAAGCGGACGTGATCGGATGGGGCGTTCTTCGTTTCATCTCGCGCCTGGTTCCTGCCGAGCGCGCACGATTAAGGCAAGGCAGAGTTTGGATGGACTCGCTCACGGTGCTCGGCCACGCGCTTACGGTGGAGCTAGTGCTCCGCAAGGTCGAGGACGAGGTCGCGCACGGTGAGCCGGTCGTGCTCCAAGAGCATGAGGCAGCTTTCACCAGGCCCCCCGCAGGCTGCGCAACGGCCGTCCGCGGACAGCACGACCACGTACCAGTCTGGCAGCAGAGCCAGCCACGCGCCGCCGTCGCTACTCGCTCTTGTGAACGCGACGGTGGCGGTTCGGAGCTCGTCCACTCGAAAGCTCGTGTTGCACTCCTCGGCGTGCCGAAGGCTCTGCGACGTCGGCAACACCTGGATCAACGCGGCGATGCTCTCGTGACTACAGGCGAGGTCGGCGCGGGAACAGGAATCTGGGTCGGGTTCCTCGATCGCCGGGCGACAATCGCCGAGTATCATTGAAGCGGAGACCGCGAGGGCGGGACCGTCCGAGTAGCCGAGCTCGCGGGCCCTCGCTTCGGTCATGGGAAGCGGCGCGACCGGAGGCTCCCCGCAGTCGACCGGCCGAGCCTCGCCACAAGCCGAGAGCATCAACAGCAGAGCGGCTCTCACTTCGCGCGGGCTCTCACTTCACGTCGGCGGGCTCGCTGACGTCCTCCATGTCCTCCATGAGGAACTGCAAGAGGTCCGTGGTCTTCGTCTTGTGGCGCGGGCCTTTCTCGTCCGGACGCTCCTTGGGCTTCGGCGGTTCCTTGGCCTCGCCCGCCCTCGCCTTCTGAATTCGCTCCTCCCACTCCCGAAGCTCACTCGGAAGCTTCTCGAACGCTTTCTTGGCGCTGGCCAGAGCCTTGTCGAGCGCCGAGCTTACCACGGTCTGGTCCGGATGCTCGAGCGACGCCACCGATCGGGCGAACCAATAGTGGTTCTCGACCAAACGATCGGGGCGTCCCAGCTTCTCGTTCACGATTCGGCCCCGATCACACGCGTTGCGCGCCTCCGAAAAAGCCTTGCTCGCAAAGTGAGTCTCGCAGAGGTTCTCCAGCACGTCGGCCTCCGACGGTGCGTCGCGAACCGCCTGAGCCCGTAAGAGAGATTGCTGAAACCGATCGCGGGCGAGCTCGAACCGTCCGAGCTCGTAAGCGGCCACGCCGATGGAGTTGACCAAGGTCGGAATCCAAGCCTCATACTTGCGCGCGTCTTGCTCCATCTGCGGGAGAAGTCGCTCATAGCTCGCCAAGGCTTGTTCTTTGCGTCCTCCGTCGAGATCTCGATCCGCAACTCTCATGGCCACCACGACCGGATCGTCTTCGCCCGCTCGTGGCTCCGGGAACGCAGACCCGTCGACGTACCCGAATCCCTGAAGACGAATCACGTAGTCCATCACCGCCTCACGACCCGTCGAAAAATTGAACTCAGTCGACAATTTCGCCTTGGAGTTCTGGCGGAATCGCGCGGTCTTGGAGATGCTCGCCGGATTCAGCGATGCGTAGAGATTTCCTTCGTCGTTCGTGACACCGACCCAAACGGTTTGGGCCGACGCGAGCTTCACGGCGCTGAGTGAAGCGAGGCCTTCGCCCCCCTTCTCGGTCGCGAGCCTGACCTTGACCCACGCGAAGCCTTCCGCGCCCGTCTCGAGCGCGGCCGCCTTCTCGATCAATATCTTGCCTGGCTTGCCGCTGTCGTCCGAGTACAAACGAACCGTAGCCCTGCCCCGAGCATTCGGCGCGCCCGAAACGAAGACTTCGGCGCCAAAAACCAAAAACCCGCCCGGCGTGGCCTCGAGCGAGACCAACGCCTCCGATCCGACTCCCGTCGGCACCGTCGAAAATCGACCGTACTGCCAGCCATCTCGCTCCATCACGAACGGAACTCCGCCGGGGTTCCAGATCTCAGGACGCTCGACGTCGACGCGCATCTCTCGACCCGGCGCGGTGGTCACACGAACTCTGATCTGAGTCGGCTCACCTCCGTTCGACCTCGCCGAAGGATTCGTCGCGTCATCGAACACCGCCTGCCCCGAGGCGCTGAATACGTCTGGAGCATACTCGGGAAAGCGACCCTGCTCGATGAAATCCAAGTCCTGGACCTTCGTCGCCTCCGCGACGTCGACCATCTTTCTCTTCTCGTCGTCGTTGTGCCCCACGAGCTCGTCGATGTGCCACATGACGATGCCGTCCGTGGGCAGCAAGGAGTCGAAACCCACTCGCCGACGGTTCTCGAGCAAGAAATACTCCGTGGAGTCCACCGCGCCGATCGGAATTTTGAGCGCAAACGGCTTCTCCGACGCGGACGGCACCCGAATTCCGCTCGCCGACTTCGACACGATCGTCGGCGTGATCCAGCCCAGGCGCGCTTTGGCCCAGGCCGAAAGATGATAGGGCCGCTCCCCGCCCCCACCCCAGCTCCCGGAGGCCATCAGACACCAAGCCCCGACGCCATGGCTCGTGTTGTCTCGGTCGTACAAGTCGGGGAGGCCGAGGTCGTGCCCAAACTCATGAGTATACACTCCGAGCGGCGCGCCGTGATTGAGGATCAAATAACTTGCGAGCTTGGCCTTCCCCCCGTCCACGTCGATCGTCCCGCGGTGGGGCCAAATCGGCTGAAAGCCCATCGGCTGGCCCGAACGCTCGGCATAGACGATGACGAAGTGATCGATGAACCCGTCCGATCCGGGTCGTCCGCGCAAATCGTGAGTATCGAACTTCGAGGGCTCCACGCGCTCGAGCGCCGCCCGAAAAATGCCGGAGACGAGGTCGTGAATGGCGTCGCTCGCCGACCCAGGCTGATACGTGAAATCGGAGAGATTGACGTCGACCTTGAGCGGCCCGATCACCTCGCCGGTGACTTCGAAGGCTCCGTAGCTGTTCTCTCGGTAGTACTCACGAAGCGAGGCGGTGCCCTTGGCAAAGAGCATCTCCTGGAATCGCGATCGATCGAACCCAGACTTGGGCCAGGGTGAGTCGTTCGCCTCGATCAGAACCGCGAGCAAGCGATGTTTGCCGCGCAACGCTATGGCCGGCGGAGGCGCCGCCGTGTCGATGATCTCGAGCTGGCCGATGCGCCGGACCTTGACGTTCACGACTCCGCCGCCGGGCTTCACGAGCGCCTCGGGCGGAGGCGGCATGGCTAAGAGGGTGAGGAGGAGTGCGGTAGATCCCATGGTTGGCTCGGCCGCTATCTAGACATCGGTTGCACGCGGAATAAAGCCTGTGCCGGCGATCTCAGCTCAGTACAGGTCCCTGACCACGGGAGAAACCACAGAGAGCACAGAGCCGAGGCCCACAGAGCACACAGATGACGGAATGAGCAATTCCTCGCGTCTTCTCTGTGCGTCCTCTGTGGTTTCAGCCTGGTCACGAACTTCTGGGGACGTGTACGTGTGCTCAGCGGGGCGTAGCCAAGTCGATCGGGAGCTTCGGGCGCCACCCTTCCAACGCTTTCTGCACGAAGTGCAGGCGGTCCTGGCCCCAAAAAATCTGTTCGTCGACGATGAACGCAGGAGCGCCCGGGATCCCTCGGCGGCCCGCTTCCTCGGTCGTCGCGAAGAGCCGCTGCTTACCTACGGCCGTCTTGGTCTCGGCGAGGATCGCGTCTGCGTCGAGCCCGCGAGCCCTCAACACAGCCGCGACCACGGTGTCGTCTTCGAGGTCCTGATCGTGAACCCACATCGCCTCGAAGAAGCCCAGCGACACGGCTCCGATTCGCGCTGGCTCGACCGCGAGGGCCGCGCGCAACGACGTCACGGTCTTCTGCGGAAACTTCTTCGGCCACTGGAATCGCACGCCCCAGTGGTCCGCCCAGCGATACGCGTCATACAACGCATGGCGCGCCTTGGTCTCCGGCCACGTGGCGAGCGGCACGATCGGTGAGCCGATCGAGCTGAAGAGCGCACCCAACAACATCGGCTTCCACACGAGCTCGTGGCCGGCGGTGATCCGCTCGACCTGCGTGGCCCCCAAATACGAAAACGGACTCGAGAAGTCGTAGAAGAACTCGCACTTCGACATCTCTCCAAGAACCGAGACCGGGAGCCGTTCGTCAAGAGCCTCGCCGCTCTGAAGCGCCATCGACCATGCGTGATGAAACTCCAACGCGGCGTGGGCTCCGCGCCTCGAATCCGAACCTACGCCCAAGTCCGGAGTCAGGGCAGGATCGGAGGGGAGAGTGCGTGAGTTGGTCACCGAGTGCGACTTGCCGAACCTGGTCGATGGCTCCGACCACGACGATACGCTGCCTCGAACCTCCGCGGAGCTCGTTCCGAAGCTCCGACTTATGGCGATCCTCACTGCTCGAGCGAGAAGCCGAGCGACTCGATTGCGTCGACCTGGCCGGGAGAGCTACGTTCGAGCCATGTCGGGCTCGAACGCGCGAAACCTCGGGCGCGGACCCTCGATCAGACTCGCCGAAGCACGCTGGAAGGCATGCAGGCTGACGAACTGCGGGAGGTCCTCGTCAAGCTGCGGGACGAGCGCCGCTGGTGAGGGATCCGACCACGACGATGAGAGCTACGTTCGAGCCATGTTGAGCTCGAACGCGCGCAACCTTGGACGCGGCCCCTTCACCGCCGAAGCTACGGGCGTCCGCAGTATCCCGCGCCTTCCCCTAGGTCGAGGCAACTCACGGTCGACGAAGTGAACGTCTCGCACCCTCCTCGTGGATGGAGCGCGTCCAGCGTCGTGGAGCAACCCACCAGGCAGGCTCGGCTGCCGCTCTGACCGAACGAGGTGCACACTGCGCCTTTGGCGCAGCCAATCGAAGGATCACACGGCGGCCCGCTGGCGTCGACGACGAGCCCACTTTCGACTCGAGCCTCGGCGTTTGCCGGCGGCGAGCTGGGTACGGCGGCGCAGACGTTGATCCCGTCGACGAACGGGACACAGGTCCTGTCGAAGACCGGACAGTTCTCGGGGAACAAACTGCAATTGGCCACACAAACGGAGTACGTTGGATCGCAGGTCGCGGGCATCCCGGGGAGGGAGGTCGCGGCACAATCATTCGTTCGGCAACGTTCCAAACAGCGGTAGCTACTATCTTCGAAAAGGAAACAATCGATCGGATCGTATCGCGCATCGCAACTCAGGGCTCCGCAGCTCTCGCCGACCTGAGCGACTTCGTTGACGCACAAACCACCGACCGAGGCACCGCTCTGTGGGTCCTCGCCGGCGTAGATCGGGTTGCAGAGGCTGCTGGCGCAGCTTCCGCGTTCATCGCTGGTGGAATACTGACAGAGATCGAGCGAAACGCAGGCGCGGTCGACACACACGAGGCCGGACCGGCAACCGTGGACTCTACCTTCGCCGTCGGGTTCGAAAGCGCAGTACCCGCCCTCGTCTTCGAGCACGTGTACACACACGTACTCAGGAAATCGGCGGAGCGTAACGGAGTCGACGGTGAATCCGGCGTAGCCGCATTGGTCGAGGTCGGTCCCCGTGCAGTCGTCGTCGGAACGACAATAGGCCTCGAGGCAGATGTTCCCCCAGGGCCCGAAGTAACAGTAGACGTCGGTGCCGGTGCAGGCGTTCGAGACGCAGGAGCAGCCTTGCGTGCCGGGCGTACACGGCGTCTCGCCGGAGTCAGAGGGACCGGTATCCGCGCCGCCATCGATTCCGCCGTCGGCACCCGCGTCGGCCCCGCTATCCAGGCCCCCGTCGACTCCGCTATCCACGCCGGAGACCTCGGCCGCGTCTTCGAAGCCCGCGTCGGAGGCGTCGGGTCGACTCGGGCCCGCGTCAGGAATGCCAGGGACGTTCGTGAGCTCCGAACCCTCCTCGCCGTCCCAGCTCAAGAGCTCGTCGGCGAGGACCTCTCGGTCGGCGCAGCCTACTTCTCCGCAGGTGAGGGGCTCCGCGCAGCTCACGCCGACACAGCGTCGAAGGAGATTGACGATGAGTCTGTGGCGACCGGAAGGGACCTCGAACAAGGCGTCTCGCTCCACCACGAGACCAGAGGCGACATCGAGCGCCTTGATGTTCAGGGCGACCTGACCGGAAGTCGGGGCGACCCGGAAGGAGACCGGCCAGGCGCGCCCCTCCATGGAGATTCGCTCGGTCTTGGAAGCGACGGTGATCTCCAAGCGAGCAATTTCGGATCCGGCCGACAGATCGCTCTGTACGACCACGAGGACCCCGTCTTCCTGACAAGCAAAAAGAGTCGTGAGCCCGAGAAGAAAAAGCGCACGGCGCATGATTTCACTCTCCAGAGAACGAAAGTCCGAGGTTACCTGAGTATGGGTCACCGGATGTCGCAATCACGACGCCTGCACCGATGGCGGCGACGCCGACTCCGGCAGCAACCCAGAACCACGGAGAAGCGAACAGGCCGTCGTCCTCGGATTGAGGTGGAGGCGCCTGGGTGAGCGTCGAGGGCGGCTGCTCGGCAGCTTTGGACGGAGGCTCCTTGGCTTCGACCTTGGCCGCTTCGGCCTTGGCGGCCTCGGCCCTGGCGGCTTCGACCTTCCTGGCTTCTTCCTCCTTCTGGGCTTTCATGACCTTGACCATCTCGATGGTCTTCTCGACGTCGCCGGCGTTCTTGGGTTTGGCCGCGAGGTACTCCCGGTAGTGAGCGAGCGCCTCATCGAACATGCCGAGCGCACGCTCGCATTGAGCGAGGGTGAAAGTGACCGAGGGTCGCCCTTTCGAAAGCTCGTAGGCGCGGAGCAAGTGCGGATGGGCGGACTGAAACTCTTCGGCGTCGAAGAAGGTCAGGCCTACCTCGAACTCACGCTTGGCTTCGTCGACGTTCGCGACAGGAGGCTTTGGAGCCTGTGCGAGCGCCGCAGGACAGGCGAGGCCCAGCGCCGCGAAAACGAGGAGAGCCTCGAGCGTCGAAGTGCCGCACCGAAAGGGCGCACTCAGGCCAGTCATTCGTCCCATGTCATTCTCTCGCGCTTCGGAATCATCTTGGCTGGATCGCCGGGCTTCGACTCTTGCTTGGTTGGCGCTGGCGCAGGGCCCGTGGGTGAAGAGGGCGGCGCTGGCGGCGACACAGGCTCGACCTTGGCCGGAGCTCGGGTCGCAGACCTGGTGACTTCCGCCGGCATAGTCACCGGCAACGAGGCTTTGGCCGGCTCGGTCTGCGCCGTTGCGTGCGCAGGGACCGGCACCACGAGGGCCTCGACGGACTCCTCGGCCGGTCCCGTGCGAACGATGAAGGCCGCCAGGAGCCCAAGCGCGATCCCTCCGCCAAGCATGGCGTAGTGTTTCTTGGCGAGCCCTGGAGACTCACCCTTGAGGGTCTCGGTCGAGAGTTGAATACCCCCGGAAGCGGAGATACCGCTCGGCTCGCGTTGGAGGGTGAGGCGCGAGCCACCTGGAGTCCGAGCCGGCCAAAGGCCGAGAATGCCCCGGAGGCGATCCAACTCCGCGAGAATCTCATCGTGTTTTGGGCGCTCTTCAGGCGTCGTCGAGATACACCGAGTCACCAGCGACGCGAGCACGTCCGAGCCCGTACCCTTGAACGAGACTTGCGGAGGTCCTTCGAACACTTTGGCTCTCAGCACCGCCAAAGGCTCGCCCCGGAAGAGCCGTCTTCCGGCGAGACACTCGAAGAGGATCTCACCCACCGCGTAGAGGTCCGAAGCCGGAGACGCCTGGCCACCCGAAGCTTGCTCCGGCGCCATGTAAAAAGGAGTGCCGAACACCAACCCAGACTGTGTTTGATTACCCTCGGGCACCTTCGCGATGCCGAAGTCGAGGACCTTGATGAACACTTCCCCTTCGCGCCTCGAAATCATCAGATTTTCTGGCTTCAGATCCCGGTGAATGACGTTGCGCTCGTGCACGACCTTCAGCGCCCGTACCAACTGTTCACAGACGTCGAGAGTATCGGAGATCGATACGGGTCCGCGCTTGAGCTCCTTGTCGAGGGTCGTACCGTCGATGAGCTCCATCACCAACGCGACCGTTTTCGGCGAATCGACGACGACGAAATCGTAGATGTCCACCACGTTCGGGTGATGGATCTCGTTGACCACTCGGGCTTCGCTGAGAAATCGCCGAACGTACATTTCGTCGCTGACGAGCTCGTCGGAGAGGACTTTGATGGCGGATTTTCGACCAAGTAGCTCGTGGATACCCAAGAAAACCGTCGCCATCCCGCCCTTGCCGATAATGGACTCCAGGCGATAGTCGCGAAGGCGATCTCCCACTTTGGGCGCCATGAGACGGCAACGGTGCCGTTCTCGGGCCTTCGAGTCAAGGAAAGCGACCTCGTCAGGAAATCCACCGGGCCTTCGACGTCGAGCGGCGTCCGAGCCTGCGTTCGCGTCGAATTTCAGGGTACGAGCACCGCGGCGCCCTTCACGAGCCCGCGCGCAGGGCTCCGAGCGCTTCGTTGCCTTACGTTCATGATGACTGTCCTGGAAGCCGTGGATTTTGCACCGGCTCTTCGACCTGTAGCCTAAGGCCAAAATCTACGGTCTGCGCGGCCGGCGGTGAGTTGTTCCCTCTGGTTGCGGCTCGTCGCCGCGCCGAGCTTCTCTCCTTCTGCAGTTCCCGAAAATCTCGTCCGGGAGTATCGTAGACTTCCACCATGAGTCCGTTTGGAGCTCGAATCGAGCAGGTCGTTTCTTCACGCGAGCTTCGGAGCGATTCGTGGCCTCTTCGGTAGTGACCTACGGAATTCTTCTGCTCGCCGTCCTCGTGGCGATTCTCTTCTTCGTCGGGTATCGGTTCGCGACCGAGGCGGAGCTCCGGTCCCGCCAGGAGCGAACGAGCGAAAGAGTGGCCCTGAAGATGAGTCTCGTCATTTTTTTCGGGGCGACTTGGTGGTCCCTCGGAGGGACCCTGGCGTCGATGGGTTTACTGCTCGATTTCGACCGCCGCCCGCCTGTGATGTTCCTGTTGGTCGGATTTGGGGTTCTGTCGGCGGTCGTCCTTGGGGTCACGTCCATCGGGCGCGCCTTCGCGAAGTGGGTTCCGCTCTCGGCGCTCGTGCTCAGCCAATCGTTTCGGCTGCCGCTCGAGCTCGTGATGCACCGGGCGCAGGCAGAGGGCGTCATGCCCCCTCAGCTCTCGTACTCGGGAATGAATTTCGATATCTTGACTGGGACCTTCGCGCTGCTGTTGGGGATCTGGCTCGTTCTCGGAGGGGCTCCTCGCGCCGTCGTCTGGGCTTGGAACCTCCTTGGGATGGGTATGCTGTCGATGATTGCGTTCATTGCGATCGCGTCCACGCCGCAGGTCGCTTTCTTTGGATCGGAGCCTCGCTTCATCAACTCGTGGGTTGGTCACGTCCCTTTCGTTTGGCTTCCTACCGTGCTGGTGCCCTTTGCGGTGTTCGGGCACACCGTGGTGACGCGCGCGCTGCTTTCCGCGGGCCAGCGGAAGCGGAAAGACCGGGTTACTCGACATTATCTTTAGTCTTCGTACGCCGACCGAGCGCCGCTGTCCGTGCCCGTGCCCGATCGATTCACCCGTGAGCGATGGAATTTTGCTTATCCATGCCGATCGACGTAAGGCCCTTGGATGCACGCGCCGAGGAAGAAACAGAGCACCGGGCCAGCTCTCGTAGTGGTGGTCGGCCTGTCGGCGATGGCCCTTTTGGGGCACGCCGCGAGGGCCAGCGCGGAGGGCTCCGAGCCCACGCGAGACGACGCGTCGGCTGCACTGACCGGCTACGACAAGGGCTTCTTCTTGTTGAGCCACGATGGTCGTTTCCTGCTGCGCAGCCAGGCTGCTATTCAAGCCCGATTCGAGATCGAGAGCCTGGACTCTGCCGGCGACCGCGATGCACAGGCGGCCTTCCTCATTCCGCGCGGGCGCCTCCTCTTCGGCGGGCACGCGTTCATGCCCGCCCTGACCTGGCAGTTTCAGGCGGCCTTCGACCGCGGATCGGTCGCTCTCAAGGACCTGTATCTCGACTACACGGTCGTGCCAGGCTGGCTTCGCCTTCGCGGCGGGCAGTGGAAGCGCCCCTTTTCGCGGCAGTTCCTCAACTCCGGGCTCCGCCAGGAATTCGTCGATCGTGCCATGACCCACGCCTTCTTTGGCGCAGGGCGGGACATCGGGTTTGGAGTCCATAATGGGAACACCGGTCACTCGCCCTACTTCGAGTATGCGCTCGCCGTCTTCAATGGGACGGGTGATGTGCCGCAGCTGGGGGGAGACGTGGTCGTAGATCCTTCAACCGGCCGCGGGGAGATCACAAGCGGGAAGTTCGGCAACGTCCCTGGCGTGTTGCACCCCGTGGTCGTCATGCGCGTTGGCTACATCCACGCGGGCATCGACGGCTACAGCGAAGCCGATCTCGAAGGAGGTCCGCTACGGTTTGCGGTCGGCTCGAGTGGGCTCTTCAATTTCGACGCGGATGGCGATGACGTCTCCGGGATCCAGGGAGAGGTCGACTACGCGCTGAAGCTTCACGGCTTCTCGACGACCGGCGCCGTGTACGTGTCCGCCGCCCAATCCGGTCCCGCCTTCGGTGATCAGGCATTCCGGGGGCTCGGTTTTCACCTCCAGGCCGGCTACGTGATCGCCGAGCGCTTTCAGCCGGCCGCCCGCTACGCATTCATCGCAAGGACCGGCCCGGACGACGACCTGCAGGAGATCACGCTCGGGTTCTCGGTCTACTTCTTCGGCCACGACGTCAAGTGGCAGACCGACGGCGCGCTCTCATCCACCGGCGATCCGAAGGGCGATCGTTCTGACTACAGGCTGCGCACCCAAGCGCAGTTGGCCTTCTGAGCGCGGTCCCATCCCATCTTGAGCTTCCGTACCGTAAGCCCTCGAAATCTCACGAGCATGAGCACGAGTACGAGCACGAGCACGAGCGCGAAACTCCGTGCATTCCACCGCATCTCGTCCTCGTCCGATTCTAGAAGTCGACGAGTCTCGGGATTCGCTTGTGGCATTCGTGCTCGGGCTCGGGTTCGTTCGTGCTCGTTCGTGCTCGTTCGTGCTCGGGCTCGTGCTCGTGCTCAGGCTCGTGCTCGCCGAGCGACCCGATTGCGTCGACCTGGCCGGAAGAGCTACGTTCGAGCCATGTCGAGCTCGAACGCGCGCAACCTCGGGCGCGGCCCCTTCACCGCCGACATGATCGAGCCCGGCTCGCGCTACGAGCTCTCGGGCGGCCACCCGGTTCTCTGCATGCCCACGGCTCCTCGAGGCGGCCGCGCCAACCTCTTGGGCGGCGCCGTGCTCGAGACCGATCCTGCGGTCACGGAGGCGGGCGTCGACGTGGGCTACTCGTCCGAAGACACGCAGCTTCGCGCCCCGGACGTCGGATCGGCAACGTGCCCGACCAAGCCAGCTGGGCCAAGGGCGTGCCGCTCCTCGCCGTCGAGTACGCCGACCGCGGCCAGAACCTGGAGGAGCTCCAGACCAAGATTGACGAGCTCCTGAGCGCTGGGACCAAGTGGATCTGGGTCGTCCGGCTCTCCGGGCCCCGACGTGTCGAGGTCCACGAGCCTGGTGTTCCCAAGCGAGTCGCCCTGCCTGGCCAGCTCCTCGTAGCTCCCGGCGTGCTCCAGAACCCTGTCCGGGTCGAGGAGCTCTACGACGAGTCGGCGGCCCACGAGGCGCAACTCAGAAACCTACTCCAGCGGAAGGGCTACGCGAGCCTCCGGGCTGCCCTCGACAGCAGTGAGCAGGCGGGCCTCGAAAAGGGCGAGAAGCTCGGCATCGAAAAGGGCGAAAAGCTCGGCCTCGAAAAGGGCGAGAAGCTCGGCATCGAAAAAGGCGAAAAGCTCGGCATCGAAAAAGGCGAAAAGCTCGGTATCGAAAAGGGCGAGA
>CAYXDO010000208.1:0-17601 GCA_964463485.1 uncultured Myxococcales bacterium | reverse complement strand
GACGCAGACGATCCGACGCAGACGCAGACGATCTGACGCTGACGCAGACGATCTGGCGCAGACGATCCGACGCTGACGCAGACGATCCGACACTGACGCAGACGCAGACGATCTGACGCTGACGATCTAACGCCGACGATCTGACGCATACGCCGACGAGCTGACGCAGACGATCTGACGCAGACAGGAGGTCGAATCGTGCACTGCTCCAAATCCGATCGACGTCCGCGATTCATCCCAAAAGACACCCTCCGGGGACTCCGAATCCCAGGTTCGTTCGGCGGTCGGACTCGGTTCAGTGGAACGTGCCCGCGAGGGTCAGCTTCACTCCGCTCGTTCCGTTCGGCTCCGGCGTGACTTCCAGGCTCGGCACTACGCTCGCGATCGAAATCAGACTGGGCGTACGCGGCGAGACCGCCTCGGGTGACTCGTACGGCGACGGAGTCTCCGTAAAATCGAAGAACGATGTCACGATCGTCCCGCCGGTGAGCCCGGCCAAGCTGCCGATCACGTTTCCGAAACCGAGGGGCTCGTCCTGAGCAAAACCTGCGACCAACATCCCGAGCATCATCCCTCCCAACCCAGAGAGATTGATGACGGCGAACCGTGTGGGTTCCACGTCGAGCAACTCACCCACTACCAACGATACCAAACCCAGACCGACGTCCGATCCCAACACAGTACTGACTAACGCCGCACCCGTGCTGGCGCGCCCTTCGAGCGGCGTAGCCACCGCGTCCTGCACGAGCGCACCGCCCCACCCGCCAATCCATCCGCCCCAAACCGATCCCGCAAAGAGCATCCACAAGTCCGTCGAGTCGAGGTGGAGATGGGGCACCAAGAGCGCGCCGGAGAGCGCGCCTGCACCCACCGCCGCGACCACGGCCCCGGCTGCTTGCCGATCGGTACCCTCGAGCAAGAGCGAGACGCCGAGCGCGTGCCAAGTCAGATAACCCATCTGGCCCAGACCCAGCATCACCTCCCCTGCCGACAAGTCGTCGGTCAGCCCGGCGTAGGCGCCCGCCACTGCTCCGGCGAGCCCCAGACCCTCCAGCAAACCGACCCCGAGGCGATCGTCTTCGGAGAGCATGAGTCCCAAACCGCCGCCGAGGAGCGACCCGGAGATGCCGCCGTACAGGCCCGAGCGGGAACCGCGCGAATCGACACCAGCCTGGGCGAGGGCCATACCCGCCAAGATCCCGGCGCTCGCGCCGAACGCCAAACCGCCGCCGATCGTGACTTCGATCTCGGTGTCGCTCGAGGCTCGCCAGAGCACGGGGAGAAAGCCACCCCAAGCTCCACCGAGCATCGCGGGCGTCGCCAACGTGAACGCGTCGTCTCCCTCGAGCGCGAGCTCGTCGGAGAAGGCCAGCGCGAGTCCCAACCCCGCCAACCCAAACCCGTCGGCCAACGCCAAAGTCTCTACTTCGCCCGCAGCCGGAATGCTGGCGCCGAGCCCAAGCCCGAGCGTGTTCCCAAGCACCGAGATCGCCGCGACCTCCACCAAGTCACCCGCCGTCAACTCTGTGAGCGGACCCATCGCCATGCCCGCCAGGCCGAACGCGCCGATGCCGAGCAGCGCCCCGCCCGCTCTCATCTCCTCACGCCGGCCCTCCGCTCGGCCGGCAAGGACGGGGACCGTGCTTCCATGCCAGGCCCCGAGCGCGGCGAGCTCGACCAAGAGCCCGCGATCTTCGGCTGAGTACTCAGTGGAGGGCGAGAGCGCCAAGCCGAGACCCAGGCCGAGCGCGGCGGGTGCGGCGGTCAGAATACGTCCGCCCGTCCCCAGCTCCGGTTCAACCAAACTCAGCCAAATCCCGGCTCCGATCGAACCCAGAAGCGCGCCGTCGAGCACCGACTCGAGCTGGTCGGTCCCGTCGATCTCCGTGACCGGCGAGAGCAACAGGCCGGTCGCCGTCCCGACTCCGAGCCCCAACAAGACCGCCGCTCCGGGCGCGTTCAGCGCCAAATCGGCGAGGATGGCGCCCTCCAACGCTCCCGTGCCTGCGCCGGTCGCGACCAACCCAGCGTCCGCGGCCGAGAGCTCGAGGCTCGGAGCGAGCATGAGCGCAGACGTCATTCCCAAGAGGCCCGCGAGCTCGAACCCGATCGCGGCATCTCGGTCCCGACCGCTCGCCAACCACCCCGTCGCCGCGCCGATGGCGTCGGCGCTGAGTTGGGTGAGCAGGATGTCATACGCATCCCCCGAGTCGAGCTCCATCCACTGAGACACGACCATCCCGGTCGTCAGACCGAGGCTCGCCCCGAACAAGGCGGACGAACCTAGACTCTCCTTGCCCCAACTCACCGGCAGGAAAATGCCCTGGAACCCTCCGATCCCAGCGCTGAGTCCAATCAAACCATAGTCCTCGGGTGAGTACCGAGTTTGCGCGGCGACGAGGGCCCCACCAACGAGCCCAGCCGCTCCGGCCAACTCTAGGGCGATGGCTGAGCCTCGTTCACTCGCGCCCTCGAAGCTCTCGAGCAAGCCCAACCCACCGAGGCTGGCCGCCGACGTCAGGATCGTCGTCTCGATGACGTCCTCCGGGCGAACGTCGACGACCTGCGACACGGCCAGCGCCGCGAGGTAGCCCGCGCCGAGCCCGCTGGTCATGCCTCCCACGATCCCGCGTTCCTCGCCGGTCCGTCCGAGCGCAGAAGGGAGCGCGCCCCCGAACCAAGCTCCGAGCCCCGAGGACGCGGCGATGAGTGCGACATCTCCGTCGTCGAGGGTCGTTCGCCCGGACAACGCGAGGCTCGCCGCCAGCGCCGAAACGCCCAAGACGTCGAGCCCAACGTAGCCAAGTTGATTGTCGCGGCTGGCCAAGCGCCCCAACCCGAAGCCCAAGGAAGCGCCGGCGGCCGAGGTGAGGAGCACCTCCGCCTCGTCGCGTTCGGATACCGTTTGAGCCCAAACCGATCCGAGGAGCGCACCGAGGCTCGCTCCAGAGAGGAGCCCACCTAGGCCGCGATCTCGCTCATAGTGTCCGGACGCGCTGGGCCCTGCTGCGCCGAAAGAACCGAGCACCAAGGCACCGAGCCCCATGGAGAGTACGTCACGAGAGACGTAGTCCGTGCGCGGGCTCAGCCAGAGCCCCGCCCCGTAGCCGAGCGCGCCCGCGATCGCCGCGCTCACGCCTCCGACCCTGCGGTCGTCGAAGACCGCGCCAAGACCGAGGCCCAGCGTTCCCGAGACGCCCGAGTACAGTCCTGTCTCGGTGAGGTCGGCCCCATCCAACGGGGACGCCAACTGAGTGCCGAGCACCATGCCCAGACCGGACCCCACGCCTGCGCCTGTCAGCACGGCTCCGAGCGAGGTCTGGCTCTCGAGCGTCTCGAGCCCGAGGCTGACGAAGCCGCCCTCCATCGCTCCCACCAACGACGAGAGAGCCGCGTGGGAGAAAGCTCCTCGCCGGCGCGATTCTTCGTCGATCCCGGCGATCAACCTGCCTGCGGTCAAGCCGACCAGGGCGCCGCTCTGGACGAGCGCAGCCGTGGGCGCATCGGCGAGCTCGAAGGCGAGGCTGAGGCCCATACTCAACGACAAGCCCGAGGCGAGCCCGCCGAGCTCGGGAGCGACCGCAGACCGAGCGAGGTCGCGCGCCACGAGCACGCCGGAGACGACGCCCAAGGACGCGCCCAACAGCGATCCACCAAAAGCGCGGTTGGCGTCGTCGGGGCTCGCCGTGTAGCTGGGCAGCAACGATCCGAGCGCCGCGCCGGTCACGCCGTGCAAGACCATCAGCTCGAGCTCGCGAGCTCCGAGGTCCAGCTCTTCAGCGAACGGCGCGGTCACGAGGATCCCGCCGAGCGCAGACAGCCCCGTCACGACTCCTCGGTCGCGCGCCAGGAGCCCGAACAAGCGGCCCGCTCCCGCGCCGCCCGCCCCCACCACGAGCCCCGCCGAGACCGTGTGCCAAAGCGCGTGATCCGAGACGTCCACGAGCTGAGAGACCAGCATGCCGACGCCGAAGCCGAGCCCGGTTCCGGCGAGGATCCCGCCGGGGAACGCGCGCGAGTCGAACGTCCCCTCCTCTTCGTGAACTTCGAAACGAGCGCCCGCAAAGGCGCCCGCCAACGTCGACAACGCGATCATCGACGCGTCGTTCTCGCGAAGCACGAGTCGATCGGAGAGGAGCCCCAGCGCGACCGCGCCGGCCAGGCCTCCCGCGTCGCCCAGCCCAAACGTAACCCGCTCGTCGAGATCCAAGAACATCGCGCCGCCCGAGAGCAACGCTGCGCCGGCCAAGGAGCCGAGGCCGATGAAGCCAGCGTCTCTCGCGTCCATCGACACGAAGTCGGACAACACCACCGCCGTGATCACACCGAGCGCCTGTCCCCCAAGGGCTCCCGTGAGCGCCGAATCCGTCGACAACGACTCCGAGAGCGCCGCTCCGGGCAGGAGCGCGCCGAGGAATGCGCCGAGGCCCGCGCTGGTGATCGTCAGCTCGACGTCGTCTTTGAGCGTGAGCGTTCGCGCGAGCGCCATCGCAGGGATGGACACCAGAGCTCCGGCGACGATCGCGTGGTGAAACGGAAAATCTCCGTCGGCCAGCAGCGAGATCGTCCCGCCGAGCAACGCAGCCTCCAGGCTGAGCGCGTTCGAGAGCGCGAGCTCCCCGAGCCCCCACTCGGAGTCCCGAAGAAAGATCGCTCCGGCCGTGGCTCCCAACGCCTGACCCACCAGCGTCGCCCCGCCCGTCGCCCGATCGTCGAACCCGACCGCTCCCCCCACACCCCAGCCCAACGCCGTGCCCCACAAGGCCGCGGTGCCGAAGAAGCCCGCTTGCCCAAGGCTCAGATCCTCCTTGCGAGTGAGCAGGAACGGCGTCGCCCCGCCGAGCACGGCGCCCGCGATGCCGGTGAAGATCGGCGACAAGTTCGCGTTCGAGACATCGGCCGCGATCAAGAGGGCGCTCGCGCCCAGCGCCGCTCCCTCGAGCACGAGCGGAACACGACCGTATGGATCCCACGCCGGGTAGCGATCGGGATCGATGTCATGGAGCGCCGCGCGCGCCGCGAGCTTGACCTCCGTGACCTCGTCTCGGGCGCTCGGCTCGAGTCGAGGAATGGCCTCGCGCCCTCCCTTGTCCGCCAAGGCGTTGATCGCTGCGACGCGGAGCTCGACGGGAGCGATCGCGAGCTCGGATATGGCGCCGTAGGCGGCGAGCACGGTCGAGGTCGCCGTGAGCGGCGCGAGCACCTCTAGCGCGACAGGGGACAGGTCTGGATTGATGCCCGCCGCGCCCGCCACCAGCCCCGCGATCTCGGGATCGAGGGGCAGCCGTCTCATGATCCGCTCGTGACGAGATGCTTGGGCGGGGTCCACGAGCAGCGCGAGCAGCGCGCGCTTGGCGTCCTCGGGGCGCTGCGCGAGCAAGCTCGCGAACGGAGCCGCCGCGGCCGGATCCCGACGGGCCGATCGACCTAGAGCGTCAGCCACCTCGGGACCTCGCCGGCTCGCAAGCGCGGCGAGCGCGGCGGCTCGCACCGAGGGATCGGCGCTCTCGAGCGCTGCAAACAACCGCGGAAGCGCCAGCCCTTCTGGGATTCGATCGACACGAGCGATGAGCGGCGGATCGGCTCGGCCTGCCTCCACCTCCTTCAAGAACCCGTCCTCGACCACAGCCCCTTCTCTGCCTTCGAAGAGCGAGATCAGCCTCTTTCGTACGATGGGCTCGGTGACCCGAGAGAGCCTCGCGAAGAGCGCCGGGACGACGCGCTCGTCGGGAAGCGATCGCAGGCGCTCGGCAGCCTCGACGCCGGCACGCCCCGCGTCTCTCGATGCGATCATCACGAACGCCTCGTCGACCGCCGGCTCCTCGCGACCTGCGAGCACTCGCAACGCGGCCGCGGCGAAAGGGCCCTCGGCAGCCGGAAGCCACAGCAGCACGCCTTCGAGCACCTCCGGGCCGCCGCGCTCGAGCGCAACGACCAAGCGAGCACGCGCCTCGCCGTCCTCTTCGGAGCCGAGCCGGATCGCCGCGCTGCGCGCGAGCGCCGGATCGGCCGCCGCCACCGCCGCCGCCCGCCTTACGTTCACATCTGGATCCTCTAGAGCTGCAAGGAGATGCGACCGAGCCCCGTCGAAGTCGGCTTCGGTCAGCGCCGTCACCGCGGCTACCCGAACCTCTGACTTCGCGTCGCCGAGGCCGAGTGAGTAGAACGGAAGAAAGGCCGAAGTGCGCGGAAGCTTCGCGAGCGAGCGCGCGCGATCGGGATGCCTCGAAACGAAACGTGACACGTTCGTGAGCGGGTCGGCCGCGCTTCGCCCAAAGCGATCGTCCGAGCTCGGCTCTCGATCGAGGCGACCCGCCTCTCCTGCCAACACCTCGGTCCAAGCCAACAAGCGCTGTCTGGCCTCCGGCCCAGCAAACTCTGCGATGCGCTGGCGCGCGGCGACCCGCCTTCGCTCCGAGGTCGACGTCTTGGCGATCACCTCGAGTCGCTGGCGCACGAACGGAAACGGAAAGCGCGACAAAGCGACGATCGCCGCCTCGGCGACGAGGTCATCTGGGTCGTCACATGTGCGCCCTAGTCCCCGAAGGATCAGCTCGAGATCCTCACCCGTGCGAGGCAGTCCGAAGTCCCCGAGCGCGCGAGCGGCGCCGGCCCGGACCGTGGGCTCCGCCTCCGCGAGCGACGCCAACATCGGGTCGACGAAGATCGCGTCTCGCGTCTGCGCCGCATGCGCGAGCCCCACGACGCGCGTCGACGGCTCGAGCGAGGCGAGCTCTTGAAGCGCCGAGAGCACGCGAGCCTGCGCTGCGACCGAGCTCGTGGTCGCCGAAGGCGCAGCCCACAAGAGCAACATCCAAGAAGCCTGCGCGAGCATGGCGCATTGAGTCACGATTCCGACCAACGGGTCGATATCGCTCGACGAGGTTGTCTGCGATCACGCCCTAGCTTTGGTCAGTAGATCGGCACTCGTCCCTCGGATACCGCAAGCAGACGGCGATCGGTGAGCTCGGACGCGTAGCGATAGAGCTCTGGGTGGGCGTCGATGGCGGCCTGGAAATCGGAGGCTGGCAGCATGAAGCCGATGCTGGCTTGGAGGGCAGAGACGGTGGCGACCGCGGGCCGACCGGTGACCAGCGACATCTCGCCGCAGAGGTCCCCAGGCTCCAAAGTCCCAAGCCGCCGGCCTGAAGCTTGGTCCGCGGCCAAACGCCCTTCGAGCACGAGGAACAGACCCGGGCTTGGGTGGCCTTCGCGGATCAGCTCGTGGCCAGGCGCGAGGTCGACCAAAACAAATCGAGCGATCAACCGTCGCCGCTCCGGGACGGTGAGCCGCACCAGGAGCGGATGATCGGACAGGAGCTGCGAGGCGAGGCGGTCCTTCATCGCAGAGAGCAACGAGGCGAGCAGCTCGGGCTCCCCGCTCGAAAGCTCGATGGCGTCAGCGCGGCTGAGCTCGAGCAGGTGGGTCGCCCGTGTGGCTCGTACGGTCGCGCCGCGCGGGCGATTGGAGAACAGCGCGACCTCACCGAAGAACTCGCCGTCCCCGAGGTGCGCGACGATACGCTTGCCGATCAAGACGTCGACGCCTCCCTCGAGGATCACGAACAACGAGTCGCCTGGGCTGCCCTCTTCGAAGACGACCTCGTCCGTGGAAAGCGTCACGAGGTGCGCGCGATCGACGAGCAGTCGGAAGCTCTTCGGATCGATACGCCGAAACATCGGGACGTTGGGAATCGAGCTCACCATGAGCTCGACGTCGGCGGCGACCGAGTCGTCGTCGCCGAGGTCGATCGTGCGCAGGCCCTGAGGCGGCGGCGGAGTGCTCTGACGGATGAGATCGAACAGCGTGACGTCGTTCGACGACGGAACGAGCTTGACGAGCTCAGAGCGGCGCCGCGGGATCGGCGACTTCTGCTTCTCGAGGATCTCGGAGAGCAGCGCGTGCGTCGCAGCGTGCGAGGGGTCCGCAATGTGCGCGCACTTGAGCGCGGCCACCGCGGAGAGCGGCTTGTTCTCGCGAGTCAGCCGCTCTCCCGCCCGATACATCCACTCCGCGTAGGCGCTCACGTCGCCGAGTTGCTTGTGCTGCTCTGCGATCAAGCTCGCGACCCGAGGTGTCTGCGGACCTTCGGCGTCGAGCTGCTGCAGCAGGCCGAGGGCCGCCCTCGCGTCGCCCGCCGCGATCGCAGCTTCAGCACGCTGCGTGAGATTCCCCAAGCCGTTCACCTTTTCCCTTTATAACAAAGGACGGGCAAATCCGGGCGCTTTGTTGGAATCGATTCGCTCCCGGATCCGACGAACGCCCTTCAGCGGTCGAGTACGAACGTCACCGGGATCGTTATCCACGTCGCCGTGGGAACGCCATCAACGGTGCCCGGCTTGAACAGGAACTTCTCCCTGGCCCACTTCAACGCGATCTCGTCACAGCCGTAGCCGAGCCCGCGCACGAGCTTCACGTCCTTCACACGCCCGTCGACGCCGACGAGCACTCGCATGAGCACCTGACCCTCGACCTCTTGGCGCCGAGCCTCCTCCGGGTAAGGAGGCGTCCGCTCCTCTTCGTCCGACGCGAACTCCGGAGGCACCCGCTTCGACGGACCCGGAGCACGACCCGTTCCCTGGCTCGGCGGCGGAGGCGGTGGCCGCTCCTCGACCTTCTTCCCGGGCGGCAGGTCGTCCTTCGGGTTCGCAAACATGTTGCCGCCGCCTTCGACCGCCTTCACCGCGACTCCACCGCCGACCACGGTCGCCGAAAGATCCACCGAAAAACCTTGAGGCGGCGGAGGCGGCTCGGGCGGAGGCGGCTCGGGATTGGGTGGCGGCTCGGCCGCCTTCGGGATCTCTTTCGGCTTTGCCTTGGGCTTCGGTGGCTCGGGCTTGGGCTCCTCGGGCTTCGGAGGCTCCGGAGGAGGAGGGGGCGGAGGGGGCGGAGGCGAGAACGTTCGCATCTGCACGACTTGGGAGGACGTGCGCTGCTCAGGAGGGATCGACGACGCCAAGACGACGAGCCCGAGATGCAACACGATGCTCAGCCCCAACGCATAGGCAGAGCGCTCTCGCTGGAGATCGACCATCGCCTCAGTTCGGCGCCGCCTCGCTCTCGAAGTCTGCCTGCGTGTTCAACGCGAACTTCAAGACGCCTTCCTGTTTGATGAGATCGATGAGCGCGACCACTCGCCCATGCAGGACGTTTCGATCCGCGGCCAGAATGGCCTCGGGGTCCTTTCCTGCACGACGCTCCTGACGAATGAACTCGCGCAGCTGCTCGTCGGTGACCTGGTGGTTATTGAGGTAAGTCTTGCCGTCTTTCGTGATCACCAAGGCTAGCTGCGAAGGCGCGGATGGCTCGGACGTGGCCGCCGACGGGAGCTCCACGCGGATCGAAGGGGCCACGATGTAGCTCGCCGTCACCATGAAGATGATCAGCAGCACCAAGACGATGTCGACCAACGGCGTGACGTTGATGCCCGTGATGGCGTCTTCGTCGTCGTCGCGGGCGCTCCCAGCCATCAGCTGCGCTCCTGGAACGCGTCTCCGTGAGATCCGACGACCCTGCGTAAGGACTCCGCGCCTACGCTCGATCGCTTCACCACGGACTTGAAGTAGTTGAAGGCCACGACCGCCGGCAGCGCCACCGCGAGCCCGACGGCGGTCGCCACGAGCGCCTCCGAGATGCCCGCCATGACGGCGCTGGTGCTCGATCCCACCTTGCCCGGATCGCTGAACGACAGGTCCTTGAAGGCCTTCATGATGCCGAGCACCGTCCCCAACAGGCCGATGAACGGCGCGTTGTTGCCGAGCGTTCCGAGAAAGATCAGTCGGGATTCGAAGCGCGCTCTTTGCCGAACCAGCTCGCTCTCCATCATGTCGTTGGACGCCTTTTCACCGCGCCGTAGCTCCGCGAGCCCGGCCCGGATCACGTGGGCCTCCAGGGCATCGCTGTTCTGAAACAGCGCCTTGGCGCCCTCCACGTCCTTTTCGAGGAGCTTCTTCGACAAGGCCGAGGCGATGGCATCTACGTTCAACCGCCTCTGCGCGTAGAAGACCAGGCGTTCGATCATGATGGCGACGGACACCAGCGACAGCAGGAGGAGCAGCCAGAGAACCCAAGTCGCGCCGAGGTTTGCGATCGCGACGATCGCCTGTTCGAGCATTGCGAGGAACTTGGGAAGGCGCCTCGCCGACGTCAACCCGTCGAATGACGCTCGCGCTCGGCTCGCGTTCGGCTGAGGACATCCCTGAGAAGCGGGGAAGGGTTGAACGAAGAAAGATCGCGGGTCGGAGGAGAATCAGCGGGAAAGCACGGTCGAAAGCACGGTCGAAAACACGGTCCTCAGGCGGCGCTCTCATTCGGTTCGATGATGGAGATGATGATCGAGCTGGGTGCGTCAGGATCTTCTTCCGGGCGGCCATGCTCGCGGTAGTCGCGCTCCCGTGGAGTCTCGAGCGGAAGCTCGATCTGGAGGCGGGGCCGCTGCTGTTCTCGCCTGGCTTCCTCGCGGCGAATCTGGTCGATGATGTACGCGTCCAGCATGGCACCCCTCCTGTCTCGAGAGACCTTCTGAATAAGAATATCGGCCGAACTTGGGTTTGGTTCCAAAGTTTTCTTGTTCTCGACCAACCTAGCTAAAAAAACCCCACAGGCAGCGCCGAGCCCTCGGGCAAAAACGGGGGCGGCAAAAACATCGAAGGCCAGCCTCGCCAGTAAGCTCGTTTCGAGGTAAGGGCCCGCCATATGGCCAGTGGCGAAGTGACGCTGCGCAGCTATCAATTCATCGACAGCCTGCAACCGCAGCTCACGTCCCACATCTGCTCGACCTGCAAGGGCTTCTTCCCGACCCCGGGCGTGGCGTCTCTCTTCATCGAGATCGCGCCGGGTATGCAGGTCCACCGGCTCTTGGACCGCGCGCTGAAGGCCACCAACGTCTCGCCCGCCATGCTGATCGTCGAGCGCGCGTACGGGATGATGGAGGTCCATCACGACGACAAAGGCCAGGTGCTCGCCGCGGGGCAGGCCGTACTGGACTTCATGGAGCTCAACGAGGCTTCGCGGATGAAGCCGAAGGTCGTGTCGAACGAAGTGATCCGCGCGACCGAGCCGTACCACGCCATGATCATCGACAAGCTTCGGTTTGGCTCGATGATCGAACCGGGCGAATCGCTCTTGGTCGTCGAGACGGTACCGGCCGCCTACATCGCTTTTGCCGCCAACGAGGCCGAGAAGGCCGCGCGCGTGAAGCTCGTAGAGATTAGAACCTTCGGAGCGTTCGGACGCCTGTACATGTCCGGATCAGAAGCCGAGATAGACTCTGCGCGAGCAGCAGCAGAAGCAGCCATCGTTTCAATCACGGGCGTCGAGAAGAACTGACGCGCGAACCAAAGACCCGCGAGAGCGGGAGCAAAGTGAAAGCGGGAGAACGAAGAACATGTCGGACGCATTGGGGCTCATCGAAACCAAAGGCTTCGTCGGAATGGTCGAAGCGGCTGACGCGATGGTCAAGGCAGCCAAAGTCGAGCTCGTGGGGTACGAGAAGATCGGCGGAGGCTACGTGACCGCGATCGTGCGCGGCGACGTCGCCGCGGTCAAAGCCGCGGTAGAAGCGGGAGCGCGCGGGGCCGAGCGGGTCGGAGAGCTCGTGAGCGTGCACGTCATTCCTCGCCCTCACGCCAACATCGACCGCTCGCTGCCGCTTGGGCGTCAGGCCGTCGTTTCTGGCGACGGGAAGTGACGCGTGCTCCTCGGCAAAGTCATCGGGACGGTCGTCTCCACCAAGAAGGAGCCTGAGATCGAAGGTCTCAAGCTGCTCCTCGTGAAGGCGGCCGACCTCGACGGCAACCCGACGGGAGCCGTGATCGTGGCGGCGGACGCGGTGGGTGCTGGTCTCGGGGAGCTCGTCCTTTTCGCGGCGGGATCTTCGGCGCGCCAGACCACGCAGACCAAAGACCGCCCCATCGACCACGTCATCATGGCGATCGTCGATCAGGTCGAGGTCGACGGGCACGTTCGCTACAACAAGGCGTAACGCTGCGCGAGGAACCGGGTCGACAGCGACCCATGAGCTTGGATCAGTCGGCCACGGGCCGGGATCGGGGTGTCTTTCATGAGCAGGATGGTCGAGCTCGACGAAGCCAAGATCGCCGAGATCGTAGGTCGAGTCGTCGAGCGGCTCGTCACCAAAGAGCCCACCAGAGAGCCCGAGAAGCCCTCGAAGGCGCGCGAGCCCTTCTGCGCGCCGGCACCTCCGCGCTACGAGCCCGGCGAAAAGGCGCGTCCGTCCGCGTCGTCGGGCGGCGCTCCCTACGGGTACGTCGCCAAGCGCATGCCAGGTGTGTTCGACGACATGGACAAAGCCATCGAGGCTGCACACCGAGGCTTCCGAACCCTCGAGGCGAGCTCCCTCGAGCTGCGCGCCAAGATCGTCGAGACCATGCGGGAGGTCGCGCGCCGCGAGACGCCGACGATCTCGCAGATGGCCGTCGATGAGACAGGCCTCGGCCGCGTCGACGACAAGCTGAAGAAGAACTCGCTCGTCGCCAACAAGACGCCAGGCCTCGAGATCCTGCGGCCCGTCGCCTACAGCGGCGACCACGGGCTCATGATCACCGAGCGCGCGCCCTACGGCGTCATAGGCGCCATCACGCCGACCACCAACCCCACCGAGACGATCATCTGCAACGCCATCGGTATGGTCGCCGGCGGCAACGCGGTCGTCTTCAACGTACATCCCGCCGCGGAGGGCGTTTCGAACTATCTCGTCGGTAAGCTCAACGAGGCGATCGTCGCCGTGGGTGGCCCCGAGAACATCATCGCGTCGATGGCCAAGCCCACCATCGAGTCAGCCGGCACGCTCATGAAGCACGCCGGAATCCGCCTCCTGGTCGTGACCGGTGGGCCGGCGGTCGTGAAGGCCGCGATGAACTCCGGCAAGCGCGCCATCGCGGCCGGCCCCGGCAATCCACCCGTCGTAGTCGATGAGACCGCGGATCTCGTTCGGGCCGCGAAGGGGATCGTCAGCGGCGGGAGCCTCGACAACTGCATCGTCTGCACCGCCGAGAAGGAGATCGTCGCGGTCGCCGAGATCGCCGACTTGCTGAAGAAGTATTGCGTCGAGCACGGAGCCTACGAGGTCAAGGGTCCGCACGTCGAGCGCCTCCGGAAGCTCGTCGTCGCCGAAGATGGTTTGCACCCCAACAAAGATTGGGTCGGCAAAGACGCCACGAAGATCCTCGACGCCATCGGAATCAAGGCGCCCGCGAGCACCCGTGTGATCATCGTGGAAGGTGACGAGCAGAGCCCGTTCGTTCAGGCCGAGCTCTTGATGCCAGTGTTGGGGTTCGTTCGCGTGCCGAGCGCCGAGGAAGCCATCGCGATGGCAAAACGCGTCGAGCACTACTTCGGGCACACCGCCTCCATGTACTCGACGAACATCGACAACCTCCACAAGATGGCCCGGTCCATCAACACCTCGATCTTCACGAAGAACGCTCCGACCTATGCGGGACTAGGACTTGGAGGTGAAGGTTACACGTCGTTCACCATCGCCTCTCCGACCGGCGAAGGGCTCACGAACGCAACGCACTTCACTCGCGAGCGTCGCTGCTCGCTCGTGGACTCGTTCAGAATCGTCTGACGCCGGCCGTGGGCGCGCGATCCATCGCTCTCTGTTGCGTCCGTCTCTGTTGCGTCGGTGTGATCGCGGCTTGTGCGACGGATCGCTACGTCGGCTCGCTGGGCTCCGACTTGGTCTGGGCCAATCGCGGCTACGGCCTCGTCCTCCCGCTCTCGGAGCTCGCTCCGCGGTGGATCGTGGTCGATCCCCAGGATCCCTCGGCGGTGCCGCCAGCGCTTCGTCCGCTCGTGGCTGAGGACGCCATCGATCTCGACGGCGACGGCAAGACCTCCTTCTCCGAGAGCACCCGACGCCTCGTGCCGGCGCTGCGGCTCGTCTCTCGAACCTCGACCGCAACTCTCGACGTCATCGTGTCGCTGTCTCCCGTTCGAGGTGGTCCGACGCTCGAGCTCGTCGCGACCTCCGAGCTGATTCGGCGCGGCTTCGACGCCAGATCCGTCGAGCGCGCGAGCGAAGCCGGTCGGTTGGAGCTCCGCGCGAAGACCGCCGACCGCAGCGCGCGCGTCATCGCCATCGACCAGCCCGAGCTCGTCGCCGAAGAAGGCCGCGTTCGACGGCAGGTCATCACGTTCGTCCTCGAAGCCCACGAGCTCGACGAGCCGAGCGTGGCCGATCAGGACCTCGCGAGCCGCGCGCTGATCTTGAGCGCAGAAGCCGCGCCGTTGTCCGAGGGCGAGTCATGGTGACGAAGCCCGCGAAGAAGACGAAGCCATCGAAGGCGAGCGCGGCCGCGAAGGCCACGGCGCGTACGGCGCGTACGGCGAGTACGGCCCCTACGCAGCGTAAGCAGCGCGGCACGCTCACCAAAGCCGGCTCGAAGAGAGTGACGAAGACCCCAGGCAACGTCGAGCCGACGAAGGCGAGCTCGTCGGCCGCGGAGGCTCTGCTGCTCAGCCCAGCTCCCGCCCCTCCGCGAGAGTCTTCGACGCCGTCAGACCCTTGGCTCGCCCGCGCCCCAGCGATCGCCAGCGTCGAGGTGGCCACGGTCGCGCGCGGTGTGGTCGTGCTCGACCAGATCCTGAAACGGGCCGAGGTCACCGTCGTCGCCGCGCGAACGCTCTCCCCTGGCCGATATCTCATCGTGCTCACCGCGCCCGAAGCCGAGATCGAGGAGGCCCTCGAGGCCGCGTTGTCGACCGCGAAGGAGGATCTCGTCGACCACCTCGTGCTCTTCGATCCCGCAGACGACCTTCGCAGCGCGCTCGCGTCCACCCTCGATGTGGAGCTCGACGAGTCCCTCGCCCTCGTGGAGACCACCACGGTCTCGTCGGCGCTGTTGGCCGCGGAGCGGGCGCTCAAGAACAGCGACGTGCGCTTGCTCGATCTGAGGCTCGGCGCGGGCCTGTCCGGCAAGGGCGTCTTTTCGCTCACCGGACCCCTGCACATGATCGAGGCCGCGCGAAGCGCCATCGAAGCCTTCGTGCCCAACGAGCGCATCGTTCGGGTGGAGCTCGTCGCGCATCCCCACCCCGACCTGCCGCGGCACCTGTTGATGGCGGAGCCGACGATCGTACGCGGGCCCAAGCGCGCGTGACACCACGAGCCCGCAGCGTCGCTTCTTTCGCCGCCGCGCTCCTTGGTTCTTTCGCCGCGCTCCTTTCGTCCCAAAACGCCATTGCCGCGGAGTGGTCTTTCGCCACGACGAGCCGCTTCTTCGCGCAGACGCTCTCCGAGGAGATCCTCGTGTCGCAGGACTTTCGGAGCCGAACTTCCACACTCACCGCCGACCGCCTCGAGTACCAACTCATCCTCGGCGGCACCTTCGACTTCAGACCCATCGATGAGCTCGGAGTTCATTTGGCCTTGAACTCGGGACTCATCGCGTTCGGATCCGACGGCGTCTTTGGAGACGGCTTGGCCCTGAAGGATCACGCCAAGAGAACTCTGTTTCTCGGCCGAGTCTCGGCGGACGCGCAGCTCGGCGAATCTGGAGTCCTGGAGCTCGAGGCCGGGAGAGTACGTCAAGAGATCGGCCGCGGACTGATTTACGACGCGTATGGCTTCGGGCTGAGCGCGGACCTCGATTTTGCCCTGTTGCCGGACGTCTTTCCGCTGCGGATGTTCGTGTGCGGGCTGATTCCCGACGGATCTTTTTTCGATCGGCCGCCGGCCAACCCGCTCGTCACCGTCGAGCTCGAGCTGACTCCGACCAACGAGATCTCCGTCGCGCTCTTGTTCGCCGGATATTTCGACAACGGCGAGGGCCTCGTGGGTTTCTTTCAGGAGGCCGCGTGGCGCAGCCGAATGGCGGGGCTGAGCGAAGTGCTCAGGAACGCGCTCGGCCAGCAGGCCTTGTTGGAGCTCCTCGAGTACCGACACGCCACCGGTGAGCTCGCATACCGCGTCGACACCCTCGGGGAGGTCGCCTGGGGTGGGTTCGCGGTCGAGCTGTCGTGGCCTTCGTTTTGGCTCAGCGCGACCCTCTTGGCCCAGCTCGGCACCGTGGACGTCCGCTCCGAGCCGAACGACGAGCTCACTCAGTTGGTGCGCCGCGCCCCGCGGCTCAAGGCCATCAACCGCGCCCTGCTAGAGGAGCAAGCGATCGAGATCGGGGTCCGAGCCGCGATGTTCCAGCTCGAGACCGAAGCACGCGCCTCAAAAGCTCTCTCGCTCGGCGGCTTTCTCGCGCTCGCCACGGGCGACGACGCCGAGCTCGACAGGCGACTCACGTCCTTCTTCGGCCTCGCCCCTCGGCTCGGCTACACACCCATCTTCTTCAACGGCGGCGTCACCTACGATTTCGCCACACCCACCGTCACCGCGGTGAGCCCAGACGGAGCGGGGCTCGCCGCCGCTGGCCTCCGCGTCGTTCTCAGACCCACAAAAAAATTCCGCGCCGAGCTCTCCGGAGCGCTCCTGGCCGCCACGATCTCCAACCCAGACCGCGGAATTCTCTTCGGAACCGAGGCGGGCGTAGATGTGAGTTATAGGTTGGGCGCGGGGTTCTCGGCGTCGCTCGAATTTGCCGCGCTCTCAGCAGGGTCTTATTACGGCGACCTTCCCGCCGGGCTCCAAGGAGTCGCGAGCTTGTCGTACGAAAAGGGCCGTACACAGCGGTAAGTCACATGAGAAATCACTTGCAGCGTTCCCATCCCGTCCGCGAATTTGAACCCGAGAGCACGGTCACCTGGTACAAGATCGGCCAGGAGCCCCAGTATTGATCGGATTCGATCCCCGAAATCACTCTTCGCTCAGCAGCGCGCGTTGCTCGGGCCTGCGACCCTGAGTCTGGAGGCGCCGGGGCGTCAGGCTCACTTGGCTACTTGATCAGCCACGAAGATCGCCAGCAAGAGCAAGTGTGGCAACACCGACACGATCATCCACACTCGAGCGGGCCGCCCCTCGCTCCAGCGCCAGCCCCACTGCCACAGGCTGGCGCCGACGCCAGCGATGAGTAGGGTCCCTACCAGCTCACCCGGCGAGAACGCGGCGAGAAAGGAGAGCAGCACGCGAAACGTCACCGCGAAGATGACGAGCGCGTAGGCGCAAATGGCGACCCCAACGTAGGCCTTGATCGGTCGTGGACCGTCGTCGAGGAGGCGTTCGGAGCCTTGGTCACTCATCTCGCGTCTTCACCTTGAACGCGACGGACTGAGATTTGGTCTCGAAGTCGAAGGTCTCCAACTCGTCGCCGAAGCGTTCCTTCAGGACCGTGGGTGTGACGTTGATCCGTGGCCGGCCCGTGACCTCGACCACCCGTCCAGCGAGTCGTACGGTTCCGGCGTCGAAGAGAGGATCCGCCCCGAGGAGCGCGACGCGCGCAGCCACTCTGCCGTCCAGGTTGCGTTCCAGGACTTCGCGAACCTCCGACATCGTGCGTAGGGCGGCTTTGTCTTCGGTGAACCGAGCGATCTCTCATAACCCGGCCTAGCCGGTACCATAGAAGATCGACAAGGCGGGGCTGGCGTTCGAGTCGTTGCCGTTGCCGTTGCCGTCGCCGTCGCCGTCGCCGAATCCCACTCGATGCGGATCGGGCTAGTCTCGTCGGATTTCTTAGTAGCTCAAAGGG
>CAYXDO010000207.1:3254-17645 GCA_964463485.1 uncultured Myxococcales bacterium | reverse complement strand
CGGGATCGGAGGACCGGGATCGGAGGACCGGGATCGGAGGACCGGGATCGGAGGAGGGTGCACGACCAAGTTGCGCGATATGTCGATGATCATCGCTCGGCGCTGGGCAAGCCACAGAGGACACAGAGCGGGAATGCAGGGAACACGGATTCTTGGAGAAAAGTCCTTCGTGCCCTCCGTGTTCCTTCTCTGTGCTCTCCGTGGTTCATACGGAGGTTGAACTGAATCGCCGCAGGTGGGTCGTGCACGCATCGGAGGACGCTGTCGACGCATTCAAGCCGGGCCCCGTTACCCGCCTTTCTCCGAATTCAGGGGCGCAGATGGACCCACGACCTACTTGCGCCTCTGCCACAGCACGATCCACGACGGCATCACGAGCATCGCGGCCGCGAGGCACGTGAGCTCTCCGAAAATCGCTACGTCGCCAAAGCTGATCAGCGCTCCGTTCCTGGCGACGAGGAGGGAACCGTAACCGATGATCGTGGTGAGCGAGCATAGGACGACGGCGCCTCCGGTGGCGACGATCGATCGGACCGTCGCCTCGGTGACCTCCGCCTTTTCTCGCTCGAGCAGAAATCGACCGTAGATGTTCACGGCGTAGTCGACGCCGATGCCGAACGTGATGGGGAGCGCGATGAAGTTGAGGAAGTTGATCCGGTAACCCATCGTCGCCAGCAAGCCGCCGAGCCACACCACGCCGACGAAGAGCGAGCCGACGACGGTGAACACTCGAACCGGCCGTCGAAACACGAACGCGCACAAGAGCGCGACGCCGAGAAATGACAGGATCGTGGCCCTGGGGCCGTCTCCCATCACCGAGTCGAGCATGTCGGAGTAGATGACGAAGTTGCCGGAGGACTCGACGACGCGTCCGTCGGGGAGTTGAATCTGCCTGAGCAGCGCGGCCACGCGACGGATCTCGTCGGCGTGGTAGAGGTTCAGGGCGAGGTTGGGGAGGGCGAGCACAACGCGTCCTTCGCTCCCGTCGAGCTCCCTGAAGTCCGCCCGCACGGTCTCGGGGAGGTCCTTCACGTCGAAGCCCTCGAGGTCCGAAGGAGGGCGGTATTTTTCGGCGAGCTTTCGTTGATCACCTTCGAGCCCCTCGAGCACGTCGTCCGAGAGGAGCTCGCGGATCTCGGCGAGCACCTCGAGCTTGGCGCTCTGTTCCTTCGGCACCAAGGTGCTGAGCGCGGTGACTTCCGAGATAGGCGCCCGCGGCCCCCCCTCGTCGATCGATCTTTGAATCGCGGCGACGATGTGCCCGACGTCTTCTTCTCGCTCCGCCACGATCACCTGAGGAGCTAGGTAGCGACCGAAGATCTGGTCGACCTTGGCTTCCCACACGGCCGCGCCTCGCTCGAGGGTCACGGTCGACCTGAGCTTCGTGAAGTCCTTCTCGAAGGGGTCCTTCAAGTAGCCGACGGTGAGCGCCGCGGCCACGATCGCGAGCAGGAGGCCACCGATCCCTATCGGCGCATGGAAGCGACGCACCGCCTCCGCGGGCCAGGTGGCGAGCCGCTGAAAAACGGGCCCCAGCCAACGGATCTCTTGGTCCAGATCCATCGGCCACCTTTTCTCCGAGTAAGAGATCAGCGCGGGAAGTACGGTGAACATCGAGATCCAACAGAAGATCATCCCGATGCCTCCGATCAGGCCGAAGTCGGAGAAGCCGAGGAAGTCGGTGGCCATGAGCGAGGCATACGAGATCGATGCGGCGATGGCGGCGGTGGAGGTCGCGCGCCACGTGAATCCGATGGAGTCGGCGAGCGCCTCTCTCGGGGCGACTCGCGCACGGCGCTCCTCGATGTAGCGAGCGAACATGATGAGCCCGAAGTTGATGCCGTTGCCCGGCACGATCGCTCCGAGAAACGCGCTCGAGGCGTTGAGGTGACCGATCAGCAGCTGACTGAGGCCGAAGGTCCAGAGCGATCCTACGAGCAACGGGTAACCAACGACCCAAAGAGATCGCCATCGCCGGTAGTAGCCGACCACCACGACGGCCATGAGCAGGCCGACGATGACAGCCGACGTGACGAGGTCTTCGACGAGCGAGGTGTGTTCTTCGACGATGTTCTTGACGTCTCCGCCGAGCCCGACCTCGAGGGACGGATGGAACTTCTTCGGATCGAGGCGAGCGATCGCCGCTTCGACCGCGGTGATGACCGCTTGGTTCTCGACCACCCCGAACGCCAACCCGCGGCGACGAACGATGATGGCCTGGCGCCAGATCGGCGGTTTGGCCGATTCATCGAGCCGCTCGAAGTAGCGATCAGGGAAGCGGGCCGCGAGCCCGATCTTGGCGTCGTATTTCTTTTCGATATCGGAGAGATCGAGCTCCACTCTCTTCGGGGTCGTCGACGTCGCTGCGGGCTCATCGAGATCGACGAGCAACGGATTGGCGCGGATCTTCGCGCGGGTGATCGCGTCGTCGATGCGATCACGAACTTCCTCGAGATCTCCGAGCTCGGCCAGGAGCCACCATCGAGCTTCGAAGAAATCGCGCTCTTCCCCGAGCTTGTTTCGAGCCGATCGAACGCTGTCGACCTTCTTGAGCTCGTCGACGAGCTCGTCCGAGAATTTTCGATTGGCCTCGCGATCGGCGGACTCGATCACCACCGAGAGCTGCGACCAGCCGCCGAACCGACGTTCGAGCTCGCGCAGGGTCTTGACCGAGCGAGCGCTCGAAGGGAGGAGCTCGCGGAGGTCGGCGCGTACGTCGCCGTAGAGCTTGGCGGAGAGGTACCCGGTCGGCGCGAGGCTGATCAGCGAGAGGACGAGGAGGAGTCCCGGTCGCTCTTGAACGAAGCGACGGTAGAGCGCTCGCACCGGCGCCTTATCCCATATTCGAATGAAACCTGGTCGCCCGTTCGTGCGCACGCGCGTAGGCGGCGGGCGTGCCCAGACGAGCACGAACGTACCGAAGCTCGGAATCTGCCGGCGGATCTCGTATCGTGAATTCGTGCCACGAAGTGACGAGGTCGAGGCCCTGCTCTCGGCCGCCCGCGACGTTCGGATGAACGCGTACGCTCCGTATTCACGTTTCTTCGTAGGCGCGGCCGTGCTGACGGAGGACGGCCGCATCTTCACGGGCGTCAACGTCGAGAACAGCTCCTACCCCGTTGGCATCTGCGCGGAGGTGAACGCGCTCGGAAGCGCTGTGACCGCAGGCGCCAAAGGCGTCGTAGCCGTCGCGGTGGTCACGCCCCCGTCATCGACGGGCGCGCTCGGATCTCCTTGCGGAAACTGCCGGCAAGCGATCGCCGAGCTGGCGCGACCGGGATGTGTCGTCGTGCTTGGGTCGCCAGATCCTGACGGGACGACGGAGACCCACACAGTAGCGGAGCTCTTGCCGCATGCGTTTGGCCCGAGCTCGTTCTGAGCGCGAGATCAGCGAGATCAGAGATCAGCGAGATCAGGTCGGGGCGTGCAGGTTGACGGTCGTGCGCATCTCCTTGCCGGTGTCCTGATCCTTCGCAGACATCTCGAGGATCCCGTCCTGCGTGAGGTTGAAGATCACTTGCACGCGAACGCTTCCCGCTGATCCGAGCCGCAGACCTGCGAAGGTGAACTCGCCGAGCATCGTGTTCTCTTTCGCCTTCTTCTTGTCGCCCTGGTAGATCCGCATCTCCAGGTCCTGCTGATCGTCGATGCTCGTCGTGAACGTGATCGTCTTGAGGTTCGGGACGGCCTCGTTTCGCGCGAAGATCTGGTGAACGTCTCCGCGAGCGTTCTCGATTCCGATCGCCATCGGGATGACGTCCAGCACCTGCACCTTGAGGTTGCTGTTGTCTTCGAACGAGTAGGCGAACATCGCCGCGCCAATGGCTACGGCTTCGTCTGGATTCACCGATTTGGAGGGCTGCTTCTTGAAGAAGCTGGTGACCGCGTTTTGAACGGCGGGCATTCGCGTCTGACCACCCACCAGCAACACGTGATCGATGGCTTCAGGTGCCACGCCGGCGTCGTCGCAAACGCGGCGGCACGTATCCATGGTGCGATCGACGAGATCTTTGGTCAGCTTCTCGAACTGCTCCCGGGACACATCCACGTCGATGTCTACGGGCTGGCCGGCTGGGGTCATGGTGACGAACGGGATGCTGAACTTCACCTTCTGTCGGTTCGAGAGATCGATCTTCGACCGCTCCGCGAGGTCGAGCACACGCTGCATCGCGATCGGGTCCTTCGAAAGATCGATGCCTGCGTTCTTCTTCGAGAACTCCGAGAGCACCCAGTCCGCGAGCCGGTTGTCGAAGTCGACGCCACCGAGAAAGATGTCGCCGCCGGTCGCTTTCACCTCGAACACTCGATCGCGGATCTCGATGACCGAGATGTCGAAGGTGCCGCCTCCGAGATCATACACGGCCACCGTCTCGCTCTTCATCGCGCGGCCCACACCAAACGCGAGCGCCGCGGCGGTGGGCTCGTTGATGATCCGCATGATGTCCAAGTTGATCATGGTCCCGGCTTCCTTCACGGCTTGCCTTTGGCGATCCGTGAAGTAGGCGGGCACGGTCACGACCGCGCGGCGGACTTGTGCCCCTAAGAACTCCGAGGCCACGTCGCGAATCTTTTGCAGGATCTTCGCGGAGACGGTCTGCAGCGTGAGCTTGCGCTCGCCGATCGGGATTTGGATCTCACCGCGGTCCTCGGATTCCTCGACCGGGTACGCGAAGTAGCCCTTCACCTTGTCGAGGAGCTCGGGATCGGTCTGCTGGCCCAGCAGTCGCTTGTGGCCGTAGATGGTCCGCGACGGATTGAGCTGCCACTGGCGCTTGGCTTCGTGACCTATGAGCTCGTTGCCTTTGTCATCGATCGCGAAGATCGAAGGGATCGTGTATTCGCCGCCGCGATACGGGATGAGCCGGACCTTTTGGCCGTCATCATCCACCACTGCGCAGCACGAGTTCGTAGTGCCGAGGTCGATTCCGACGACGCGCTCCTTCCCCATATGGACGGGGGAGCATAGCGCGGACCGGACGTTGGGCAAGGGGGTAGGCGAATCTAACTCCGCCAAGGCCTGGGACGATCGTTGCCCCGGACCCGGTGCGCGGGCTCGGGGGGTGAGCGAAGGACCTTTGGGGGCGTGGTCGACAAAGAAACCACCGGTCTGACCACGGAGTGGCTGTTGGTGCAGGTCCACTCCACACGTCGGCAGCGCTCGTGGACATGGGAGGGCGTCATTTGGGTATAAATGGGGTATTTGCGTATTGCTTTCCGCGAATCGGCTTCTTGCCTTCGAGCACATGAGATTCGATCTGCGGTCCAGGGATCATGTCAGCCTTCGTGGTTCGTGGGATCGGGGCTCGACCGTCGCGGGCCACACGACGTTGACCAAGCGCAACGCTCGCGGACGGTCGCTGAGGTCGCTAGAGGTCGATGTCGAGCGACAATCACCTCGAAGATCCTCGAAGGCTCGTCGCGGCAAGGATTGAAGCGCGGCCATGCGGACGGTGACGCGAGGGCTCCGTTGGTTCGACGACGCGTCAACCTGGCGACGGGGACGCAAGCACCGGACCAACATGAGGACGGTATCGGCAGCCCACGACTACGGTGGTCCCGGTCCATCGCCTCACCTCTGACGAGCTGCTCCAGCCGTCATTGCCGTCTTGGTCGGCGGGTCGGCTTCGCACGAGGCAGGTTGAACCAACTCATCGACTCACACCCTCTCCCCCGCGCCCGAGCATCATTCGGGGCTCTGAAGTGCCCTCTGAAATGCCGTCGGCGGTGCTCATAAAGAGTCTTGTTGACTTTTTCATTCGGCAAACACACTCTTTCAACATGAACACGCCTGGGCGACCCTACCCAACGTCTGAAGACGCCGCGCGGCAGGGGCGAGAGGCCGTGTCAATCGCCACCGCGGGTCGCTACACGAGCCCGTCTGGGCAAATCATCGAGCTGGGCGAGTCCGTCCGTAACGCCATGGCCGGCACGATCGAATATCCGCCCGATGCGGAGGTCCCGGTCGTCACTCCTTCGGCCTCGAAGAGGGGTGCGGTCAGCGTCGTGAACGGGACCAGCCTCGAGTCCGCCGTGGAAATGGCCCGGCGCGGACTCGTCCCCTTGGTCTTGAACTTCGCGTCGGCAAAGAACCCCGGAGGAGGATTTCTTGGCGGCGCGATCGCTCAGGAGGAGTCTCTGGCGCGATCGTCGGCCCTCTTCGCCTGCCTCGACGGCCGCAGGATGTACTCATTCCATCGCCGTAACCGAGACGCGGCGTACACGAGCTGGATGATTTACTCGCCGGGCGTCCCGGTCTTTCGCAGCGATCGATCGGGGGCGCTGCTGGAGGAGCCATACGCGTGTGCCTTCCTCACCGCGCCGGCACCGAACGCCAAAGTCGTGCTCGAGCGCGAGCCGGGTCGACGCGCCGAGGTGGAGCGTGCGATGAGTGAGCGGATCACACGTGCGCTTCGAATCTGCGTGAAACACGGACACCGGCACTTGGTCCTGGGCGCCTGGGGTTGCGGCGTGTTCGGCAACGATCCGAGCTACGTCGCCGCTGAGTTCCGGCGCGTCTCGTCCGACGAGTTCCGAGACGCCTTCGACGAGGTGGTGTTCGCCGTGCTCGATACTTCGAGAGAGCGGCGATTCATCGGTCCGTTCGAGGCCAACTTCGGCTGACCGATGTTCGGCCGAGGTGGGTCGGCCGAAGGGTCGGTCCGGAACGAAGACGCACGAGCCTCCGGGCGTGGCCCGCTGCTTTCGCGGGGAGGTTCGAAGGTAGCAGCGAGCGAGGAGGGGATCTTGTGCCAGAGGTCTCACTTCGAGTAGTGGTCCCGGCTGCGATCGGAGGTCCTCGATGAATAACTTTCGAACATGGGCAAACGCAGCGCTGTGCGCCTTGATTCTGATTTCTGGACGGTCCGCGTGGGCCGAAGGGGACACGGAGCCGGACGAGTCAGCGCCAGCCCCGAAGAAGAAGGGCAAGTTCTCCGACGAGGCGTTCGAGACGGTGTCGGGCACCGAAGCTCCGGAAGAGAAGCCCACGGCGGAGAAGCCCAAGAAGAAGAAGAAGAAGAAGAAGAAGAGCGAGGGAGCGCCCATCGAGGCCACCGCCGACGCCCCAGGTGAGAAGAAGGCGCGGCGCGGGTACAAACTAGGTGTGCGCGGCGTCGTCGCGGGCGGCGCGGACACGAACACGTACAACCGCGCGGAAGGAAGCGAGGTCGCGGGCTCGGGCGAGGCTACCGCGAAAGCTCAGCTCGATGTCCCGGCCTCCAACCGGTTGAGTTGGAGCACCGGCCTGAGCGCGGGCGGATCGTACCGCGGTGGCACCCAGTCAGCGGCGAAAGTCAAAGCGGGAGCGCAAACCGGGCTGACGTTCCTCCTCGCCGGCAACAAGAAGCTCCCGGGTGGCAAGAAGCTCTCCAAGAAGAAGCAGAAATTCCCATCCCTCACGCTCTCCGTGTCCGCGAAGTACGGATTCAGCGCCAACCCGGTCAACGAGGCCTACGAGCTGGCCGCGAGCTCCGGCGGACTCCGGCCCGCTCAAGATCCACCGCCTGAAGAACCTCCGCCCGAAGAACCGCCCCCCGAAGAGGAGCTCGCCGACAACCTCTACGCGACCGACCCCGAGCTCGAAGAGATCCTCGAAGACGATGACGATGACTTCGGAGACGAGGACTCTTCCGACGATGAGGACACGAGCGACGAAGAGGAAGAGAGCAGCGAGGCAGACCAAACCGACGATGAGGCCGCCGAAGAGGAGAGTGACTCCGACTTCGCCGACGAGGACGTCCTCACGGGCTCCTCCTTCGGGCTCAAGAACCCCAAGCACAAGCTGAGTGGGTCGATCTCGCTCGGCCTCGAGCCCTGGAGGATGGGCTCGATCTCGCTCGGTGGAACTTTCGCTCGCGGGATCGTGGGCGTCGACGAGGGAAAGCCGTCCGCCGATTACACCCAGCTCGGAGGCGCGCTGAAATTGAAGCAGTCCTTCTCCAAGTTCGGGCTCGGCGCGACCTTCGGGCTCGACAATCGCAGCTTCGACGAAAAAGTCACCAGCAGAAAATCCGCCAACCCCGGCGTCCCAATTCATTTCCTGGTGCTCGTACCCGGCGCGTACCTCGAATTGAAGCCGCTCAAGCCCCTCAAGCTGAAGCTCGGATATCGCTACCAGCTCCGCACCACCGACGTGGACGAGAACCTCGAATCCTTCAAACACGGCCTGAGTTTGATGGGCCGGCTCGCCCTCACCAAAGGCATCGGCCTGTTTCTCCAGACGAGCTACGCGTTCCAGGGCCGGATCGTCACCGTCGACAAGGACTCCACGCGACTCCAAGGCGTGCTGGGCTTCCAAATCAAGAGCTGACAGGCCTCGAACCGGCATGGTCGCCATCGCACGCCGACCCCCGGCCGCTCGCTTTCTTACGGCCCGCGCTCTGCACCACCGACTCTTCCACGGCGCTCGACCGACGCTACTCACGCGAAGCAACGAGTGGAGCCAAGCCGCCTCGCGCGCCTTCGCCGCCGAGTTGCTTGCCCCCGAAGACGCGCTCCGAGCGGAGCTCGGGGCCGGCACGGAAATCGACGCCCTGTCCGACCGTTTCGACGTCGCGCCCCTCGTCATTCACCACCAGCTCCAAAATCACGGCCTAGCATCCCTTTGACCCCGCCATCCGTTCCTCCGTTCCTGCCCTGCGTTCCTATGGCCGCCGAATCCAGGTACAATGTCCGCATGGCACCAAGGCTGAGCGGAGCCCTTTGGATCTGGGGCGCGGGTGTGGGCATTCTTGCTTGCGAGGACGAAGGAGCCATCATTCGTTTGGCTCCAGAGCTTCGCGCCCAGCCCTCGGTCGAGTTCGAGCTCACTCCGCTCTTTGCGACTCGGCACCAGTGGATCGGCCTCGAAAACTCCGGCAACGCGCCGCTCCGAATTTCCGAGTTGGTCACGAACGGCCCCTTCAAAGCCCGCGTGTCGAAGCTCGCGCTCGGCCCCAACGAAGCCGTCACGCTCGATCTATCCTACGGTCCCGAGTCGATCGGGCCCTCCGAGGGCTCGATCTCGATCGTGTCCGCGGAGCTTCCACCGGTAGAAATCTCGCTCACCGGTTCGGCCACCGTGGGGCTCGTAGCGGTGAATCCGCCGTCCCTAGACTTCGGAGATCTTACGCTCGGAACCTCCCGAAAGAGTGAAGTCAGCTTCGTCAACTATCAGCTGCAACCGATCTCGGGCCGTTTGGTCGCTGGTGGATTCCAGCGGCCCGAGTTCTGGGCCGGCGGGCCCCTGCCGAACGCCGAGCCGATGGACGTGGGCATCGAGGCCCAACGGGACTTCGTGATGAGTTTGGAGTTTTTCTCCCGCGAGCTCGGGGCCGATTCAGGGTACGTCCAACTCGAATACTGCGGAGAAGGTTGCGGCGTAGAAGTCGAGGCTCAGGGCAACGCCGTCGAGTCGGCGATCTGGCTGGAACCCGCGTTCCTCGAGTTCGGAGACCTCGACGTCGGCTACCGGAAGCTCCTGACCCTCAACGTCCGCAACAGCGGTACTCAGCAGCTCGAAGTTTCGCGCTTGAGAGTGATCGGAACAGGAGATGTTCGCGTCACCGACACTCCCCTCCCGATGAGGATCGAGGCCGGCGGCGCCAAACCAGTCACTCTCTCGTACGTTCCGGGAACCGTAGGCCCCATGACTGGAGAGCTCCTCGTCGAATCCTCGGACCGCGCCACCCCCCAAGTCGTCGCGGCCTTGTCCGGCAACGGCGCCGGCGCCGTGCTCCTGGTTCGTCCCGAGCGCATTCACTTCGGCGTGGCCATCGATCCGGGGCCTCACACTCGACCCGCCATTCTCCTCAACGCGGGAAGCGCACCCATCACAGTCTCCACCCTGAGTGTGACCGGGTCCCCTGAAATCTCCCTCGGCGACGTCTCGTACTTTCCCGTTCGCCTCGAGGCCGGGGAGTCGATCGATGCCAACGTCGAATTCACACCGACGGACTTCGGGACGTTCTCCGCGACCGTCAGCGTCGTCACGGACCACCCCGAGTACCCAGACGTTCGGATCCCGATCACGGCTGGCTTCGCAGAAGAGGCCTGTCAACTCGCGATGGCCCCCACGGAGGTGAACTTCGGCATCGTCCCGGTCGGCCACGTCCGGAGGCGCTCCGTTCGGGTCACCAACACAGGTCGCGACTCCTGCACGTTCGTCTCCGGCGGGCTCGCCTTTGGCACCGATGCAACTTTCTCCGTGAACAGCGAGCCTGTCTGGCCGTTGGAGCTCGCGGCCAACGAATCCCTCGAGCTCGAGCTCGCCTTTGCACCTTTCCAGAGAGCTCCCGTGCGCGCCACGACCTACACACTCAAGACGTCCGACCCCTTCTTCCCAGCGCACGTGGTGAGGTTGTCGGGCTCCACGATCCCGGACCCTGCCGTATTCGTCGATCCCTCGGTCCTCGATTTCGGCGCCCAAGATCCGAGTTGCCCCGCGAGCTCCGAGCAGACGACTCGAATATTCAACACCGGGGTCACTGCCGTGACCGTCGAGAGTGTCACTCTCGAAGACTCACTCGCTTACCAGCTCGCCGGAGCGACTCAGTTCCCGTACGTGCTCGCCGCCGGGAGCTTCCTCGAGCTCGTCGTCCAGGCCCGCACGGCCTCGGCAAGCCATGAGCGTACTTGGGCCGAAATCCTCGTGCGCGAGAAACCTTTCCCGCTCCAAGTCGCCCTCCTCGGCAAGAGCGATCGCGCCGAGGTCATGGTCGACCTCTTCAGCCAACGTGACGTCGTCCCCAATGAGCCGGTCGATGTCCTCTTTGCGATCAGCGACAACTGCATCATGAACTTCCGCCAACGACAACTCAGCGACAACGCCGAGGCTTTCATCCGAGCCGCCGAGCTCGCTCGGGCCGACCTTCGGATCGGAGTCACCACCACCGCGATGGACGGAGTCTCCCACGCGGTCGGAGGCAAGCTCGTCGGACCCGTCTTGACACTCAGAACGCCGGACCTCGTCCAGGCGTTCAAAGACCAAGCGGTGATGGGCGGACGAGGAAGGCACTTCGACCGCGGCATGGAAGTCCTCGACGTCGCGCTCGGTCTCTCCGAAAACCGAGTGCTGTTCCGACCTGGGAGCCGTCGAGTCCTCTTCGTGATCACGAATGAGGAGGACTACTCACCGCTCGCGCCGGGAGCCTACGCAGCTCGCCTCGCGGCCCGACCCGAAGGTCACCAGGTCGTGCTGGTGATCGCGGGAACCCAACCCAGCTGCTCGATCATCGGCGGGACGCCGCGATACCAAGATTATGCGATTGCGACGTCGGCGGTAGTCGAGAGTATCTGCGCCCAAGACTGGCCCGCGATGATTTCGCAGCTTGGCGCCGAAGTGTTTGGGTCGCGCGCCCGCTTCCCCCTGAGCTCTCGCGCGCAGGAGGCCACGATTGTCGTAACTGTGGACGGTGTTCCGGTCATTTCTGGCTGGGCATATTCTTCTCCCGCAAACGCCGTGATCTTCAGCGCCGGCTCCGAGCCACCGCCTGGCTCCACGGTGAGAATTTCCTACTCCCGCGGGTGCTGACTCGTAGGTCAATCAAATCAAAACGGCGCAACGCTTGCGTCCTCGGAGCGACTTCGTAACAGGCTCGGCTAGGGCACGACGAACCAAAACTCGGTCCCCCGGCCCACGTCACTTCGAACTCCGATTCGCCCCCCGTGCTGCTCCACGATCGCTTTCGCGATCGCCAGGCCGAGACCCGTACCTCCCTTGGGGCGAGCGTCGGAGCCATCGAGTTGCTGGAAGCGGCCGAACAAGAGAGGCAGCTTCTCTGGCGGAATTCCGGACCCCCGATCGCGGACCGCGAACTTCACAGATCCGTCGGACCCGCGGGTCACCTCCACCCTCACCTCTTGTCCGCGAGTCGACCACTTCACGGCATTCGACAGAAGGTTGGTCAGCGCCTGCACGATTCGATCGGGATCTGCGCGAACGAGGAGGTTCGAAGGCACGCTCGTGACGAAGGAAATGCCGAGTTGATCAGCCATGCCGCGCGTACCGTCGATCGCGTGGGTTACCAGCGCGGACGCCTCGACTTCGTTCGGCGAAAGCACGAAATGACCGGACTCGACCCTCTCGAGGTCGAGCAGATCGTTGACCAGTCGAAGGAGGCGCTCGCTGTTGGCGTAGGCGATGCGAATCAGCGCGGCGATTTTGTCGGGCACGGGTCCCGCGGCCCCGGCCTCGATGAGCCTGAGGGAGCCGAGGATCGAGGTTAGGGGCGTGCGGAGCTCGTGCGACACCGTCGACACGAACTCACTCTTCATCCGCTCCACGGCCATTCGGTGGGTCACGTCGGACATCGTCTCGAGGATCAGCTCGGGCTGGCCTCGCTGATCTCTGCTCAGGACCCACCGGCTCGACACACTCAAAACTCGACCGTCCTTGGCCACCTTCTCGAGTACTCCGTCCCAGCGCCCTACCCTTCGCAACTCGGCCTCGAGCTCGGCCCTCGGTCTCGGGAACCGAGTCGCGAGCAACTCGGCGGCATCTCGGCCGAGGGCTTCCTCTGCCGAATATCCGAAGATTTTCTGAGCGCCCAGGTTCCAAAGTCGGATGCGCCCATCTAGCTCGCGAATCAAGATCGCGTCGTGGGTCAGCTCGAGGAGCTCCGCCTGAGCTCGAATTTGGTCTTCGATGACCCGGCGGTCGGTCACGTCGCGCGCCGTCGCGTAAATCGTCTCGTCCTGCCCGGAGAGGGCGGCAGTCCATGAAAGCCAGCGGTACGAACCGTCCTTGGATCTCCAGCGGCTGTCTACTTGTGCGGTGGGTTGACCGTGCACGAGGCATTGGAATGCCTCCTTGGTACCTTCGACGTCGGCTGGGTGCAGCAGGCCGAAGGGAGGAACCTCTGCCAACTCATTCGCTGAGTATCCAAGTACGCGCTCCCACGCGGGATTCAGTCTCGTGAACGAACCATCGGAGCGATATACGGCCATCAGCTCGAGCGAAAGCGAGAAAAAACGCGCGCGCTCGGTCTCCCATCGCTTTCGATCGGTTACGTCTCTAAAGACTCCAAAGGTCGTCGGAGCCGCGCCCGGGCGCCGGTGGATACTCACGCGCCCTTCGACCTCTACTCTAGCCTGCTGCTTGGTGACGAACGCCGTCTCGATGGTCGGGAGCAACTCGCCTCCGAGCAATCGGTGGAAAATCGAGCGGCACTTGTCCTGCTCGCTTCTGACGAAAAACGTCCAAAACTTCCTACCCACGACCTCGTCCTCGCAGTAGCCGAGGCGCTCGCACCAGGAGCGATTTACGAAGGCGATGGCACCGTCCGCGGAGACCGACTGAATGAGATCGGTCGCCGTGGCGAAGAGGTCACTCAGCTCGTCTCGGGCCGCACTCAGCTGGCGATTGCGCATCCGTAGCTCCGCTTGCGCGGTGACCTGCCGCGCCAGAACCTGAAGGGTCTCGAGTTGCTTCGGCTCGAACGTGCGCGGCACTCGATCGATGACACACAGCGTGCCGAGCGCATGGCCGGTGGAGGTCGCGAGCGGAACGCCGGCGTAGAAGCGCACGTGCGGGTCGCCGATCACGAGCGGATTTCCGGAAAAGCGTTCGTCGATATGCGCATCGGGAACGACGAGCGGCTCATCTTTGAGGATGGCATGGGCACAGAAGGCGCGATCACGCGGAGTCTCCGTCGCCTTTAGGCCTACTCGAGCCTTGAACCACTGCCGGTCGCGGTCGACCAGGCTCACCAAGGCGACCGGCACCTCGAGGATTCGGGCCGCGAGCTCCGCGAGTCCGTCGAACTCGGGGTCTGGTGGCGTGTCGAGCAGACCCGTGGCCCTGAGTACCTCCAGGCGTTCTTCCTCATTCTCGGGCTGAGGAGCGACTCTCATCGAGCTCTCGCCAAAATCCTGGACACCTCGTCCCCGAGGGTGACGGGGTCGAAGGGCTTCTGGATGACTCCGCAGGCACCCAAACTCAGGTAAGCCTGAAGCTCCTGTCGTTGTGATTTTGCGGTCACGAAAATGGTTGGGGGCGGGTTCTCGAGCGCTTTGAGCTCGCGATGAGTCATGAGTCCATCCATGCCAGGCATCATGACATCGAGCAACACGACGTCGTAGGACTCACTCCGGGCCAGGTCCAAGGCAGCCTGTCCACTCGCCGCGGTCCGGACCTCCCAGCCCGCAATTCCCTCGAGAGCCAACTGGGCGATGGTTCGAATGTCAGGCTCGTCGTCGACGACGAGGACGCGCAACGGCACGACACTAAGTTAGGGCCCTTCGGACCCGCCTGGCAAGGATGGCGGGTTATCGGCCTCTGGTTGACATGCCTCTCTTCTGCTGTCTTCGCCTGACTCGAGCTCATGATGCCAATAACGGAAGAGCCAACGGAAGAAGAACCAACGGAAGAAGAACCAACGGAAGAAGAACCAACGGAAGAAGAACCAACGGAAG
>CAYXDO010000207.1:0-3154 GCA_964463485.1 uncultured Myxococcales bacterium | reverse complement strand
AAGCGCACGACCCGGGGACGATCGACCTGCCGACCTGGACGCAGAGCTCAGTGACCCGCCGAGGTCTGGACGCAGCGATTCGCCTCACAGACGGCGCTGGGCTCCTCGTGCTCACGTCCGACCCCCAAGTGCTGACCGCAGCCAAAAAGGCTGCGACACACCGGGGGCTCGACGTCATCACGGTTGGGTCGGACCAGGCGCGAACGATCTTGCGGGCCGGGCGCGCCTCCGGCGCGCTCGTCGATGGCGAGCTCGGCGGCGCGCCCGACCTCATGCGCGCGCTGCGCCAAGACGCCGGGCCCAATCTTCCGCTCATCGCCGTTTGTCGTTCCCCGACGCTCGAGAAGCGAGTGGCTGCGGTCGACGCCGGGGCGTCCCTGCTCGTGGCCAAGCCGGTGGACGCTCAGGAGCTCGAGATCGCGCTGGGCAAGATGGGGAGCTCTGACGACAACGTCCAAGGCCACGTCTTGGTGATCGACGACGACGCGGACTTCGGCGCGATGATCAGCTCACTGCTCGATGCGTGCGGAATCGACGCGACCTGCGTCAGTGACCCGAGGCGAAGCTGGGAGGCTCTGGAGGAGACTCGGCCCGATCTGGTCCTCGTAGATGTTCGAATGCCCGTCATTTCTGGTTTTGACTTCTGCCGAGCGCTCCGAGCCAGCCCCAACTGGCGCGACGTCCCCGTCTTGTTCGTCACGGCCGCCGCGGACCCGGCGACACGAAAGGCCTGCTTCGACGCCGGGGCGGACGATTACCTGTCCAAACCCATCGTCGAAAGTGAGCTCTTGGCCCGCATCCGAGTTCGCCTGGAGCGCACGCGCGCCTTGCGCGAGCAGGCCGAGCGCGATCCCTTGACCGGCCTGTACACGCGCCGAGCTTTCGAACGCATCGCGCGGCAACACCTCGAGCGCTCGCGCGGCAGTGCGCCCGTTGCGGTAGCGCTCCTCGACCTCGACCACTTCAAATCGGTGAACGACACACATGGCCACCCCATGGGCGACCAGGTCCTGAAGGCGCTCGCCGCCGCGTCCACGCGACAACTCCGCGCCGAAGATGCGAAGGCTCGCTGGGGCGGCGAGGAGTTCGTGATCTTGCTTCCGGATACGACCCCGAACTTGGCGCAGAGTGCGATGGCGAGGGTCCTCGAAGACTTTCGCCGGCAAGTGTTCGATGGCCGATTCTCGTTTCGTGCCACTTTCAGCGCCGGCGTGGGAAGCATGCCCTTGGACGGCTTCACCCTCGAGTCGCTCCTCACCGCCGCTGATCGGCGACTCTATCGGGCCAAGGCGATGGGTCGAGACACGATCGAAATCTCCGGCGGCAACCGCATCTCACTCATACCTCCACCAAACCGTGGGACCCCATGAGGCAGCGAAGCCGGAAAGTCGCTCCCGAGAGTCCGCCGGAGATCGCCCGAAGCGAGGAGCGCACTCGAAACGCGCTCGCACGGATTCGCGAGCTCAAAGCGGGTTACGCCAAGAAGATCGTTCCGATGTTCTACGAGCTATTCTCTGCCGCGAGCTCGGAGGCTGAGCAACCCAACGACCTGGACCTTGCAACGAGGCTCGCTCACCAGATCTCAGGCACTGCCGGAACCTATGGATTCTCGAACACGGGCCAGATAGCCGGCGAGATCGAGGACCTTCTGAGTACGCTCGCAAGGGCCGACGATCGGATCCGGCCGATTCTCCGGCGTGCCCTCGAGGCGCACCTCGATCGAGCGGCGCGCGTTCTCATCGAGGAGCTCGGTTCGATGCGCTCGGAGTTGGGCCCGGATTGATCCAGGCTGGCAGTTGCGGCGTCCGCGCACTCAGGTCCTCGTACCCATGAGTTACATGGTAACACCCAGGTCGACCCGATCGTTGGATTCGAATCGAGACCTCCACGACATACTGTCCGCGCCGCAAACGTGACGGTGAGCTTCGCAACCGGTTTGCGGTTCGATCGAAGTCATCGACGCGGGAGCGCCGATCGACCGAACGCCCCGGTGCCACTCAGCTCGCGTAGCACGACACGCGACAAACGAGAGTTTGCTCCCCGCAACTGAAAATTCTGACCAAAGCGCGGGCCTGCGCCCCACTCACCTGACTGTGAAGTCAAGCTCATGGGGCGACTCGGGTGAATTCGTCGGCTGATAACTCAGCTCGACCGTAGTGCTCTGGCCGGGGCTCAACGCGATGGCCAATGAAGTGGGCAGATCGCGCCATGCGTATGCTTCGCCGTGAGGTTGACTCGGAGCCAGCGCTCGACGAGCAGCTCCACGCGCTCGGTGTCGATCCGGGAGAAGAATGACTCGAGGAAACTCCGCGGACGACTCCAGCCTGCGCCGAAGCCACCGGTGAATCGGCAAGCGATACGCCTGAAACAACCACGAAAATCCTCGCTGGCGGCCTTGCTGCGCGAGCTCGATCGCCTTCTCGACATCCACCAGAAGGCTCCGGCCTATCTCCTATGACCCGGCATTCTCAGAAACGTTCCCGGCCGGCTGAGAAAAGGGAAGCCGCAAGAGGCGGATTCTATGGCCCCTGGAATTCCGGGCGGTTTCGCACGAGGTGTGCATGCACCAACGATCGCAGGAGCGCAATCGTTTGGGCTCCGAAGATCGTTCCGATTCCTTGGGCCCCAGGCGGGTGCGGTCATCGAGCTTCGAAATTCGTTTCGTTCGACGAACACGAAGCAACCATCGCGAGCGTCCTCTCACGTTTCGCGTGGTTGCGCGGCGCTCGACGTTTTCGCCGAGGCCTGAGCGAATCGTCTCCGTGCGGTGAGGGCTCAGCGCGGACCTCGAGCTCCGCGCGAAGTTGGCTCCGAGCGAGAATCGGGGGGCTCCAAGTGAGGGAGAATCGGGGGCTCCGATCGAGCTCCGCGGTGGTCCGCGCCTTGTCGGCTCCGCGCTCGAAGTCGTGATTCCGCGGAGAATAGAGCTGCCCCGCCCGCCCGCGGTCGCCCGGCGTCCCCAACAGGCGAATTGATTCGGGCGCAGATCCGCCTGGCCATGAGTCCGAACGCGTCGCATACTGTCGTTGGAATGCTCACGAAGATGTGCCATTTTGAGGTTTGAGAGTATCGGCGGAGTGTTTTCGTCCACCTCCACGAACCTCCACGACCACGTATCTCGCCCACGTCCACGAAATCGTCCACGCTCACGCCC
>CAYXDO010000206.1:0-17699 GCA_964463485.1 uncultured Myxococcales bacterium | reverse complement strand
CTGCGCTCGCCGCGGTTCATCGACGCAGGCTCGCTGCGCTCGCCGCGGTTCATCGGAACGAGAACAACCCGACCCAGGTGGCGATGCGGCGGCACGCGTTGGCGAAGTCGATTCCGGCGGCGTACCGACCGCTTGGGTCGACGACCAGCTCGTTGACGGAGCGCGCCGACCCGGTGGTGGGGATGGTACACCAACCCTTGCGCAGGTCCGAGATCGCGGAAAAACCGCTGAACCCGAGCACGAGCGCTCGATCGTGGGCGATGATCGCCACGTCTGACTTGGCCACCGTCGGCTTTCCCAGATCGGTCGCCGACCACACCCGAAAGGCCTCGCGAAGGTAAATCTGTGAGTTTGCGCTCATCACGACCCGGGACGCACCGACCGCGAGCGAGGCGACGGGCCACCTGTCCGACTCACTCACCGGGGACGTGTGCTCGAGCTCGACCTCCCAGTCTCCGCCGTGCAGACGACTGAGTACCGTCGCTCCACCGAAGGTCGGCGTCTCGGAGAGCCTCGGAACCGTGAGTGCATACTCACGCTGGCCGTCGTCACCCAACGCTCGAAGGTCCGGCGGATACTCGGCAGTCCGGTCGATGGTCTCGGTCGTCTGTGGATCGATCTCGAACATCCGTCTTGGAGTGAAGCCGAGCACGCTCCCGTTGGCCAGATTGGCCAGCTCGAGCTCCTGCCAGGTCGGGAGGTTCTGAACCTCGAAGTCGGAGGGTTGGAACGGGCTCGGCCAGAGCTCGGTCGGTACGCCCTCGCTGTCTGCACGAAAAAAAGCCGGCGGGATCGTCGCGACAGTCGAAGTCACCGTCGCGTAGCCGAAGAGCTCGCCCCTTGGCGTGAGGATCAGTCCCTTGACGGTCGTGAATCGATCCGGAAAGTCGACGACTTTGGGTGAGATCGTCGAAGCGGGCCGATTGGGATCGAGCTTCGAGAGGTCGAGCGTCGCGATGATCGCGTAGCGACGGTACTGGGGCTCGGCCGGCGAGTCGCAGGTGGGCCTAGGGATCCCGCGATCGCCACCCAGGAAAAGCACACCGCGGGCATCGATCTGCACGGAGTAATAAGCCTCGAGCGAAGCCAGGTCTCCGATGAAGAGCGGATTTGCCTCCGGCTGGTCACACGGTCCAGGGAGTGGATCGAAACGCATGGACTTCAACCTAGGCGAGGCCTCGCCGAGCGCTGAGGGTCCCTCGACGCCGTCTCCCGAGAACTGAAAAACCGCCGAAGACGTGGGTTCCGGGAGGCTCGGCTGAGTATCCGTGTGCACGAGCCCAATTGTCCGGTCGACGCCTGCGTTGGATGGAGCCAGCGTCCCGGGGGAGAGTCGCAAATCGTCGGGCGTCCCCGCGTAAGCGAGCGCGGTGAGCACTCGCGGCTCGCCGTCGTACTTCGGATCGTCCTTGGGCATCGCCTCTTGGAATCGATCCGCAGGCGCGAGCTCCTTGTGGAGGAATGAGTCCGAATCCTGCTCTATGACGATGATGGAACCTGCTCCGGCGAGGAAGTCTTCGGGCAAGACCAGGGCTACACGTTCATGCGGTGAGCAAGAGAGCGGGAGGGTCGCGATCAGGAGACTCGCGAGCCGTTTCATGCGACTCGGTGTTATCATAGGTCGTGTTCCAGAACGATCCCGTGGAAGCAAAGTCCGATCGACACTTCGCGCCTACGTTCCTCGTGCTCCTCTTCGTGACTGCTTGCGATAGCGGGGTCCAGTCGAAAGTCGACGCAGGCGTCGGTTCGTTCGATGCCGCTTCCCTCGATTCCGCCGGCTCCGCTGACTCCACCCACCCTGACGCGATCTCGAGGGACGCTGAGCCGCGCGATGGCGCACCGCAAGGCTCGGGCGATGCAGCGCTGGTCCCTGACGGCGCCGTTGGCTCGGACGCCGCCGCAGAGGATTCAGCGCCGAGCGACGCGGGGGATCGCGACGCGGGCTCGATGGACGGGACCCCAGCTGATTCAGGGCTGACTTCGTTCGCGCTCCCTCCCCCCAACGCCGGTCTCGACTATCAACTCGGTGGCGCCTACTCACCCCCCGCAGGCGTCGAGATCGTCGCTCGAGACCGGAACGAGGCGGTGGCGCCAGGCCTCTTCAACATCTGCTACGTCAATGGTTTCCAAATTCAGCCCGACGAGGAGTCCTTCTGGCTCGATCAACACCCCGATCTGGTCCTCCGAGACGGCCAAGGCGACCCCGTCGTGGACGCCGATTGGCAGGAGATGCTGATCGACGTGTCGACGCCGAACAAGCGGACCGAGGTCGCCCAGATCGTCGAGGGCTGGATTCAGGGCTGCGCTTCCGCGGGCTTCGACGCCGTGGAGATCGACAATCTCGACTCCTACTCACGGTCTCGCGGGCTCCTCGCGGAAGACCACAACGTGGCCGCGATGCGCCTGTTCTCGATCGCAGCCCACTCGGTCGGGCTCGGCATCGCTCAAAAGAACTCCTCGGAGCTGGTGGGCCGGCGCGCCGAGTTGGGTACGGACTTCGTGGTGGCGGAGGAGTGCAACCGATATGATGAGTGCGACATTTATCGTTCGGCTTATGGAGACGCGGTGCTCGTCATCGAATACAGACGCGCCGACTTCACCCGCGGTTGTCAGAATTTCCCGAGTCTGTCGATCGTCCTGCGCGATCGAGACCTGACGACCCCGAGCGCCGGCGCGTATGTCTACGACGGCTGCTGACAGTCGCTGAGAATGGCTCCGAAGCTCATGACGCGCCCGTGCCCGGGCCCGATTCACCAGCGAGCCGATGCCAGGCTGCTGGCGAGTCAGCCAAACGTCCAAGCAGCGCGCCTATGTGACCGCCCAACAAACAAGAACATCACCACGGGTCTTCTCCCTCTGTCTGATTCATTCGTAGGCTGCATGAGCCAGCGGCTCTGAAGTCGAAAAACATCAATCATTTCGCGCCAAACCACCCGGCATGCCAATTGATTAGTATCCTCTTCGAACCCCAAACGAGGAGCCGAACATGAAGACGACGATCAACACCCTGAAACAACTTCTCTGCGCCGGAACCGCCGGGCTCTTGATTGCCTGCGGCGGAATCGAAGGTGGCGAGATCAACGAAACCTCAGACGAGCTCGTCACGACCCAGACCAACACTCCTTCTCGCACCACCAGCCCAACGCAAACCAGCCCAACGCAAACCAGCCCAACGCAAACCAGCGCGACGCAGACCAGCCCGATGCAGACCAGCCCGACGCAGACCAGCGCGACGGTCGACTCTTCGCAGACCAGCCCGAACACCTCCGGAGCTCAGGCGACGGTTTCGAGCTATCCATGCATCTGCCAGAACACCGGTGAGGCCGCCCAAGGGTACGTCGATGCCAGCAGCGCTGCCGACGCCTGGAACAAGTGCGAGTCCATCTGCCGGCCGCACGGTGGAGTCTCCGGCGTTTCTCTGTCTGCCGCGAATCAGACTTCTCGCGACTCGGTCGGTGGACTTCTCCCCGAGGGCGATTCGCTCGTCCCGAGCGAGGATGCGAGCCCTGTCGACGCAGGCGGGTCCGCGCTGGGCGAGCCAGCGATTCTGTCAAACTGCACTCACTTGTGCGAGTGCGGCTCGACGGGTCATGGCGTCTATCCCCTTTGTGTCAACGCCATCAACGGAAACGACGCCTGGGCCAAGTGCGACGCCAAATGCTTGGCGTGGGAGTACGGTTCGACCACCGGCACGAAGGTCTGGTGAGACCGCTGATCGCCTTGATCAACTCATTCCTCAGCCCCTCGAGACGCCCGCGTATGAGAAAACGTGCCGACACGCCGATCGTGTGAGCTCGACGAGGGGATGCCGACGTCTTGGCCGCGATCGCGGCGACGAGAACGCTGCGCTGACGCATTCGAAGAGATTCGAGCTGCCGAGGTGCTCGACGCATCAGCCGATTTTGGCATTCGGGCGAATCCGACTTGCGAGATCTCGTGTTCGCGGCAACCCTCGAGCATGGCGCGAGGAGCAGCGGATCTCGAGATCGTGCCGCGCGCCAAGCGGAAATGGGGGGCTGGCCGCCTTTCCAAGGAGGACGAGACACGATTCGGCGAAGGCGTCGAGTATTGCGGGAGATTTTTCATGGGTATGGCCGAAGCGCAAAAGGCGCTCTACAAGCTCACGGCAATTCTCGAATCGGATGAGTTGCCCTATGCGATCATCGGTGCGTTCGCGCTGAACGAATATGGGCACAAACGAGTGACGGTCGACGTAGACCTCGTCATGCGCGACGAAGATCTCGAGACCTTGAAGCGCAAGTATCTCGGCGGGACGTATGCCGAACGTGTTCCAGGGACGGGGGAGCTCGTGGACCTCGAGTTCGGCGTGAATATCGACGTGCTTCTCACCGGTCGATTTCCAGGGGACGACAAGCCCAAACCCATCGCGTTCCCGGACCCAAGCACCACGGCCATGCGCGGAGAGCGCTTCGCTCTGCTTCCGATGCCGCGATACATCGAGCTGAAGCTCGCCTCCGGAATGGTGGCGGCCCACCGGGGCAAGGACTTGGTGGACGTGCAGGAGTTGATCCGGAGCGCTGGGTTGCCAAAGAACACCGTCGATTTGCTCCACCCGTGGGTTCGAGCCAAGTTCCTGGAGCTCTGGGAGCTGGCCCAAGTCCAGGACCCGTTCTAAGGCACCGTCATAGGTGATCACTTTACTAGACCGAGCTTCCTGACGCCCGCGGAAGCTCGGTTGAGAGGCAGGATTAGGACCGGGCACGGCCACGGCCGTGCCCGTCCCCGATCCTGAGGCAGGATGAGGATCATGCAGAATTAACGGGCCCCAACTGTCTGGCGCTCGCAAAAACCACCGTTCGTTGTCTACGAGGCGCGATCATCCCTGATCGCTGATCGCCTTGACCAACTCACTCCTCAGCCCCTCGAGCTGCCCGCGCGTGAGAAAACGTGCCGACACGCCGATCGTGGCTTCGGTCTTCCTCTCGAAGCCATTGAGATTCACGAAGGGACTCGCGTCTCCGATCAGGGGAACGAAGAACGCGCTCACGGAAGCACACCCCGGCGCAGAGAGTCGTGCACGCTCGAGCTGCCCGAGCTGCGACATGGTGGCGCTGATCCCATATCGACCTGCGTCGTGTAGGTGCGCGAGCTCCCACAGCAGCCTGACGCGATAGACCGAAAGCGATGCGATGCGATCGCCCGAGTACAGCCCCAGCGATTTCTTGCCCTCTTCCTTGTAAAGGAGCTGCACCACCCGCAGGGCGATCATGTCCGGCGACGCGTGTCTCGGCACTTCGACGAACAGCGAGTTGAAGAAATTGCCCGTCGTGCGCGCGTCCGGTCGGTAGTGCCGAATGTCGGTTGGGAGCAGAAAGCGGACGGGGCCGTCGCCATACTCTCGAGCACGCTCGGCGAGGCCGACCATGAGCCGCCCGAGCATCCTCGAGTCCAAAGGACGATCTGCGGTGACTCGAGTCCAATGGTACTCATCGGGGCCGCTCATATCTACGGGGCCGCAGGGGTGCAGCGCGTCGGTCGGCGGAGCCAGCCGAGCGGCCGTTCGGATCTCACGGAGCAGCGCGTCGACCTCCAGCGTGCTCGGGTGCCCGATGGGCTCTTCACCCCGGAGGCAGCGAAACACTTCGTGCGCCCAGGCCAGAGTTCCCTGTCCGTCCATCACCGCGTGAGCCCCGCGGAACACCAGCCAGTGAGCACTTCTGCCTCGCACGGACAGGAGCTCACAAGTCGGGCCGTTGGCCAGATCGATCGGCCAACTTAGAAAGGGTGCGTTCATGTGGCTTCGACCGTCCCAGTCCGGCGCGTCCACCACCGTGAGCGCGGGGGGCGGCCCGATCACCCATCGCGCTCGATCGCCGGCCTCCTCGAGCCGCAGTGACGATCCCGGGTTCGTGATCGCCGCGCCGGCCAGCGCCTCGTAGAGCTCGTCCGGCGAAGGCTCGTGTTCGAGCTCGAGCACGAATTGGATGACGAACGGCGCGCGATGCTCGTTGTAGGCGATCATGGCCATCTCGGCGCCCGTGACTTGCTTGTTGAAGTCGCTCATCGAATCACCTTGCCACCGCAGCTCAGCCTCAACCGTTCACGCATGAAAGTCGCACTCAAATGATCAACGTACGCGTTTGCCTCGCACGTTGTGGAGCGGCCCGTTCGCGAGCGTAACGCGCTGCGGGATTTTGTACTCAGCCAACCGCGCTGAAAGAAACGCCCTCAGCTGCTGCCGAAACGTCGCCCGATCCACGCCCGTCGATACCCACACCCGAGCGGTCACGATGTGTCCGGTGATCGCGTTCGGCTCGGCGCCGACGACCACCTCGACCACACCCTCCATCAGCGTGATCGCGTCCTCGACCTCGGCAGGATACACCTTCTCACCGCCGATGATGATGACGTCCGACTCACGCCCGAGGATCCGAATGAGCTCGCCGCGTACTTCGACGCGGTCGTTCGTCATCAGCCAACCGTCCTCCGTGAAGGGGCTCGCCTCGTTCAGATAGCCGAGCATCGCGGTGTCCGATTTGATCTCGAGGAGCCCGTCGCGGACCCTGGTCTGAAAGCCGTCCCCGCCGAGGCTCATCCAGAGTGAGTCCGAGGACTCACTCTTGGTTCGCATGATTCCGACCTCCGAGAGCCCGTAGTTTTGCACGAGCCTGACGCCCGGGAAGGCCGCGGCCAGTCGCGACAGCGTCGCCTCGGACATGCGCTCGGCCCCGTACGCCAAGACCTCGAGCGAGCTGAGGTCATACTTCGAGAGCTCGCTGAGGAGCAGGAGATTGATGAACGTCGGCGTCGCGGGCATCACTTGTACGCCGTGCGCCTCGATCAGCCGACAGATCGTGCTCGGCTGCCGATCGCCGGGGAACACTGCGGTGCCGCCTGAAGACAACGTGTGGAGCAACGTATTCACGCCGCCGATGTGATCGAACATCATGAACGGAATCGTGACCGCAGCGCGGCGTGGAGTCCGATACTTCGCCAAGAGCCGCTCGCCGTGGTGGACCACGGCCTTGCTTCGGCCGCTCGACCCCGACGAAAACAGGATCAACCCACCCGAGCCCGAGGCTTGTAGATCTAAAAGGAGTGGGTGCCTGGCTACGTGTCCGACGGTTTGAAAGGACACGCTGTCTTCGTCGTCGACGAGGACCTCGACGTTGGCCTCCGCGACCTCGAGCAGCTCCGACCTCTGTCGCCCGAGGGTGCTCGTGATCGGCGCCGCGATGCCGCCACGTGCGATCAGCGCCAACAGCATGGCCACCCCGCGAGGTGAGTAGTCAGCGCTCAGCGCCACCACGACACCTCGCTGGATCTCGGGGCCGAGCTCGCCGATCCAGCGCCTCGCCTCCGCGCTCAGCCAGTCGAACGAGAAACGCCGGTCGTGCCAAACCATCGCGACGCGATCGCCGTACCCATCGAAGGCGCGCAACAACTCGTCGACCGAGGCGCTAGGCCGAGCTTCGGTCAGACGATGCCTCCGAGATAGATGTTCTGAGCGGTGATGAAGTCACTCTCCGGTCGAAGGAAGAAGTCGATGACATTGATGACGTCCTCGGGCCGGCCCATTCGTCGAATGGCTTGGCGATCGAGCAGCGCCTCGATCTTCCCTTTGGGCACCGAGCCGATCAAATCGGTCGGGACGGGCGTCGGACCCACGGCGTTCACTGTGATTCCCATGGGTGCAAGCTCTCGCGCGAGCACTTCGGTGAGACTCAAGACGGCGGCCTTGCTGGCCGCGTAGACCGACTCACCCTCGAGTCGCAGAGGCGTCGCGACCGTGGTGAGATTCACGATCCGACCCTTGCCTCGCTTCTGCATCAGGCGAGCGGCCTCTCGGCAGAACAGGAACGTGCCGAAGACGTTGGTGCTGAAAATCGCCGACACCGTCGACATAGGCGTGAGCATCGCGTGATTCATGGACGCGATCCCCGCGTTGTTGATGAGATGATCCAGCCCGCCGTGCTCCTTTCGGATCACCCGGAAGATCTCCTTTACCGCGGCTTCGTCGGCGACGTCCGCGATGAAGTGCCGGTACGAAGGTGCCTCCAGATCCGAATCGGCGCGCGAGCAACCGACCACGAAATGCCCACGGGCCAGATAGTGCTCGGCGATGCTTCGGCCGAGCCCTTTGCGCGTGCCCGTGATCAACGTGACGGGTCCATTCACGCGCGGACTCTACCACTTCCAAGCGGCGGCTGGGTAGCCGCGCAGGTCCCGCGCTCCCGGCGCGGCCGAGCCGTGACCGTGCGCAAGAACGCTACGGATCAAAACTCGAGTCGGGTGCACGCCCAAGTTGCGCGATATGTGGACGATCATCGCTCGGCGCTCTAGGCAAACCACAGAGGACACAGAGCAGGAACGCAGAGAACACAGAGGATTTTGGAGTAAAGTCCTTCGTGCCCTCCGTGTTCCTTCTCTGCGCACCCCGCCGTTCATGCGGAGGTTGAACTGAATCGCCGCAGGTCGGTCGTGCACCCACTCGAGTCGGGCGGAGGGCTGTCATTCCGGGAGCCCTGCAATAGGCTGCAGCGCGGGCTCAGCGCGGGCTCGTCGCGCCCATGTCGGGATGTTCGAGTGTCGACTCTCGACGTGAATCTACGCGTGTGCTAAGTCTGATCTGGCCCACTCCTTGCGAAATGCGAACGCAGATGAACCATTTCACCAACAAAGCCGGTTTCAATGGAATCCGCAGTCATCCGGTGTGGAAGTTTCTCGCGCTCCAACCTCCGCCAGTCACCCATCCGCCGGGCGCGTACTTCACCGACTACGCCGCAACGGAGCCAAATCTTGCCAAGAAACTGCGAATTCCGAGGGAGAAGCTCCGTTACTTGTTCCAGTTCGAACCGCCAACGCCGCTACTGCCACTTCCAGGTGGGCGAGGCCAGTTCAAGAGAATCTTCTATTCGCCGAACGACTACCTCGTAGCCAGGGATTTTCAGGGATATCACGGAGAGTCAGGCTTGCCATGAGAATCGGGGGCATTGATCATGAGCTTGTCGGGGCTGCGGGGACGCAAGACGTCGACATGTTACTCCGGTATCTCAGAGCGACCTGGCCAGCTGGTGTCGTCGAGACGGCGGACGGCGCTTTTGTCTGCTCCATCGGCACGGCTCCGCGAAATGCAGACAACCTTCGGGAGTTCTTCGTCTACCGTGATCAAGAATCGAAGCGGCTATGGGATGAAAATGGGTTCGATGAGTCCAATCAGGACTCGATGATTCACGTCATCGTCGGTGATTCGTATATCGTCTTCGTCGTCGATCACGATGGTGGTGAGTCAGCGAAACTAGTGGACGAAATCATCGGAACGTTGGCGCGAGAACGGGTGCTCGCGGCCGCATAGGTGCTGTCATGTCGAATCAAGATCGCTGGCTGGAGCTATTCAAAGAAGCGGACGTCGGCTTCGTGTTCGCCGGGGTGGACGCGGTCGAGTGCTCACACCGGATCGAGCGAGAGTTGGCAGAGGTAGATTCCTTCTATTTGGAGAGGATCGGGCAAGCTCTGCAACCGCCTTTGTCTCATGCGGTTTTTGAGCAGTTCGACAAACTTAGGCCATTGATTCAAACGTTTGCGGCTCCAATAACGACCGAAATGCGGGCGATGGTGTTTTGCGTGCTCGATGGCGCAAGGGTTTCAGAAATCCAGTTCGAGTACGTGTTCATGCAGGACCTGAAGCTCAGAGTGACGCTAGAATACGGCGAATACGGTGCTATCGTTTTCCGCTCGACGGATGCTTTGGACGTCGAGATTCTCCGACATTTTGGCATCATGAAAGTCAGCGGACTTCCGGTAATCGACGGCTATTACTCGCTTCGCAAGCGCACGGATTAGACGGAGGAGTGCAACCCACGTGACGCGTGCGACATCTATCGATCGGTTCACGGAGATGCTGTGCGGTTAGTCGCATACAAAACCGGCAGGTTCACCCGCGGTCGTCGAAATTCCCGAGTCTGTCGATCGTCTGCGATCGAAACCCGGCGACCCAGCGCCTGCGCCTAGACGACTCCCGAGCTCAGCCCCGAGGAAGCAGCCCGCGAAGCAAATCGAGCGAAGAAATCATACCTACGAGCAGACCTTCGTCGACCACGACGAAGCGATGAATTCCGAGCTTCACCATACGCTGGGCGGCCTCCGTGATCGGCAGCGCCGCTTCCACCGTACGGACCTCACGCGTCATGAGTCTCTCCACTGGACCCCGTCCACCCTCCGAAGAGTCGTCGTGCACCACCACGTGGCCTGCGCGGATCCGATGGTAGCGGCGGTGCCCTATTCCATCGTCGTTCGGAGCCACCTCGAGCAGATCGCGCAGCGACACTACGCCGATCGGACGTCGCGCTTCGTCGATCACCGGAGCCCCCGAGATCCGCTCCGTCTTGAAGAGCCAGATCGCGGTGTCGATGCTCGTCCCTTCTTCGATCGCAATGACTTCCTTGCTCATGAAGTCGCGTACGCGCGGCGTGCTCATTCGCAGATGATTACGCGAGTGCGGCGGTCCGTAAAGAGCGGTCTATTGGTTGCCCTGTCGGCGAGCGCGAATTCTCTTCCGGAGCTTCTGCTTCTGCTCGGGCGTGAGGTCCCGCCATCGATTGATCCGTTCGATGAGCTTGGCCTTGTCTTCCGGGGAGAGCTCCCCGAATTTCATGGCGAGCTTCTTGAGTCGATGGCGTTCGTCCGGCGGGAGCTTTCGGAATTCGTCGTAGTTCCTGCGCATCCGCGCCCGATCTCGCGGACCAAATCCGCGATAGCGACGAAACGAGTCGCGGACGGCCTCTCGCTCTCTCGGTTCGAGCGCGTGGAGCTTCTGCGCGGCCTCGAGAATCTCTTGCCTCTTCTCCGCCGGCATCGCTTTCCACCGCTTGAGACGCTCTCGTAGCTCGGCCTTGTCTTCTGGACTGAGGCTATTCCACCAGGCGACTCGATCGGGCGGAGGGTCCGCTCGAGCAGGGTCCGCGGTCCATACGAGCGCCGAGCCCACGGAAGCCGCGATGAATTGTCGGCGTGAGGTTCTCATTCGTTGGCCTCCAACACATGCATGAGCTCGAGCAGCTCGAAATTCTCCAACAGCTCCAGATCGCTCAGGACCTCGAGGTTAGCCACGACCTCCCGATCTTCGGCGCTGAGCTTGCTCTCCGCCGAGGAAGACGTTCGCACCGCCGAGCCGTCGGCGCGAGCCTTCTTGACGAGCCCGAGCGTGGTCACGAGGCCCGCGCCCAAGAGCCATCGCATGGAGCTCATCCGGCGTCCTCCATCTCCTCGATCACGTCGAGGTCATCGAGCACGTCGAGGTTCTCCACGGTCGAGAAGTTCTGAAATAGCTCGAGGTCTTCGAGCAGCTCCGGATCGACCTCGGCGAAAGTCCTGGTTTCGTCGTCTTCGGGCCTCGGAGCTCTTGAATCGACGCTGGGATCCTTGGGCCACAATACAATCGCGGCAAAGGCGGCCGCGAGCGCGGGCACCGCGAGCGCGGGTGCGGGGATTCTTGAAATCAGCCGCTCGTACCACGGTCGCGCGGCCTCGCGATCGAGCTCGTCGAGCCGTTGAAAGACCTTGCGATCGAAGAACGGAGAAGGCTCGAGCGCCGGCGCGTCGAGCGCGCTCAGCACCCGCTTCGCCTCGTCGAGCTGCGCCCGGCAAGACTCACACGTCTCGAGGTGCAGCGAGAGCTCACGCGCACGCGCTTCGGGCACAGAGCCCTGCGCGAGGTCGAAGAGATCCTCACCGAGATGCGCGCTCATCCTCGCTCTCCTTCGACAGCGAATGCCGCTTCCTTTCGCAGCGCCTCGAGCGCCCGGTGCACGAGCGACTTCACGGAAGGCACCGTCGTTTCTAGAGTTCGCGCGACCTCATCGTGCGGAAGTCCTTCCATTCGCACGAGCAAGAACGCCGCGCGCTGTTTCTCCGGGAGCTTCTCGATCGCGGCGTTCAGCCGCGCGCCGAGACGCTTGCCCTCGAGCGCGACGTCAGGCCGCGCGCTCGCAGGCGCGGGCTCCCCGGCGATCTTGTCGTCTAGGCCCCGCACCGTCCTTCGACGCTCGGGCCGACGCAGCTCGTTCAGGCACACGTTGGTCGCGACTCGATAAATCCACGTCTTGAACGTCGCGTCAGGCTCATAGCGTTTCGTCTTATAAACTCGCACGAAGACTTCCTGGGCGAGCTCCTCGGCAAGCTGCGCATCCCGCACGTACCGCCCCGCGTACGCGACGATCGGTCGCCGATAGGCCTGGAACAATCGCTCGAACATACGACGATCCCGCGTACGAACGAACTCGGCCATCAGCTGAGCCTCTTCGTCTACGGTTCCTGCCCCCATCAACCCGCCTCCTCACCCGAAGTTGCGCCCTTCATTTCACCGCGGGCGAACGATGGCCAGAAATCCAGACCAGCCGCCGATCAGCACTTGCTCGCCCCGGTCGGACGAAGCAGTCACCTCGTTGTCGAACCGAATCACCTCGGGCCGCTCGGCGATCGCGACGACCGAGCCGAGGGGAAGGTCGGAGCGCTTTCCCATCGTCACCAAGGGCTCGTCGGGAGTGCCATGAATCCCTACGATCACCCCGGGATGGAGCCCGATGGCCGGTGAAGGCGACCCGTTCGACTCCAAGACGTCCGCGATCAGCCCGTCCGTACGGCCCGACACGCGCTCTATGGCCACGCGGACGAGCCTCGGTGACTCACTCTCGTGCGACTCCTCGAGCCCGATCAGAATATCTCTGGGGGAGTAAAGCTTCACATGCTGAAGCTCGAGAGAAGCGGTCCTCAAATCCCTGGGGGTCGTCACGAGCTCGTCGGGGAGCGCGATCGAGACCCCCGTGGGTCGAGCTCCGAAGGGGGAGACTCGAACCAGCGAACCGTCACAACCGACCGCGTACACGACGCCCATTGTCGCACTCACAGAGACGAAAGCATTGGGAGCTGGGCTCGAAGGAGGGTGCGGTGAGTAACAGGACCCGCCGCTCCGCGCGCTCTCGTCGACGAACGGATCATCGAAGAGCACCTCGACCTCGACTACCCCCGCGCGGGTCACACGGACGAGACGACCGTGGCCCTCGGGACCGCGATCTCCAGCCGCCACGAAGACGCCCGGACTCACTTGGGCCACAGCCCTCAAACTCGCACCGGCGATCGAGATCGATTCGAAAATTCGGTCGGCGAGTCGGAGACTTCGCACGAACGGCTGCCCGCTGACTTCGTCGAAGCCGACCACCAGGAGCTCCCCGCTGGCGTCGTCCCACTCCGCCCCCGACACCTGCTCGGTGGACAGGAACCCCGGAAACGGCACCTCTTCGACGCCACCGTCGTCACTCACTCGAGATAGTCGGAATGGGTTCGATTCGAACACCCACCACCCAGCTTCGTCTGAAACGACCGCACTCACCCATCGCGATCGCTCTCCGGGAGCGCCGTAGACCAACTCCGACGGCAGGCCTCGGTAGACTCTCGAATGGGAATCGATCGCCAGGAAAACGCCGCCACTCCTCGACAGATGCGCAAGGTCAGCAGGCAGGCCGCGCGTAACGGAGTCCACCTGAATACATCCGTCCGCGCCACAACGAGCAAATCCGGCCTCTCCGAGGGCGACCCACAACTCGGTCCCGTCCGGCGAGGGTACCATTCCTCCGCACGTTCCTGACCCGAGTCGAAGCTCGAGCTTGAAGTCCATCGCCTCCGGAGAAATCACTCGCATCTCGAGCGCCCGCGCGGTCTCCGGAGGGCGGGGCCGCACCCGCGCGACGCACTCTCCGGCGAAGGTCAGCCGCACCTTGGGTTCGACCTCCGCGGTCATTTGCTCCAAATCCCCCTCCCCTTCGAGCCGCCAGGACGCCCAAGGCGGAATGGGGCAATCGTCGCCCGGCAAGACGACCTCGGGAGGACCAAAGGCGATCGAGGTACATCCACACCTGGGCTCGGAGTACGAAACGCCCACGCCATCGATCCCAATCGGAGCTCCGTTCGAATCTACGAACGAACCCGGAGGCACCTCGGCGACGACAATGAACGGAGCGACTTCACTGCGACTGAAGACGACGGGGTGTCCTGCGAAGCCAACCCGGGCGTCCACGATCTGATGGGCTTCGTTCATCGAGACGACCGCGACGAGCTCGGCATCGGAAGGCGCGGAAACGGAGGCCGGCCCACAAGAGGCCAGCAAACACGCCGCCCAACACGTCGTCGAACACGCCGTCGAACACGTCGTCAGGGCGCGCACCGCCAAAGGCTACTTCAATGTGCGGCCAGACGCGACTTTCGTTCGGCAACCCATGGCTCTCAACTCATCTCGCAGAACTTGCACGCGAACGCCCTGCGATCGAGCGCCGGTCCACTTTCTCCTGCCAAGGCCGAGTGACCGTTTGACTTTCGAGAGCGGCGTGATAGGCAGGCGATCGGTTCGAGACCATGGGTTCGAGGCCATCGATCCCGGTGAACAAGGAGTCTGTCATGGAGTCTTTTCTCAAAGAGCTCGGAATCGAGCGAACCAACTCAGGGGCCTGCGGCGCCGACTGGATCAAGGAGCCTTCGGGCAAGCCGCTCGAGAGCTTGAATCCGGCGACTGGCAAGCCGATCGCCACGATCCTTCAGGCCGGCAAGGCGGACTACGAACGCGTGATGTCCGACGCGGCTGCGGCGTTCGAGAAGTGGCGTATGACTCCGGCTCCCAGGCGCGGCGAGGTGATCCGGCAGCTCGGCAACGCCTTGCGCGCCAAGAAGCCGGCGCTCGGCGCCCTCGTTGCGCTCGAGATGGGGAAGATTCGCGCGGAGGGCGAAGGCGAAGTTCAGGAGATGATCGACATCTGCGACTTCGCGGTCGGACTGTCGCGTCAACTCTACGGACTCTCGATGCACTCCGAGCGGCCCGGACACCGCATGTTCGAGCAGTGGCATCCGCTCGGCGTCGTCGGAATCATCAGCGCCTTCAATTTCCCGGTGGCGGTCTGGGCGTGGAACTCCGCGATCGCCGCGGTGTGTGGAGACTCCATGGTGTGGAAGCCGTCGTCGGACACGCCGCTCACGGCCATCGCCGTCCAACACATCTGCAACGAGGTCCTCGCCGCCAACGGCAACACGGGCCTCATGGGCCTCGTGATCGGCAAGGGCAGCGAGGTCGGTGAGATGCTCGTCAACGACCCGCGCATGCCGCTGATCAGCGCGACCGGGTCGAACCAGATGGGGGAGCGCATCGCGAAGGCGGTAGCTCCGAGGTTCGCGCGCACCATCCTCGAGCTCGGCGGAAACAACGCGATCATCGTGATGGACGACGCGGACCTCGATCTCACGACGCGCGCAGTGCTCTTCGGAGCGGTTGGCACCGCGGGCCAGCGCTGCACCACGACTCGGCGACTCATCATGCAAAAGGGCATCGCTGGCCAACTCACCGAGCGTTTGGTGAAGGCCTACCAGCAAGTCACCATCGGCGACCCGCTCGATCCGAAGACGCTGATGGGCCCGCTCGTCAACGAAGGCGCGGTCAACGACATGATGGCGGCGCTCGAACAGGTGAAGAAACAAGGCGGCGAGATCATCTACGGCGGCAAGCGTCTGGACCGCCCGGGGTGGTTCGTGGAGCCGACGATCGTCAGGGCCAAGCCGGACATGCCGATCGTCGCCGAGGAGACGTTCGCTCCGATTTTGTATCTCATGGAGTGCAAAGACGTCGACGAGGGGATCAAGATCCAGAACGGGGTGACTCAGGGACTGTCGTCGTCGATCTTCACTCGGAGCCTCCAGGCGGCTGAGACTTTCCTGTCCGCTCGGGGTTCGGACTGCGGCATCGCGAACGTCAACATCGGAACCTCGGGCGCCGAGATCGGCGGAGCTTTTGGCGGAGAGAAAGCCACGGGTGGCGGTCGAGAGGCGGGTTCGGATAGCTGGAAGCAGTATATGCGCCGGCAGACGAACACCGTGAATTGGTCGAATGACTTGCCGCTCGCCCAAGGCATCAAATTCGGGTGAGACCCCCGCGGGGGTCTAGCCAGCCATCGGCCGCTCTCTGCGATGACAGACACTTACGGTGTCTACCTCCTCAGGGCTGAACGCCTACCTTTTTTCTCGCCCATTCGAGAAACTTCATCGAAGATGCCCTCATGCGTGTTCGAGACGGAGCCGGAACGTCGATCGCTCGCACGGAGCCGCTCGAGGTCCCGCCCGCACAGCCTCCCGACGAAGCGCGCGTGCCCTTGGGCCCCAGCCCTCCGCGCGCGAGAGCTTCCGAGGCTCCGCCCCTTCGCGAAGGTCTCCTTGGGATTCTGAGTCGTCCGTCGGTCCGTGCGGTCGCGATCGGGGCGTCGGGCCTGGCCGGCTTGGTGGGCGCCGCTCAAAGCCAGGCCGCCACGGTGGCCCCTCCGACCACCGTCTTTCTCGGAATGAATCCTGGTGCGTCGCATGAGTCCTCCGAGCTCGCGTCGCGCGTGCAGGGCCAGCTTCGCGTCCTGCGCCCGGCAACTCAGCAGGACAAGATCGCCATCAACGGCCGAAGCTTCGATCTCGCCCAGGCCCCCGATCGGGTCGCGTTCGGGCGCGCGCTGGGTTTGAGCGCGGAGCGTGCCGAGGCTCTCGGCAAAGTTCTGGAGCAAGCCGGCGAGAACGCCAAGGACGAGGTCGCACAGCTCGCCCAGACTTTCCGCGACGCCGAAGCCGGCCGAATTCAGATGAGTCGATTGGTCCTGAGCGGGCACTCGGTCGGTATGGGCGTCTGGGGAGACTCGAACGGAACTCTGACTTTCGACATCCTTGGAAAGCTAACTCAGCTCTTTCCCAGGGGCGCCGAGCAAGTCAAGCACCTCGCGTTCTCCGCCTGCTACACTGGCGGAGGATCCGGCGTGCTCAAGTATCAAGAGATCTTTCCCAAACTCGAGTCCGTCTGGGCCTACGACGGATCCGCACCCGGGTCCTACAGCGGCGCAGTTCCGCACCTCCTTCGCTGGGAGAACGCGACCCGTGAGGGAGCGACTCGGCTCGATCGGGACCTCGCGAAGAATACGAGGAAGGGCGAAAATGTCGCCGTCTGGACCAAGGCTCGCGGGTACGACAACGGCAAGCCGGACGCCCAGCTCGCGCTCGTCAAAGCTTCCTACGAGCAATCTCGGGAGGTCGTGGAGCGCTTCAGATCCGGCGAAGAGAGTGTGAGCGACCCAACTCAGGGGCCACTGCGGCAACATCTGGATCGAATTCAAGGCCTCCTCGCCCGCACCGATCTCGACGCGGACTTTCGCAGCACGATTACGACCGAGCGCGAGCTCGTGGTGCGCTTGCTGGGTTACAAGAACATCGCGGGCATGTTTCAGACTCTGAACGGAGCCGAGATCCAACTCCAGTTCACAGCACAAAACCTGCCGGTGCCGAATTTCACGACCTTGAGCAGGAAAGCCGCGCTCACGACGATCGCCGAGTACCAGGCCAAGCTCGGCGAGAGCCCCGCGCCGCGAGCACGCGCCTTGCTCGAAAAGCTGGACAAGACACTCGTCGAGCTCTCCCCAGAGGCAGTACCCGCCGGCTGGATCGGCGCCTTCTAAAACTAAACTAAACTGAACTAAACTAAACTAATCTAGCGGTGCCGGTTCCGGTCCCGATGCCGATCGATTAGAGCCTCGGCTCCATCCGGTCCCGGTCCCGGTACCGAAACTACTGAGCTTTTGCTCACTCGCTTGGGTCTTGCGAGTCCAAGGCTCCGGTCGAGCTTCATAACCCGGCCTAGCCGGTACCATAGAAGATCGACAAGGCGGGGCTGGCGT
>CAYXDO010000205.1:0-17788 GCA_964463485.1 uncultured Myxococcales bacterium | reverse complement strand
GACGTATCGCTTGCTGAACCCGGTCAGGTGATGGGCTCGGGGCGGTCGTTCAAACTTCGACCGCCCCGAACCTTCCGTCACTCCTTGAGCAGGGATGGCTATTCGATACGACGTGATGAGTACTCCTGCGAGGCGTGCACCTACGAGAGGCTCCCGACGCGACGCAGGCGCTGACCGTCTTTGGCAGGCGTGCAACCACACGCCATGGACGTGCGCATCTGCGACCTCCGGGCACCCTTCATCGAGGCCAAGTCGAGGACGGCTCCGGAGGTCAGCGAGAGAATCGGCGTCTCTTGGCTCGGCGTTCGACTCCTTCGGCGAGACCCATGAGTGCGCGCCCGCTCGTGGCGCGCGACGTTTGCGCAATTGGCTCGCTCTCGCCTTGGCCGCGTGCGAGGAGCGATTCCGGCCGAGCTGGAGCCGGGATCCCTCTTGGGTCGCTGCGGGCACGAGATCGTCCGCGACATGAAAACCGGGGATTTGGCGGGACCCAGAACCGCGGTATGCTCTCGTCATGTCGTACGCGCACGCTCGAGGTCCCTATGACGCCTCCACGGCGCCCGAGGAGACGCGGGCGGATCTGATCGATGGCTACTTGGAATATCGCGCGACGACCGGCGGCGACGGCGCGTCGGCGATTTCCGTGGGGGCCGCGACTTTGGGCAGCGACCCTGACGCCGAAGAAACGGGCGTGGATCCCGGCTATCAGCTGGACGACACGAACGTACGTGCGCCTGACCTCGCCGTCGGGAACGTCCCGGCGCGGGTTGGGTGGATCTCCGGAGCGCCGCCGCTTGCGGTCGAATACGCGAGTCGGGGCCACGACGAAGAGAAGCTCCAGGAGAAGATCGGCTTGCTCCTCGCTCGGGGCACGCGGTGGGTTTGGGTAGTTCGATTGCTCGGTCCCCGTCGTGTCGAGGTCTTCTCGTCGAGCGGGGTCGAGCTGTTCACACCCGGAGACCTGCTGCACGCGCCTGGGGTTCTCAAGAATCCCATACCCGTCGAGGCGCTCTACGACCGAAGCGTCGCAGACGAAGTCATCCTCCGCAATCTTCTCGAGAAGCACGGCTACGGCAGCCTCGCGTCGGTCGAAGAGAGGGGTCGAGAAGAGGGTCGAGAAGAGGGTCGAGAGGAGGGGCTCCGAACCGCCGTGCGAGTGTTTCTTGCGGAGCCGAGCGCGGAGGAGCTCGAGCGGCTTTCTCGCTCGAGGGCGCCTGCGCTTCTCGAGTGGCTCGAGACCCTCAAGCAGACCGTAGGTGCGAAGCCGTAGAATTTCGTCGGCAGGCGACTCTAACTCTGACGCGAACCCACTCGTAACTTCGAGAAGGCGAGAAAGCTCCGACCGCTCGGCGCTTCGAGGCGCTCGACCTCGACTCCGAACACCCTCGAGAGCGTCTTGGGTTCGAGGATCTTGGCGGCGCTGCCGCTCGCCACGAGGCTACCTTCGGAGAGTACGAGCGCCTCGTCGGCGAAGGTGAGTGCGACATTCAGATCGTGCAGGGCGGCGACCACGGTGAGTCCGAGGGCCTTGATGGAGTCGATCACGTCGAGCTGATGGCCGACGTCCAGGTGACTGGTGGGCTCGTCCAAGAGGAGGATCCTGGGAGACTGTGCGATCGCGCGGGCCAAGAGCACACGCTGGCGCTCTCCGCTCGAGAGCGAGAGGAACGAGCGGGGGGCGAGGTGGTCGGCGCGGGCGAGGGCTAGGGCCTTGCGCACGAGCTCGGCGTCCTCCTGGGTGTCGGGGTCGAAGAGCCCGTGATGCGGCGCGCGACCCATGTGGACCACCTCGCTCACCGTGAACTCGAGCTCGATCGACTCGTCCTGACGAAGCACGGCGATCGTGCGAGCGAGGCGCTTCTTGTCGACGTTCTGAACCTCCTCGCCGAACACGCGCAGCGACCCACCGTGCGGGGTGAGGCCGGCGATCGCGCGGAGCGTGGTGGTCTTGCCCGCGCCGCTCGGACCCACGACGGCGACGAACGATCCTTCGTTCACGGAAAAGGTGAGGCTCGAGACGATGGGCGCGCGGCCGATCATCACGCTGAGTCCCTCGGCCTGGATGGCGCTCACGGCGGTCACGCGGAGCCGCCGATCCGGCCCCTGGCCAGGAGAGAGAGAAAGAACGGAGCTCCGAGGAGACCCGTGAGCACGCCGACGGGGATCTCTCGGGGCGCCAACAGCGTGCGCGAGAGTGTGTCCATGCAGAGCAGCAGGAGCGCGCCGGCGAGGAAGCCGAGCGGCACGGTCCGCTTGTGATCCGGTCCGACGAAGGCCCTGACCACGTGAGGCACGATCAGCCCGACGAAGCCGATCGCACCGACGGTCGACACGACCGCCCCGGTCACGAGGCTCGCCGCGACCACGAGCAGCACGCGCGCGCGCGTGGGTTCGAGCCCCAGGGCCGCGGCGGGCTCGTCGCCGAAGGAGAGCAGGTTTTGCCAGCGCCAGGTCACCCAGGCGATCGCCAGGCCGGCGGCGGAAGCGATCGCGGCGAGGGTCACATCCCGCCAGCCCGCCGCGGAGAGGCCTCCCAGAAGGTAGAAAAAGACCGCGCGCACCTCTTCGGCGTGCGGCGTCAGGAAGAGCAAGAACGCGGTGACGCTCGAGGCGAGAGAGCTCCACGCGATCCCGGCGAGCAAGAGGCGCAGCGGAGCGACGCGGCCCCCGACGCGGCTCAAGGTGAGCACCGCGAGCGCACTCCCGAGGCCGGTCGCGAACGCCAGCAACGCGCCGAGGACGCCGCTTTGACCGAGCGCCATCGCGATCGCCGCTCCGACTCCGGAGCCGGATGAGATCCCGAGCACGTAGGGGTCGGCGAGCGGGCTCTTCATCACCGCTTGAAGCGTCGTGCCCGCCGTGGCGAGCGCGCCCCCGACCAAGAGCGCCAAGAGGACGCGCGGCAAGCGAAGCTCCCGGACGATCGTCACGTTCGAGTCGACGCTGGTGGAGACGAGCGCCCGAGCCGCCGCGACGAGCCCGATGTCGACCGAGCCCATCGAGAGCGCGAGCGGCGTGGCGAACGAGATCGCGAGGAGCAGCACGGTCGCGACCACGAAAGGAGAGCTTCGACGGGGCCCGCGAACCAGCGAGTCGGCTCGCGAGACTACGGCCATGTGCCGCGATCGCCTGGCGCTACGGACGGGTCAATGAATCGATCGCGGGTGGCATCGCTCACAGGTGAATCGGGCACGGGCACGGGCACGAAATCCTCGCAGAGCCGCGCCGAATTTCGACGCTCGTGGCTCGCGAGCCAGCTAGCGACGATCGCGTGACCGGCGATCCCGAACTCCAGAAGACCGCGGTTCGTATTCACCGCTTGCGTGGTTCGTGGACGGTCCGCGACTCATCGCCCGCACGAGCACGCGTTGGCGCAGGAGCAAGATCGGCTCGAATCTCGGACTCACGAACACGCTCCACGAACCACGCAATCCGGAAATTACGAATCACGCCCCACGCCTCACCCGCACGAGCACGCGCTCGCCCACGATGATATCAACGAAGCTCGTACCGCGAGTCTTTTTCCACACGAAAGGCTCGATGCGTATCAAGTAGCGCTTCAAATGGCGGCGCTATCGAAGAAGCTCGCGAAAGAGATCCCGAGAGGACACCGAAGCATCGCCGATCATTTGCTGCGCGCAGCGTCGAACACAGCGCTCCTACTCGCAGAGGGAGCGAACCGGCGCGGCAACGCTCAGAAGCGCCAACGCTTCGTGGAGAGTCGAGGGGAGTGTGCCGAAGTCGCCGCTGCGGCTGATCTGCTTCTCGTCCTGGATATCGGGTCACCTACCGACGCAGAAACCTTGAAGCACCTCGCGGGCCGAGTGTCAGCCATGCGTGCTCGTGCGGGTGACAGGCTGTAGGATCGGGCACGGGCACGTCATGAGTTTGGCACGGGCACGGGCACGTCATCTGCTCGTTAGCGACCTGTGTCTTCTCCGTCGTAGGTCACGTCCTCTGGCTCCGCCACGTCGACCTCGGGAGGGATCGTCGCTTCCAGGTCCGAGGCGATTTTGGGCTCCAGGCCGAGCAACGCGGGGATCGCTTTTGGCCTCGCGTGAATGGGCTCATCGACGATCGCCGAGCCCTGGCGTGTCGCTAGCTCGGCCTGCGTGAACGGAATCGTCACCCGATCCCCGCGCTTCGTCCTGACGATCCACGTAGAGCGCCTTCGCTCGTCCGTGACGAGCTCGGCGACCGCGAGGTCCGACAGATCGAGGGGGGCGGGCGCGAGCGCGTCGATCCAGGCTCCCGGAGCTTCGCGCTTGGGCAGCTCCAGGGCTGGCGAGCTATCTTCCGGCTTTTGCCAGGCCGCGCTGTGCGAGCGCAGCGCCGCTTCGGCTGCGCTGCGTTCGGCCTGGTTCAACGAGGCGACGAAGTCTTCGGCCATCCTCGTCGTGGGCTCGTCGTCGTAGCGAACGTCGTCGAGCTCGAACTTGTCGGTCTCCTCTTCGACGTCGCGCTCGGCGATGGCAGGGCCCGGCCACGCGTCGTCCGCTTCCTGCTCGATCACGCAGCGGAGCGCGTTGCCGAGCGCCCAGGCGGCTCGGAGCGCGCGATCGCGATCGCCTACTGTCCCTAAGCGGATCCTCTCGTTCGAATCGAGCACGATCACGAGCTCGGGCGCAGTTCGACCGCCGACGACGATCTTTTCCACCGACTCGAACCGGAACGAGCGGGCGGTCGTGGGCTCGTCCTGGCGGGAGTTGTCGGTGATGGCGAGCAGCCTCACCCGGAAGTCGATCTCGACCTCCCGACTCCCCGCTCGAAAGGACAGGCGGCGTGGCCTGCTCGAGCTGCGAGATGAAGCGCGCGACTCGGGCCGCCCGGCGCGCGACTCGGCCCGCTCGGTCCGCGGCTCGGACCGCTCGGCCCGCGACTCGGACCGCCCGGCGCGCGACTCGGACCGCCCGGCGCGCGACTCGGACCGAGGCTCCTCGAGACGGGACGGCGCGCGCGGCGTTTCAATACGCGAGGGAGACCTTCGCTGCGGGCCCATCTCGAGCTGGGTGGGGTCGTCGTCTTTGTGGCCGCGGCTCATGGCGGGGCCACCTGGTACGATGGGCAGGCCTGGTACGATGGGCAGGTCTGGTGCGATGGAAAGGAGGGAGCGGAGGCGCTAGGGATTGGGTCCGCGCGCTCGGGGAGGCTCAGTCCATGTTCGCGATGATGTGGTCCGCGAACTCCGAACATTTGACGAGCTTCGCACCCTCCATCTGGCGGTGGAAGTCGTATGTGACGGTCTTCTTCGCGATCGATCGCTCGATTCCCTTGATGATGAGATTCGCGGCCTCGGTCCAACCGAGGTGGCGCAGCATGAGATCACCCGAGAGAATCACGGAGCCCGGATTCACTTTGTCCTGGTTGGCGTATTTCGGCGCGGTCCCGTGGGTGGCCTCGAAGATCGCGTGGCCGGTCTCGTAGTTGATGTTGCCGCCAGGGGCGATGCCGATGCCGCCGACCTGCGCGGCGAGGGCGTCGGAGAGATAGTCGCCGTTCAGGTTCAGGGTCGCGATGACGTCGAACTCCTTCGGGCGCGTGAGCACCTGCTGGAGCGTGATGTCGGCGATGTTGTCGCTGATGATCTTCTTGCCTGACTTTTGGGCGGCCTTGTACTCGGCGTCCGCGGCCTCCACGCCCTTCTCGTCGCGCGTGCGCTCCCACTGGGAGTGTCCGCTCCCGCCCCAACCGTAGGTCTTGTCGCTGAACTCGCGCTCAGCGAGCTGATAGCCCCACTTCATGAAGGCACCTTCGGTGAACTTCATGATGTTGCCCTTGTGGACGAAGGTCAGGTTTCGGCGATTGTTCGCGAGCATGTACTGAACGGCCGCGCGCACGAGGCGCTCGGTGCCCAGCTTGGAGACCGGCTTGATCCCGAGGCCGATGTCCTCCGGGAAACGGATCTTCTTGAAGCGGTCCGGGAAGTGCTCCTTGAGCAAGCCCAGCATGCGCTTGGAGTCGTCCGATCCGGCTTCGAACTCGATCCCGGAGTAGATGTCTTCCGTGTTCTCGCGGAAGATCACCATGTCGACCGAGGCCGGGTCCTTCACCGGCGACGGCACGCCCTGGAACCATCGCACTGGCCGTAGGCAGACGTAGAGGTCGAGGATCTGCCGGAGCGCCACGTTCAAGGAACGAATGCCTCCGCCGATCGGCGTGGTGAGCGGTCCCTTGATGCCCACCAGGTACTCACGAAACGCGACGGTCGTGTCGTCCGGCAGCCAGTTGCCCGTGTTGTCGAACGCCTTCTGACCGGCGAGGACCTCGAACCATGCGATCTTCTTCTTGCCGCCGTAAGCTTTCTCGACGGCCGCGTCGAAGACGCGCACGGACGCGCGCCAAATGTCCGGTCCGGTGCCGTCTCCTTCGATGAATGGAATGATCGGCCGGTTGCCGACCTGGAGCTTTCCGTTTGCGTCGATGTGGATCTTGTCGCCTTCGGGAGGCGTGAGGTCTTTGAACAGTCCCATGAGGTTCCTTTCGGTGGGCCGTTGCTAGCTCGGTCGATCGCTGCCTGTCCACCCCACACGACGCTCCGCGATCGAGTGGTGGTAGGTTGCCCGGGATGGCGCTTCCCTTTGGCAACGCGATGTTCGAGCGATTCGCGTCGGCCTACGACCTGCTGACGGGCCATGAGCATTGGCGGGCCCACATTCGAAGGCTCCTCGCCCTGGTGGAGGTGGTGCCGCCTGGAGGTCGGGCGCTCGATCTCGGGTGCGGACCTGGGGAGAGCAGCTTCGAGCTCGCGCGGGCGCTCGGGCCGGACGTCGAGATCGTCGGTGTGGATATCGCCGAGGCGATGATCCACCGCGCGCGCGCGCACCACGCCGATCGGCACCCGGGCCTCCGGAGCGTTCGCTTCGAGCAGAAGGACGGCACGGACCTGGGCTTCGAACCGAACAGCTTCGATCTCGTCGTGTGCCATTCGTTTTTGTATTTGGTGCCGGATCGCGAGGCTGTGTTGCGCGAGGTCGCGCGCGTCTTGAAGCCGGGTGGTCAGATCGCGCTGATGGAGCCGCAGGCGGGCGCTCCGGTGCTAGGCGCGGCGATCGGAGCTTTGTCGAAGGCGGACGAGCTCTTTCGCACACCGCTCGCGAGCGTTCGCTTCGTCGCGTCGATGGTGAGCTGGCGGATCGTCGTGGGAGTGTCCGGCGGGCTCACGGCGGAGCTGGTCGAGCGCTTGCTCAGAGCAGCGGCGTTCGAAGAGATCCGCGTGTCTCCGGCCCTTGGGGGCCTAGGGCTCCACATTCGAGCGAAGAAGGCGCGATGAAGCGAGTCTTCCGTGCTCGGGCGTGCCCCTCGCAGCCTCGCTAACGGTCGCAGTCCAATCTTCGTTGGGCGCTACTGCGGTGGAATTGAGCGTTGATCCGGTCAGCTCGAGCTTGAGCTTCGACGACCTCAGCCCGATCGGGTAGCTTGAGGCGAATTTACGGAGCTCACGTTACTCGTGCTCTGGCCTTGACGCAGTAGTGGTAGAAAGCACGCAATTTCGAGTTCGAGCACGAGCACGAGCACGAACGAGCACCGAGCACGAACGAGCCCGAGCACGAACGAGCCCGAGCACGAACGAGCCCGAGCACGAATGCCACAAGCGAATTCCGAGACTCGTCCACTTCTAGAATCGGACGAGGACGAGATGCGGTGGAATGCACGGAGTTTCGTGCTCGTGCTCGTGCTCGTGAGATTTCGAGCTTACGGTACGGAAGCTCAAGGTCTATTTCCACCGTGTACTAAGGTCCAGCCACGAGGCTCTGCCGCACGAGGTCCAGCGACCGCAGCTCGTGCACGTCGTTGTCGAGCTCCGGGACCATCACGACGGGCACGCCGGCGTCGGCGGTGAGCGCGTCGGCGACCGCGCGCTCCGCCTGCGCCGAGGCTTGGGCCTCGCGTGCGATCCATTCGATTCGATAGGCGAGGTTCGAGGATCCGCCGAGCTCGAGGACGCGGCGCTCGAGCAGCTCGGCGTTGCGCGGGGCTCCCTCGAACGGATCGGGTGTCGTTCGATTGAGCACGAACGCGCCCACGCGAATGCGCTCCTCGTGCAGCCGCTTCTCGAACTTCTTGGCGACGGCGAGCGGGCCGGGCTGGGGGCTGCTCACGATCATGAAGGCGGTGCCGCGATCGGCGAGGATCTTCTTCACGATCCGCGCTCGTTCCCGAAAGCCTTCGAACATCGCCTGAAAGCAGACCAGGAGCTCCGCGAGCTCCTCGAGCGTCTCGGTGCCAGTGAAGCGTCCGAGCGTGCGAATGGCGATCGATCCACCGACGTCGAGGAGCCTCCCGGCGCTCTTGGATCGCTGCAAGAAGGGCTCGATCAGCCACTCGGTGGCGTCGTTGTCGAGCGCGTCGAGCATACGCGTGGGCGCGTCGAGGAAGTCGACCGCGTTGGCGCTCGGCGGAGTGTCGAGCACGACCAGATCGGGTCGATCGTTGGTCCTCGCGGAGAGCTCGTAGAGCTTCTCCATCGCCATATACTCCTGGCTGCCAGCGAGCGACGTCGACAGCGCGGCATAGAATCGATTGGAGAGCAAACGATCTCGCCGCTCCGGATCCGGGTGGTGACGGGACACCACCTCGTCCCACGTGCGCTTGATGTCGAGCATCATGGCGGTGAGGCGGCCTGAAGGCGGCTCGAGGTGGGCGGCCTCGAAGGCCTGGCGATCGACCTCGCGCTCCTCGTTGCCGATCTCCGGGAGCCCCAAGGCGTTGGCGAGCCTCTTGGCCGGATCGACGGTCAGCACGATCACGCGACGCCCCTTGCGCGCGCCTGCGATGGCGAGCGCTGCGCTCGTGGTCGTCTTTCCAACGCCGCCAGGACCGACGCAGACGAGGACGGACGCGCTGCCGACGAGCGCCTCCACATAGCCATCGCTCATTCGCGTCTCCGACCAGGAGAGATCGTGAGGCGAGCAGGCCTCGAGGGCCCGACGGACTCGTTGATCGAGGCGATCACGCTCTCGACGAAGCCGTCGTCGCGCTCGGTCTTCAGCACGTCAGGAACGACGACGACCGGCATTCCGCTCTCGTCGCGAAAGCGCGCGGCGAAGTCGGCTTGGACTTCTTCCCAGGCGAGCCTGCGCTGAACGGCGCGCGCATACGGAGCCAGCGGTCCCGTGAGCCCGTCGAGCACGCGAGCCTCACCCGGAGCCAAGAGCGGGGTCAGCATGCGATTCAGAAAGCCGATGCCCGTGGCAACGCGGAGCTGCACGCGAGCGACCGAGGCGAGATGAAGCGCCTCGTTGACGGCCATCTCCTCGGGCAACGCAGCCACGTGCAGGCACGCGCCTTCCGGATCTTCGACCAGCCGCGCCATCTTCTCGGCGGCGTCCTTCATGACTCCGTCCGGCACGGTGTCGGCGACGACGCGCGCCACGGAGAGGAACGTGATCGCGTGACCCGTGGCGGGCGCGTCGATGACGAGGCGGTCGAAGCGCGGAAGAGCGCCGTCGGTCTCCGTCGAGTGATACCAAGCCTTGCCCATCATCGTGAATTCGCCGAGGCCCGGGATCGATCGGAGCAAATAACGGACGAGGCGATTTTCGAACACGAGGTGATAGAGCGCCTTGAAACGCAGCACCATGAGCGCGTACTCCCGCAGCGCTCCGGCCGGGGTCATACGACAAAGCCACAGTCGATCGCGAACCTCCCGGGGCTCGTCGGGAGCGGTCTTCACGCGCAGCACCCGCGCCGTGGCGTCGGGACCATTCACCTCGAGCAGGAGCGTTCGGTGGCCAGCTTGTGCGCTCCGAAGCGCGAGCGCCGAAGCCAACACACTCTTCCCCACGCCCCCTTTGCCCGCGACGATTTGCACCCGCCGTTCGAGCAGCGCCGCCGGCCTCGGATCAGTCGACGAGGGCAGAGCCTCCAAGCTCCGCGGAGGAGATTGCGATGGGCGATCGAACATCAGGCGTCGGCCTCGCCGGCTCGCACGCCTTGACGAGACTCGGCAAGCGAAGAGGACGATGGCTCGTCAGAACGCAAAGCCTTCACGACGAGCGTCGCGACCTTCGAGCTGAAGAGCAAGCTGAAGTGCCCGAGCCCCTCGAGCCTAAAACTTACGATCCCCCGCGCATCCCCGGACTCTGCGGGCACCACCAGGTTATCGTGGGTGCTCCAGATCGATGTGACCTCGCGCGGAGGAGGCAACGAGGCGAGGAAACGCGAGCCCCGTCGCATCGCGCGGCCGCCCCTCCCCAACGCGAGCTCTGCGAGGCGCGTTCCATGGTGCGGCGTACCCAGTGTCACGATCCGGTGAATGCGAGAGCGACCCGCTTCGAGATCCCGTCCCGCCAGCCCGCGACTCAGCACGCCGCCCATCGAGTGCGCGACGATGTCCACCTGCGACGCTCCCGTTCGTTCGAGCACCGCGTCGACGGCGCGTGAGAGGAGCTCGATCTGCACGTTCGTGCCTGAGAGCCATCGCTTGATCGTGACGGGGTGGATCGATCGCAACCCGTTGCGAGACATCGCGGGCCACAGATAGACGAAGTTCGCCCAAGTCATCAGGTAGCCGTGAAGCAAGATCACCGGGACCCCATCGTCGGAGTCGCGCTTCTTCGGCCGCACGTCGAGGAGGCCGAGGGGCCACGTGAGCGCGCCGATGAACGTCAAGAGGAGCTCTACGGACACGGCGACCACGAGCCGCGTACGCGGGCGCGTCGGGCCGCCCGCTGCGACCCAAACGGAGTACGTGAACGCGACGTGCGCCGCGGATCCGAGCGCGACCGCGGCCACGAGCAACGCGACGAAGGTCACGGGGCCTTACGGCTACACGAGAACGGACGCATCGTCGGTCGCCAGCGCGCCGGACTCGAAGACCGTGTTGGCGCGAAGACGCTCGGTCGACAGATTTCCGAGCGTTCCAGCGACTCCTGGATGCCGAGCCATGGCCTCCATGAAGGCGTCTTTGGGTAGGAACAGGACCTCGCCAGAGGCCTTCGCGGTCACCGTGGCGACGGTCGGAGCGTTTCGCAGCAGCGACATCTCGCCGAACACGTCGCCGCTCTTCAGCGTCGCCAGCTTCAACACGTTGCCGGAAGGGTGCTTGCGCGTGACCTCGAGCTCCCCGCGCAACACGAGGTACAGGCCGCGCCCCTCTTCGCCTTCTTCGATCACCACGTCGCCCTTGTGCAGGCTCTTCGATTGAAACTTCCCGATCAGCTCGCGGCGATCGGACCGGGCCAGATCGGAGAAGAAGCGGCTCGTAGCCGTCAGGTTGGCGAGGAATCGGGCGCGGGTGAACTTTTTGAGCGCCTTGGTCACGGACTCAGCGTCGCCTTCGTGGGAGTCGAGGTCGGCCTTCGAGAGCGACAAGAGCGCGACCTCGTTTCTCGCCGTAACGGTCGCGGTGCGAGGCGCCTTCGACACGAGGGCCATCTCGCCGAACACCGCTCCGGCATGAAGTCGGGCCAGCACGGTGTCCTGCACCCCGAGCTTCTTGGACACCGCCACCTCCCCGTCGGCGAGCATGTAAAACGCGTCGCCCGTCTCCCCTTCGGAGATGATCCGCTCGCTGTCCGCACATCGCCGGAGCTTCAAGCTTCCGAGGACGCGAATGAAGGCGTCCTCGGGTAGGTGGGAGAACAGAGGGATCATCGGGAGCTGCTTGGGGGAGAAGGTGATCTGGTCGGTGTCCGAGGCCAGGTGCTCGGCGTGCGGCGCGAGCTCGGCGAGGGGCATGTCGATAGGCTCGCCTTCGCCATCGCCGGGGAGCTCCGGTTCGGGATCGAGCTCGATGTCGGCCACGCGATCGGACTCGGACGAGTAGAGCTCGGCCAGAATGAGGAGGATGTCCTCGTAACGGCTTGGATCGAGAGCGAGGAGCATCTTGCAGACGACGAGGCCCAGGAGGGGCTGGCCAGAGCGGATGTAGTGCCAGGCCAGGGCTTTGTAGACCCGCTTGGCGCGCTCCGTCTCGTTCAGGTTGAGCAGCGCGTCGGCGACTCGAAGCCGCGCCCGCGCGAACTTTGGCGCGGCTCGTACAGTGGCGAGGTACCCAGCGAGCGCCTGCTCGGCGCGGCCGTCCATCAAGTCCTGCTCGGCGCGTGCGTAGAGGTCCGAGGCTTTCATAAGCGGCGCATCATAGAGCAGCGCGGCGTTCCACGCGAGTATGCGACGCGACGCGCTCCCAAAGCCGTGCACGACCAGGCTGCGCGATAGGTCCACGATCATCGCTCGCCCTCAGGAAAACCACAGAGGACACGGAGTCGGAACACAGAGAACACAGAGGATTTGGAGAGGAGCTCTCGAGCCAAACGAGTCCCGCTGGTACTCAGAGTGCCGGAGCCGCTGGAGCGACGACCTGTTCGTAGATTCGCCCGAAGAGCTCCTCGACGGTGGAGTCGTCTACGGGGTGTGGGTGCACCGGTCGTCCCAAGATTCGCATGAGAGTCGCGAGCTTTCTCACGCCGACGCCGGCGACGGCCACGCAGACCGACTCGCCGTTGGCAAACAACACGACCGCCCGGGCCAGGCGTGCGTCCGATTCGGGGAGCTCGCGAGCGTCTTCGACGACGAGGTTGGAGAAAGCGAAGTCGCGGGAAGCCGCGCGTTCGAGCGGCGTGCTGGGACCGATCGCGAGCGGCAAGGGATCGGAGCCGATCTGAGCGATCAGCTTCTCCTCGAGCTCCTCGAGCTCCTCGAGCAAGCGAGGGACGTCGTCCTTGTTTGGCGAACCGCGAAAGGCGTCCCCGGCGACGAAGGAATGCGCGCGCCCGCGCGGCCCCCCCTCGAGCAGCATCTGCCGAGGCTCCGCTTCCGGCGCGGTCTTTCCAGGGTCCGCCAAGCGAACCGCGGAGCCGGCCTCGACCGCGACGATCGTGCCGGTTCGAAGGATCGTGCCGACTTCCAGCGCGACGCCGGCGTGCTCCACGTCGTGCATCAGCCAGGCCTTGCCGTCGACCTTCCGGACGACCCACGGGTGACTCGGCGCTCGATGGAGCTCAACCGACGTAGTGTCCGCGACGCTCTTCATGTCAGGCCAGCATCGGCGCGCCGATGTCCCGCAAGTATTTGAAGGTATAGATGCCGGTGTCGTGTCCGTCGCTGAAGGCAAAGCGGATAGCGTAGCTGCCCACTTCCGCGATGTTCAACAGGCCCACACCCTTGACCTTGGGCGGCTCGACCTCGCCGGGCGAGTGTCCCCGGCAGCCGGCGCACGGGCAGGCGTTCCTCAAGTCATCGAGCGGATACATCGAGCGAGCTCCGTCGTCCCAGACCACGACGACGCGACCGTTCTCGCGATCATTTCGGATTTCTACGGGCTCAGACATGTGAGAGGCCTTGGGTCATTGTGCTCGGGTCGCGGAGAATCTGCCAGCCCCGCGCCAGCCAGGGCTGACGCTGACGGCTGAACACTTACCGTGGTTCGACCGAGTTGCGAGTCTGGCTGAATGCTTTCTCCGCTCCGGGCGAGCCGTGGAACCCGCCCGGAGGCTTGGTGTGGCCCGAATCTTCGCCTGACTCCACGAACCCGTGGCGCCGAGCGCCGGTTTGTCGCTACGATGCCGGACTTCGATGGCGGTCGGACGCTACGGACCACCTCAGCTCGGCGGTGACGACGTCGTCCGCTTCGTGGACGCCGACCATTTCCTGCGCGAGTTCGGCCAGAACCTGCGTCGCGGGCGCTTGTTCGTGAAGACCAAGCGAACGTTCGACGAGGGCTCCGTGGTCGACGTTCGGATCGAGGGCCCTGGCGTCGATTGGGTCGTCGAGGCCACGGGCCGCGTGTTGACCTCGCGACAGGGCTTTTTGGGGCTCGAGGTTCAAAACTTTCAGGACGACGTGTTTCCGACCCTCGACCTTTTGGCGGACGAGGTCGAGCGCGCGACCAAGCAGCGAAAGGCGCGGCCGCGCGACGGGGAGGCCACGATCGTAGGCGGTCCTCTGGGAGCGCCGACTCGGACGCCTGCCCCTCGCGGAGGCACCACGCTCGATGGACCGCCGCTCGTTCGCAGTCGTGAAGATCGTGAAGGCACCGACGAGGTCGACGCGCTCAGCTTGGGGACCATGAGCGACGTCCAGCTTCCGGCCCACATTCGGGGTGCGCTGGAGGACTTTGCCCGCGGCGCCAAAGTGCCAGTCCTCGAGGCGACCAAGCCGCCCGTTCGCCGGGGCCCGGACGCCGCCCCGCGCGGCCCCGAAATGGAGGCCGAGACGCCCAAGCCCGAGCGCATGAGCCGCCCGCCGCCTCCGCCCCGGTTGGAGGACGTCTACGCTCACGACGCGCCGACGAAGGAAGGCCCAGCCGAAGGGCCCACGCAGTACATCTCGATCCCGAAGAAGCCGGAGCGTCCACCAGAGCGGCGTGCGAAGGGCTCCGAAGAGATCGACGAGACGCTGGACGTGCAGATCCCGGCCGAGATCCGGTCGATGCGGCCGAATCGTCCGCCACCGCCCGCGGAAACCGAGCAAGACGACGCCACGCCCAGGCCCGACAGCGACGCCACGGAGGGGATCGACGACGCCACCGAGCGCCCCGGCAAGCCCGAGCGTCGCATCGCTCCTTCGCTGCGGCGAGCTCCGCCGAGCGTGGCCGACCCTGAGGAAGCTTCGCGAGCGCGACGAGGCGCTCCGAGCGAATCGGATCCGAGTGAGGACGCAGAGGGCGCTCGGGAGGCAGAAAAGGAGCTCGACCCCGACGAGGTCGCGACGGGCGAGCGCCCGCAGCTTTGGTCGGCGCGGGGACAAGCAAAACCGCTGGAACCCGGCGAGATCGCCGATCCGCTGATGCCGCTTCCTCCCTCACGACGAAGTGTCAAGAAGCGAGAAGAACCGGAGCCCGACGACCTCCCGATGGCGCTGCCGCCTTCGCGCCGTAAGGAAGCCGATCCGGTCGCGCCGAGCCGGCGCAACCGCGAGGCCGAGCCTACGCGGCGCGGAGACGCTTCACCCTCCCCTGTCGGCCCACAACCTTCGCCTATCTCGCTTCGGCCCGTGCCCCGCGCCGAACCCACGCCCGAACCCGAGAGTGAGGCCCCGATGGCGCTGCCGCCGTCGCGGCGCGTGGAGGCCCGCGCGGAGCCCGAACCCGAGCCCCTGATGGCGCTGCCGCCGTCGAGAAAGGCGGAGCCGCGTCCGGAGTCCGAGCCGATGGTGCTGCCGCCTTCGCGTCGAGCGCCCGAACCGGACACCGCGCCGTCCGAGCCCGCTCCGCCGCCCGCACCCAAGCCCGAATCGAAGCCCGCGGAGCCCCCCGCTGCGCCGGTCAAGCCAGGCCTCGAGGCCCTCGGCTCCGAGGATCTCGATCTCATCACCGCCGGGCTGCTCCGAGCGACCCCCAGCGGAGTCGTTCGCGTTCCCAACGCCGCGGATCTCTTGGGACTCTATCTGGCGCAGATTCGCCACGGGACCCTCACCTGCTACGGAGGCCCTTCCGGTGATCCCGGTCAGACCGTCTCTCTCAAGCTCGCCTCCGGGCGGGTGCTCATGCTCTCGGCCGAGATCATCTCTCGCGTAGGCGGTTGGGTGACGATGAGGATCGCCGACTCGTCCCCGCTCCTCGAGTTGATCTCCGACAGCGCCGCGGAGTGGAACAAGACGCTCTCGAGCTTGGGCGCCGCGGTGTCGACGCCGCCCGTCGTTGCCCCTGTCGCGGTGGCTCCTCCGCCCCAGGTGGCGATCGCGCCGCCCCCACCGCCGCCTCCGCCACCCCCCAAGCCTCCAGAGCCAAAGGCGCCGCCGCCTCCGGCGCCAGCGCCAAAGCCCGCCGTCGAAGAGTCGGGACCGCCCAAGCCGCCCGTTCTAGCCGGAACGATCGTTCGCTTCGCGCGGCGGTTGGACCTCGAACACGAGCTCAAGACGAACGTCAAAAACGGCGGCCTCTCAGTGGTCTCCGACCCGCTCCCGATTCGCGAGCACCGGACCCTCAAGTTCGAGGTCGCCGGGGCAGAGACCGGAATCCGTGCCGAGGTCGACGTCGTGTTCGTCGGAGCCGGTAAAGTCGGATTCATGGTCGGAGGTCACGTGGACCTCTGCAAGCAGATCGATGCCTGGCTGAGCTCCGCGCCGGCGCCCGCGTCGGCTCCGCCCGCGGCCTCGGTGCTGCCGGCTTCCGCCGGCCGTCCGAGTCAGCCCCCGAAGCCACCCGAACCCTCCCCCGCCGGGAGCGACGACGCCTTCTCCGGCTCCGTCGTACCTCCCTTCGAGCTCGGTGAGTTGCTCGATTTTCCTTCCAAGCGGGTCAACTCGATTCGAGAAGGCGATCGACTCAGCATCCTCACCCTCCTGGATTACGTGGCGCGCAAGAAGATGACCGGCGTCCTGGATATCCACGGCAAAAAGGACGAGTCCGCGCGACTCTGGATCCACCAAGGAGGAATCGCACACGCCGTCGTGGAGCCTTGGTCCGAAGAAGTCGCACTCGGCCGGCTGCTCGTGCTCGGGAAGAAAATCAGCGAGCCTCAGCTCCGCGAAGCGCTCGACAAGAGTAAGTCGAACCGGCGTCCGGTAGGTTGGCAGTTGCTGCAGATGCGCGCGCTCACCGCCAGCGCGCTCACCGCTCAGCTCCGCGAACAGATGCGCCTGAAGCTCGAGCCCGTGTATGCGTTCCGCGGCGGACGCTTCACCTGGGGCGCTTGGTCTGATCCTCCCCTCAAGGCCGACCTGGTGTTGACCAACGGGTCTGGGTTGGTGTCGCGCCACGTACGGCACCGTTTCGAACAGACGACGACCGAGAGCATCGAAGACTTGCTCGAGCTGGCGATGAATCATCCGCTGACCCAAGACGGCGCGGAGATCGATCCGGCGATCGGCCTGAACCCGAAAGAGGTTCGTTACATCGAGATGAATTTCGATGGGATCAAGACGATCAGCGAGGCCGCTACCGGCAGCCCGCTCGGTCGCCTAGCGTCGCTGCGCCTGGTGGCGTTCTGTCTCGCCCTCGGGATTGGCAAAGTCCGAGGGGGAACTCAGATCATCAAACGTATCGCGGTCGCCAGCCCGAGCCAGATCGACGCCGCCGGGTTCGCCGCTCTTCGCCGCGAGATGCAGGATTCTCTGAGTTTCTTGCGAAGTCAGAACTACTTCGAAATCATCTCGGTCCACTGGACGGCGCACCAGCGCCAATACAGACAGGCCTACCTGACCGTGAAGGACAAGTTCGACCCCACGAAGGGCCAACTCAGAGACTCGCCTGAAGACATCAAGGCGCTGGCCCGTGAGGCCAACGAGCTCATCGACAAGGCGTACGCGGTGCTCATGAACAAGGACGAGCGGGCCAAATACAGGCGGCAAAACTGGGACACGTCCTCGAGAAAGGCCGCCGCGGACATGCTCGTGAAGCAGGCGGAGCTCAACCTCATGCGAGGCGACCGAATGGGCGGCATCGAGATGCTCGAGACGGCCTGTGAGATCGCGCCGACGCCGGACTATCAGATGCTCTTGCAGCGGGCCCGTGAAGGCCGCGACCTCTAATCTGACGTTTGGGAGCGCTGCGCGGACCCCTGGGAGCGCTTCGCGGACCCCTGGGAGCGCAGGCATCTTGCCTGCGCCTAAGCTTCGCGGACATACGGCAATTCCGCGGACTCCTGGGAGCGCGGATCTTGCCTGCGCTCAGGCTTCGCGGACAAACGGCAATTCCGGGGAGTGACTTACCAGCCGGACCGGCCGAATGATTTGGAGTCGGGAGGTTGATTTGAGCTGTAGGCGATCCCGCGGGAGCCGCGGAGGTTCGACGCGGTCTTGGTCGAGGCGTCGAAACCCCACCAAATAGGCGAAACCTTTTGGTCGAGGTCTTCGAAAGCCTCAAAAGTGGGCCGAGCGAAGACGTCGAGGTCTTCGAAAGCCTCAA
>CAYXDO010000204.1:0-17850 GCA_964463485.1 uncultured Myxococcales bacterium | reverse complement strand
AGACGCAGACGATCTTACGCAGACGCAGACGATCTTACGCAGACGCAGACGATCTGGCGCAGACGATCTGACGCACCAGACGATCCGACGCTCCCGCAGACGATCTGACGGCGCTGATCCGACGCTCCCGCAGACGATCTGACGCAGACGATCCGACGCTCCCGCAGACGATCTGACGCAGACGACGCTCCCGTAGACAATTCCGCGATCTGACGCGGAGCAGCGGAAAGCGCGGGGGAGGGGCTGCTGCCGATCACCGACTCATTCGAATACGAGATACGCGACGCGCTCGGTCCGGTGATCGCGTTCGGCGTCCGCGATCGCGTCCTCGTCGACGACGAGTGATATCGACGTGGCGCTCACGGGGTTGGGTCCCCACAGCAGCGGCCATGCTCCGTCGACTCCGGTCACTCCCGCTTGGGACACGATCGCGCCTTGCGCGCTCGACATGTCACTCACCGGATACACGAACGGCGGTGGCGTCGGAGACTCGTACCCTTGAACGGTCGCCGGCCCGACGCCGGCCGAATAACGGATGTTGCCTATGACTCCGCTGCCGGCCTCGATGACGAGATAACCCACCGTCTCCGCGACCCTCGCGGTCAGGGTGTCCTCGGCTACGTTCTTGCCGACGAAGAGTGAGTTGGCGGACGGCGGCTCCGCGGCGATCGTGCCCCGTGCCCAGAACACCGACCAGTTCGTGTCGTTCGCGCTCATCACTTGTCCGAGAACGACTGGAGCCACGTATGACTGCTGAAACGTCCTCGTCTGACCCACCCACGATTTCTTGCGGTCCGTCGTCGTCGAGTTGAAACGAACCGCCTCGAGCTTCACGCCGTCGGCTAGGAGAGTGTAGACGCCCTCCTCCACCACCAGGCAGAAGACGGGCACTCCTGGCTCATATCCACGTGTCGAATCCACGCGGGACACCGCGGCCTCGAAAGATGTCGCACCCACACTCCGTACTCGCACCACGAGCGGCGCACGAGCCGCCTGGGTCACCGCGGAGCAGACCACCACCGGCGCCAGATAACTTCGACTGAGGCTCCGAACCGCAAAGCCAGCTCCGGAGACGAAGGAGAGCGTCTCCGCAAAGGTCCCGGCGCACGAAGCCGTACCCACGCAGACGCCCGCGGCACATAGGTCGTCGGTGGTGCAGATCTCTCCGTCGTCGCACGGAGTCCCATCCGCGAACGGCCTCGCGACACAGCCGCTCGACCCTTCGTCACACTGGCCCGCTGTACACGCGGAGTCGAGGCCACTGCCGCTGCAAATCGGCGGCGCCCCCGCGACACAGCCAAGGCTCGGGTCACACGTCTCGACACCGTTGCAGAAGGTCCCGTCGTCGCAGGGTAGAGGAAGATGCTGACACCCAGAGACCGGATCACACCAGTCTCCCGTGCACACACTCCCGTCGTCGCACGACACCGACGAATGCTGACAGCCGAGCGCTGAATCACACGTGTCGCTCGTACACGGATCGAAATCCTCGCACGAGATCACCGCGTGCTGGCAACCCGCCGCGGGGTCGCAGGAGTCTCCCGTGCAAGGGTCAAAGTCGTCGCAGGAGGGCGCCGAGCCGGCGACGCACTCTCCGGCGAGACAACTTTCGGCGCCATCACACGCGTCGACATTTCCGCACGCGGTCCCGTCGGTCACTGGCGCGTGGCCGCACCCGCTGGGCTCGCAAGAGTCGGCCGTACACGCGTTGGCGTCGTCGCACCCTCCCGGGCAGGCCGCCGAAGCGCCGAGCACCACGAAACTCACTTGCTCCGCATTGTGCACGCGTTCGAGGTCGCCGAGGTCGTCTTCGTCGAACACCAACCCAAGCCCGCTGGCGCTCACCGGGTTCGGTCCGAACAAAAGCGGCCAACCCGTATCGACTCCATCGTAGCCCGCCACTGAGACCACCGCGACGCTCCCAACCTCCGGAGCGCTCAACCCATACACATACGGCGGCGGAGGCGTGGTGGTCCCGAACCCTCGAATCAGATTCGAGCCCACGCCTGCTTGAAACGGGAGTCCGTCGAGGACTCCGACTCCAGCTTCGAACACCAAATAACCCACCACCTCGGTCGCACGCGTGCGAATCGGATCCTCACCCACGTTCTTCCCCACACTCAGCTTGGCGGGCGAAGGAGGGTCTCCCACGACCGCACCCCGCGCCCAGAATACGGACCAGTTCGGATCGTTCGCTGTCATCACCTGGCCGACAACCACCGGGCTGCCATAACTCTGCGCGTACGCTCGCGGCGTACCCACCAAAGATCCCTTCCTGTCGGTCAGCGTCGACGCATAAGTCATGGCCTCTAACTTCACGCCGTGAGTCGCCTCCGTGTACACTCCGGAGGCCACGGCCAAACAGCGAAAGCCGATCCCCTCGACCGCCGCCCTCGATGCCTCCACAGCGACCACGCTGACCTCGAAGCCGGTCGAGCTCACGTTGCGCACTCGCACGACCATCGGCGGAAGCGAAGACCCCGTCTCCGCGGAGCAAACCACGACGGGGTCGACGAGCGAGCTCGGGAGCGCCACGGAAACCCACCCTGCCCCACTCACTCCCGACGCGGTGGCCGCGAATCGAGCACATTGATTTGAGCCCAAACAGTTGCCTGCGCCGTCGCAGTGATCACCGGTCGTGCAGGCGTTAGCGTCGTCGCAGAGTGTCTCCGGAGGGCGGGGGCTCTCCACACATCCATCCGACGGCTCGTCGCACACACCGGTCGCACACGGAGTGCCGAGGTGCTCACAGGCGATCGCAACCCCGGGCCGGCACCCCTCGAGCTCCGAACAACTCTCCGCACCCGTGCAGAACAGACCGTCGTCACAGAACGCGTCGTTTGGCGAGTGGGTGACTAGGTCATTGAGCTCATCGCAAGAATCGATCGTGCACTCCACACCGTCACTCAGGTTGGGCGGTGTTCCGGCGGCGCAAACGCTCCCGACGCAAGTCTCAGCGCCGGTGCAGAACAAGCCGTCGTCGCATTCGGCGTCCGAACCACACCCAGGAGGCTGCCCAGAGCACACCCCGGCAAGGCACACGTCTCGAACGCTGCACGCATTGCCATCCCGACACGGTCGACCGTCATCCTCGGGGTCGCATGAGGCGCTCACACTCAGTGAGAACGGACCGAAGCTCGCGGACGTGAGTCCGTCGACGACGACGAAATACTCACCTTCGACCGGCACGCGTAGGCGCAGCAAACGTTCCTCGGCTCCAGGACCCCCAGTGTCCATCCCGCCCACGCAGCGGCTCGCGTTACATCCGACGGGCGTGCCGTCACTCATGAGGACGTAGACCGACCCATCCCAGCCGACCGGACTGAGCCTGACGTCGACAGGCTGGTCTGGGGCGAGGTGAACACGGTAGACGAGGTCGGGTCCCGATGCCGTCGAGCCCGCGCAATCGCTCGAATAGCTCGGCGTCGCCCCGGTGGTGTCGCCGTTCACTGTGCCGCCGACGAGAACGTCCACAGCCGAACCGCACTCTTCATTGAAGGAAGCCGTCGGCGAGTGAGTGACGCCGAGACAAAAGTCACACGCATCGATCGTGTTTTCGTTTCCGTCATCCACTCCAACCGGTGAATGACTGCAGTCCCCGGACACACATTCGTCGTGAGTGCAGGCGTCGAGGTCGTCGCACAGCGGCTCGGTCGCGCAGAATCCGCCGCGGCACGACTCCACCGTGCAGGGGTCTGCATCGGAACAGTCCGCGTCGAAGGTGCAATGGATCTTCGCCGTGTCCTCCATCGCTGCCTTCGTATCGACCCTTCCAAACCCAGCCCGGTCATCGAAGCCCGGAGTATTCAGGTCGAGGCTCGATCGCATGAGCTTTCCGAGCACGTCGTTGGGGCGAAGGGTCGGGTCCGAAGACAGCAGCCGCGCTACGAGGCCTGCCACGTGGGGCGTCGCCATGGACGTACCCGCCTTCTGCGAGAACCCATTGGAGTTGTGAGAGGCCGACGTGATCCAGGCTCCCGGCGCCACGACCGTCAGCTTGGGGCTCGAATTCGAAAAACAGACGACCTTGTCCACGATCACCGGATTGTCGAGACAGATCCCCCATCCAGCAGAGGCCGCAGCGAAGTCATATGTCGCACCGACCGTGACGGCCCGCCGAGCGCAACCAGGGCTGCCCGGCGTCGAGGCGTCGTTGCCGCTCGCCACGACATTCACCACACCCAGGTCGACCGACGCATCGATGGCCGACGCCGTGAGGTCGAAATCACAACTCCCGGGCCAATGCACCGGACTCCCCAGGCTGAAATTGATGACTTTGGCACCCACCGTCGTCGTACACCAGTCGATCGCGGCGATGACGTCCGAGTCGCTTCCGTTCCCGGACGCATTCAACACCTTGGCGATCGCGAGCGATGCCGCCGGTGCTACTCCGGGGCGCGTCCCGTCCCGCGACGCGACGATTCCAGCCACGTGAGTCCCGTGCCCATGATCATCGGTCGCGTCCCCGTCATCATTGGCGAAGTCATGCTCGGCCACGACTGCGCCGGCGAAGGCAGGATGGGTCTTGTTGATTCCGGTGTCGCCCACGCAGACGATAACGCCTTCGCCCGCGGGCTTCCCGCTCATACTCACGGCGTCGGCGTGAATGATTGGAGTGCTCTCGGCGAGTCGGATGGACTTGACAGTGTCGGGTAGGACGCGGACGACGTCCGGAAGGTCGGTCAGACTCTCGGCTGATTTTGCGGGCAGGCCCCGAACAGCAACGACGTTGGGCAGGATCTTGTACTGATAGCGGACCTTCGCCCCGCGCTCACCGAGCCAGCTGCGAAGCCTCGCCCGGTCAGCGGTCGAGGTGAGCTCCACCAACACGTCGACCGTGCCGTTTGGGTTGGCCGAGCCGAGGATCTGGTCCCACGCTGTCCGAGGCGCAGCCGCAGCCGGCTCAGCGCGACTCGACGGTGCCCAAAAATCCGGAGCGTTCCCCATGTGACCTGCCGGCACGTGATCGCCGACTGGTGACGCCGAGTTGCCGCTAGGAGAGCGAGTCGACTCGGAGCAAGCCATGGTCGCCGCGAGGATGGGAATGACGAGGAGGGGCCTTCGACCCATGCCCGACGGTCTCTCGCCCAGGGCCTTTTGGGCAACCAAGAATCCGACGTCAGCGCGCCGATTCGCTGGGATTTCGGTGTCCTCAACTCGGACGGAGGGCCAGGCGCTCGCGGAGCTCGTCGAGCGTCGGGTTCATCTCCGAATGAGTTGCTGGCCGACACAGCAACGCCTCGAGAGCTTCCGGGACATCGATTCTCCGCCCCACCAAGGGCTCCACGATCTCCTCGAATTTCACCGGATGCGCGGTGGCCGCCACGATGAACGAGCCCGAGCGACTCTCCCGGGCCGCCAGGCCGACGGCCGTGTGGGGACACACGACCAACCCCAGCCGCCGATAGGTGTCGCGAATCGTGGCAAGGATCTTCGGCGTCTTGATGCTCACGGCCGACACTTCCCTCAGCAGCTCGTGCCTCTTCGGATAGAGCCAGCGAAGCCGCTCGAAGTTGCTCGGGTCACCCACGTCCATCGCGTTGGCAGGCGTAGCGACGGCGGGTCGTGGACGGTACTCACCGGTCTGGAAGTACTCGGGAACCGCCTGGTTCTCGTTGAACGCGAGCACCACCTCCCGGATGGGGAAGCCCATTCGCTTCGCCAGACAGGCGGCCGCGCCATTTCCCAGGTTTCCTGAAGGCACCACGATCCCTGCGGGCTCCCCGAATTTGGCGCAATGTTCGATCGACGCCGAGGCAAAATAAGCCACCTGAGGCAGCCACCGGCCGACGCTGATGCTGTTCGCGGACGTGAGTCCGTGCTCCGCCTCGAGCGCCCGATCGGCGAAGGCTTGCTTCACGATCCGTTGACAATCGTCGAAAGTGCCGCGCACGCCGATCGCCGAGACGTTGTCTCCGAAGGAGCTGAGTTGCTTCCTCTGGCGCTCGGAGATCCGCCCGAGCGGGAAGAGCAGCACGACCCTGATTGCCGGCCTCCGGTGAAAAGCCGCCGCAACTGCGCCTCCGGTGTCGCCGGAGGTCGCGACGAGGACCGTCCGAGCTCCGCCTCGTCTCTGCGACAGACACGCCGCGAGAAACCGAGCGCCGAAGTCCTTGAACGCCAGCGTGGGTCCATGAAACAGCTCGAGCACCTCGGTGTCTGGCCCGGCAGGCACAACCGGCGCAGGGAAGGCGTAGGCGTCCTGACAAAGCTGATGTACGGCTCGCTCGAGCGCGTCGCCTTCGAGAAAGGGCCGGATCGCCCGCGCAGCAATGACAGCAAGCGAATCCGTCGCGAGGCTCGCCGCTCTCGGCACCGACTCGGGCACGAACAGTCCGCCCTCAGGCGCCGGGCCCACCGCGATAGCCTCGGAAAACGAAACCGAAGGAACGCCGCCGAGTGTGCTCACGTACCTCATCGAAACCTCATGGACTCTCCACTACCCTCGCCCCGCTTCGGTCGATCAGTCCGGAGTAAGACTCGAATTCGATGCCTTGCCTGGCGAAGGCTTCGGCCATCGCAGAAGCGACGGTAGGCGCGCGCTCGGCCTCCGCCAGGGCAAAAATCGCCGGCCCCGCCCCCGAGATGGAAGCTCCGAGCGCGCCCGATCCGATCGCAGCGCGCTGCACCTGATCGAATCCGGGAATCAATTGCTTTCGCTGAGGCTCGATCACGACATCGGAGAGCGCGCGAGACATGAGCTCGAAATCCGCTCGATACAGCGCGGCGACGAACGCCGCGAAGCTCGCCGACTGTCGCACGTGCTGCGTGAGTGCGACATTTTTGGCAAGCACGCCTCGCGCGGTCCTCGTGTCGAGGCGCTGTCGAGGGCGAGCGATCGCGTAGGCGAGGCCCTCGGGCACAGGCAACTCGACCGCCTCCCCAGTCTCCGGAAAGACCAACACGAAGCCGCCGAACAAACACGGCGCCGCATTGTCGGCGTGCGCCGAGCCGCTGGCCACTGCCTCGCCTTGCACCGCGAACCGCAGGAGCTCGTCACGACCAAATGGCCGCCCCAACAACTCATTGGCCGCAACCACCGCCGCGACCGACGAAGCGGCCGATCCCCCCATGCCGGAGCCCAGCGCGATTCCTTTCCGAATCGATACACTCATGCCCACCGCGCTTTCGGCGGCCCTCAGCAAACCCATCACACCCACCGCCGCAGTGTTCGACGCGGCAAGCAGAGGAATCGAGTCGACGCCGTCCACCGACCCAGTCACCGCGTCGACCGAAACGCCGGGCTCCTCGATGGCCTCGACCGTGACGAAGTCACCCACGCACCCGGCACAAAAGCCCAGCGCGTCGAACCCGACGGCCACGTTCGCCACGGTGGCGGGCCCAAAGGCCGTCACCCGCTTCCCGCCCCTCACGGCGCTTGCCCCAGCAACCCAGAGAGCCGCAACAAGTCGGCGAACACCCCACCCGCAGTGACCTCGGGCCCCGCGCCCGGCCCCTGCACGACGAGGGGTTGCTGGTGATACCTCCGCGTTCGGAACGCGACGATGTTGTCGGTCCCACCCAGCCGCGCGAATGAATGCGTCGTAGGATATCTCCGAACCTCCACTCGAGCCCGCGCTGCAGCACCCTCCGCGTCGATCACCGCCACGTACCGAAGCACGTCCCCGGCCGAGCCCGCGTTGGATACCTTCTTCTGCCACTCGTCATCAAACTCTCCAAGCTTCGACATGAACTCGTCCACGCTCGCCGAGAGCAGCTCGTCCGGTACCAAACTCTCTACCGACATCTCTTCGAGCTCCGTGGTGAGTCCGATCTCGCGAGCCAAAATCATCAACTTCCGAGCGACGTCCAGCCCGCCCAGGTCGTCGCGCGGATCGGGCTCCGTGTAACCTCGAGACTTTGCATCGGCGACGATCGCCGAAAACCGCGAGGCGCCCCCGGCCAACGAGTTGAACAGATACGAAAGAGTTCCCGAGAGCACCCCCTCGATACTCAGGACCGAGTCCCCGGTGTGCACCAACTCGCGCAAGGTCCGAATGATGGGTAGGCCAGCTCCCACCGTCGTCGAGTCGAGATGATGTGCACCCCGCACTTTGCTCGCCGCCCGAATCGACCTCCAGAGCTCGAGGCTCCCTGCCGTCGCCTTCTTGTTGGCCGTGACCACGTGAATGCCTCGCCCAAGCCACTCCGGATGCAGCGCGGCGACGTCCTCGCTCGCTGTGCAGTCCACGATCACCGCGTGCGGGAGATGCTCCGCCTGAACATGATCCGCGAAACGGCCTAAGTCCGCGGAGGTGCCCGCCTCGAGCTCTGCCCGCCAATCATCCAACCCCGTGCGGCGCTCCGCTAGCGCCATCCGGCGACTGTTGGCGATCGCGCGGACGCGAAGATCGATCTTGGACTCGCGACGAAGCTTCTCCCCTTGCGCGGCCAACTGCGACAAGAGCGTTCCGCCAATGAGCCCGAGGCCCACAACCCCAATCGAGAGCGTATGCTCGGAGAGAAAAAATCCGGAATGGACGGCACGAAGCGCGCGGACCGCTTCGTCCTTCCGAATCACCGCGGAGATGTTTCGCTCCGAAGACCCTTGCGCGATCGCGCGGACGTTGACCCGCGCATTGCCGAGCGCGCTGAAAAAACGCCCGGCCACCCCGCGCCGCTCCACCATCCCGTCACCAACCGCGGCCAACACACTGCAACCCTCGATGACGTCGACCCGCTCGATACGTCCCGTTTCCAACTCGGCGAAGAACGCCCGCTCCACCGTCTCCTTCGCCCGCACGGACTGACTCTCGGGCAACGCGAAGCAGATCGAGTGCTCCGAGGATGCCTGCGAGATCATCACCACCGACAACCCAGCCTCACGAAGCGCCCCGAACAGCCGATACGCCACGCCCGGAACTCCCATCATCCCCGAGCCCTCCACGTTGATGAGAGCAATATCGTCGATCGTCGCGAAGCCCTTCACCGCCGGCCCATCGCTCGATTGCCACGCGTGCTGGTGAATCTTCGTGCCCGGATGAGTCGGGTTGAACGTGTTGCGGATCCAGATCGGAATTCCTCCCCGAATCGCCGGAGCCATCGTGCTCGGATGGACGACCTTCGCTCCGAAATAGGCGAGCTCCGTCGCTTCATCGTAGGAGAGCTCGTCCAATACGACCGCCTCCGGAACCTTACGAGGATCCGCGGAGAGCACTCCGTCCACGTCGGTCCAAATCGTGATCTCCTTGGCCTCGAGAAGCGCCCCGAAAATAGAAGCGGAGTAGTCGCTCCCGTTTCGACCCAACGTCGTCGCGAGCCCATCCGGAGTCTCGGCGATGAACCCCGTGATCACCAACTCATCGACGTCTCTTCCCTGTGTCACAAGCCAAGCGTCCAGCTTCGCCTTCGAAACGTCCCAGTCGATCGTCGCCCCGAAACCTGCAGGCTCCACCACCAACACTTGGCGTGCATCGAGCCACCGAGCGCGAGACCCCTTCGCCGCCAAAGACGCTGCGAGCGCTCGCGCGGACCAAATCTCCCCGTGGCCCGAAATCAAATCCATCGCTCGATCGGAGTGAGCTCGCGTGAGGTAGATGCCGCGCAGGACCTCGCGAAGATCCTCGAGGTCTCGCTCGAGCTCCTCGCCGAGGCTCGGCCACCCCGCGAAGGGCGACTCTGTCCCTGAAGACACCGACGAGGTCGCCAGCTCGAGCAGGGTACGCTGATGCCTGGTCGCCAGATCCTGGAGCTTCTCGAGGTAGGTCTCGTCTCTTCGCGCGGCTCGCTGAACGCAGTCGATGAGTCCGTCCGTGACTTTGCTCATCGCTGACACGACGACGGCCCTTCTCTCCCCTGCCCGACGAGAACCTAGAATGATCCCTTCGACGGATCGGTATCGTGCCGCATCTGCGAGGCTCGTCCCTCCGAATTTGTGGACAACCCAATCACTCACCGGCGGCATGGTACTCCAAACCTGCCCATGTGGCTCGGTTGGACGATTTGAGTCTTGCGCCGCGCCCCGGAAAACTCAGCCGGCGTCGGTGGTCGTCGAAGTGTCTGCGTCGGGAACACCCGCGTCGGCGTCCGTAGAGGTGCCCACGTCAGAGAGATCTGCGTCGAGAGGCTCGCCTCCGTCGACCATCGGCTCGCACTGATTGATTCGGCGGGCGAGATCGATCGCGTTTTGGCAGGTGGTCTCGTCTCCCGAGTTCGCGTTGTTGAAACACTGAGTTTGGAGGAATGGGAGAGTAGGACAGCAAGCAAGGAGCTCGGTGCAGGCGGGTCCGAGAGGCCCTGCGTCGCCGGGCACGCCGGCGTCGTGACCGGGCGGCAGACAATAGTCGGCGCGCTGAGCTAGGCTCAAGGACTGCTGACAGGCGGCCTCGTCCCAAGCGCCCGCGGTGTTGAAGCAGCGCGTCTGCCCAAGCGACGAAAGCGAGGGGCAGCAAGCTTCGAGCTCCGCGCAAACCGGACCCTGCATCGCTCCCGAATCGGACGTACTCGTCGCGTCCGGAAACGTCGCGGCGTCGCGAGAAGTCCCCGTATCCACTTCGCCCACGTCCGAGTCTACGCCGGAGTCCTCTGCGCCCGAATCGACCGCAACGACTGCGTCTGGCTGGCTGGTACCGGTGTCGACGACGTCGGTCGATTCCTTGCAACCGAGCACTGCCACGAATGCGGCGCCACAGATCCAACGCGAACGGAGATCCAACCAGGAGAGCATGGTGGGTCCTCATACAACGAAACCAGCCCGATGGGCGAGTTCGTACTGCAAGGATTTCGCTGGTTGGCCGGAGGTCACTACAGGCCGGCCGAGGTCTTGAGCTCCTCCAACGAGTCCGTGATTCGTGAGGCTTCCAACTCGACTTCGTTGAGCTCGCGCTCCCGGTCGTCGCATAGATTCTGAGCCTCGGCCTTGATCGAGACGTGAATCTCGGGATTTTTTTCGAGCACCTCGAGCTTGCGCTCGGCGTCGGCGAGCCGTTGGCGCGCGACCGCGACGCGCGCTTGCACCTTCGATAGGCGAGCCTCGAGCTTCGAGATCTCCACCAAGGTCGCCGGTCGATCGACCGGTGTGCCCACAGGCTCTAAGTCGAAACGCAACTCGGGCTCGGGCAGTTTTCCGACGGTCACGACACGCCGAATCGTCTCGAACCCTTCGCGCATGACGGTGAGCTCGAAAGGGCGATTCTTTGGCACTCGGTGAGCCTTGATCGGCGTGTGCCCGATTTGCGTTCCATCGATACGGACCTCGGCCCGAGGCGGGACACTCTTCACGGCCAACTCCACCAGCGGCTCCAGCGCGACGTGGCGGATCGATGGACCATCCCTTCTGACCTCGAGCTCGATTCGACCAGGTTCGTAGTCCGCGAGCGAAACCTCGACCGTCCCCGACGTGCCCATGACGAGCGGCGGTAAATCGAGCGGAGTCACACCTTGCACACGCTCGCCGTCCAAAACCACCCGCGCCCCCGGAGGCGTCGACTCGATCCGAAATACCTTGGCCGGCAACAACGCAAACCGCGCCGTCGCGGAAGGAATGAACTCCGAAATTCGAACCGTCATTTCCTCAGGACGGGCCACGTACCCAGGGAGCTCGACGCGGACTCGGACGGGGCGGCCCACTTCGGCACCAGGAATCGCCGCCGGGGTCTTCGAGTCGCTCAACGCGCCGTCGATCCAAATCGACGCCCCAGGAGGCTCCGACTCCACGTGAACCGTGCCGATCGTCGTCGGCGTGTAGATCTCATCGACAGAATCGTCCTCCACGTTCCTGGAATGGCTTAGCAGCGCGACGGTCGCGACCAGCACAAATCCAACGCCCGCCGCAGCGGCGTAGGGCAGGCCTGTCCCGCTCGAGCTCACCCCCGTCCGCGCCCCCGTCGATCGAGGTCGCGGGAGGGGCGAAGGTGCCGGAGCTGCCTGCGCTCGAGGCTCGTATCGAGCTGCCTCGAGCCTGTCAGCAAACTCCGCGCAACTCGCAAAGCGCTGGGACGGAACCTTGGCCAACGATCGCGCCACGATCCCAGCCACCGCCTCAGGAATGTCGGGGAGAATGGAACGCACACTCGGAGGCGCCGACCGCACGTGGTGCAGCAGCAACTTGCCCCAGTCGTCACCGGCGAAAGGTCCAGCCCCAGTGAGAATTTCGAAGGCCAGGCACCCGAGCGCGTACTGATCGGCCGTCGCGTCCACTCGCGTCGGATCGGAAACTCGCTCCGGAGCCCAATACCCCGGAGACCGTACGAACTCACCCCGCGCGTCCGAAGTCGCCTGGACGGCGCGCTCAGCCCCATCGAGCCCAAAGCCTACGAGCCGTATGGACGGAGCTGAGCCCTCGGTTACGACCAGCACGTTCGAAGCACGAACGTCGCCGTGCACGACCCCCTGCCTATGAGCTGCATCGAGCGCCCTCGCGATCGAGACGATGATGCGACACGCGTCGTCGAGCTGAAATCCGCCCCGCGAGACCACGTCGGTCAGCGACTGCGCCTCCATCGCCGGAAGCTCGATGTATGAGTGCGCATCGAGAGTACGTCCGATGGCGCGAACCTCCGGAACCGTAGTGAGCCCGATCGCTCGCGTAAGACCAATCGAGCCTTCGAGGCACGACCTGGCGCCCGCAAGCTCCGTCAAGCTCGAGGGTACGATCTGCAAGGTCGCGCGACGACCTCCCTCATCGACGACCGAAACGAGCGTGCGCCCATCGCGCGTCGCCACGTGGCGAGCCACGCGAAATCTCTCGTCCACGCGAGCCGACGGTGGATAGCTTCGATCCGTCGGTCCCGCGAGCTGAGTCGGCGGACCGTCGAGTGGCACAGGTTCCAGCGGCCTCTGGATTGCGACGACAGGAGAAGCGACCGGCGCGACCTGGGGAGGCGGAACGGCCTCCGACTCCGCTCTGCTCGCCGCGACCGGCGGCGGAGAGTCCGAGGACTCGACAGGGATCACGGCGTTCGACGATCCTTCCGCGGACCGAGTTTCGACAGACGGAGTCTCGATCGCGGTCGCGGCGATCGGCGATCCGCCCGCGGGCCCAGGAGCATCGTTCGCTTCAGAGCCCATCGAGCGCTCCGGCGAGCTCGACGCGTCCGGCGCCGCCTCCATGGACGACTCCGAGACAGACGACGGCTGGCTCGATTCACTCATGCTGTCCATCGCGGGACCCCCGTCTTGACTCACGAACGCAGCATACACCTGAAGCCATGTCTCTTGCGAGAGCGATAGACTGGACATCCGTGCACCATACAGCGATCCTCGGCTCGTGCTCGCGGCGTTCCATCCGGCAGTCCGGGAGTGGTTCGAAGAGACTTTTCCAGGCGGCCCGACGGCGCCCCAGCGATCGGCGTGGGAAGCGATCGGGAGAGGTCGGGACGTGCTCGTGGCGGCCCCGACGGGGTCCGGCAAGACGTTGGCGGCCTTCCTCGCGGCCCTCGACGACCTCGTCACCGAGAGCACCACCGGACGACTCGAGGGCGGTACTTGCGTCGTGTACGTATCTCCGCTGAAAGCGCTCGGGAGCGACATCGAGAAGAACCTGAGTCGTCCGCTCGCCGAAATCCGCGAGAGACTCACGCGAGCCGGAGCTCCCGGCCCGCAGATTCGAGTCTCGGTCCGGTCTGGAGACACAACCGCCGCGGAAAGAGCGCTTCAAAAGAGACAACCCCCTCACATCCTCATCACCACGCCCGAGTCCCTCTACATCCTTCTCACCGCCGCCGGGAGCCGAGCCCACCTCTCGAAAGTCAAGACGGTGATCGTCGACGAGATTCACGCCGTCGCTGGCGACAAACGCGGAGCCCACCTCGCCCTCTCGTTGGAGCGCCTCGATCACCTCATAAAATCGGCAGGAGGCCCTCCGCCCCGAAGGATCGGTCTGTCGGCGACCCAGGAACCCATCGAGCTCGTGGCTCGCTTGCTCGTGGGTACTGCGCGAGACCTCCCAGAGATCGTGAACGCGGGTCTTCGCAAAGATCTCGACCTCGCGATCGAGACCCCTTTGGGTCTGCTCGGACCGATCGCGAGCAACGAGATGATCTCGGAAGTCTACGATCGCGTCGCCGAGCTCGCGAGAGCCCACAAGAGCACGCTGGTCTTCGTCAACACTCGCCGCCTCGTCGAGCGGGGAGCTCACGCGCTCGCAGCGCGCCTGGGCGAAGACCGAGTGGCCGCGCATCACGGCAGTCTCTCGAAGGAAATCCGACTATCCGCGGAGCAGCGGCTCAAGGCAGGCCAACTCTCGGCCGTGGTCGCGACGGCCTCCCTCGAGCTCGGGATCGACATCGGTGACGTCGACCTCGTCGTGCAGATCGGGTCCCCGCGATCGATCTCGACGTTGCTGCAACGCGTCGGTCGATCGGGTCACGCGCTCTCGAAGACGCCCAAAGGTCGGCTCTTCGCACTCACCCGCGATCAACTCATCGAGACCGCGGCGCTGGTTCGCGCCGCACGACGAGGACGTTTGGACCAAATCGCGCTTCGAGACGCGCCGCTCGACATCCTCGCCCAGCAAGTCGTCGCCACCGTCGCAAGCTCCGACGAGCTGCACGAAGGGGAGATCCTCGACCTCGTGCGCAGAGCGGCGCCCTACTCGGACCTGACCGAGCGAGATTTCCAAGAGGTTCTCGAGATCCTCTCCGAAGGTCTCGTCCCCAATCGCAGCAAGCAGACGACTCACCTCGCGCGAGATCGAGTGAACGAAAAACTGAGGCCACGACGAGGCGCCCGGCTCGCCGCGATTACGTCCGGCGGCGCGATCCCCGACACCGCGAGCTACGCGGTGTTGGCCGCGCCGGAGGACATCCGCGTGGGTACTCTCGACGAAGACTTCGCGATCGAGAGCTCGGCCGGAGATGTGTTCTTGCTCGGAAACACGTCCTGGAGAGTTCGCCGGATCGAAAAAGGCGTCGTCCGCGTCGAAGACGCCCACGGCGCGGCACCCACCGTTCCCTTCTGGAACGGCGAAGCGCCCGCGCGCACCCGCGAGCTCTCCGACGAGGTCGGCAAGCTGCGCGCCGAAATCGAGCAGAAGGTCGAGCTCCCCACGTCCGAAGTCGTCGGCTGGCTCTCGGCCGAGACTTCGATGCCAACCGAGGCAGCGACTCAGGTCGTCGAGTACCTCACCGACTCGAGGCGCGTGCTCGGCGCACTGCCGACTTCGAAGCGCATCATCGCCGAACGATTCTTCGACGAAGCCGGAGGCATGCAGCTCGTCATCCACTCTCCCTTCGGGGGGCGCATCAATCGAGCGTTCGGCTTGGCACTTCGAAAGAAGTTCTGCCGCACCTTCGACATCGAGCTCCAGGCCGCGGCCACCGACGACGGCCTCATCATCTCTCTGGGCGAAAAACACAGCTTCCCACTCGAATCCGTCTTCTCGATGCTGTCGAGCGACACCCTCGAGGACACTCTGACGCAGGCGCTCCTCACGACACCCTTTTTCGGCACTCGTTGGCGGTGGAATCTCGTGAGATCGTTGATGCTCCTCAGGCACAAGGGAGGCCAGCGAGTCGCCCCTCAAATTCTTCGCATGAAGAGTGAGGATCTCCTCGGCGCGGTGTTTCCGGATCAGGTGGCATGTTTCGAAAACCTGAGCGGACCGGTCGAAGTCCCGAATCATCCGTTGGTCCGCGAGACGCTGAAAGATTGTCTCACCGAGGTCTTCGACCTCGAAGGTTTGGCCGAAATCGTACGAGCCATCGAAAAGGGCGAAGTGGAAGTTCGGGCCGTCGACACGCCAGAACCATCGCAACTCAGCCACGAAATCATCAGCGCGAACCCATACGCCTTCCTCGACGACGCTCCCCTCGAGGAGCGTCGGACCCGGGCGGTGACTTTGCGGCGCAGCCTTCCCGGTGACCTCGCAGGGACCCTAGGAGCGCTCGACGCCGACGCGATCCGGACCGTCACCGACGACCTCGCGCTCGCGTTCCGAGACTCCGAGGACTTGTTCGACGCGCTCACGACCCTGGTCGTGATGCGACCTCGAGAGGACCTCACTCCCTTCTTTCAAGCGCTCGTCGCTGCGAGAAGAGCCGTCGTCGCGACCATCGCCGAGCAGCCGTTCTGGGTCGCGAGCGAAAAGGCCGAAATCGTGGCTTCCGCCTTCGCCGAGGCCAGCGTGTCCGCCGGAACCGTGCTCGATCTGAGCTTCGCCCCGGAGCCCCCGCCCCTACCACCCCTCCTCCTCGCGGCTCCAATCGTCGAGCGCCGATCCGACCGACCGATCCCGAGCTATCTCTCTTGCCCGACGAGCTCCGTTGGACGCGGGTATGAGTCCGCGATCGCCATCGTTCGCGGACACCTCGACGTCTCAGGGCCCCGGACCGAAGCCAGCCTCGCAGAGACGACCGGGCTCGATCGAGCCACGATCGAAGTCGCGCTCCTCGGCCTCGAAGCCAACGGAGTCGTGATTCGGGGTCGCTTCACGCCTGGCTCCTCCGACTTGGAGTGGTGCGATCGCCGCGTGCTGGCGCGTATTCACCGACTCACCGTGCTGCCACCGGAAGAGGAAGCGCATGAAGTCTGCTGGACTGACGGGATCGATTTCCTTCCGGAGCTTCGTGACGTCGCCGAGGGTACGAAGCTCGGTAAAAAGGCCGGAGTGAAAGCCGTGCTGGAGCAGCTCGCGGGATTCGAGGTCCCCGCTTCGGCTTGGGAGAGCGAAGTCCTCTCTGTCCGGACACGTGAGTATGAGCCCGAGTGGCTCGACGCGCTCTGCTACTCAGGTGAGATGGCCTTCGGACGCGTGGAGCGCACCGCCTACGCCGAAGGCGTCAAGGCGACCCGCGCCGTGCCCGTCGCCTTCTTTCCACGGGAGACGATGGACGAGTGGCTTCGAAGCCCAGCAAGAGCCCGACGAGCGCCGGAAATGTCCAACCCGTCGGACTTCGCAAGCGCCGTGTTCGAGCGACTCACCGCACGAGGCGCCGCCTTCCCGCAAGAGCTCGCACGCGCGCTCGGCGTCTCACGCTCGGAGGTCGACTCGGGACTGCTCGAGCTTTTCATGCGAGGCGAAATCACGGCGGATGGGTTTGGAAGCCTCCGGCCCAAAGCCGCGAGCACCGACGCGAGGCAACGAAGAGCTCGCGCCCCCGCCCCCACGGGCCGCTGGTCGATTCTGGACCGGCCCGACGGAGCGAAAGACGCCTCGACCTTCGCCCGAAACCTGCTCGCACGCTGGGGTGTCCTGTTTCGGGACTTGCTCGCGCGCGAAACGGGCCTCCCTCCCTGGCGAGAGCTGATCTACGAGCTGCGCAGAATGGAGGCGCGCGGAGAAATCAGGGGCGGTCGATTCGTTTCCGGCTTCGTGGGGGAGCAGTTCGCCCTGCCCGAAGCCGTCGAGGGCCTTCGCGCGGTCCGACGAAACCGCTCCGAAGACCCAGAACTCATCCGAGTCTCCGCGGTCGACCCACTCAACCTGGCGGGCATCACGAGCCCCGGAGCCCGAGTCCCCGCGGTCGGAGACAACGCCGTACTCTACGGACGCGGCGTCCCCCTAGCGAGCCGAGAAGTCGGCGTACTCAACATCCGGGCGCCCCTCCCGGCCGGCCTCGAGCTCGATCCCACGCTAGCCGCCCGAAGGCGACCACCCGCCGCAAAACCAACGCAACGACCGCCCCCAAACCAAGCGCGAAGCTAACACCGCCACGAATCTGCGCACGATCGTCGGCGATTGATTGTCGTCTGCGCGGCGGTTGTGTCGGGTCGGCGTCTAATCGTCGGCATCGGCGTCTGATCATGCGGCAGATCGTGTGCGGCAGATCGTGTGCGGCAGATCGTCTGCGTCTGCGTCAGATCGTCTGCGTCTGATCGTCGTCTGCGTCTGCGGCGGATCGTCTGCGCCAGATCGTCTGCGTCAGCGTCAGATCGTCTGCGTCAGATCGTCTGCGTCTGCGTCTGCGTCAG
>CAYXDO010000203.1:0-17941 GCA_964463485.1 uncultured Myxococcales bacterium | reverse complement strand
GACGGGGGTGCGGCTCCCAGTGGAGTCAGCGACGTGCACCCCTGACGGGGGTGCAGCTCCCAGTGGAACCAGCGACGTGCATCCCTGGCCGGGGTGCAGCTCCCGGCGGAGCCAGGGACGTGCATCCGACGCCCAGGAGCGCCTCCCGTCGTCGCCAGGATCCCGCAGCCCCGTCAGAGGCGCGGTTCGCTACGAGGCGGGCGGAGGGGTTGGTTCGAAGGTGTCGTCGTACGAGCCGAGCGGCTCCACGCAGAGCAGCTCGTCATGGTCCCGACCCGGATACTCTGGAATCTCGAAGTCATCGACTCCATACGGCCTCCGCACGTCGACAGCGCGCAGTTGTCGGCGGGGAGTCTTCGGAGCTTCCAAGTCGTCGGCTGCTCTCTCGTTCGGCGCGAGCTCGTGAGCTCTCCGGCCGGACTACTCACTTGCGACGCCGCGAACGCGATCGTGTAGGTTGGTTTCTCGAGCTCGACTGGCGGCTTCATGGAATTATTCGTAAGTAGCACCAATCTCGACCGAGGGGGACTGTCGAGCGGCGAGCTCACCTCGGTTGGCGATCAGGATTTTTTTGAAGGGAAGGGCTTTCGGCATGCGCGCCCGCGCTTCTAACCAGTTCCTTGGATCTTGTCATGTGAACACGCCGAACGGCGATTCGGTCGACCGAGACCCACGTATCGCCGGATCGAGGCGTAAATGGGTTCGATCAGCATCCGCACGGCCTCTTGGACTACTTTGTCCTCGAGAGCAAGCACTCCCAATGGTCGCATTCGTCCATCCTCTTTCGGGATGAGTACGCGACGCACCGGTTGCGGATAGTAACTTTCGCACTGAATTCGGTTCTCCAGGTCTTGTAGGCGTGCGGCAAGGCCGACTCCATACTCCGCCCAGGTCACGTTATCCACCCCAGGAGCCGCGTTCCGGCGGAGTCGATAGTACCCCTCCTCCAGCAACGGACTCTTGAGATGCGAAAGTAGATTCGTGAATTTTTCTCTTGACTTCTTCTCTATTCTTTCTCGTATCCGCCGCAGGAACGTGAGCGCGGGTTCCTCGCTCTGCGTCGAGCCCGCGTTTCGTGCGGCAGCTTTCCCCTCGGCCTCGGTCCTTCCCTTCAGTGACTCGACGGACGTTACTCGCGTCTTCGCCACTCTCTTTGGTACTACGACCTCGTCCGACTCCTCAGAGGCACCTCCCGCGTCTTGCGGCTTGTGGCCTTCACGCGGTTGCTCGTCGCCTACCATAGCCGACGGGCGACCTCCGAGGTCTCCCGGTTCCCGTGCAAGAGGCATGTGTGAACGCGCCGAGGTCTTAGACCCCGGACTGGCTGCAGCCCCCAATCCACTTTGCTGGAGCTCCAGTTTCGTCGTCACCGTGTCCGACGGTACCGACCCAGATCTTGTGACCCTCTTATCGGGGCTCATTTGCCCGGCTCGTTCACTTCGCCTGTCTACGCTTCGCTTCAGAGTCGCCTCTTTCAGCGCAAGACTCGGCTTCCCAGTGGGTGAATTCCTTCTGGGATAGGACTTGGCAGCCTTCATGGCTTTGCTTTCGCCAGCTGTTTGTCCTCACCTACTTCCTCCTGCCGGTCTCCCGGCGCATTCCGGACACAGGGGGCACGGCCTGAATTTGGGGGCACGGCCTGAATTTGGGGTCGTCCCGCCCGCCCCCGCCCCCACCGGGGTGGGGAGTACATTCGTGCGCCGAACGCTTTCGGACAGTGCGACGCTTTCGGACAGTGCCGCTTTCGGACAGTGCCTTTCGGACAGTGCCTTTCGGACAGTGCCAGTGCCTTTCGGACAGTGCCACAGTGCCTTTCGGACAGTGCCAGGCACTGCTCGGAATCGTGTGGGACGGTGCCCGGAATCGTGTGGGACAGTGCCAGGCACTGCTCGGAATCGTGTGGGCACTGCTCGGAATCGTGTGGGACAGTGGGCACTGCTCGGAATCGTGTGGTCGCGCAACTCTATCCCAGCCGGACATCGTGTCCAACTCAGAAGCTCCCGCTGAGTCTGCGTCACAGCACGGCCCAAGGGTTGGAAGCGCCGTACTCATCGCTTCGACGCTCCTCGACGCAGGTGCGTACTCTGGGCGAGCCTACTGGATCGAACCCGCGCCTTGACCGCCGGAATCCGAGGGACCACTCGAGAGGACCACGACCTCGCCCGTCACTCCGCGCAAGAGGAAGTTCCCGATGCCCAGCCACCTGCGGTCGCCCAGTCGCTGAATTCGTGGACTGGGTCGCAGAGCGCGTGCAAGCCGGTCCGACCTCGCGCGCCGATCTGTACTCCGTGAAACCGTGTCCCAGCGTCGCGTGCGGCGGAGACCGACGCCTCTAGGGCGCCCGACACACCGAACTCACCATCGCTCACCAACAGGACGTCCGCGCGGGCCCAGTCCGGCTTCGTGAGTCGGGCGACGACGGGCGACATCACGCCGGAGGGATCAGTGCCGCCACCGAAGGAGCAGCCGAGAAACACGAGAAGTCGGCCAATGCCTTCAGGGGAAAGGTCGAGTTCGTGCTCCGCAACATCCCCAGGACCGCTGAAGGCATAGAGGTAGCAGCGGCGGCGCTCCGCGTGGGCGACCCGGAGCGTCTCGAGCACAATCGCCTTCGCGACGCGCTCCGGCATCCCATGCATCGACCCAGACGTGTCGATCACCGAGATGATGGGTCCGCGCTCGGGGCGCGGACGGCGACCTTCGATCTCCTCGAAAGAGTCCATCTCGATCTGGATGACCTCCGAGAGAACGCCCTCGACTCGGTATGTGAGCAGCGCCCGCTCCGCGCGACGTGCGTGCCAGAGCATCCGCAACTTCGGATGGCCGAGCATCGAGGCCTCGACCGGGAGCATCCGACTTATCTCGCCAGACCGCTCGACGCCGCGCATCTCCGGCGGAATGCCCGGCGTGAGTACGTCTTGGAACTCTTCTTCCACGCGCCGGATCGGATTCATGAGCTCTTCTGCCACGGACTCGTCGGCTTCCGATTGCTCGAGGCGGCCGAGCGCCTGAATGACTTCTCGAAGCTGTGGGAGCCGTCCGATGAGCTCGCTCAGCTTCTGCAAATCACGCCATCCCGTTTGCCGGAGCACCCCATGCGCCAGGTCCCAACCGCGTCCGAGCATCCGACCCAAGTCTCCGAACACGCCCTCGATCTCCGTCCACGCGCGTACGCGATCGGACCACGCGCCAAGGAGCTGCGCATCGACGCCCCGATCGGCTGCGGCAGTCTCAGCCGCTGCCCGCACGCGAAGTGCTTCGAGCGTCGCCTGAGTCGGCGCGGCCGATTCGTCCGGTGAGCCGCCGACCGATGATGAACCTTCACCCGTGCCGCGTACCAGTCCGCTGGGGAGCGCGCGCTCGCGGGTGGCCTCCTCAGCACGGTCGCGCTCGAGTTCTTCGAGCTCGCGAAGCCTCGCCGCAACCGCACTCGCAAACGTGGCCTCTTGGCTCTGCCACGACGCGACGATGTCCGTGAGGAGCGCGTCGACGAGCTCAGGCTGCTGCTTGCAGAATCGCGCGACACCGAGTTGCTCCATGGCTCGTCGAATTGGCCCGTCGATGGCCGCGAGCACGCCGTTCGCGGGCGCCGGGAGGGCCCCGGCAAGCAGCGCATCGCGCCACGCCCGAATAAGCGCAACTCGCTCTCGAAGCTGGCCTACCGACAGCGTGACCACGTCGGCGAGCAAATGCTCAGGACAGTCATCGACGAACGCGTAGCCGCGCTCCAATGCCGCGGCATCGAACTCACCGCTCAACGATTTCCCCCTACCCCTTTACCCATCTTGCGCTTTAGCTCAGCCAACTCAGCTTCTAATCTGTCCTCCTCCCCTGGGGGCGGGTTCGGTGCCACAGTTCGATCTAACGCGCCATGGTGGTCGCCTTCGACAGGATGGTCCTCCTTCCTTGGGGGCGGGTTCGGTGCCACAGCGCCTGCGCTCAGCTCATCGGATCGCGGGAGCTTCGAGAATCCCACCGCCAACTCGGTGGCGCGCTGGAGCAGTCCGCCCACGACTCGACTCGTATCCCCAAGCACCCTTGCGGCGGGATCTGCGAAGTCCTGAGTTACCCAGAGATGACCGTGAATCTCTCGCCGGAGCGACTCGATTTGTGATTGGAGCTCCTGCTGGTATTGCTCAACGTTGGCCTGGACCTCACTCACTTGACGGAGCCAGTCCGCGATCTGCGTGGCGCTGTAGCGTTGCGCTTCCATTACGGGTGGGAGTTCGGCTTCTCCCGTCAGCCATGCGTTGCGATTCTGGAGGTGCTTCTGCGCGCCATTCCATTCGGCAAAGCTCACGCCCTGCCCAAGGTACAACTCGTCCAATTCGGCCTTGGTGTATCCTCGACCATTATTGTCCCTGGATAAGCGCTGATATTGTGAATACGCTCCCTGGGGCGCCAGGTACAGTGGCTCCCCGTCGCGTCGCTTGTGCACGATGCCTTTCTCGATGGCAGTTCGTTTTCCATCGGAACCGACGAACAGGAGCCGCCCTTCGTCGTCCTGCGCTTGCGACTTCGCATCCTGGTGCTTCTTCAGTCTTGCTTCCCAGAACACCAGGATCTTCGTCAGCCTCTCCGGGTTGACGACGGCCCTCGAGCCCACGCGGTCCTCGTACCACTTGTAGATCGCCTCCCGCTGGTCTGGAGTCATCCAGAGGCAGTGCTGAAGCAGCCACGCATCCCAGACGGAAACGGCTGTCCGCCCGTTCGTCCAGGCCGCCACCCGAAGGAGCTTCACGATCTTTCGCCAGCGACGATCGGAGACCGGCACGGCCTGCTCAGCGCACCAAGCTCGCAGCTCCGCCAGCAGCACGCCCATGTCACGCGGAAGCTCGACTTTGGCTGCCTCCGCTCGAATGGCTTCAAGCTCGTGCGCGCCAAGGCGCAACGCGTCCGGAACCTCGGGATCCGAATCACCGCCGAGCGCCAGCAGTGACTCGAACCCATTTTTGGAGACCGGGCCCACATGGTGTCGCAACAGGAAGCGGTCATAGAGCGCGGCGAGCTCTTCGCCTTCCGGCAGCTCGTTGCTCGCGCCCACGACCGAGATCAGCGGCGTCTTCACGCGTCGCGCGCCGTTGTCGAACTCGCGCTCGTTGAGCAGAGTCAGGAGCGCGTTGAGGATCGCGCTGTTCGCCTTGAAGATCTCGTCGAGGAACGCCACCGAGGCAGTGGGTAGGTAGGATTCCGTGAGTCTCTCGTACCGATCCTGTTCGAGACCCTTGATCGAGAGCGGCCCGAAGAGCTCCTCGGGAACAGTGAAGCGGGTGAGTAGCCGCTCGAAGTAGCGTGTGTCCTTGAACGCGAGCCGCAACCGCCGCGCGAGCAAGCTCTTCGCCGTTCCCGGCGGCCCGATGAGTAGCAGGTGCTCACCCGCGAGCGCGGCGAGAAGCGCAAGCCGGATCGACACGTCCCTCTCCACCAACCCGGTGAGCAGCGCGTCTCGCAGTCTGCGAATGCGTTCCGGGAGCTCGATGGCGCCTTCCGCCTTGCCGGGCCCTCGATCGATCTCGGCCTTGCGCATCATCGTCTACCTCTGCTTCGCGGCGCCGTCCTTGACCGGCAGGATCGAGCCAGACTGCGCGGGCGACTTGGTCGGCTCGTGGTTGGGGTTGAGTTGGTTCGCGCGATTGTCTTTGGCTGCCTTGTGAGCCTGGTTGTTTGGGTTCTTGGTGTTCGAACGCTGATCGTTGGGCGACGGTTTCTTCTCTGACATTGTGAGTTACCTTTCTTCCGGTTTGATCCGGGATCTTGTCTTCGCACCGTTTGCTCCCGATGTCGCTCCCGACTTTTTCACCTGCCGAGCCAGCGCCCGACGTCGTCTGCGCTTCGCCACTCCTCCGGGCCGGGCCGTTTTTGCGATAGCGCGCGCGCGTAGTTGGAGATCGCTTCCACTCGACCTGGAAGGGACGCTGACCACGCCTCGTTCCAGCGCGGAGACGCCGCAGGCCGAAGCACGCTTTCGAAGGCGGACGCGCTCGAGCGCCCCAACCAGTCGATGACTCGGAGGAATAGCGCGAGCGACCCGTACTCGCCAGCAGGGGCGTCGCGATGGACGACGACTGCCTCGGCGACCCAGCCGGGCACTCTTGGCAAAGGGCTCCCGCGAACCCAGAGCTTGAGAGCGCGTGCCGCCGTCTGGCGGCAAGGCTGATCATGAAACGCGTCGAGATCGGGGAGCGCGCGGCTCCCGAACGCGGCGTTGGCGAACGCAATATCCACTTTTGGTCGTCCACCGTTCGCCGGCAAGCGGACCGCATGGCTGAGTACGATCGCTGGGCGGTGGAGCGATTTCTCCAGCGCCGCGCGCAAGTCCCTTCGCTGACTTTCCATGATGGGCTCTCGCGACTCGACGATGACGTCGAGATCGCTACCCACGATGGCTGTCCCCTTTCGCTGCGATCCCGCCCAGCGAACCTGAGTCATGGACGCGACTTCACGAGCAACCTTCGAGATGCTAGCCATGAGCTCCTTGTCACCCGGGGTTGGGCGGGCCGCATGTCGATTGACGAACGCCTCGAAGTGGCCCGCACTCACTTCTCGAGCTCCTTGCCCGCGCCACCGAATGAGGGCAAGAGCATCATCAGACCTGACGCCCAGGGATCGCTTGGCCCGATCGGCACCCGCCGTTCAAGCCTCGCTTCCGTGAGCTGCCAGCACGCGGCGACGTACGAATGTTGGGCGATCGCGGGTGACGGTGCAGCGAGGGGCTGCCGATCTCTGTAGGCGCGCATCGAAGCGATACGAAACGCGACCACCTCGGCTTCGCGCGCGGAGATCACTCGCCGCTCACGAGCACGAATCACCGAACGCTCCACCTCAACCAAGAAAGTCTCGCCGCTCGTTCGGTGCCCGCCCGCGCGAGGCAGGTGCGGTGCGAGATGGGCTTCGGTGAGCGCGCACTCCCAGGTCAACCAGAGCATCGCTTCGGCGTGCGGGCGATCGAGGTGCGTGGCGAGCGCCGTCAGGTGTGCGATTTGGCCCGGCGCGACCAGCTCTTCGCCGAGCGCGGCCACGGGCTTGGGAGTCTCGCGGCGCGATTGGGCGTGTCCGCGGTTCCCGCGAGCGTCCGAGGTCGGCCGCCGACGCTGCCAGAGCGCGATGAGGCTCACGAGCAGCATCGCGTCGCCCGCGTCCAAGTCCTCCTGAGCTGCCCGCGCCGCGAGCTCTCTGGTCACCGCCTCTGGATTTCTGCGGTGGAATACCCACGCATCGAGCGGTGCCGCGACGCAGGTGCGGCGGAGCGCGAGCAGCCAACGGTGATCTCTGCGCCTGCTCGTGAGACCACGGGACAGGCTGTTCGCGATGGTCTTCCCGGAGTTACCGATCGCTGGGGCGATCGCGGCGATCGCGGCGCCGACGCCGTCGCCCCGGGCAGTGCCTGGTAGAAGCCGCGATATCAGCGCCCGAATTTCGGAGGCGCTCGGCACATGGCCTCGGGGTTGCACTTTGATGACGTCCGGCAGGCCTAGCATGCGGCTCGTCCACTTTGCGAAACAGTCGACCGAACATCGCAGCTCGCTCGGCCCCCAGTCTTTGCGTTCGCGGAGGTCAAACAGCCGTTCCTGCTGCGTGCGGGTTGGCCAAAGGCGGCTCGTCATCGATCCTAGGGCATCCGCGAGCGATTCAGCCCTCACCATATCCGGCAAACTCGCCGACTCTGCCGTCGCCCCCACGTCGCCTGCCTGGCGGAACCGCCTTTCGAGGTCAAAACGAGGTACCAGACTCGGCCGGGGATCAAGGGCCCGGCTGCACCCGATTGAAAACGCACGAGGCGACATGAACAAACCAGGAGCACCGCTGGCAAGTGCAACCGGGCGAGGCTTTACGCTGCCTTACAGCGAAGAGCGGCGCGCGGCGGACGCTGCGGACTGCGGCCATTCGTCCGTGGCTTTTGACTTCACTACTCGATACCGCTATGCGCAGCAGATGCGAGTTGGAGCGGCAGAAGCCTCGCCGCAGCGACCGCTCGATCTCAACGATCCGCTCTACGTAGATCGACCGGTAGGCGGCGGGCGAGAGCTAGCAAACTCCATCCGTGCGGGCCGCGCTGCAGTGCTCGTCGGTGGCCCGGTTGGCGTCGGCAAGAGCACCGAGTTGGCCAAAGCTGCCGAAGTCCTCGGTCCGGGCGCCGTCTTGATCCGGCTCGACCGACTCCACAATATCCGCCGGCTCGACCAGCAAACCGTTCTGGTTTCGATCGCTCGTGCGGTGCGCGATCACGCTCTCGCTTCGTGGCCGACCAACAGTTGGAGCTTCGGAAACGCACTCGCCGAACGGGCGGGCCAATGGGAGACAACGGGTCGGCGCGCAAACGACGTCGCTCGGGAGTTTCTCGAAACCGTCCAGGCGGCAACGTCCATCACATCCACGCTCCTGATTGACGGCCTCGAACGGCTTCACGGCGACCAGCAAATCGATGACATCTTCGAGGGCCTGGAGAGCTTGGGCAAGTTGGCCAATATCGCCGTCGTCGCGCCGTGGACGCTCGCCTTTGGGCCAAAATCCGAGACGTATCTTCGGGACACTGAGAAGCTTTTTTCGATCCTACCGCTCGATCCCGACACCGAAGAAGGAATGGCCTTCCTCCTCGACATGCTTCGGCGCAGAGGCCTAGGCTACCAAGGTGATGTCCAAATGCACTTGGTGGACGCAATCAAAAGGAGCGGCGGCCTTCCGCGTACCGCCCTGCAACTCACTTATGACGCTGTCACTTACGCGCGAATCCGTCGGGACTCGGAGGTCCCAGATGCCCATGACTTTGCAGCAGCCATCGTCGACCAGGAGGAGAGTCTCCGTCGTTTGCTGCTGAAAGGAGATACCGAAGAGCTGCGCCGCGCGGACAAGACGGACGGTCGGGAGCCAGCCGAAGCGGTGTTCCACACACTCGATGTACTCTTGTCGAAAAATGATCCTTCAAACTTAGAATTCACCGGAAGCGCAATCTCCCAGAGATTTTGGTCGCAACCATTTCACCAACAGTCTGGCGGCAAAATAATGCTGGGTGAGCCCACGATCCCTGCGTTTCGATTTGACTCCGCGAGGTTCTATGAGTATAAGCCAGGTGCCGCCCAGGTCCGCGAGTTATCGGGAGTCCAGTTTGTCGATTCGCTATGCAGATTATTGAACGATAACTAATGCAAGAATATGAGTAAGCGCGAACCATGAATCACCCGAGCCTGCCGCGAACAGAAACTGTGCATCGAGTTTTCCGTGGTGCTATCGAGACTGCCAAACTTTTTGCTTTTATAGCGCTCTGTTTCGAAGGTTCAATGGCGATCCTTGCTGCGGGAAATACGCTCGGATGGAGTCCGATTCGCGATGGCGCTAAATGGCTTCCCCTCGGTGCGCTCATTCTCTCAGTGCTTTCGGTTTGCTTTCGAGCATACGCATCCCACGCCCGATCCTACGCCCATCGGTGCAAGAAGACCGCGGCTCGCGCCTACGCCAGCGGCCTGGAGGTCGAAATGATTACGGCCTCGAACGCGGAGGGCGATGCGCCGCTTTTCGCGGAATTCATGGCGAGCCATCTTCCCGCTCAAACGCTTGACCAATACTACGAACCCAAATCGCCCATCGGCGAGGATCGGCTTCGCGAAATGTATGCGCACAGCGCGTTTTTTAGTCGCTCGCAGCTTCGTATTTTTGGGATCTACTCCGCTGTTCTAGCGTTGATTCTCTTCGCCTTCGTCTTCGTCGCCATCTACGGGCTTGCTGCTGTAGCGGCGGTTTCGGAGACCGATGTAGCTACTCGCCAAGTCGTTCTCGACACCCTCTGCTCGATCGTCCTGGCTGTGCTTTTCGTCCGATCAAGCGAAACCGCTATTGCGACCCTTATCTTGGCTTCGTCGATCCGAGGGATCGAAGATGCACTTTTCAAGCGACCGTCCGGGGAAGAACTGAGAGTGCTAACAGATGCCTACGACCTCGAACTCGCGGGCGGGAGGGATACTCCGACAATTCTCTACCGAATCTTGCGAAAACGACTAGCCTTTCGGTGGTCGATCCGTGGACAAACTCTCTTCGGAGGTTCGGCGGCCAGCAGCTAAACCGACGCACTTATGGCTCAATCCATTCCGCAGGCTTTTCGCGAATTCGCGGCCAACCTGGAAATCACAGGCCTTCAAACGTCCACGGTCTCAGCGCGTCAGGACAACATCCGAGCCCTCCTTGCTCGTGAGCTCAACCTACTGGAGTCATTTCTCACAGGCTCGTATAGACGCCACACGATGATCGCGCCGCTTGCTGACGCCGACATCGACATCTTTGTCGTGCTTGAGCCGCAATATTGGGCGCCGGCGAATCCCACGTCAGTGCTCGATCGCGTGCGAAACGTACTTCTCGCCACCTACAGTGGATCGAAAGTCAGCCGCAACGGACAAGCAGTGACAATTCGCTTTACGGATTTCGTGGTTGATGTCGTTCCCGGTTTCAAGAGGGAAGGCGGTGGCTTCTTGATCCCGGATTCCATCTCTAGGCGTTGGATCTCGACTAATCCACAACGCCACGTCGAAATTTGGAACGCGGCAAATGCTACTCATGCGGGAGCGTTGGTTCCTTTGCTCAAAATGCTGAAGTCATGGAACCGAAGCCACAGCAAACTCCTGCGCTCGTTCCATTTGGAGGCCCTCGCACTCAGCGTGTTCGATCAGATACAAATCTCCGACTATCCTTCGGGCTGCCGCTATTTCTTCGAGAAAGCTCCCACGCTGATAGTAAATGGCATCCAGGATCCGGCTGGACTTGGTGGAAATCTCGGCGATTATTTCGATACCGTCGAGAAGCTCGAAGACTGCACAGACAGACTCGGAGCGGCCCTGCGGAGAGCGATGAATGCAGAGGCCTTTGCGAGAACGGGCAGGGTTCGTGACTCTCTTGAACAATGGCGAGGCATTTTCGGCGACGCCTTTCCGCCCTATGGATGACGGTTCCAACACGAAACAAAATCGACGAGTTCAGCCATCTTTCAAAAAGCCCAAAGACAGGTGATAGATATTTCTAACACCCGTCGTGTAGTTTTCAGGAGACGGGAACGAGCGTGGTGTTGGATAGACGATCTGGATATCGGGCAGAACTCCGACGGCAATGCCGACTGCCAGTGATTGCATCTTGCTTCCAGTAGGAGCCACAATCAGCTTCTCTCTGTCTCCGTGTTGCTGATAAATCCGTATCATCAGCTTCAGTGTCTCCCGGTAATCCAGCGTCGATGTTTCTTCCTCCCTCGCCCCTTGCAGCATCTCGATGCCATTCAATCGTCTAATCGCGTCGCGTTTCCATTCATCTTCCAGATGCGGTGATTTCCCGTGGATGATCGTAATATACGCGGAATTGATTTCCGCACAAAGAGCCGCGAACTGAGCTGGATTGAACGTGGGAAACGAAATCAACCTAATTGGTTGACCATACATCGACACTGTCGAAAGCTCGCGAGGCACTATTATCCCAAAAACGCCTGAGGAAACGAAGTTGACCATTCTAAGAAGAGGGTGCGAGTCGGGTTCCGGGACGAGTTCATCGAGTTCCGTCGGGTTCGAGTTACGAAGCGATTTCGCTTCAATCGATGAGTCGAATTCCTGTTGAGTCGGAGGATACTCCATTGCCTCACAATAAATAACGCTTGTGTTCTCACAATTTCCGCTTCGAACAATCGCGGTAAGAAGTTGAACAATTAGCAGGCGCGACATCCCAGATATATCAATGTGCAATCGTCGAAATGGCATGGCCGCAAAGATTTCCGGGCCTGGATCAGATGGGTCCTCCCTATTGTATGGGAGCCATTTGAGATCGATTTCACCTTTCCCTGCGAGAGACTCTAATTCTTGGCTTCGGTTAGCAGCAAGCGACGGTAAATATCCGACCGCAATCACCGTAAATCCCCGAGCTCCCGCGGCAATAGCCCGGCGCAAAAACTCAAGCGCACGATCCTCAAAACCAGCGCAGGTTATGAGTACATCAGCGGTGTCGAACAAGAAGAAATCATGAATTGCCAACTCCGGCAAGGTAAGGGACGCAAGCCATTCATCCCGGCGGAGAAAATTCGTGCTCAAGGTTCACCATCGCCTTTGTTCTTATCGAGGACAAAGTTCAAGTCCAGCTGAGTCCGCGGCCCTTCGAAATCCTGAGGTGCCTGGAGTCTCTTTCTTGATTCAAAATCCCGCGGTCGCAGAAGAAGTTCGCTCAGTTCCTCAACGGTCAGTTCGAGAGAGTCGCGCTTGCTAAACGTCAGATTGAAGAAGGGAATCAAGAAACGCCGCAAGTAAAGCCGTGGCACGACTTGGCCTCTTCGGCTCTTGCCACGAACATCCTCTATGAATACGGAGTATCGAAGGAGTTCGTCGTAGACTGCTTTAGCTTCCGATCCGAACCTAGGATCCTCATACGGCTCAATTCGTGACGCCTGATGAGGTGGGTCCGCATCTTCGTTTTTTGAGTTTTTGTGCCGCAGATACGACGCGGCAACGCTACCGAACGCCTCGACAACAGCAACAAGTTCCTGGCCGCGAGGAAGCGCTCGAAGATTTCGTAAGAATCCACCGGCCTCGGAGCGAATCGCTCGATTCTGAATGTTGGGTGGTATTGCAGGAGACTCCGAATTCGACAGCGCATCCGCACCGCCTTGGAGCGCCACCATTTTGCCGACGAGTTCGATTAGGAAATGGACATCTCCGCTGCAAAGTTCGCCGAGGGCTTCGCGACCCCAAACTTGCCACTTCTTTTTCTCGCGCAGTTGTCGAGCGATTTCATTGCTATTCAGTCTCAACGAATCGTTGCCGATCAGAGCCTCGAGCGTCTTCACGGGAAATTGGGGAGCATACTTAAATCGCTTATTGAAGACGTCATCGACAAAACGAAGTTTATCCTCCCCGTCGGCGTTGATAAAATCCATTCCAAGATTTACCAACTTGAATTCGCGACCCTCGACGTATGATTTCCCATCAACGTCACTAATTTCGTATGAAGCTGGGCTCTCGGTCGCCAGCTTGAAAAAACAGGACGCGCTGCGTTGCATGACCAGACGATTTAGATTTCTCTGCAGATCGACCGAAACTTTTGGAGTGGAATAATCGTCCACGAAGAAGAAAATGGGCCGGTCGACGAGCAATGAAAAATGATGCGCAAGAACGTTGCAGGCGTTGGGGAGAACATTGGGGCGAAAATAAAGACCAAATGTTTGGGCCGGATCGCTCACCAGCCGCTGCTCCTTTGCAGCTCGGTCACGTTGCGCTCGAAGACTGCTGACCAACGACTTGAATGTATTACCGCTAGGGGCCTGGGGGGCCGTCAACTCCAGTAGACCCCACAATTCCTCGGTACATGCCGACTCGAGTCGCGACCAATCGGCTGCGTGGTTCGGTATCCAACGGGATATCGCGTCAAAGAGTTCGGCGAGTAAAGTTGAGGTGAGAAAATGTATCGGAACGTCCCAAGCCTCCTGTCTTTCAGGGAGTCGATATCTCGGAAATGAGAAGCTCAAATCATCGCATCGATAGTACACACCGATGTAGGACACGTCCTTCAGAGCCGCATCATCGGTAAGGACACGATGACGGAGACTCAAGCTACGATAGACCGTCGTCTTACCACAGCCCCTTGGTCCTGTGAGAACAAGATTATTCACGTCCTCTATTGCGGTGAGTCCGAGCATCTTGTCTGAATAAAGTTCTTTGAGGAGTACGTGATACTCGCCTAATTGCTCACAACTCAGGTAGTCAAACGGTGTGCTGAGAGTTCGCTTGGATCCGGCAAGGATAGCGAACGAATCACTACGAATGGCCCGAAGGGAACTCGCAAGAGCTCGCGGTTTTCGACAGTCAGGATCGAAAGTCGTGTCTTTCTCGAGAAGTCGCTTGCCGAGAAAGTCATGACTTAGGAAATTGAAGATGGAGCGATCCTCGGGTGCCAGCGAGGCATAGTCGACGCGGGAAAGAGCTGAATGGCACGTCTTGGCCAACTCTTCATAGTCATCCAAGAGTTCCGCCTCTGTCGCTGGCGCTACACCAAAGTCAGCAATTCTTATGGTGAATTTGGGGCCGGAAAGGGCGTTGCGACGATCTTCGATCATGATATTACGGTCGTGCAGATCTCCATGATGAAGGTTCGCCTCGTCCAATTCTCGCAAGAAATCCAGAAGCTCGAACATGAGCGTTTCGACAAAACCAATATCGATTTTCTGGCCCTGGATGTATTTGTGAAGAGTTACGCCATTGACGAGATCTGAGAGCAAATAGACACATCTGCACCCAGCTACCGTCCATTCTCCAGAGTCGAAAATCTTAACGACTCGAAACGAAGGCACGGAATTGGCGTTAGTTATCTCTGTACGCCACGCTGGGGGATTTTGGTCGGTTCCGACAAGGTGCCAACTGGGAATAATCTTGCAGGCCACGTCGCGCGCCAAGTTCTCCGAACGTGCTTTGAATACATGAGCCCGACCACCGGTACCGATATGGTCACGGATGACATATTGGGTCCCTGGAATTGACTGCCCTATGAAAATGAATGGATCCGGAAGGGAATTCATGGCGACAACCCTGATGTGCGCTTCTTTTTCTGAAATACGAGGACCGTTTCGTTCTTAGTTCCCGCGAGGTCTCGTCTTGAGCGTCGGACATCGGGAATTGCGTCCCGGTAAGTCGCAAGCAGGGTCAGATTTCGATATCGTTGGCTTGAGAAAATACTCGTGATAAGCGCGGCCGCATCAACACGGGCACGCCCCCTCCTCGTGTCACCCACGACAAGAACGATTCTTCCGCCTGAACGAAGTCGAGGTAATAACCGATGGAAAGTATCTTGGATTAGGTTTCCGAAGAGTTGCTCCCTGTTTCGGCTTCGAAGGTCCTGATGAGTAGGAAGTTTTCGCTCGAGAAACCACAAGCGAAGCCTATTGTCCCGAATGTAGTCCAGCTCGTTCATGTATGGGGGACTGGTGATGATCGCATCAACGTTTTCGGAGAGTTCGAGCGTTCGGCTATCACCTTGAAGAACCCTTGCCGTGACAAGCAATCTATCCGGAGGTCGTCGATATGTTCGTTCAATTTTGGCGACCATCCTTGAACAAACATCACGTTCTTCGTAGAGTTCCGGATATTGCCTTCGAGGAAAATTTCGGTCCCGCAAATATGGGACGAGATGGCTGCTTGGAAACGAAAGAAAACCAGGTCGCTGGTGATGAAGAATGCCGAGAAGACACGCGAGTAGAAAATGGTTTTTTCGTGCGACTAACTCATCTCGCAAAGCCAAGGCGCTTCTTAGGGTCTCCGGGTGAAAAAATGCGCGCACCCACGTCGGGACACTGCGCAAATCCTGACGACTTCGTTTGAAAAGAGCAGTATCCCAGACGGAAAAAAAATCCATCATAGCCTCGTTTTCAGTGGTCGGAGCCGAAAACTTAGCCTGGGTGATAAGGTAGGCGTAGGGCGAGATATCCGCGGACACGCACCGCCTTCCTAGGAGGACAGCTTCAAACGGAATGACCCCAGAACCGGAGAACGGGTCAAGAATCAAGTCGCCCGGCTTCGAGTATGAAGCAATGAGGTAGCGAGCAATCTCGGTCTTAATGCGACCGATGTATGGAGCTAACTGCTGAAAAGTACAGTCGGTCGACGTCGTAGCTCGTGTTGACCACGGAGCCGAGATCACTGCCGGCTGGGATGGGTCCATCAGGAGCGCCACGGCGGAACTAGACCAAGTGCCGTGAGTTTAGCCTCGAATTCAGCCAGTTCCCGGCTCCGAGGAGGCGCCTCTCCAGCAGAAGTCAGAAAACCTGCGGCGAGTGCCGCCTTCTCCCCTTCCTCCTTTGACGAAATTATGGCTCGAATGACTTCTTGGTCCTTCGAGGACAATTGCATTTGATTGAATCCGTAGTCTAGGAAAGCTTCCCAGGAGATCGGGCACCACGTGGCCACAATCCGATATCCAATTACTTCAGCATATTTGCGGATCTCAAACTGGGCATGAGAGTCCAAGCGAAGTGCCAGGAAGTGGAGTAAATTGTGCAGATCAATTTTCCAGTACGCCTCTGTATAGGTAGATAGCGGAAGGTCCTTACGAGCCTGCTCCCGAGCGACGTCGGCAGCCAATCGCTCTTCATAAATTTCCCGTGCCATTATCTGCAGTTCTTTTTCGCGGATACTCAGTTGACGACCGACATCCTCTGATAAATTTCCGCCGCTGCTTCCTTGGCGATTTAGTGTTGCTTGACTTCGCCACGCGTCCGAAGTCGTTCGCTGCATGGCGTCGATAGCTACCGAATAACGAGTAGAATATTCATTAACGCTCGCAGTTCTGTGGCGAATCCACTGCCGCCAACAGTCCATCGGAACTCGAACGTGAAGTTTTATCTCACACATCTCAAACGGAGTAGTGTGTCGATGACGCATGAGGTATCGAATTAATCCTCGATCCTCATGATACTTTTTTGTCCCGTCCCCGTAAGACACTCGGGCCGCTTGGACGATCGCCGCGTCGCCACCCATATAGTCAATAACCCTAACAAAACCTTCGTCGAGGACGCCAAGTCGTCGCCCCAGAAGATCGTCGAGTTCAGGCGAAATTCCTCGAATGACTCTTTCCGATTCCGATGACATGATAACTCACTGTAGTTTTAGGGTGTTCGGTGTTCCGCCGTTACCACGAAGCGTCCGAACAAGCACGCCGTGCCGCGATGTCGTGAAAGCACGATGGGACAGAGGCATTTTGTAGCTCAGTTCGCATCCAACGGCAATCACGTTCTGTAGAACCTGAACAAATGTCAACTACTTTCGATCCGCTGGAGTTTGCCCTTAGCGTCGTCGTGGACACACCTTCCGGTCTGTGAATGCCTGAGCCGTAACCGTCCGGCGGACCCAGGTTTGACGGCAACCGGCATGTCGGAATCATATTGGAGCACCGAAGAGGCGCGGGCGGCCCTGCGTGAGTGGCGAGCGTCGGGCCTGTCGCTGAGTGAATTTGCGGAGGCCAAGGGACAGTCGCGAGGCCGGCTCGAACGATGGAAGAAGCGGCTTGAGCAGGAGTCGGTCCCGGTGCTGCCGGTCCGCGTCACTTCTAGACCGCCGCCGAAGGATCTATACGATCCTCGGGACCTGCAGGCTTCAGGGGATCGATGCGGCAACCTATCTGACCGACGTGCTCCCGAAGCTCGGCCGCGAACCGAGCCCAAGCCAGATCGAAGCGCTCCTTCCCCATAACTGGAAGGCGGCTCAAGCCCGCCCGCCCTGAGTCAGAAAAGTCGACGCCCTATCGTGTTCGAACGAAAATGCCGATGTGTCACGGACCGCCGCATTCGAAGGCCGAACCGACCTCTCTTCGGCTTCGATTTCCGAGACCATTCTCGATTTCGCCGAGCCCTTGCTCAAAAGCACACCTGACCGTGTCGCCGTGGCCGCCGTCGAAGAGGCCCTCGGAATCGCGATCGCAGTTTGGAACGCCGTCGTGCTCGAGCAAGCGGGCGAGACGGGACTTCTGGAACGGCTCCAACTCGACCTGACCGCACGAACGCCAAGGAAGGTACGGGCGGAGTTCCGCACCACCTCGCGGAACTCGAGGTGCGCAAACGAGTTCGATTCGAAGACGACCGTCGGCTCATCGGGCGCTGGAGGATCTACATCGTCCAAGCCGGAGAGTTCCGACTGGAGGTAGAGGCCTGCGCCTCGCCACCCCGAAAGCCGCCGGATGGTGCCAGCGAGTAGCGCGACTCAACTGGACGCCGCCAATCCCTTGCACCTGCGATCGAGCTGCCAAGTTGGGAAGCACGGAGTCAAGGATGTCCGGCGGCTCAAGCGGACCAGGGGGGAAGCCGCGCCGACCAAACCGATCATTCGGCCGGGAGTCCGAAGCAGCACGGCCGCTGACACAAAATTCGGAGGTCTGATTCGGAGGTCTGATTCGGAGGTCTGATTCGGAGGTCTGATTCGGAGGTCTGATTCGGAGGTCTGATTCG